>CACJQI010000005.1 GCA_902595535.1 uncultured Pelagibacteraceae bacterium
TAGTGTTGGAGATAGTCTTTTAGATTTTTATAGTGAGAAAGAAATTTTAGAACAAAAAAACGATACTGGTTTTTTATTTTCTAATAAAAAATACTTTACAGCAAGATTTGCAAGTATTGATAATAGTGTTTATGAAAAGATACAAGTTCAAATCAAAGATAATGATCCTAAATATATAATTTATAGTTTAGAGGGGATTAATTTTTTTAAAAATATGAATTCTTGCATAGACGATAATAAAAAAATTTCAAAAGATATTAAAAAACTTTTTCCTAATTCAAAAAAAAAAATTATTGAAGACAAACATAGTGGTGATAAAAGTGGAAAAAGTTTTGTTTATATAACAAAATTTGATCTTAAAAATGGCGCAGCTGTTCTTATTTCTTGTTATGATTGGTCAGATGAGATTACTGCTAACAAAGGTTGGTTAGATAATCTCAAAGTAATCATAGATTCGAAAGAATTTAACTATTGGCTTAATAATGAATCTGACAATTAATTACACATAAGAATAATAAGCCTGTGTCTAACGGTCTGTTTCAATATAATTGAAATAAGCTTTTATTTTAATTTTTTTTCAAGCTTTCTTACAAAATATGAAACAATTAAAATAAGCATTAAATATTCTAAAATTAAAAAGGTATAAATTTCTAAAGGCCTATAAGTTGTAACAACTAATTCATTAGCCTTTCTTGTTAAATCACCAATACCGATTATTGATACTAGTGAAGACATTTTTAACACATAAACAAATTGATTTCCGATTGCTGGCAAAATGTTTTTTATTGCTTGAGGTAAAATTACGAGTCTTAATCTTTTAAAAAAATTTAAACCCAGTGAGCTTCCAGCTTCCCATTGAGCTTTTTTTATTGAATTTATACCTGCTCTAAAGATTTCCGCCTGAAAAGCACTTTCACTTATTGCTAAAGCAATTATTCCAGAAACAAATGGGCTAAAGCTAATCCCAGTCATTATCGGCAATCCATAATAAATCCACAATATTAAGACTAATAATGGTACAGCTCTAACGATCTCGACATAACCAATATTAATATAAGTTAAAAACTTATTTTTAGCTAAAGAGGGAATTGCAACTATTAATCCAAGAAACATAGATATAATAATTGATACTACTGAAATATAAATAGTTGTTGTTAAACCACTTAATAAAAATTTTAAATTTGTTAAACCTTCAATATTATTTGGAGAAATAATAAACCAACCCAATTCTTGATCTGAACAAGAAGAGAGTAGAATAATTAAAAGTAAAAAAAATATATTTTTCACTCTTAAAGTTATAGAGAATTAAATATTAATATCTAACTGATTATAAGCTTTTAAGATTATACTTGGATAATAATTTTTCAAAAAAACCAGAATTTTTTTTCTTTTCTATCCATTTACTTACATAATCATTCCATACAGTATCATTTTTTGGTACCATCATTGCTAAAAAGGCTGGATTTTTTTCACCATCCTGTACTATTGCTAGCTGAGGATATTTAATAACTAATTTATTTGCTTCAGTTGAACTTGTAATATTTCCATCAGCTCTACCTGCTAGAACTTCCTGAAAATCTCTAGCTGGAGCTTCAACAGATTTCAATGTTGAATTTGGAAAAAATTCTTTAGCTTTTTGCTCTTGAGAAGTTCCTAATGTAGTAGCTATTTTAACACCATCTTTATTTAAAGAGTCCCAAGTCGGAAATTTGTTTAAATTTTTTTTAAGAACAAGTGGAACTGTTCCATATTTATAATATGTAGATGTAAAACCAGCTACTTCTGCTCTTTTTGCAGTCTTAGTAACACTCGTTGAAATGTCATACCTACCTGAAGTAATTCCAGAAACTATTGTTTTCCATTCAGTTGGTACAAAAGTTACTTTAACACCCATATCTTTTGCTAATTCGCTCATTACATCTATATCAAAACCTTTATATTTATTTGTAGCTGGATCCTTCATTGTCATTGGATCCCAGTCTCCTGTAGTTCCAACTTTTAATTCACCAGATGCCAATATTTGATCTAATTTTGTTTCTGCGTTAACTGATAGGGGCAAAAGCACTAATAGTGCAAATAAGATTATTTTTTTCATAAAGTCTTTTAGCTTAAAATTTAGAATTAGAACTCTATAACCTTGACGCACTATCATTTATCCATGAGCATAAATGCTCTGAAAATGAACGTCTAACAAATAAATTAACTAAGTTTTGATCTTTATGATGAATTAGAACATCAATGTTATTTAGTAATGTTTGTGTTGTAGAACCTTTTTTTTCTTTAAATTCGTTAAAATTAAAGGGACTACCTGAGGCAAATAATTCAAAAATGTTTTCTCCTTTTAATTCTAGCAATACTAATTGATCAGTTACATCAGTAACTGCTCCTAAATTAGTTTTAGAAATACTATTATATAACGTATCTTCTAATTCATATATATTGCTATCTTTTTGAACTTTTTCATTTGAAAAGATCATCCATTCATCTGGACTTAACCAGATTGAGGTAAGTTTATCACTTGAAGATGAAGTGTTGGCTTCTGTAGGTAGTATCATGTTTAAGTTTTTACCAACAGATGTAAAAAATTCTCTTTTTTTTCCTCTTAAATTAAGTTTCATAATTGGATAAATTTCCTTAATCGATAAACCATTATGGTTTATCTCTTCTTTTAAAATACTATTATAATTAAGCATTTAACCTCTTATTTTCTTCATCAAAAAATACTGGATTAGCTACAGTTACACTAATTGTTTTATCTTCCATTGGAATAAATAATTTTTTACCCATCATATCTTTTCCACCTCTAACGACTGCTAAAGCAATAGATTTATTCAAATTTGGACTGAAATAACTAGAAGTTACATGTCCTAACATTTGGATAGGATTTTGATTTAATTCGGATACAATTTGAGCACCTTCCTCTAAAATTATATTTGGATTATCAGTTAACAATCCAACTAATTGTTTTCGATCCTCTCTCATTGTATCAGATCTATATAAAGATCTTTTACCAATAAAATCATATTTCTTTTTACTAACTATCCAATCCATTTGGAGATCAATAGGAGTCATTGTTCCATCTGTATCTTGACCAACTATAATGAAACCTTTTTCTGCTCTTAATAAGTGCATAGTTTCTGTACCATACGGAGTAATGTTAAATTCTTTACCTGTTTCTATACATTTTTCCCAAAGAGATTTTCCAAAACTTGCTTGAATATTAATTTCATAACTATGCTCTCCTGTAAAACTTATTCTCATAACTCTGCATTTTATATTATTGATTTTAGCCTCTTTAAATGACATGTGAGGAAAACTTTCATTAGAAAAATCTAGATCAGGAAATATTTTTTTTAGTATTTTTTTACTGTTAGGTCCACAAACACTAGCTGTTGCATAGTGGTCAGTAACTGAAGTTAAATATACATCAAGTTCAGGCCATTCAGTTTGTAGATAATCTTCAAGTTTTGCTAAAACATTAGCAGCACCACCCGTTGTAGTAGTCATGAGATAATGGTTTTCTCCTAATCTAGTAGTAACACCATCATCATAAACCATTCCATCTTCGTTAAGCATTAAACCATATCTACATTTTCCAATGGCAAGTTTTGACCAGGCATTAGTGTAAACTCTATTTAAAAATTCAGAAGCATCACTTCCTTGAATATCAATTTTACCAAGTGTTGAAGCATCTAATATTCCAGCACTTTCTCTTGCGGCTTTACTTTCTCTCTGTACCGCTTGATGCATTGTTTCACCATTAACAGGATAGTACCAACCTCTTTTCCATTGACCGACATTTTCAAATTCAGCTTTATTTTCAATATGACAATCATTCATTGCTGTTCTTCTAAATACATCAAAATATTCTCCAACATTACGTCCAACAATAGTTCCAAAAGTTAAAGGAGTGTAGGGTGGCCTAAATGTTGTAGTGCCAAGTTCACCCATTTTAACCCCAGAAGTATCAGCAATTATTCCAAGAGCATGCATATTACCAAGTTTACCTTGATCGGTACCCATACCAGTTGTCGTATATCTTTTTACATGTTCAATTGATCGAAAACCCTCACGTAATGCTAATTTTATATCTTTTGCAGTTGCATCATTTTGATAATCTACAAATGGTTTTGTTTTTCCAATAGCTTTATCAGATGGAAGTAACCATATATTCCTCTTTGGAGTTTCTTCCTCGCTTTCTATAGCAATATTATCAAAATCAGTTTGATCTATTTTTAAAAACTCTTTTAGTTTAATTGACAATTTATTTATTATTTCTTTTAAATTAAAATACCCATTGCATGAGCCAACACTAATTTGATCTGAAAGATATTTATTAGGTAAAAATACATCATTATCTTCATCAAATTTTAATTTACCACCTGATTGTGTAAATAGATGTACAGCAGGTGTCCATCCTCCCGCTACTCCCAAACAATCACATGAAATGTTAATTCTTTTACCAGTTACAGTCATTCCATCATTTGATAATCTCATTATTGAAATATTACTAAGTCTTCTATATCCATTGGTATCAACAACCGTATGTGACCAGTAAATTTTTATTCCTGCTTGTTCAACAGCTTTAACAATTTTTGAATTTGAGTTATCTCTAATATCTACAATAGCATCTACTTTGATACCTTTATTGTGTAAACATAATGCACTTTCATAAGCACTATCATTATTTGTAAAAAAAACATTTTTTTCACCACATTTAACACCAAAGAAATCAGCATATTTTTTTACAGCAGTTGACAAAATTATTCCTGGTCTGTCGTTGTTATTAAAAACAAGTGGTCTCTCTAAAGCACCAGTTGCAAGAATTACTTTTTTGGCTCTAATTTTTAAAAGTCTTTGTCTTACTTTGTTATTTTTATCTTTTTTTTCTAAATGATCTGTTAAATTTTCTCTAGCCAATAAATAATTATATCCATGATAAGCAGCCACACTTGTTCTCGTTTTAACTTCTAGATTACCAATATTCTTTAGCTCATTTATTTCTTTTTTGATCCAATCAGATGAACTTTGATTATCAATTTTATTGAACTCTCTATTTTGATAAATGGTTGCACCACCTAACTCGTTTTTTTCTTCAACCAATAAAGTTTTTAAATTATTTTTAGCTGCATTTTTTGCAGCTAATATTCCTGATATACCTGCTCCAACTACTAGCACATCACAATGAATATTTCTATGATCATAAATATCTGGATCTTTCTCGGTTGGTGATTTACCTAAACCTGCTGAGTGTCTAATGAAAAACTCATATTTTTCCCAAAAGCTAGCTGGCCACATGAAAGTTTTATAATAAAAACCAGCAGGTAAAAAAGGAGAAATGATATTATTTATTCCTCCAATATCAAAATTAACATTTGGCCAACAATTTTGACTTGATGCCTCTAAACCCTCATAAATTTCAATTTCTGTAGCTCTAACATTAGGTTCTGTTCTATTCGTATTATCATTAACTTGAACAATTGCATTTGGCTCCTCTGAGCCTGCTGTCATAATTCCTCTTGGTCTATGATATTTAAAACTTCTTCCTACTAAATGAACATTATTAGCAAGTAGAGCTGATGCTAAAGTATCACCTTTAAATCCATAATAAGTTTTACCGTTAAACTTAAATGAAATTCTATGTGTTTCATCTATAAATTCACTAGATTTAACTCTTAAATTTGCTGACATATTATTCTAACGGAGGTTTTTCACCCATTTTATAAACTAATTTGATTTCATCATTAGAAGTGTCTCTGACCATATTGAACCACTTTCTACATCCATGTGCATGGTTCCATCTTTCAAACTGAACACCTTTTATATTTTTTCTCATAAATAAATATTCTGCCCATTCGTCATCACTTAATTCTGTAGGTTGTTTTGGTCTTTCTATGTGTGCTTCACCGCCAGCCTTAAATTCTTGCTGATCTCGCTCTCCACAATAAGGACAATTAATTATAAACATTAGTGAGCAACAGCTGCAGCTCCATGTTCATCTACAAGATCACCACTAATAAATCTATTTAGATTAAATGCAGCATTAAGTTTATGTGGCTCATCATTTGCAATTGTATGAGCAAATAAATCTCCTGATCCTGGAGTTGCTTTAAATCCACCGGTACCCCAACCACAATTAAAATATAAACCTTTAATTGAAGTTTTACTTAATATTGGACTAGCATCAGGGCAAATATCAACAATACCACCCCATTGTCTTAACATCCTCATTCTACTGAAAATTGGATAGAGTTCTAATATAGCATTAAGTGTACCTTCTACTATTTGATGACTTCCTTTTTGAGAATAAGAAACATAATCATCTGTTCCTGCACCTATAACTAGCTCGCCTTTGTCAGATTGACTAACATAAGCATGAACAGCATTTGACATTACAACAGTATCAATGATTGGTTTTACTGGTTCAGAAACTAAAGCTTGTAACGGTTTACTTTCTAGCGGTAATCTTAACCCTGCCATATTAGCAATCACACTTGAGTGACCTGCAGCAACAACTCCAACTTTATTAGTTTTAATAAATCCTTTTGTTGTTTCAATTCCCTCTACACTGCCACCATTTCTTTTAATTCCTTTTACTTCACAGTTTTGAATAATATCAACACCCATCTCATCAGCACCTCTGGCGTAACCCCAAGCAACAGCATCATGTCTTGCAGTACCAGCTCTTCTTTGAAGTGTTCCACCTAAGACAGGATATCTTATATCAGGTGAAGTATTAATAATTGGGCAAAATTTTTTTACTTCTTCAGTATTTAAATAAACTGCATCAATTCCATTTAATCTGTTAGCGTGTGTTCTTCTTTTTAAGTCTCTAACATCCTGTAAATTATGTGCAAGGTTCATAACACCCCTTTGACTAAACATAACATTATAGTTTAATTCTTGCGAGAGACCTTCCCATATTTTTAATGCATGATCATATAGACCGGCACTCGCGTCCCATAAATAATTTGATCTAATAATTGTTGTGTTACGTCCAGTGTTTCCTCCACCAATCCAACCTTTCTCTACAACAGCAATATTTTTCATATTGTGTTTCTTTCCTAAATAGTAAGCAGTTGCTAATCCATGACCACCACCACCAACAATTACAGCATCATATTCTTTTTTTGGTTGCGGATCTTTCCATGCTTTTTGCCAATTTTCATGATAGCTAAAAGCATTTTTAATTAGTGAAAATATTGAGTATTTGTTTTTCATTATTACGCAATAATTACTTTATAAATATTGAATATTCAATACAATCAGTTATATCAATGTCGCAGTGGAAGAGTGGGTGAGAGGCTGAAACCAGTCGTTTGCTAAATGACCGTGCGAGGAAACTTGTACCGAGGGTTCGAATCCCTCCTCTTCCGCCATCAATATAGTGGCTGATCTTTAAAGAAATTTTTCATAGTTGTAGGTTTTTTTTCTAAAATATATCTATAAACGTTATAGTTTTCTAATACACGCTGTACATAGTTTCTAGTTTCTCTAAATTTAATCAACTCAACCCAATCTATATAGTCAATTTGTTTTTTTTGTGGATCTTTATTAATTTTTTTCCAATATTTAACTCTATTAGGACCCGCGTTGTATGCAGCTGTTGCAAATGGGTACGCACCATCATACTGAAGTATTAATCCTGCAATATAATGAGAACCCAAATTAATATTATATTCTGCATCAGTAGTTAATCTTGATTTTGAATATGGAAGTTTGGCTTGCTTTGAAACAATTTTTGCAGTGTAAGGCATTAACTGCATTAATCCTTTTGCTCCAGCATGGCTATTTGCACTTAAATCAAATTCACTTTCTTGTCTAATAATTGATAATATAAATGAACTTTCAGGAATTTTTCTTCCATTAATCATTTTAGGTGTACTTATAATTGGATAGTTAAATTGATTATGAAATCTTTTTTGATAAGAGGCTATTTTAGAAACTTGAATTGCAAAATCATATCTTTCAATACTGGTAGCTAATTCAGCTGCAAGTATCTCACTTCCTTTTTTAATGTTATCATTTGCAAGGTGTCTTAAAATATATTTCGTATATTTATCTTTTTTAAGTTCATCTAGTAAATAAATTATCTTAACTAGCTCTTTGTTGTAAAAAATATGTCTATATTTATTATCAACCTTCATGTCATCACTAAGTGTAAATTTACCATTTGGATTTAATTTTAAAAACGCTAACTGGCCATAGTATGTTGTAAGATATTTTGATGCTTCTTGATACCATTTAAGTGATTGTTCTTTATTGCCAAGTTTTTCATAAGTTCTTCCAAGCCAAAAAGCGCCTCTGGATGTACTAATTGGATAACTGACATTTTTATAAAAATTATGAAAATGATCTTTGGCTATCAATGGATCTTTTAAAAAACTTAAAGCTATCCATCCACTCATCCATTCTGCTTCAGCAAATTCAGCACCCGCTGTCATACCGTGCGCACTAGTAATTTTGTAAGCTATTTCATATTTTTTTTTATAAATTAATTTTCTAGAAATTATTTCACGCTCTTTCCACCATTTTTCTGGCATCACTAAATAATCTTTATCATTTCTAATCTTCATCAAAATTTCAACAGAGGAATCAAGTCTACCTTTTTTTCTTCTCCATTTTAAGCGATCATAATTTAAGCCAGCATCATTTTTAAATTTTTTTGGAACGTTTTTAATTGCTTGGTCTACCCCATATCCTTTGCTCATTAAGATATGCCTTGCAGTATACAAAAGTTCGTAATCTTTAGGTAAATATCTAGTTAATCTCCTCAGATCCCAATATTTATTATTCCAAGCTAAATAATCTGCTCTTTTAATATAATCATCTGCATTAAGATATTTTTTGAATTTTTTTCTAAAAAATTTTAATTCATTTTTTGATATTCTTGCTGTAATCCATCCTTTTTTAATAAGATTTGTTCCTTTTGTTTTTTCACCTATTAATATATAACTTTCTCCTAATATCATCTGCCCATATCCACTAAGTGGATCTTTACCAGCAAACCAATTAATTATTTTTTTTGGAGATACTTTTGAAGTTGATAATTTGTGTTCAGCCAAATACCTTAATCTATTAATCCTTGGATATTTACTATTACGATCTATAAAAACCTTATAATCATAAAAAGATGCCTGATTTCCTGTTGTTAGCAGGTATCTCCACTTAATAAAATTATATATAGATTTATTTTTTGCTTTTTTTGCAATTTTTAAAGATGAAGTCCATCTACTTTTCTGCATTTCAGATATAGCTTTTCTTGCAATATTGAAATCTTTTTTGCTGTAGTATTTTGATATTTTGACACTACGTGATGTAGTGACGCCAGGTATAGAAGGTTTTTTTTTTGGAATTTTAAATGAAAGTTTTTTATCTTTAGTACCATTATCTGTTTTTGTAATTTTTTTTTCAAGGATTTTAGTTTCTTTAATTTTTTTTGGTTTTTTAATTGGTATAAGAATATTTTGTGATAATTTTTTTAATATTTCTTCATCTGTTAACGATGGCTTTTTTAAAGGAATTAGTATTGATATTTCAGCTGAAAGATTATTAATATTTACTATGACTGATATTATAAAACTAATAAATAATAATTTTTTAAGCATAATCTTTTAGTATATGAATCTATAAACTATGTTATAAGTATTTATGTTCAAAGGATCAAATGTTGCTTTAATTACTCCATTTAAAAATAATAGTCTTGATGAGGAAGCTTATATAAAATTAATCCATTTTCATATGGATAATGGAACTAGTGGATTGGTGCCTGCTGGAACAACTGGTGAGTCGCCAACATTAAGTCATGATGAACATCAAAGAATTATTGATTTATGTATCAAAGAAAGTAAAGGTAAAATTCCTGTAATAGCTGGAACAGGCTCTAATTCAACGGAAGAAGCAATTTCTCTTACTTCGCATGCTGAGAAAGCTGGTGCAGATGGAGCATTAATTGTAACACCTTATTATAATAAGCCAACTCAGGAGGGTTTATATCAACATTATAAAGCTATAAATGATAAATGTGGAATACCAATCATCATTTACAACATACCAAGTAGATCTGTTATTGATATGTCTGTCGATACAATGGCTAGACTTTTTGAATTAAAGAATATTGTTGGTGTAAAGGATGCAACTGGAAATTTAGATAGGGTTGATCAGCAATTATTAAAAATGGGAAAAGAGTTTATTCAGATGACAGGAAATGATGAAAATGCTTTTGAGTTTAACAAACGAGGAGGAGTAGGTGCAATTAGTGTAACTGCAAATATAGCGCCAAAACTTTGTTCTGATTTTCAGAAATTTTCAGTTTCTAAAACTGAAAAAGATTTAATAGAAGCTAAAAAATTAGATGATATTTTACAGCCCGTTCATTACGCAATGTTTGTAGAGAGCAATCCAAGTCCTATAAAATTTGCAGCTAAATTAATGAATTTATGTGACGATGAAGTTAGACTGCCACTGGTTAAAGTAACTGATAAAACTCAAAAAATTGTTAAAGAAACGTTGCAGTCTACAAAATTGATTTAATGAACAAAAAGACCAACCCTGGTTTAAAAATAATCTGTTTAAATAGAAAAGCTAGTTTCAACTATTTTTTTGAAGATCTTTTAGAGGCAGGAATAGTTTTAAAAGGTTCGGAAATTAAGTCAATCAGAGACGGTAAAGTTAATATTGCAGAATCTTATGCTGTAGAAAAAAATGGAGAATTGATATTAATTAATGCTCATATAGCCCAATATAAACAGGCAAGTTATTCGAGTCATAATCCAACAGATGAGAGGAAACTTTTACTTAATAAAAAAGAAATGAATAAATTGATTGGCAAAATGCAAAGAGATGGTTTTACGATAGTTCCAACAAAAATGTATTTTAAAAAAGGTAAAGCTAAAATTGAGTTAGCTGTTGCAAAAGGAAAAAAACAATTTGATAAAAGAGCAACAAAAAAAAATAGAGATTGGAACCGTGACAAAGCTAGATATATCAGGAAAACAAGTTAAAATAACTTATTTAGGAATAGGCTCTAATCTAGGTAATAAAAGGAATAATATTGAAAAAGCTAAATCTCTTTTAATTGAAAACAATATAAATTTAATTTCAGTATCAAGTTATTATAATACTCCTTCATGGCCAAATCCAAAAAATCCTGAATTTTTAAACATAGTTGTTAAAGCTATGTGTGCACTTGAACCAGAAATATTATTAGACCTATGTAAATCTATTGAGTCTAATTTGGGAAGAAAAAAAACTCCAAAAAATTCTCCACGTGAATGTGACATTGATATAATTGATTTTGAAGGCAAAATAAGAAGTAGTGGTTTAATCCTACCACATAAAATGATGCATCTAAGAAACTTTGTACTTATCCCATTATTTGAGATTGAAAAGAATTGGATTCATCCAATAACGAAGACTAACATCAAAAAATTGATTTTTTCCTTAACAAATAAAGACATTAGGTCTATTAAACAAATTTGAATTAATGCTATAATTAAATATGCTCAATTCAAATGAATTAATAAATAAAGTAAAAGGGTATAATAAATTTTTAAATCCTGAGAGACTAGATAAAGCTTATAATTTTGCAGTAAAAGCACATCAAAATCAAAAAAGAGCATCTGGTGATCCTTACTCAGTTCATCCAATTGAGGTCGCAAATATTCTTACAGATTTAAAATTAGATAGTGCAACTATCACAACTGGGTTATTACATGACACTATAGAAGATACTTTTGCAACCTATGACACAATTAAAACTGAGTTTGGTGATGAAATTGCTGAATTAGTGGATGGAGTTACGAAGATATCAGTATTTGAAAATACAGCTGGAGCTAACTCAAAAGTAGAAAATTTTAGAAAATTAATTTTAGCTACATCAAAAGATATAAGAGTTTTATTAGTTAAAATTGCTGATCGACTTCACAATATGAGAACGATTAAAGCAATACCTAAAGAGGATAAAAGAAAAAGAATAGCACAAGAAACTATGGAAATTTATGCTCCATTGGCTGATAGAATGGGAATGCACAGAATTCGAGATGAATTAGAAGATTTATCTTTTGAAATTTTAAATAACGATGCAAGAAAATTAATAAAAATAAGACTTGATGAAATTAAATTAGATAAAAAAGATATTTTTGAAGAACTCTCATTTGAATTAAGTGAAATTTTAAATGACAATCATATCAATGCTGAAATTTATGGAAGAGAGAAAACACCTTTTTCAATTTGGAGAAAAGTTCAAAAAAAAAGAGTATCTTTAGAACAAGTCACTGACATAATTGGTTTTCGTATAATTTTACAGAATATAGATGATTGCTATAAGACATTAGGTATATTTCATAAAAGATGGAATTGTATACCTGGAAAATTTAAAGATTATATCTCATCACCAAAAATAAATGGATATAAATCTATACATACAGCTGTAATAGGCTCAAATAAAAAACCCATTGAAATTCAAATAAGAACAAAGGAGATGCATGAATTTGCTGAAAGAGGTGTAGCATCTCATTGGCAATATAAATCATCTGAAAGATTTAATTCATTAAGCTGGAAAGAATATGATTGGTTAAAAGATTTAGTAGAAATTATTGAAAAAAATGAAAATCCTGAGCATTCATATGAATATACCAAACTTCAAATGTTTCAGGAAAATGTATTTTGTTTTACACCCAAAGGTTCTGTAATCAAGTTACCAAAGGATGCAACACCGATAGACTTTGCATATGCAGTTCATACTAAAATTGGTAACACTGCAATTGGATGCGAAATAAATGGAAATAAATCTGAGTTGCAAGATATTTTGAGAAATGGTGATAGAGTTAATATACTTACCTCTAAAAATCAGTCGCCTTCATTACACTGGATACCTACAACAAAGACAGGTAAGGCTAGATCAGCTATAAGAAGATACTGGCATGATAAAGGTGAGCAAAAAGAAGAAAGAACAAAAAAATACAATACAACACTCTGGATTTCATTACCTGATCAACCTGGTCAATTAGGTGATATTAGTTCACTTATAGGAAGTCATAAACTAAACATATCTAATGTTGAGATGGTAGGTAAAAATCCAAAATATATTAATTTTAAATTTAAATTGATAATTACTAATCTTAAAAACTTTACTAATTTTATTGCAGAGCTTAAACAAAAGGGTATAAAATTTAAGATAATCAGACACGAAGATAAAAGAAATGCTTTCACTCAAAAAATCCTTAGATATTTTAAAAAAGACTAATGCTTTATTAGAGGGCCATTTTGTATTATCTTCAGGTCTACATTCTTCGAAATATATTCAATGTGCAAAACTTTTAAGTCATCCAAATTTAGCACAAAAAATATGTAAATCATTAGCTCACAAAATAAAAAAAAAATATAGAAAAATTGATCTAATATTAGCTCCAGCTATGGGTGGAGTTATAATAGGTTATGAAATAGGAAAACTTTTAAAAAAAGAAACAATTTTTTGTGAAAGAGTAAATGGGAAGTTTATTCTAAGAAGAGGTTTCAATATAAGAAAAGGTTCAAGAGTTTTAATTATTGAAGATGTAATTACTACAGGCAAGTCAAGTTTAGAATGTGTTAAATTAATAAAAAAAGCAAATGCTAAACTTATTGGTTTTGCTTCTATAATTGATAGATCAACAAAAAAATCATTAAAAATAAAAACTGGAATTATATCTCATATGAAGATTGATGTTCCAACTTTTAGCAAAAAACAATTACCAATTAAGCTTAAATCAATTCCTATTTCAACACCTGGGAGTAGATTTATTAAGTGAAAAGATTAGGCGTAAATATAGACCATATAGCAACAGTAAGAAATGCGAGAGGTGAACATCATCCAGATCCATTTTTTGCAGCCTCTCAAGTTGTTAAAATGGGTGCTGACTCAGTAACTATTCATTTACGAGAGGACAGAAGACATATTGATGATGCTGATGCAAAAAAAATTTGTAAATTAAAAAATATTTTCGTTAATCTTGAAATATCAATGAATGATAAAATTGTTAAAAATGCCCTAAGAATTAAACCTAACTATATTTGTATTGTTCCCGAAAATAGAAAAGAAATAACTACTGAAGGTGGATTGAATCTAACTAAAAATAAAAAAAAATTAAAAAAGATAATTGAAAAATTTAAAAAAGTTAAAATTCGTACAAGTTTATTTATAAACCCAACAGTCAAAGATATAAAACTTTCAAAAGAATTGGATGTAGACTGCGTAGAGATACATACTGGAAGAATTTCAAACTTAGTTAAATTAAAAAAGAAATATAGTACTGAATTTAATAGAATAAAAAAAAGCTCAATTTTAGCGAATAAACTAAATATCGAAGTTCATGCTGGTCATGGACTTGATTACAAAACGACGAAAATACTTAACAAGATCAATGAAATTCAAGAATTTAATATTGGTCATTTCATTATTGGTGAATCTATTTTCTATGGGTTATCTAAAGTTATAAAAAAATTTAAAAAAATATTAAAAAATTAATTTATGAGAATTGTTGGAATTGGTGTTGATATTATTGAAAATAAAAGAATTAAAAATTCATTAAAAAATTTAAAGTTTAAAAAAAGAATTTATAGCACTAAAGAATTGGCTCAATCATCTCTGTCAAAAAATAAAGTTAGTTATTTTTCTAAAAGATTTGCTGCTAAAGAAGCCTTTGCTAAAGCTCTAGGCACAGGTTTTAGAGACAATCTAAATTTTAAAGATATTGAAATTATTAATGATAAAATGGGAAAACCTTGTTATTTAAAATCTAAAAAAATTTCAAAGATTATTCACAAAAATTTTAATATTAAAGAATATAACTGTTTTCTATCAATTTCAGATGAAAAAGACTATTCAACTGCATTTACAATAATTCAATCAATATGAAATTAGATAAAAAATTTTTTTCAGAAAATATTAAAACTCTTTTTTATGCTTTAATAATAGCAGTTATAATTAGATCTTTGTTAGTTCAACCTTTCTATATTCCATCATCTTCAATGGAACCAACATTACTTGTAGGGGATAGACTTTTTGTTACCAAATATTCGTATGGTTATAGCAAACATTCATTTCCATTTAGTCCACCATTATTTAATAATAGAATAATCTTTAACTCACCTGAAAGAGGTGATGTAATTGTTTTTAAAACACCTGCCGATAATAGAACTGATTATATTAAAAGATTAATTGGACTTCCTGGTGATAAAGTTCAATTTATAGATGCAAATTTATACCTTAATAATAGCGAAATTTTAAAATCAAAAATTTTAAATAAGACTAAAATTTATTGTGGCAGTAGAACTATTGATGTTTATAAATTTGAGGAAAAATTGCCAAATAGTAAAAAATTTCACACAGTTTATTTAAAAGATTACTCTTATCAAAATTCAGATGTATTTACAGTGCCAAAAGACCATTATTTTTTTCTAGGTGACAATAGAGACTGTTCTAAAGATAGCAGATATTTAACAAGCGTTGGTTATGTTCATAAAAATAATTTAGTCGGTAAGGCACAATTTATATTTTTTTCTTCCGATAAAAAAATTGGAAGCATGTTTGCATTTTGGAAATGGCATAAATCTATTAGATTTAATAGAACTTTTAATAAGATAAATTAATGAAAAATAATTATCAAAGTTTAGAAAAAAAAATTAATATTAAGTTTAAAAATACAAATTTATTAATTCAATCACTTACTCATAAAAGTTATAATTCGCTTAAAAATAATGAAAAAATTGAATTTTTAGGTGATCGTGTTCTTGGATTAATTATAGCTAAAAAACTTTTAGAAATTTATCCTGATGAAAAAGAAGGCATATTAGATAAAAAATTTGCCTCATTAGTAAATAAGAGAACTTGCTTAGAAATAGCTAAAAATATAAATTTGGAAAAATATATATTAACTTTTAATCCCAATAATAAAAAAATTAAAATTGAAGACAAAATTATTTCTGATTGTTGTGAGGCTTTAATTGGCGCATTATATCTTGATAAAGGTTTCAACATTACTGAAAAAATAATATTAAATTTATGGAAAAATCATATTAAAAAAAGTGTAGTAACTCAAATTGATGCTAAGACAAAATTACAAGAATTAGCGCTAAAAAATTTTAAGAAACTTCCAATTTATAAATTAATTTCAAATACAGGTCCTCGTCATAAACCATTGTTTAAAGTTGGCGTCAAACTTCCCAACACTAAATATTTTATTTCTCTTGGTAAATCAAAAAAAGACGCTGAACAAAATGCTGCAATTGAGTGTCTTAAAAGTATTAAGTGATTGAAAAATGAATTGGATTGATGAAGGTTTTTTAATAAAAAAAAATAGATATAGTGAAAATTCTTTAATCGTTGAAATTTACACAAAAAAACACGGCAAAGTAGTAGGTATAATATTTGGCGGAACTTCTAAAAAGATTAAAAATTATCTTCAAATTGGCAATAAGTTACATGTAAATTATAACTCGAAAAATGAAAATAAGATTGGATATTTCAAAGTTGAAATTTTACAAGCTTATAGTCCACTATACTTTGATTATAAACAAAAGCTTTCATGTATTACTTCTGCGGTAAATTTGATTACAATTTTGACAGCAGAGTTTCAAGCAAATTTAAAGATTTATAGAATAATTGAGAGTTTTTTTATGATTTTAAAAGACAATGACTGGCTTAAAAAATATGTATTTTGGGAGTTAGAATTATTTAAACTTTTAGGGTACGATCTTGAATTAGAAAACCTAGTAGAAAAAGATATAGTTAAAAATGAAACAGTATATTTTGCAAGCTCTTTAACTGAAAAAAAATATGTTCCAAATTTTTTAATTGAAAAAGATATTGAAGTTAATGATATTAAAATTTTATTAAGTGGCTTAAAATTAGTTGGAGATTATCTTAATAAAACTATTTTAAAACCAAATAATTTAAATTATCCTAATAGCAGATTATTGTTTTTAAATTCTTTTAAATAATTATTTTATTATTTTATTATTTTATCAATCCTATCTGCGTAATAACTAACAATAGCATTTGCCCCAGCTCTTTTAAATCCTACTAAACTTTCATATATAATATTTTCGTTGACTAATTTTTTCTTTATAGCATTGGCAATTAAACTATATTCTCCTGATACTTGATACGCAAAAACAGGCATTTTAAATTTTTCTTTTACTGATTTAATAATGTCTAAATAAGGCATACCTGGTTTAACCATGACCATGTCAGCGCCTTCCTTAATATCAAGCGCTACTTCCCTTAAAGCTTCATTACTATTTTTAAAATCCATTTGATAAGTTTTTTTATCACCTTTTAACGATCCTTTAGAACCTACAGCATCTCTAAATGGTCCATAAAAACTTGAAGCATACTTAGCTGCATAAGACAAAATTTGAACATCATGATAGTTTGATTTATCTAATGCTTTTCTAATTTTTCCAATTCTACCATCCATCATATCTGAAGGGGCCAATACATCACAACCCATCTCTGCTTGTAATAAAGATTGATTTACCAAAACTTCTATCGTTTCATCATTTATTATTTGATTTGATTTAATTAATCCATCATGACCATGTGATGTATATGGATCAAGAGCAACATCGCACATTATCCCTATTTGATTTTTATATTTTTTTTTAATTTCCAGGATAGCTTTGCAAACTAAATTATTTTCATTTAACGACTCTGATCCAATTTCATTCTTTAAACTATTTTTAGTTTTTGGAAAAAGAGCAACCATTGGAATACCTATTTTTAATGCTTTATCAATGATTTGAGATAATCTATTGATTGTATATCTATATACACCAGGCATCGTAGCTATTGATTCTTTTTTATTAGATCCATCAATTAAAAATACAGGCAAAATAAAGTCATTTGCAGTAAGTGTATTTTCCTGAATTAGTCTTCTAGACCATGACTGTTTTCTAGTTCTTCTTAGTCTTAAGCTAGGATATTTTCCAGTAATCATGTTTTAATTTTCTTCCAAATTGCGACAAATGTAATATACACATATACAACAAAAAGGGTACAAAGCAATCACGATGAATATAGAAAATACAAAAGTAATTAATCTAAGTCTTAAAAAAGATGAGAGGGTGTTGGACTTCAGTGACTTTCAAAAACAAGAAATAAAATTTGATATAGATAAACTACAAGAGGCTTATCATCAAATTGTCAAAATTAAAAAATTTGAGGATGCAGGTGTAACACATTTTGGAGCAATATCATTAACTCAGATTCCTGGAGATCCAGATTCTATAAAAGGCAATAAAGCTCGAGGAATATTTTGGACCAAACCTGATAAATCTGGAAAAGAAGTTACTAGAGATGAAACAATTGATGAGTCAGCATATTCAGAGTTTGTAAAGGATTATGAAAACACTTATTTTAAACATGTGTTTGACGTTTTATCATCAAAATACAAATTAGGTAGAATGAGAATTTTGCTTAAGGAACCTAGATCAACATTAAGTTGGCATAGAGATCCTGAACCAAGACTGCATATTCCTATAATTACAAATCCTGGATGTATAATGGTGATAGATAATGTTGCAACGCATATGCCAGCTGATGGATCAGTTTGGATAACTAATAATACTAAATATCATAATGCGTTTAATGGTGGTGAGGAAAATAGAATTCACTTAGTAGCTTGCGTATTAGACTATAATTTTAATTAATTTGAGAAAAATATTCATTGCATCTGATCACGCTGGATTTGATTTAAAAGAGATAATTAAAAAATATTTATCAAAAAAGAAATTAACTTATCAAGATTTAGGACCAGAGAATGATAAAAGCGTAGATTATCCTATATATGCACATAATGTCGCAAAAAAGGTAAAAGTTAATAAAAACAATATTGGAATTTTGATTTGTGGGTCAGGAACTGGCATGAACATTACTGCAAATAAACATAAAAATATACGCGCAGCTCAATGTTTTAATTTAAAATCAACTAAATTATCAAGATTGCATAATGATGCAAACATCATTACATTGGGTGCGAGATTAATATCAAAAAAAAATGCCTTGAATTTTGTTGGTATTTTTTTAAAAACTAAATTTGAAGGTGGTAGACACTCAAAACGAATAAGGAAAATTTAAATATGTCTAGCGAAAAAAATTACATAAATGATAATTACAAAAGTTTTTTTGAGGATAGTTTATCAAAAAAGGATCCAGAATTACATAAAGCTATTCAAGATGAGTTGTTAAGACAACAACAACACATTGAGTTAATAGCTTCTGAAAACATAGTTTCACAAGCGGTATTAGAGGCACAAGGTTCTGTGCTAACAAATAAATATGCTGAAGGGTATCCAGGTAAAAGATATTATAACGGTTGCGAATACGTTGATGTTGCAGAAGATCTAGCAATAGATAGATTAAAAAAATTATTTAATTGTAAATTTGCAAATGCACAACCTCACTCTGGTGCTCAAGCTAATGGTGCTGTATTTTTAGCTTTATTAAGTCCTGGAGATACTTTTATGGGCATGAGTTTAAATTCAGGTGGACATATCACTCATGGACTAAAAATTTCAATGTCAGGTAAATGGTTTAACGCAATAGGTTATGATGTAGATAAAGATTCGGAACTTATAGATTATGACAATGTAGAAAAACTTGCATTAGAACATAAACCAAAATTAATTATAGCTGGGGGAAGCGCTTATTCAAGAGTAATTGATTTTAAAAGATTTAGAGAAATTGCAGATAAGGTTGGCGCTTACCTAATGGTTGATATGGCACATTTTTCTGGTTTAGTAGCTGGAAAAGGTTACCCAAATCCTTGTGATCATGCTCATGTTGTAACATCTACAACTCACAAAGTATTTAGAAGTGCTAGAGGTGGGATAATATTAACTAATCATGAAGACTTAGCAAAAAAATTTAATACCGCTGTATTTCCTGGATATCAAGGTGGACCTTTAATGCATATTATAGCTGCAAAGGCTGCTGGATTTTTAGAGGCACTTCAACCTGAATTTAAAGATTATATCCAATCAGTTTTAGCTAATGCTAAAATGTTAGCTGAAACATTAAAAAACAATGGCTTTAAAATTTATTCAGATGGAACTGATACTCACTTAATGCTTGTTGATTTAAGACCTTACAATGTTAAAGGAAATTTGGCCGCTGAGAGTTTATCAAGAGCCAATATAACTTGTAATAAAAATGGTATACCGTTTGATACAGAAAAACCCATGATAACATCTGGAATAAGACTTGGCACACAAGCAGCTACTACAAGAGGTTTTGGTTTAAATGAATTCAAAACAGTAGGAGAGTTAATCACTAAAACATTAAAAGGTTTATCTGAAAACCCAACAGATAATAGTAAAATTGAAGATGAGGTGAGAAATGAAGTTATATCTTTAACTTCTTCATTTCCCATCTATAAAAATTTATAATTAATGATTTGCTCTATCTGCAAAAAAGGTGAGACATCAGTTGTTGACTCACGTCCTACAGAAGATGGAACAGCCATAAGAAGAAGAAGATTATGTGTTTGTGGAGCACGTTTTACTACATTTGAAAGAGTTCAGTTTAGAGAAATAATGGTTGTAAAAAAGAATGGAAGAAAGTCATCTTTTGATAGAGATAAATTATCTAAATCAGTTTATATAGCACTAAAGAAAAGACCAATAGACACTGAAACTGCTGAAAAATTTATAAGTAAAATTTCACGATCATTAGAGGAATTAGGGCAAAGTGAAATTTCTACAAATACTATAGGAACTATGGTTATGGAAGGACTAAAAGAATTAGATCCAGTTGCTTATGTTCGTTTTGCGTCTGTTTATAGAAATTTTAGGGAAGAAAAAGATTTCGTTCAATTCGTGGACAAACTCGATGTCTACAAAAAAAGATAAATTTTCAAAAGAAGATAAATTTTATATGGATCTTGCTTTAGATTTAGCAAGATCAAAAGAAGGTCTTACTGGGACAAATCCATCCGTGGGTTGTATAATTGTTAAAAACGATAAAATAATTTCTGTCGGTCAAACATCTTTCAATGGTAGACCACATGCCGAAGTAAATGCAATTAAGAATAGTATTGAAAATTTAAAAGATGCAACAATGTACGTAACATTAGAACCTTGTTCTCACCATGGTGTAACAGCTCCCTGTACAAGTTCAATAATAAGATCTAAGTTAAGAGAAGTTATTTATTCAGTTAATGATATTGACAAAAGAGTTAAAGGAAAAACATATAAAATATTAAAATCAAAAAAAATCATAGTTAAAACAGGTTTATTAAAAGAAAAAGTTAAACAATTTTATGTTCCTTATTTTTTCAATAGAAAAAATAAATTACCATATATTAGTGGAAAAATTGCAATTTCAAAAAATAATTTAATTTATAGTAAAAAAAATACCAAGATAACAAATTTAAAATCTGATAAATTTACACATTTTTTAAGATATAAAAACGACTCTATATTAATTTCATATAAAACTTTAAATAAAGATAATCCAAAATTAAATTGTAGACTAAAAGGTCTAGAAAAATTCTCACCAAAGAGAATTATTTTGGATAATAAATTAAAAACAAATACAAATAGCTATTTATTTAAAACTGCAAATAAAGAAAATACTATTTTTTTCTACAACGAAGCCATTAAGACAAAAATTTTAGAGTTTAAAAAGAATAAGATTACGTTGTTAAAATCAGACATTAATTATGAAAAAAAATTTAATCCCACATTAATTTTTAAAAAACTTTATAGTTTAGGATGCAGAAATATTTTAGTTGAAGGTGGTGACGAGATAACTAAATATTTTATAAATAATAAAATTTTTAATCAATTTTTTTTATTTAAAGGTTCTAAAAACTTATCAAAATCATTTGAATTTAAGGAATTCAGTGGATTAAAAATTTTAAAAAAGAATTATAAAAAAAGGTTGAAAATTAACTCTAATTTTGGAAAGGATACAGTAACATTGTATAAAAATTAAAATGTTTAATGGAATTATATATAATCAGGGAATAATTGCTAAAATCATAAACAGACCTAAGGGTTTAAATATTTTTGTTAAAAGTGACTTAAAATTAAGCAACAAAGATATTGGATTATCAGTTGCCTGTGATGGCGTATGTCTTACTTTGATTTCATATAAAGCTAAAATAATGGAATTTTATTTATCTAAAGAAACTATAATTAGATCAAAATTTAAGTATTTAAAAATAAAAGATCAAATTAATTTAGAATTACCACTTAAATACGGTACCCAAATTTCTGGCCATATTTGTCAAGGTCATATTGATACAGTGGGTAAAGTTTTAAGTATTAAAAAAATAGATAAATCATATCTTTTTCATTTCGAGCTGCCAAAAAAAGAAAGAAAACATTTAATTGAAAAAGCTTCTATTTGTGTAAATGGAATATCTCTTACCATTTCAAAAGTTTCAAAAAAAGGTTTTGAAATTTGGGTAATACCTCACACGTTCAAAGAAACAAATTTATCAAAACTCAAGATAACAAATTTGGTAAATATTGAGATAGATATCTTATCTAAATACGTTAGAAATTATTTTAATGAAAAAAAATAATTTTTCATCAATAGAAAGCATCATCCAAGTTGCTAAAAAAGGTGGGATGTTTATTCTGGTTGATGATGAAAAAAGAGAAAATGAGGGAGATCTTATCATTTCAACATCAGACAGTAATGCTAAAAACATAAATTTTATGGCAAAGTATGGTCGAGGATTAATATGTTTAGCACTTGATAATGTGCAAGCTAAAAAATTAAATTTATCTTTGATGTCACCTGTTAATCAGTCCCGAAATAAAACAGCTTTTACTGTATCAATCGAAGCAAAGAAAGGAATTACCACAGGTATTTCAGCTAAAGATAGAGCTAAAACAATTAAAATTGCATCAAAAAAAAATGTAAAAAAGAATGAAATTGTTTCACCAGGCCATGTGTTCCCAATAATTGCAAAGGATGGTGGCGTATTAGTTAGAGCTGGTCATACAGAGGCCTCTGTTGACATATCAAGATTAGCAAAAAAAAACAATTCAGCTGTAATTTGTGAGATAATGAATGAAGATGGATCAATGGCTAAAGGGCAAGATCTTATAGATTTTTCAAAAAAACATAATCTCAAGATTGGTAAAATTGAAGATTTAATAGCCTACAGGCTTAAGAAAGAAAAATTAATTAGATTAAAAAAACAAAGTTTTATTAGTGTTAAAAATCAAAAATATAAGATCAGAATTTACGAAAACTTACTTGACGGTTCAGAGCATTTTGCCTTGGTTAAAGGAAATATTAAAAAAGGAATTACACCAAGAGTAAGAGTTATTTCTTCTAATGTAGTTCAAAATTATTTGATTAATCAACAATTACCAAACTCATTTAATAAAACTCTAAATTATTTTAAAAAATTTAATAATTGTGTTTTGGTTTTCATAAAAGATACAAACCTAAAATCAGTCACTCAAACACTTAAAGATTATAAAAATAAAGATTTTTATAGAAAAGGTAATGATAAATTAATTAGAAATTACGGTATTGGAGCTCAAATAATTAAAGATTTAAAGATAAAAAATATGACTTTAATAACTAAGTCACCTAAAAAAGTTATTGGTTTAGATGGATATGGTATAAAGATTACCAAACAGGAATTAATTTAATGAAAAAAAAATATTTGATAGTTATTGCAAACTATTATGAGGATATTTCAAAAGGTCTTCTTGATAGTGCATTGAAATTAATCCCAAATTCGAACATTGTTAAAATTATTAAAGTACCTGGTGTATTTGAAATACCCGTTACTATTTCAAAAAAAATAAATAAATTTGATGCTTTTTTAGCTTTAGGTTGTGTTATCAAGGGTGAAACACCTCATTTTGATTTTATTTCACAAGCCTCAACTAATGCAATTATGGATTTGTCAATAAATAGTAAAAAACCCATTGGTAATGGAATTATTACTTGCTTAAATATGAAACAAGCAAAAGCAAGAAAGAAAAAAGGTGCTGAAGCTGCAAAAGCTGTAATTTCTATTTTATCTCAAAAATGAGAACTCATTTTAATCCAAAGAATAATCCTAGGGTAATTATAATTCAAAAATTATATGGAAAATTTTATAATGAAGATAATGATTTAGATTTTCCAAAACATAGATTTAAAAAATTTATTAAAGATATTGTATTAGGAACAATTGAAAGAAATGATTTGATTCTTTCTGAGTTAGATACTAAATTAGGTAATGAATTTGTCTTTGAAAATTTAGATAAAGTATTTCAAACAATTTTGAAGGCAGCTACATATGAATTTCTTTATAAACCAAATGTTTCAATAAATATAATTATTAAAGAATATTTAAACTCATCAAATTTTTTCTTAGAAAATTCTCAAACAAAATACCTTAATGCTTTATTAGATAATATTGGTAAAAAATTAAGATCTGACGATGCATGAATTTAAATTAATTAAGAAATATTTTTCTAGCATTGTTGAAAAAAATAAATCAGCATTGAATCTAAATGATGATGTTTTTTTCGATAAGAAAAAAGGTCTAGTAGTATCTATAGACACTTATAATGAAGGATATCATTTTATTGATTTCAAATATCCTGATCTAGTAATAAAAAAGATAATTAGATCATCAATTTCAGATTTAATTTGTAAAGGTGTTGAGCCTAAATTTTATTTTATTGCTGGTTCTGGAAATAAAAGATCTTTTTCCAAAAAAAATTTGTCTCTAATGTCAAAATCATTAAGCAATGAACAAAAAAAATATGGTATCTTTTTGTGTGGAGGTGACACTACTTATTCAAATAAATTAAGTTTTTCAATTACATCAATAGGTTACTCAAAAAATATTATTTATAGAAATAATGTAAAATTAAATGATGATATTTATGTGACTGGAAATTTAGGTGATAGTTATGTTGGCCTTCAAATTTTAAAAAGAAAAATTAGATTTAATAAAAAAATTAATGATTACTTTGTTAATAATTATTATAAACCAAATATTCAAATTAATTTTACAAAAGAATTACTTAAATTTGCAAATTCATCTATAGATATATCCGATGGTTTAATTGCAGATTTAGAAAAAATGATAAGTAATCAAGATTTATCTTACCAAATCAATGAGTACAAAATTCCTATCTCTAAAATTTTAACTATGATAATTAAGGATAATAAACTAAAGAAATCTCAACTTATATCTAACGGTGATGACTATCAGATCTTATTTACTGCTAGTCCTAGCAAAGCGAGAATCATAGAAAACAAATCAAAACTTCTTCGAGTCAAGATTACTAAAATTGGAAAAATCATCTCAGGCTTAAAAAAATCATTAATAATTAATAAAAAAGGTGAGCAAATACTTATTAAAAGCAAAGGTTATACCCATCAATTTTAAAAGTTAATTATTGTCTTTTTTACCTTTTTTTGTATTGTCCGTGCTTAAAAATTAATAACCAACAACCTTAAGGTTTATATGAGCACAACAGTCGAGACTATACTATTATACACTATCGCAGCAGGATTCTTATCCATTGTTTATGGATTTTTTACTGGAAAAAATATCTTAAATCAAAGTGCGGGTAATGCTAAGATGCAAGATATTGCATCAGCTATTCAAATTGGAGCAAAAGCATATCTAGCAAGACAATATAAAACAATTGCAATCGTTGGTGTTGTTGTTTTGGTTATTGTCAGCGTAGCATTCAGTCCTTTAGTTGGACTTGGTTATCTAATAGGTGCAGCATTATCTGGAATTGCGGGATATGTTGGAATGTTAGTTTCTGTTGAAGCTAATGTTAGAACAGCTGAAGCTTCAAGAAAAGGTCTTGCTCAAGGTTTGTCTGTAGCTTTTAAATCAGGTGCTGTTACTGGTATGTTGGTTGCTGGTTTAGCATTATTAGCTATAGCTGTTTATTATTATTTTCTATTAAGAAACGGCGTTGATGAAAGAGAAATTGTTAATGCGTTAGTTGCATTAGGATTTGGTGCTTCTTTAATATCTATTTTCGCAAGATTAGGTGGAGGTATTTTTACTAAAGGTGCAGATGTTGGTGCTGATTTAGTTGGAAAAGTTGAGGCTGGAATTCCAGAAGATGACCCTAGAAACCCTGCTGTAATTGCAGATAACGTTGGTGATAACGTTGGTGATTGTGCTGGTATGGCTGCTGATTTATTCGAAACCTATGCTGTTACAATTGTTGCTACAATGGTTTTATCTTCAATTTTTTTTCATGGTGATATTAATATGATGATTTATCCACTTACTATTGGTGGAGCATGTATTTTAACATCTATAATTGGAACTTTTTTTGTGAAACTTGGTAATGACAAAAACGTGATGAATGCATTATATAAAGGTTTTATAGTTTCTGCACTTGCCTCATTAGTAATATTATATCCAGTTACAGATCATGTTATTGGCTTTACAAATGAGTACACAGTTAATGATAAAACTTTTAATGGTTTAAATTTATATTATTGTGGTGTAATTGGTCTAATAATAACAGGATTGTTAATTTGGATTACAGAGTATTATACTGGTACAAATTATAGACCAGTAAAATCAGTTGCAGCATCGTCAACAACAGGTCACGGAACTAATGTTATTCAAGGTTTGGCTGTATCAATGGAAGCTACAGCTGTTCCTGCATTAATAATTGTTGCAGGAATTTTAGTTACAAATTCTATAGCTGGTTTATTTGGAATAGCTATCGCAGTCACAACTATGTTAGCTCTTGCTGGAATGGTAGTTGCATTAGATGCATATGGTCCTGTAACTGATAATGCAGGCGGTATTGCAGAAATGTCAAACTTAGATAAGAAAGTTAGAAAAACAACTGATGCATTAGATGCAGTTGGTAATACGACAAAAGCTGTTACGAAAGGTTATGCAATAGGATCTGCTGGCTTAGGTGCGTTAGTTTTATTTGCAGCTTATGTAGAAGATATTAAACATTTTTCTAATGTTGCTGGTTCAAAATTAGAAGACATAGTAGTAACATTCGATCTATCTAATCCATATGTAGTAGTTGGATTATTAGTAGGTGGGATGCTACCATATTTATTTGGCTCTATGGGAATGCAAGCTGTTGGAAGAGCCGGTGGTGCAGTTGTTATTGAAGTTAGAAGACAATTTAAGAAATTTCCAGGGATAATGAAAAGAAAGCAAAAACCAGATTATGCTAAACTTGTAGATTTATTGACGGTTGCAGCAATTAAAGAAATGATTATTCCATCTTTATTACCTGTGCTATCACCTGTAGTTCTTTATTTTATAATTTTATCAATAGGTGGACAGGTTGCTGCTCTAGCAGCTGTTGGAGCCATGTTATTAGGAGTAATTATAACCGGTCTTTTTGTTGCAGTTTCAATGACTGCTGGCGGTGGAGCTTGGGATAATGCTAAAAAATATATTGAGGATGGTAATCATGGTGGAAAAGGCTCAGAGGCTCATAAAGCAGCTGTAACAGGAGATACTGTTGGTGATCCGTACAAAGATACAGCTGGTCCTGCGGTAAATCCAATGATCAAGATTACTAACATTGTAGCTTTACTTTTATTAGCTGTTATCGCTGGCTGATTTCTTTACGTTTTTTGGCCCTCACACCCAGAGGGTCATTAAGTTTTTGTCTCATACTAGACATAAAATCGTAAATGAATGAATTTTTTTTAAATCCCGCTTGTGTTGTTGCATCAACTATTCTGATGTTTTCCATATCATCTTTGTTATAAAATTTTTTGTTTTTAAGAATTCCATACTTATCAATTTCTAAAACAAGTATATCATTTTTGTATATTTTCATTCTACCTAAGTTTTTTAGCTCAGATTGTGTCTGTTTTCTTTCAATATAAATCCAAACATCATTATCAAATTTACTAGTTGTTGATGGATTTCCAAGAATTTCTCTTATATCATTTTTATTTGCTTTATTTACTATTAAAGTTTCTTGTTTTTTTTCTAAAAAAGGCACTCCATGATGTTTTACTACATTTTTAAAAGAACAATTTGCAACTACTAATGAAAGAAAAATTATATATAATATTTTAATCATGGATGAAAAATATCTTTATATTTATAACAATTTAATTAATTACACTAGAAATAAAGACTTGTATAAATCTTTAAATAGAGAAGATAATTTTGCTGATAGGCTAACATTTTTTTTATTACATTTTTCTTTTTTTCTTAAAAACTATAAAAATGAAGAAAATAAGATTATTTTACAAGAAATCTATGATTTTAATTTCAGACAGCTAGAATTGAGCATTCGTGAAATTGGTTATGGCGATCAGTCAATCAATAAAAAGATGAAAGATTATATTAATCTTTTTCATTCAATGGTTTCAGAAATCCATTTTTGGGATAATCTAGACAAATCAGAGAAACTTAAAAAATTTTCTATTTTTTTGAGTGATTTTAAAAATATTGATGATTTGCTTGATTATTTTGAAGATTTTAATGAAAAATTATCAAAAAAAACTTTGAATTCTTTTCTAAAAAGTGTAAGTAACCCGTAATTATGGCTGTACCAAAACGAAAACAAACCCCTTCCAGAACTGGAATGAGAAGAGCAAAAACGATGAAATATTCAACTAAAAATATAGTTGAAGATAAAAAATCTGGAGAATACAGACTTTCTCATCATCTAGATCTTAAAACTGGCATTTATAAAGGTAGACAAGTTTTGGATCCAAAAGAATAATACTATAATCTTAAATTCTATCATTTATAATGTCAGATATGATTAAAATTGCTGTCGATGCAATGGGCGGTGATAATTCACCAAAAAAAATAATAGATGGTATAATTCATAATCATCAATCTAATAAAGAAGTTTGTTATAAAATTTTTGGTGATCAAAATAAGATTTCAAAAATTATCAAAGATAAAATAGATAAAGATTTTTTTGAAATTTTTCATACTGAAGATGTTGTAAAAAGTACTGATAGCCCTTTGGAAGGTGCCAAGAGAGGGAAAAACACGAGCATGTGGCTTGCCATTGAAAGTGTTAAAAAAAAAGAAGCAGACATTGTAGTCTCTGCAGGGAATACAGGTGCCTTATTAGTTATATCTAAATTGAATTTAAAAATGATCGAAAATATTGATAAACCAGCTTTATCAGCTTTATGGCCTAACAAAAAAGGTATGAGCGTAGTTTTAGATTTGGGAGCAAATATTGAATGCAGTTCTAAAAACCTATTGGACTTTTCAATTATGGGAGCTTCTCTTTACACATCATTATATCCAAATGATAAACCAAATGTAGCATTATTAAATATTGGCTCAGAAGAACTTAAAGGTAATGAAATCATTAAAGAAACTTACCAAATTTTAAATGATAAAAAATCAATCAATTATGATTTTGCAGGTTACATAGAGGGGAATCATTTAATGGATGGTAAAGTTAATGTTATCGTGTCAGATGGTTTTACAGGTAATGTTGCATTAAAAACTGCAGAGGGAACAGCTAACTTTATAACTAGTGAACTTAAAACAGCAATGACAGGTTCTTTAATTGGAAAAATTTCATCTTTATTAAACATATCAAACCTAAGAAAATTTAAAAAACGTCTTGATCCAAGACTGTATAATGGGGCTATTTTTATCGGTTTAGATTCACCTGTAGTAAAAAGTCATGGAGGAACAGATTACATAGGGTTTTCTAATTCACTTGATGTTTGCCATAGAATTGTAAAAGGGAATTTGATAGAAAAGATTAAGCAAAATATTTAAATTAATGAGAATAAATTTAACTAAAAAAGACTTAGTTAATTTAGTTTATATGCAACTTGGATTTTCTAAACAAATATCAGAAAATCTTATAGAAGATTTTTTATCTACCATAGTTACAAATATAAAATCAGAAAAAAAATTGAAATTATCTAAATTTGGAACATTTTTAATTAGACAAAAAAAATCAAGAATAGGAAGAAATCCAAAAACAAAAGAATCTAAGATTATATCTAGTAGAGATGTTGTTTTATTTAAACCTTCAAAAGAATTTAAAGATTTTATAAACTTGAAAGATAATGGATAAATCTGATAGCGCTTACAAAACAATAGGTGAGGTTGCTAAAATTTTACAATTAAAATCAAACAAAAAAGGAATATTGCCAACTCATACTATTAGATTCTGGGAAACTCAATTTAAACAGATTAAACCTAAAATATTAAACGCAAATAGAAGATATTATGATGAACGAGCCATTAATTTATTAAAGAAAGTTAAATTTTTATTAAAAGATAAGGGTATGACTATTAATGGTGTTAAAAAGATTCTTAAAGGTGAAGAATCTTTAGAACTTGACGAAATGGCAAATAATTCTATAAAAGCAGATAATTTAAGAAATAAGTTAAACAAAATTTCGAGCATTATTAAAAACATAAAAAAATTAAAATAAAATGGCAAAAAAAACACATGTAAAAGTAAGACTTGTTCCAGAGGCAAAACCTGATAGTTCATTTTTTTATTATGTAAAAAAACCAGCCGGTGGTGAAAAAGCTAAAGTAAAACTTTCAGCAAAAAAATATAATCCCGATACTAGAAAACATGAAATGTTTGTGGAAAAAAAACTTCCACCTCATAGTAAATAATTATTTTTTTTTAAAATTACGTCTTTCGTAATCAATATAAGACCAGATCATATTTTTCCATATTCGATTTGTTATTTTTGGATCAATATTAAGTTTTTTTGATTTGCCCTTAATCTTATTTAAGATGAAGTTTATTCTTTTTTTGTCTACAATTTCTTTTTTAAATTCTTTAAGTTTTAGCACTTCTTTTACAAGAGAAGTTCTATATTTTATCAGATCAAGCAGTTTATTATCTAATTTATCAAGTTTAATTCTTATTAAATTTAATTTTTTTTTATTTTTTGGCGACATTTAATTTATTGGATTAATTAATAATTATTATATTTATTTATATATGTACAGTCAGAATAGTCATTTAAATTATCAACTGAAGATTTGGTTATTTTTATTATTAGGGTTAGTTATTTTGATAATTCTTGTTGGTGGATTAACTAGACTAACAGATTCAGGTTTATCAATTACAACATGGGAATTATTTGTGGGTCTTGTACCTCCACTATCTAATGAAAAATGGATTAATTATTTTAATCTTTATAAAACAATACCAGAATTTAGTGAACAAAATTTTAATATGACATTAAATGAATTTAAAGTAATTTTTTGGTGGGAGTGGATTCATAGACAATTAGGAAGATTAATTGGATTAACTGTATTGCTGCCATTAATTTATTTTACAATTAAACATGGTTTATGGATTCTAAGAAGATATGGAATAATTTTTATACTAGTTTGTTTTCAAGGGTTTATAGGATGGTATATGGTTTCAAGTGGTTTAATAGATCGAGTTGATGTTAGCCATTACAGGTTATCATTACATTTAGTTACTGCTTTCATTATATTATCAGTGATATTTTGGAAAATTCTTCAAATCAAAAATATACAAAAAACTGAAATTTTAGTTAGATTAAATCTCATTAAGTTTTTTCTTTTACTATTATTTTTACAATTAATAATTGGTGCATTTGTATCAGGTATGGATGCTGGTACTATTTATAATACATGGCCTTTAATGGGAACTTCATATTTCCCTGACGATAGTAGAATATTGGAATTTTTAAATATTTCTTTTTTTGATAATCCATCCATAGTTCAATTTATTCATAGAAACTTGGCTTATTTAATTGTTATAATTTATTTCTATTTATTATTTCAAGTTATTAAAGAAAATGATAAAATATTCATAAAACCAATTTTATTAATTGGTGTAAGTCTTTTGTTACAAGTTATTTTAGGTGTGATGACGCTTTTATCTGGAGTAAAAATTACCTATGCATCTTTACACCAGATAAATTCAATTTTTATTATACTAACAACTCTATATTTTCTTTATATTTCTAAATATAAAAAATTAACCAACAGCTTTTAAATTAGTTTTTGAAGATTTATTCAAAGCTTGATCTAAATCATCAATAATATCATCAATGTGTTCAATACCTATACAAAGTCTGACATAACTTTGAGTAACACCTGACGCTGCTAATTCTTTTTCATTTAATTGACTATGAGTAGTACTTGCAGGGTGAATTGCTAAACTTCTAGCATCACCAATGTTTGCAACATGGTAAAACATTTTTAAAGACTCAATAAACTTTTTACCAGCTTCAATACCACCTTTTAATTCGATACCTACCATTGGTCCATTTCCACCTTTAAGATATTTAGAAGCTCTATCAGCTATTGTTTTTTCATGCTCTGTCGAATAAATTACCCTTGTTACTTCATCATGTGTTTTTAAGAAATTAACTACTTTTTGAGCATTTTCACAATGTTGTTTCATTCTAAGAGCAACAGTTTCGAGACCTTGAATAATGGTAAAAGCATTATCTGGAGCAAGTGCTGAACCTAAATCTCTTAATAAACAAACTCTTGCTCTAACAGCAAAAGGTATGTTTGCCCCAGTTAATTCTGGAACAATTTTTCCCCAAATAGCACCACCATAACTTGCGTCAGCTTCGTTAAATAATGGTTGTCTTTTTGGATCAGCTGTCCAATCAAAATTTCCACTATCAACAATACTCCCAGCTACAGCAGTTCCATGTCCACCTATATATTTTGTTAAAGAATGAATTACTATAGCCGCACCATGTTCAATTGGTTTACAAATAACAGGAGAAGCTGTGTTATCCATAATTAATGGAATATTATATTTTCTACCTATATCAGAAACCTCTTTAATCGGAAAAACTCTTAAATAAGGATTTGGTAATGTTTCACCATAAAAAGCTCTAGTTTTATCATCAACCAATTTTTCAAAATTTTTAGGGTCACTTGGGTCTGCATATCTTATTTCAATTCCTAATTTGCTTAACGTATGATTGAACAAAGATACTGTTCCACCGTATAGATCAGTTGAACTAATGATATTATCTCCTGCTTGAGCTACATTTAAAATTGCAAATGTAGAAGCAGTTTGACCCGAAGATACAGTTAGACATGCCAAACCACCTTCTAATGCTGCAACTCTTTTCTCTAATGCATCATTAGTTGGATTCATTATTCTTGTATAAATATTTCCAAACTCCTTTAATGCAAAAAGATTAGCTGCATGTTCTGTGTTAGCAAACTCATAAGATGTTGTTCTATATATTGGTACTGCAACAGCATTAGTTGTTGGATCGCTTCTGTAATCACCACCGTGAATAGCAATTGTCTCTGGGTTGTTACGTTTTGTACTCATTTTAACTCCTTTTTTAGTGCTTTAACTTTATGTAAGGCGCACAATACAGTTCAAATGCCTACCGATTATGTTTTGAAAATTCCTTTTTAGCAGTTTTACGCCCGCAATAGGATCAAATCGGCTTTTACTTTTTATCAGATTAGACTTGTTTTACAAGGCAAATATCAAATTGACTTTGTAATTAATAATAGTATTAATCCTGGCACAATGACTAAATTTGTAAAAAAAGACCAATTAAACTCATCATGGTATGAAATAGATGCAACAAATGCTGTTGTTGGAAGACTAGCTACAGTTGTTTCTAAGATTATTAGAGGAAAAAACAAAACTACTTATACACCTCATATGGATCATGGAGATTTTGTTGTAGTAAAAAATATTGAACAAGCAAAGTTTACTGGTAAAAAATTTCAAGACAAAAAATATTATAGACACACAGGTCATCCAGGTGGGATTAAAGTTGCAACACCTGAAAAATTACATGAAAAAAAACCAGGTGAAACTCTAAAACTTGCTGTAAAAAGAATGTTGCCAGGTGGTGTATTAGGAAGAAAACAATTAACTAAACTTAAAATTTATTCTGGTAATGACCACCCTCATTCAGCTCAAAATCCTCAAGTGATTGAACTTGATAAATTAAATAGCAAAAATCTAGTAAGAAATTAAAATGGAAAATACTCAAACAACATCAAAATCACCTAAATTAAAACTAGACTTTAAGGATAGTAAATACGCAACTGGAAGAAGAAAAACTTCAATAGCTAAAGTTTGGTTAAAAAAAGGTACCGGAAAAATATATGTTAATGGAAAACTTTTTAATGAATATTTTTCAAGTGAATTCCATCATCTTCAAATAACTAGACCGTTTGATATCATTAATCAATCTACAGAGTACGATGTAAGATGTAGTGTTAGCGGTGGTGGTCCTACTGGACAAGCAGGAGCCATGGTCCATGGAATTTCAAAAGCTTTAGTAATGTTCGATGAAAGTTTAAAAACTACATTAAAGACTGAAAAGCTTACTACAAGAGATTCGAGAGCTGTTGAGAGAAAGAAACCAGGCAGAAGAAAAGCTAGACGAAGTTTCCAATTCTCTAAAAGATAATTTTTTTTTAAATTTTAACTGTTATAATAAAACATGCCTAAGCTTAATGCATTAGTTGCTGGATCAAATGGTTACATCGGTATTCAATTAATAAAATTATTAGTTAAACATAAATATATTAATATAAAACATTTATGTGGAAATACCTCTGTTGGTAAAAAAATTACTTATTATGAAAAATCATTATCAAATAAAAGATTACCTACAATTATTAAATTTCATAAAAACCTTTTAAAAGATATAGATGTAATTTTTACAGCTCTTCCAAATGGAGAAGCTCAAGATATTTCAAAATATTTAACGAAAAATATTACTTTAATTGATTTAGCTGCTGATTTTAGATTAGAAAAAGCATCTGAATATCTTAAATGGTATAAGCAAAAACATAGAGCAAAAAATTTAATAAAAAAAAGCATATATTCTCTTCCAGAAATTAACGGCAAAGAATTAAACAAGTTTCAAATTATTTCATGCCCAGGATGTTATCCAACATCAATATTGTTACCCTTAATACCTCTTTTTGAAAGTAATTTAGTAAAAGTAAAAAACATAATTATAGATTCTAAATCAGGTTACTCAGGTGCTGGAAGAGGAGTTCATAAAAAATATAAAGATAAAAATCTTTATGAATCTTTAAGTGCCTATGGTGTTGGATTTCATCGTCATAATTCTGAAATAGATCAAATGTTAAAAAAATATACTAAAAAAGAAATTAATTTTAGTTTTACACCTCATCTAACACCTATGTTTAGAGGTATCTTAAGTACCATTTATATAGATTTAGAAACTGGTGTTACACAGTCAGATATTGTTAAAAAACTCTCAAGATTTTATCAAAAAGATAATTTTGTTAAGATTTTAAAACAAAATAATTTAATCAGTACTAATGATGTGATTAATACAAACAATTGCCATATATCAGTTTGTAAATCAAAATATAAAAATAAAATTGTAATACTTTCTGCTATTGATAACCTGATTAAGGGTGGTGCAGGTCAAGCTGTACAAAATTTAAATATGAAATTTAATTTTCCGTTAAAAACTGCATTGTAATGAAATTTATTTTTATTTTATCTTTATTCTTTATTTTATGTAATTGTTCACTGAATAAAGATTCTAAATATTGGACAGAAGATGTAGAAAAAAGAAAAGATAATCAAAAAAAATTATCTAAGATATTAAAAAAGACAGACGATATAACAACTATGACACTTGAGGAATATAAGATTTATATAGATGACCATACAAAAAAAAGTAAATATCCTGATTTAAGCCAATGAAAAATATAATTAATATTGCCGTAGTAGGTTTGGGTCAGGTTGGAATTTATCTTTTAAATGAATTAAATTTAAAAAAAAAAGATATTGAGATTAAAACTGGAAAAAAAATAAATATCGTAGCTGTTTCTGCAAAAAATATTAATAAAAAAAGACAATTCAGATTTGATAAAAAAAATTTTTTTAAAAATCCTTTAGAAATTTTTAATAAGAAAAAAGTTAATATTTTATTTGAAGCAATCGGACAATCCGATGGTGTTTCAAAAAAAATTGTTGAAACAGCTTTGAAAAATAAAACACATGTAATTACACCCAATAAAGCATTAATATCTAAACATGGAAATAATTTAGCAACACTTGCTGAAAAAAATAACGTTAACCTTGAATTTGAAGCATCTGTAGCAGGTGGAATTCCTGTATTGAGATCTATTAAAGAGGGACTTGCAACAAACAAAATATCAAAAGTTTATGGAATTTTAAACGGTACATCTAATTATATTCTTTCTGAGATGGAAAATTCAAATCTCAATTTTTTAGATGTTCTTAAGAAAGCCCAAAAACTTGGTTATGCAGAGCCTGGCAATCCTAAATTAGACTTAAATGGATTTGATGCTTTTGCAAAAGTTAGAATTCTATCTGCTTTAGCATTTCATAGTAAAATTTCGTCATACAAATGTCTAATGGAGGGAATAGAAAAAATTGAATTAAAAGATATTAAAATAGCAAACCAATTAGATTTAAGAATTAAATTATTAGGTATTTCTGAGTTAAAAAATAATCAACTTTTTGAAACAGTTCATCCATGTCTTGTAAGTAAAAAATCTTATATAGGAAATGTTAATGGTGTAATGAATGCGGTTATAATTGAAGGGAAACCAGTTGGTGAAAGTATATTACAAGGGGAGGGTGCTGGACCCGGACCTACATCTTCAGCCTTATTGTCTGATTTATTGTCTATCTTAAGAGGCAATATTAAAAAACCATTTGGTGTCAGTACTTCAAAGCTTAAAACTTTAAAACCATATAATTTAAATAATTATATTAATTCTTTATATTTAAGATTTGAAGTTAAGGATAAACCAGGCGTATTATCTCAAATTACTAATCGTTTAGCTAAGTATAAAATTTCAATAAAAAGAATTATTCAAACTCCAGATAAAAAAAATAATAAAGCCACTATAGTTATAATTTCACACAAAACGACGGAGCTAAATTGCAATAATTGCTTATCTATTTTCAAAAACAATAAGAATATACTTAAAAATCCAACATTGATTAGATTACTTGATTAATAATGGATTTATATATTAAACTTTTTGAAGTTTTATTTCCTGTTTTTTTTGTTGTTGGGATTGGTTACTATCTTGGAAAAAAAAATCCAAAAATAGATACAACATTCATAACAAATTTTGCTGCTAATGTAGGTACTCCTGCAATGATTATTTATGCATTAACAGCTACCGGAACATCATTTGAAATTTTCAAAAATTATTTTTGGTATTACTTGATTGCAATTATAATTTTTTCTTTAATTGGCGTAATCTTTTTATTTTTACTTAATACTAAAGATATTATTCGTGAATTGCCTCCATTTATAATGCCAAATACTGGTAATATGGGTTTACCTATATGCTTATTTGCTTATGGATCACAAGGTTTAGGTGTTGCAGCTGCAATCTCAGCTTTGATAATATTAAGTCATTTCACATTAGGTATATTTCTTGCAGCTAGAAAATTTAACTTTGATGTAATCGTTAAAAGTCCTCCTTTCTACGCAATCATTATTTCAGTGCCTTTACTTTATTTTGAAATCAAAACTCCAGTTTTTATTGAAAACACAACTTTTTTATTAATGTATGCAACTATATTTTTAATTTTAATGTCATTGGGAATTGCACTTACTCGATTTAAAGTTTTCTCTTTTAAAAAAGCTTTATTCTCATCAATTGGTAGAGTTATTCTTGGTCCTATAGTCGGCTTTTTATTAATAAAATATTTTGATTTAACAGGATTTGCAGCGGGTGTTTTACTTATTCAATGCTCAATGCCATCAGCAGTGTTAAATTATCTTATAGCATCGGTTTACTCACCAAAAAAAATTGTTGATAGTGTTGCTAGCACAATTGTAGTTTCAACACTAATGTCATTTATTACAATACCTATTGTAGTATTCTTTGCTTTAAAGTACTTCAATTAAACTGTATTTATTGGCTTATGAAAGCCATTATTTTTAGTTTACTTGGATGGATGTTTTTACCTGTCATGGATGGTTTTGCTAAATTTTTGAGTGATGATCTTCCAATATTACAAATAACTTGGGCAAGATATTTTTTTACGGTTGTCTTTACACTTCCAATAATGATATTTTTTTTTAAAAAACAATTGGTATGGTCTGATAAACCTAAATTACAAATATTAAGGGGTCTGATATTGCTATCAGCCAATATTTGTTTTTTTTATTCAATATCTATAATTTCTTTAGCAAAAGCATTAACTTTGGCTTTTGTGGCACCTTTAATTGTAACTGCATTTTCACCTGTTTTGCTTGGAGAGAAAGTTGGTTTTAGAAGATGGACAGCTGTTGTTGTTGGTTTTATCGGTTCTTTAGTGGTGATTAGACCGGGTTTTGTTGAGTTAAATTTTGCTAGTTTGGCAGCTTTAGGAACAGGCATTCTTTACGGGTTTTATTTAATAATAACTAGAAAATTAAGCACTTCAGATAATCCACTTCTTACGCTTTTAATGACTGGAATGGTAGGGGCCATACTTGTTTCTGCAATTATTCCTTTTTATTGGGTAAAACCATCACTTAATCAATGGTCTTTAATGGCTGGTATAGGCATTTTCGCCTGCATAGGACATTTATTTTTGATATTATCCCTCAAATATGCTGATGCCTCTAAATTAGCTCCTTTGGGCTATACTGAGATAATCCCAAATGTACTAATAGGGTATTATTTCTTTAGTGAAATACCAGATAACTGGACTTATTTAGGGTTAATAATTATAATATTGAGCGGCTTATATATTTCTAGAAGAGAATATTTACTAACTCGTTCTAGTTAATAGTAAACAAATAGTTACTAATATATAATGTATTACATTAATAAATAATTATAAAATATTGTAATTATTATATTATTACATTTTAAATATATCGATAAATAAATATAATCTATTCAATTTATATAAGAAAATAAACAGTTAAAAACTATAAATTATAATAGTTTAAAGACAAAGTTGGAAAATTTTTATAGAAAATTAACATAAGTAATTAAAAGTGTTTAATATCAATGGTTTTTTAAGCTTATTATTCATAAAATACAAAATTTATACTTGCTTAAGTGAGTAGGAGAACAAAAATTTATAAAAATTGATTGAAATTGGACACTAAAATTAGCCTTTGTATCATTGAAAAGTAGAGCAATGCAGTTATTGAATATATGTTTTAAACGGTCATAGAGGTGCTTTATTTTAGTTTATCTCGGTATATAGTATGAACTGAAGGGTGCAAAACACTATTTATACTTAAATGCGCCTAAATACCCAAAAATTGTTGATTTTACTGGTGTTTTTACCTTAAAATAAGCATAAAAAGATACTAAATATCAACCTTTTCGGATCTCAATAAACGTAGCTTTCTCTTAATTCCGCCTCTTCCTGAGTAGCCACCAAGAGCTCCATCAGATCTAATTACTCTATGACATGGTATTTTGGGGGCGTATGGGTTTTTTCCACAAGCATTAGCTACAGCACGGGCTGCTTTTGGGCTTTTTATTCCAATAGCTACATCTTTATAGGTTTTTACGTATCCTTTCGGTATAGTTTTAAGATATTTCCAGACTTTTAATTGAAATTTAGTCCCTTTCATCAATAAAATTTTAAAATAATAAAGCAAATTATAAAAAAAACAGCTAAAATTGATAAGTATATTGTTTCTAACGTTTTTCCTGTTTTTTTATATTGAATAAAACTCAAAATTATAAAACCAATAGAAGTTATTAGGAAATATATTGGTTCAATTACTCCGTCTATGCCCATACTTAAATCTTATTTCATCATTATTACGTTCGCAATATCATTAATTAGGCGAGTATTATTAACTATTTAATAGTTATTCATCGATGGATCAAATAAAATTCAATCCAACCTAAGTTAATTAAAACTAAAAAACAAATCAAAAAAAATATTGATATTATTGATAGATAAATTGTTTCTTTCGATTTGCCTGATTTCCCATATTTATAAGCAGCCGATAACATAAATATTATTGATATAAGTAAAAAATATATAGGGTTAATAATTGATTGCCATTCTGCCATATTTTTAATTTTATACTATTGACACAAAATATAAATTAATATATTGCTAACGATAATTAATTGTTATCAATAGTAATTATATGAATGAACTTACTACAGACTTAAAATTGTTGCATGAAGCAACTTTAAATAACCTAAAAAGCTCTAAAGCAAATAACACACTGAGAGCTTACAAATCAGATTTTAAAGATTTTGGAACTTTTTGTGCTAAGCATGGTTTAAATTCTCTACCATCAGAGCCTAAAATTGTTTCTTTATACCTAACACACCTTTCCAAAAATTCAAAAATTAGCACTTTAAAAAGACGATTGGTGTCAATTAGCATGGTTCATAAGTTAAAAGGGCATTATTTAGATACAAAACATCCTATCATTGTTGAGAATTTAATGGGAATAAAAAGGGTTAAAGGAAGCATTCAAAAAGGAAAAAAACCATTATTAATCAACCATTTAAAATCAATTATTAATGTAATAGATGAAACAAAAATAGAGTATATCAAGAAGTTAAGAGATAAGACAATTATCTTAATAGGTTTTGGAGGTGGTTTTAGACGAACCGAACTGATTTCAATTGACTATGATGATTTAGAATTTGTAACTGAAGGTCTTAAAATTACTATCAAAAGATCAAAGACCGATCAATTCGGTGAAGGGATGATTAAAGGACTACCCTACTTCACTAATGAAAAATATTGTCCAGTAGTCAATTTAAAAAAATGGTTAGAAATATCAAAAATTAGCTCAGGGCCAATTTTTAGAAGGTTTAGCAAAGGTTCATATTTAACAGATAAAAGATTAACAGACCAATCTGTAGTATTATTAATGAAAGAATATCTAAATTTAGCAGGCATAGAAAATAAAAATTTTGCTGGTCATAGCTTGCGATCAGGTTTTGCAACAGTTGCAGCAGAGTCAGGAGCTGATGAAAGAAGCATAATGGCTATGACAGGTCATAAAACAACACAAATGGTTAGAAGATATATAAGAGAAGCAAATATCTTTAAAAATAATGCATTAAATAAAATTAAGATTTAAAAATTATATATTCCAAACTTTATAAACTACTTTATATAACAGCGTAACGTATAAAATAATTGAAATTAGTCTCAAAAAATTTTTGTATGACTTCTTTGGCTTGAAGATTATTAAATTAATAATAAAACGCTGAAAATAATCTATAAAATTTTTAATTACATGAAAAATTAAAAATCTAAAATCATTATTTTTTTTAAAATAGATATAAGAAGAGACTTTATGGATAATTGATAATTTGGTGTCTGTTAAAAAATTTTTTTTTGAGGAAGAATTTTCTAAATGAATAAATTTTGATGAAGGAACCTCCATAATGTATTTTCCTTTCTTTAAAGTACGATCGCATAAATCATTATCTTCAAAATACATAAAAAAATTTTTATCAAATCCACCTAATGAATTAAAAAAATCTTTACGCATAAAATAGCAACAACCCATTAAAAATTTACAGCAAGTGTTATAAGATGGAATATTATTCGATAAATTTGAAACTTTAACACCATTTAATTGATCTAAATATGAAATTGTTCCATTTGTTCGTTTGTTCATATTTTCGTCATATAGTGATGGACCTAATATTCCTATATTTTGTGGGTCATTTAAAAAGTTTTTAAAAAGTTCACAAATAGCATCTTCATTTATTAATATATCAGGATTAATAATTAAGATAAAAGGTGTAGTTGCTTTAGACACACCTAGATTGTTAGCAACACCATAACCTAAATTTTTAGAAGATTTAATTAAATCAATATTTTTATAATTCAAAATAATTTTTTCTAATTCATCAGAGTTAGAATTGTCAATTATTACTACTGGAAATTTTTTTAATACTTCTAGATTTTTCAAAATGAGGCTCTCGCTTCTGTATGTAACAAGAATCAATGTAATATCTTTATAAATATTTGTCATAATTTGAATTATAATTGTTTTAAAAGATTAGAAGCTACATTCTGCCATTTTTTAGAACCTCTTAATTTTAATAAATTATTACGAAGTTTTTTCCATAAGTCATAGTTATTAAAAATATTTAGAGTAAAATCTGCAAATTCATCATTATTTTTTGCAATAAATCCAGTAACACCATGTTCAACACGCTCAGATAGAGATCCAATACCCAAAGTAATAATTGGTATACATAATTCTCTGGCTTCTTCAGCAGCTATACAAAAAAGTTCACCTTTATGACCAGGTACTAATAAAACTTTAGATTTAAGCATATCTTTGACCATTAAAGTCTTATCCTCAAAATCTCTAGAATATATATTAAATTTATTATCAATTAACTCACTAGGTGTAGCAAAAAGTTTAATAGATTTATTTTTTGGAAATATTTTTTTTTTCCATATATCAATCAAAATATCTAAATTTCTATCTCTTCTTGAAGTAAATATAGCTCTATTTTCGATATTAGACTCATTAACTTCTGTTTCTAAAAATAACGGATCAACAGCCCATTGTAGATTAATTTTTCCAAATATTTTCAACAAGAAATTTCTATTATTATCATGATATTTACCCAAAAGAATTACTTTTGGTTTATATTTTAAAAAACTTAATAATTGACCCTTACGAATAAATTTTTCTATTGATTGAATACTGTGTGAAAAAGCAATGTAGTTTTTTGCTGAGATTTTATTAAAAAGTCTAATATCATTATTTGTGAATGCATAATCAAAAACATTTTCTTTATTAGTATTATTAATATTAGTCCATTTTACATTATCAAAAATTTGATTTGCTGAATTATTATTGAAAACCTCAACATAATTATTAAGTTTTGCAAGTTCTTTTGATATATGGATTATTACATTTTCACCACCTCTAATATCTTTAGAATTCAAATCATTCGCTGTGTATGGAATAGGCGAATTATCTAAAAAACAAATTTTCATTAAAACAAATTAGTTTTTTTGCCTAACGATACATCAATTATATATTTTGCAATTTTATTTCCATCAAAAAGTTTAAAATATTTTGCTTTACCACTTTTTGCTATTTTTTTTCTTAATTTATCATTTTTAGCATAAAATTTAATTTTTGAGGCTAAGTCATCAATATCGTTATAAAATATTACCTCTTTATCATTTTCAAAAAAATCACTTAGTTGTGTTTTTTTATCTATAAATGTAAGTAATCCATTACCTAATATGGAGGCAATTCTATTGCTAGTATAATACTTGGTTGGTGATCCTCTACTTAAATTTAACCCCATCTTAGAATTAATTAATGCATTATTAAAATCATTACCCCAGATAGGTTGTATATTATTGAATCCATGAAAATCTAAATTCAAATTTGGAATTTTCTTAATAAGTTTTTCTAAAAAATTAATTCTATTGTCTTCAAATCCTTTTTTTAAAACACCTCTGTTTACCCCATGACTCATTGCATAGAATATATCATTTGTTGGTTTTAAGTTATAAACACTAAATTTTTCAATATTTCTATCTACTGGAACAAATAAGAAATTAAATTTTTCATTTTTGAATTCATTTTTTAAAATTGAAGGATGTGTAGTTATAAAATTATGATCAACTAAAGATACATAAGGTTTAATATTTTCAATATTTTTTTTTGAAAATTCAAGTCCTGACATAAGAGGATCTTCATTCCATTGAGATATAATTAATCTGTTGTTATGTGACCTTATTTTATCAATAGTTGATAATTTTATATTATTTGTATGTCCAAATAAAAACAAATCAGGATTATAATTCTTTACTACCTCAATCAAATGTTTTTGAAAAATATTTATATTTGATTCAAAATTTAATAAATTACGACTATTTTTGATAAAATCTCGATCACTAATTTCTAAAACATCATGATTATTTCTAATAAAACCATTTGTAAATTTTTTTCCTAACGAAATATTAAACAATCTAAAATTAGATTTTTGTCCCTGATTGAATAAATTAACTATTTTTAATCTATTTTTTATAAAATTTAATTGAAATTGTGGATAAACACTTTTTCTCATTAAATCAACTTTTCTAGTATTTTTATCTATTAGGTGATTAATATTCTTTCTAGATAAATTTTGGATTTTTTTTCTTTTTATATTATTTATTATTAATTCTTTAATATTTGTATAGAGCTTTTGGTAATCAATTTTATCAATAGAAATTATATGATTTGACGTCTCTAATAAGCCACCCTTTTTAGATGTTATAGTTGCGCATCCTGCTGCGGTTGCTTCCAATGAGACACGACCAAAAGGTTCTTCCCATCTTGAGGGAACAACAGCAATTTCAGATCTGTCTAATACATCAAAGGTTTTTTTGTGATTTAAAAAACCAAGTTCCTTATGATTTTTGTGATTTATATATATACTTCTTCTACTTTCATCACCTATAGATAAGGCATGCCATTTTGGAAATTCATTAAGAATTTTAATAATTGCATCTTTATATATATCATATCCTTTTGAATGATTAAGTTTTCCAACAAAAACTATCTGATTAGTTTTTATTTTTTTCTTTCGTTTATTTACACTATGATAAATTATTTCTGTTTTATGTTTTGAAAAATTATCTAAATCTTCAAAAAATCTTTTTTTTACCCAATTACTTATAAAAACTAATTTATCAACTTTTTTTAAAATTTCTTTTCTTTCCGAAACTAATTTTGATCCAGACATAGACAAAGGATCATTATGATAATACATAATAAATTTAGTATTAATTTTTTTAAAAAGTTTAAATAAAACTAATGGTCTATTATGTACTTCAACAATATCAAATTTTTCTTCAATAATTTTTTTAGATAATTTTTCAATATATTCATTTGATGTACTTCTGAATTTTAATCCAATATTTTTTAGAGGTATATTTATATAATTTTTAGTTAGAAAATTTTTTGAGTTTGCATTACCATATATATAATTACTATTTTTAAATGATGATTTATTAAAAAATTCTGAAACCCAAAGAGATACAGCGGAAGCATGTTCTCGAGTATAGCTTTCTTTATAAGGTAAAATGGTTGCTATCTTAAGGTTTTTTTTTTTTAAAATCATTCAATATTCTTAATCTCTCATTTTTATCTTTTTTTAATTTGTATTCAAATGAAAGAGCTTTATTTTTAGAATAAAATCTTTTTTTATAAATAACTTCCCATTTATATCCTCTAGTAGACCTAGCACCTAAATTAGAATTATGTTTATTAAGCCTTTTTTCAATATTATTTGTAAATCCTACGTATGATTTATTTAAAAAACCATCTAAGGTTTTTATTAAATATACATAGTAAACCATAATAAGTTATGTTTATTTGGCGGTCCCTGGGGGAATCGAACCCCCCTTTGCAGGATGAAAACCAGCTGTCCTAACCGATAGACGAAGGGACCATGAGGTGATCTTTTATTTTAAAAGTCTAAATTTATCAAGTCTAATTAGGTTCAATTAAAAGATCTTTTATATTTAATTGCAAATACTTATTATTATTCCAATAATTTTCATGAATTTGAGCAATAACATGAACTTTCTTTTTATAAGACAAAAGATATTTTCCAATTTTAGTATTTAATGAATTAAAGCATATTGATTTAATTGATTTACCAACTCTTGGTTTAAAAATAACATTAATATGTTTATTATTAATAGTTGTTACTTTAATAATTTTTAAATTTTTAATTAGAAAAGTAGGAATAGGATTACCATTACCAAATGGTCCTAATTTATTAATTTCGTTTGTAAAATCATTATTTATTGCACTAGACGAGATTTCTGCATCAAAAGTATTATTCAAAATTAGTTTTTTATTTTTAAGTACATAATCTTCTAAAATAAAATCTTCTAAATCTTTAAGTTTATCTTTTTTCATTGAAAAACCAGCAGCCATATTGTGTCCACCACCCTTTTCAATCAATTTTTTATCAATTAGTTTTTTAATAACACTACCAATATTATAATTAGTTGTAGATCTAGCTGATCCTTTAAGTTTATCTTTGGATGCTGTTATTACTATTGATGGTTTGTTAAAATAATCTTTTAATCTTGAAGCGATAATTCCAATAAGACCTTCTTTAATTTTAGAGCTATAATATATAATAACATTTTCATTTTCTTTTTCTAATTTTTCAAAATTAATTTCATTTAGTATTTTATTTTCAACATCTTTTCTAATTTTATTAAGTTTAATTAATTCTAATGATTTTTTTTTAATAACGAGAAAATTTTCAGAAATTAATAAATCAGCAGAAATTTTTGGGCTAGATATTCTACCACCTGAATTAATTATTGGTCCAATAAAAAATCCTAAATCATCAATTGTAAGATTATTTTTTTTTTCACATAATTCATATAGTGTTTTAAAAACAACGTTATCTTTTATATTAAAATTTTTGATTATATATAAAGCTATGTATCTATTTATTTTTCTTAATGGCATTATGTCACAAACTAAAGCTAACAAAACATATATTAAATAATTGGAAAGATTAAATGATGATTTAATCTTTTTAATCATTATTTCTAAAAAGAAATAAGTTAGTGTTGTTGCACAATAATATTCTTTAGATGGATTATTAATATTCTTTTTGAGATTAATAAGAACATTAGTTTTTGGATATGGTTTATTTATTTCATGATGATCTATTATTATTGATTTAATTTTGTTAGAATTTAAATAAGCTATTGATTGATTAGATGTAGATCCACAATCAACCATTATTATTAGTTTGGGTTTTTTTATAATCAATTTCTTAAATACTGATATACTAGGACCATATCCATCGCGCTCCCTATCTGGTATATAAAAAAAGTATGGATGCTTAATATGATCAAAAAATTTAGCTAATAAAGAAGTAGCTGCTGTTCCATCAACATCGTAATCGCCAAAAATACATATAAGTTCTTTTTTATTAATAATTTTCTCTAAAAGTATTGTAGCTTCAATAAAATCTTTATCTTTTTTAAATTCATTTGTTATAATAGATGGATTTTTAATACTATTAATCTCACTATGATCAAAATTTCTAGAAATTATTAATTTAGAAATAATTTCGCTAAAATTTAAATCTTGTTTAATTTTCTCTATAGAATTTTTATTAATTTTTTTCTCAATCCATTTTTTCCCCGAAACAGATATCATTCATTAATAAAATTAACTTTTTTAATTATTTTTTTAAAGTTTGAGCTTTTATGAGTAACTAAAGTCTCAGACATAATTTCATTATTATTAAATTTAATACCATTTAAAATAATACTATCAGTAATTCCTGTGGCACAAAAAATTGAGTCGCCTTTAACTATTTCTTTTAATTCATACTTTCTATTAAGATCATCAATTCCCATTTTTTTTGCCTCTTGAATGTCATGATTATTATCAAATATAAACCTTCCTTGAAAATGACAATCATATGCATCCAATGCAGATGCTGCTAAAACTCCTTCTGGACCACCGCCAATACCAAGAAATATGTCAACATCATATTTTGGATCAGAAACAAAAAGAGCTCCAAGTACATCACCATCGGTAATAAATTTAATTTTTACATTTAAGTCTTTAAGCTGATCAATTATTTTTTTATGTCTTGGTCTATCCAAAATACAAGCAGTAATAGATGACATGTCTTTATTTTTAAAATCAGATAAATTTTTTATATTTTTTTCTATTGTAAAATCTAAATCAATTAAACCTTTATCAATTTTACCGGTTGCAATTTTGTTCATATATGTTTCAGGAGCATTGAAAAGATTATTTTTTTCAGCAATTGCTAATACAGCTATACCACCTGGTAGGTTGTTTGCTACAAAGTTTGTCCCTTCTACGGGATCTACAGCTATGTCTAATGCAGGTCCTGTTTTACTTCCAAGTATTTCCCCTGTATATAACATGGGTGCCTCATCAAGAGAACCTTCACCAATAACAACTTCTCCAGTCATATCGATTTTATTTAGCTCAGATCTCATTGAGTCAACTGCTGCTTGATCAGCGGCATTTTTATTTTTTTTGCCTACTAAATTATATGCTGCACTCGCTGCTTTTACTGTAACATTAACAAATTGATTAATAAATTTTTTATCAATTGCCATTAAGGTTTTTCATTAATTGTTTTTCTCATCAAAATTAATAAGTTCTACATAATTAAGTTTAGCTTCAAATTCACTTAATCTTTTCCAGACGGATATTAATTCTACTATAATAGTCCAAGAATTTACTAAAAATTGAAAAGATGTCTCTACTTTACCAAAAGCTCTAATTATTCCTTGAAAAAGTCCAAGAGTTAATCCCCCAGCTACTATTGATGGACCTAATGCAATATAAGGTACCATAACTCCAAATTGTAAATAACTCCATTTACCGACATCAAAATACATGTAGTGAAAAAATAATCTAAAATAATTTTTTCTTACTTCACCAAAGAATTTGGTAACAGAAAATGGATCCGCTCTCTCGGGGTCGTCCTCACCATAAACTAATTCTTTTCTATATCTTGCCTCAACTACTTGATTTTTATATTGTAAACCTGGTAATTTATAGCCTAGTAATGCTAAGCCTACAGTTCCAGCTAATGCAAATAAAATTGCAAGATAAACTAAACCATGATTCACTTCTCCTACTAGAGGGAATGTAGTTATATTTTTACTGTAATCCCAAAGAAGAGGCATAAATGCTATTAGTGTCATAATTGATCTCATAAAATTAACACCTAAAGATTCCATTATAGAAGCAAATAACCTAGTGTCTTCCTGAACTCTTTGTGATGCTCCTTCAGTTAAACGAAGTTTTTGCCAATTTTCATGTTTCATATAAAAATCATTCATAGATGTACGCCATCTAAAAATATAATGTTTTATAAAAAAATCTAAGATTACTGCAATTGTAACGTATAAGGCTGCAATTTTTACAAAAGTAAATATTACTACATAATATTTTTCTAATGAAATTTTTCCTGGTGATTTTAAGGCTTCTTCAATTAAATTATAAAATTCCTCAAACCATCTATTAATATCAACATCTAACTGGACTTTATACCAAGTAGTAAATAGAATTAAAATAGACCCAAGTATACTCCAGCCAAACCACTGTTTTTGTGTAAAGAATTTAAACATTTTTTATTTTAAGAAATTATCAGCATATGATTTTTTAACTATTTTTCTTTTTTTAGGTTCAATCAATTCAAAATCTATTTTCTTTTTTTTTGCATAATTAATAGCAAGTTCTTTAGATGAGAATTCTAATTTTAATTCTGTTAAGGTATCTGATGAACTTTCCCATCCCATTAATGGATTTTTTGTTGGATCTTTTGTTTTAAATTCTAAAATCCATTTATCACTTTTAGCTGTTCCTGATTGCATGGGGTTTTTATTTGGAATGTAAATAATCGCTTTTTTCATAAATGATGGTCGGAGTGGCAGGATTCGAACCTGCGACCCTCTGGTCCCAAACCAGATGCGCTACCAGGCTGCGCTACACTCCGAACGATGTACTATTACAGTACATTTTAATTATTTCAAAGTGTAAAGATTAGTAAAAATCAGGTTTTTTTACAAAAATCTGTTATATAAGAGGAAATGATTATCACTTGTCCTTCTTGTAATAAAAAATTTAAAATTCAAGATGAATTAATTCCATCTAAAGGCCGTAACCTTCAATGTGGTTCCTGTAATCATAATTGGTTTTATAAACTTGAAAATAAAATTGTTGAACCACTTAACTTAGGTGAAAATAGTAAAGAAAAAGTTATTGAACACACTCAAGATAATCCATCAAATTCAGATAATTCTGAGTCATTAAAATCAAAATTAAACCATGAAATAGATAAAGATATTAAGAATGATAATACTATTAAAAAAAGTGACTTACCTAAAAAATCTAAAAATATTACATTTACTAAGTTTTTATCATATATAATTGTTTCAATTATCTCATTCGCTGTTTTTGTTATTTTAATTGATACAATAAAAACACCATTAATTGATATTTTTCCTAGATTAGAAATCCATTTATTCAACCTTTTTGAAACATTGCAAGATATCAAACTATTTATTATAGACCTATCTTAATTAAGTATGATTAACTATTTATCAAAACCTTTTAGGTGGTTTTTTAAACTTGAAGCAGCAAGTGGACTAGTATTGTTATTTGCTGCAATAGTTGCTTTGGTTATAAGTAATTCGGATTTAGCAGAATTATATTTTTCTACTTTGAATGAATATCTATTTATAGGAATAAATAATTTTGGATTAAAATTATCTGTATTGCACTGGATAAATGATGCCTTGATGGCTATTTTCTTTTTTTTTGTTACTTTAGAAATAAAAAGAGAATTTTTACAAGGTGAACTTTCTAATATTAAACAGGCTTTATTACCAATAATAGCTGCTGTAGGTGGTATGCTAGTGCCTGCATTATTTTATGTTTTCATAAATTTAGGTGATAGCGAAACTTTAAATGGTTGGGCAATACCATCTGCTACCGATATCGCTTTTTCTTTAGGTGTTTTATCTTTGCTTGGTAAAAGAGTTCCACTATCCTTAAAAGTTTTTTTAACTGCTCTAGCAATAATTGATGATTTAGGAGCAATTGTAATAATAGCCCTTTTCTATTCAGGAGATTTAAGCATAAAGTATTTAACTTTAATGTTATTAGCTTTTATTATTTTATTAGTAATTAATAAGTTTAATATTAAAAAGTTCTTACCTTATTTAATTGTTGGAATTTTCCTTTGGGATTTTACTCATAACTCAGGTATACATGCAACTATAGCAGGTGTTTTATTAGCTATGACAATCCCCCATAGAAAAAAAGAAAAAGATTTTTCTTTATTAATTAAAGTAGAGCATGCCATTAGTCCTTATGTTGCTTTTGGTATAATGCCTTTATTTGCCTTTGCTAATGCGGGTGTTTCTTTGGAAGGTTTATCTTTTGCTTCATTATTAGATAAGGTTCCCCTAGGTATAGTACTGGGATTATTCTTAGGCAAACAACTGGGTGTATTTATATTCTCTTATGTATCTATAAAATTAAAAGTAGCTCAAATGCCTAACAACACAAGTTGGTATAATTTTTATGGTGTTGGTGTTCTTACTGGTATTGGTTTCACAATGAGTTTATTTGTTGGAAATTTAGCTTTTGCTGAAAACATGCAATATATGGATGGTGTGAAAATTGGTGTATTAACAGGATCATTATTATCTACTTTATTTGGTTATTTCTTAATATTACTTACTCCAAATAAACCCAATCAATGAAAAAAATAGTATTTTTATTATTTATAGTTATGTTTTTTTTTAAAACACAAGCAACAGCAAATTATGAAAAAAAGTTTTATGATTTCAGTATAGAAAGTATAAGCGGTGAAAAAATTAATTTTAAAGATTACAAAAATAAAGTTATTTTAGTTGTAAATACTGCTAGTTATTGCGGATTTACAAAACAATATAATGAATTACAGGAATTGTGGGATTTATATAGAGAAAAAGGATTAATTGTTCTTGGTGTTCCATCTAATTCGTTTAATCAAGAAAAAAATAACAATAAAGATGTTAAAGAATTTTGTGAGGTGAACTTTAATATTAACTTTCCACTTACAGCAATAACTGAGGTTAAAGGTAAAAATTCACATCAACTTTTTAAATGGGCAAAAGAAAATCATGGTAAATCAGCTGAACCTAAGTGGAATTTTCATAAAATTTTAATTAATAAAGATGGTAAGGTTGAAAATACATTTGCATCTTTTACAAAACCTTTATCAAAAAAATTAATAAAGGCTATAGAAAATATCTTATAAGTTTATAGTTAATCCATCATAAGCTGGAATAACTTTTTTAGGCAATAATTTTTTCAGTACTTTGTAGTCAAGTACTGGAGAAAGATTAGTTAAGATAGCTTTTTTTGGTTTAAGATAATTTATAAGATCTAAAGACTCTTCTAAATTTAAATGAGATGGGTGAAAATTATACCAAAGACAATCTATAATAAGATATCTTAAATTTTTAAAATATCTTAAGTCTTTTTTTAAAATCTCACTAACGTCACTTATATAAGCTAATTCTCGATTTATGATGTAACAAATTGAGTTAACATTGCCATGTGTAACTGATATTGGTTTTACATTAATCTTTTTTAAAGAACTAGAAATGAATAAATTGTTTTTTTTATTAATTTTATTTAAGTTTAATGTTGCAGGATACTCCTTTGAATAACTTTTAAAACAATAAGAAAAATTATCTTTTAAATATTGCGATGTTGAGTTATCAGCAAAAACATCGATTGGTTTTTTATTTTTAAGGTAAAAAGATCGTAAGTCATTTATACCGTGAGTTTGGTCAGCGTGCATATGAGAGTAAAAAACTTTATCAATTTTTTTTATTTTATGTCTTAGTAATTGCTGACGTAAATCAGGAGAAGTATCTATAAGAATATTCTCTTTGTCAGTTTTAATAAGGGCACAACATCTAGTTCTATAATTTTTTTTTTCATTAGGATCACAGTTACCAAAATAACCATCTGGACGTGGAACTCCCATTGAACTACCACATCCTAAAATTATAAATTTCATTTTAAAATCAATTAAAAAAAAGATTGTTAAAATTGGAAGTTGTGATTTTTACAAGTTCTTCTTTTGGAATTCCTTTAATTTCTGCTAATTTTTTTGCTGTGTGATCAATAAATGAAGGTTCATTTTTCTTACCTCTATTAGGCACAGGTGCCAAAAAAGGACTATCTGTTTCAATCAAAATTTTATCTAACGGTAATGATTTAAAAGTGTTTTGTAAATCTAAAGAATTTTTAAATGTAATAATTCCACTTGCAGAATAATAGGCATTTAGAGATTGAAGTTTATTTGCAAATTCTAAAGATCCTGTAAAACAATGCATCAGTATTTTAAGATTTTTATTTTTATATTCATTTAAAATTTCAAATGTTTCTTTTTCTGCATCTCTTGAATGAATTATTATAGGAACATTTGACTTCATAGCGGCTTCAATATGTTTATAAAAACTTTTTATCTGTTTATCTTTATCACTATTATTATAGAAAAAATCTAGGCCAGTTTCACCAATACCTATAATTTTAGGATTTTCATTTAAATTTTTAACAATTTCATCTGAAGTAATTATATCGCTGTCTGCTTCATGAGGATGTATACCAATAGTTCCATAAATAATATTATCAAGATTTACGATATCTTTAACTCTATTAAAACTTTCAAAAGAAGTGGAGATGGTTAATAATTTTTCTATACCAATATTTTTAGATCGCTGTATTACATTTGGTAAGTCGCTAATAAGTGGTTCGTGATCTAAGTGACAATGTGAATCAATCATTATTTTTTTCTATTTTTTTAAAAAGAATATCTATTTTATTGATATTACCTCCTTTTACTAAAAAATCGTTATTTTTAATTGATGAAAAATTAATATCTTTTTCAGTTAAATTAAAGATCTTTAAAGCCTTTAATGAAGAATTGGGAATTATTGGGAATAATAAAAAACTTATCTTTCTTACAATTTCTAATGTTGTGTAAACTATAGTATCTAATCTAAGTTTATCATCTTTTTTTTTCCATGGTTCTTGGTCATTAAAATACTTATTAGCTTCAAATAATGAATTGATAATATAATCAATATAAAAGTTAATATCTTGATTATCAATTTTTTCTCTAATATTATCTAAATTATTCATATATTTATTAAGTATTTCCAAATCTTCTTTTTTGAAATCTATTTGTTTGGGAATTTTACTTTCACAATTTTTTATTGCAAAAGTTGTTACACGTTGACATAGATTACCAAAGTTATTAGCTAAATCACTATTTATACAATCTTCTAATCTTTCTTGAGATATATTTCCATCATTACCAAAAGAAACTTCCTTAATTAAATAATATCTTAAAGGGTCTAAGCCATATTCTTTAATTATTTCTAAAGGATCAAGTATATTACCTTTTGATTTAGACATTTTTTCATTATCAGAGAGTATCCAACCATGACCATATACTTTTGAAGGTAATTCAATTTTAGCAGCCAGTAAAAAAGCTGGCCAATAAACAGCATGAAATCTAAGTATATCTTTACCTATCAGATGAATTGATGCTGGCCAAAAATTTTTAAATAACTCATCATTTGCTTTTGGAAAATTTAATGCGCTTAAATAGTTAGTTAAAGCATCTAACCAAACATAAATTACATGATCATTGTTATTTGGAACTTTTATACCCCATGAGAAACTTTTTCTACTAACGGATAGATCTTTTAAGCCACTTTTAACAAAACTTATTACTTCATTCCTTCTTGATTCAGGAGCAATGAAATTAGGATGTGATTGGTAATAATCAAGAAGCGGTTTTTCCCATTTTGATAAACGAAAAAAATAAGATTCCTCCTCTATCCATTCAACTTTTGATTTTGAAGAGATTGCAACTTTATTTCCATCAATTGTCTCGATTTCATCATCATTATAAAATGCTTCATCAGATACCGAGTACCAACCTGAATATTTTGATAGATAAATATCGTCATTTTTCTCAAGTTCTTTCCATAAATATTGAACCGTTTTTTTATGTCTTTCCTCAGTAGTCCGAATAAAATCTGTGTTAGTTAAATTAAGAGTTTTTGATAAATCTCTGAATGTTTGACTTATTTGATCACAAAATTTTAAAGTATCAATATTTTGTTTTTCTGCAGCTCTTTGAATCTTTAAACCATGTTCATCCGTTCCAGTTAAAAAATAAACATTAAAATCATCCATTTTCTTAAATCTTGCAAAAAAATCAGCAATAATACTTGAATAGGCATGACCCATATGAGGTTTTGCAGAAGGATAATAGATAGGTGTAGTTATATAGAAATTTTTATCCATTTAATACTTTATCTTCAAATTCCATTAAAAGTGTTTCTTCATCCAAATTAAACTTTTTTGTATCATTAATTTTTTTTAAAAAATAATCTTTTATATTTATTAAACTTATATCATCAACTGAAATTTTTGATCTTAAATAAAACTCTATCAAAGAATAGATGAGTTCATTAATGATAAAATCTTTTTTATAATGTTTATTTTTTATAATAAAAAATATTAAATCTTTTAAATTCATTTCTTTAAGGTTTAAGTCAAATTGATTTTGTAGATTGATTAAATTGAATAATTGTCCAGGTGTATTATAATGATTTATTAAATCTATATTTAATAAATTATAAATGTCATTATTTAGAATTTTATTTATAGTATTAATTGATTGTTTGAAGTTTAATTGAATCTTAAAATTTAAACATCTTGATTTTAGGGTAGGTAAAATTTTTTTATTACTATTAATTAATATAAAATTAATATTATCATTAGGTTCTTCTAGAATCTTGAGTAAAGCATTTACAGAATTTAAATTTAATAATTCAATATTATCTATTAATACAATTCTAGGTTTGTTGTTAAAGCAAGATTTATTAAGTGATGCAATTAAATTTCTGATTTGATCTATATCAATATTTTTTTTATCAATAGAAACATCAATTAATATAAAATTTGAACTTGATTTATTTTGAACTAATTTGAATGACTTATTTTCTGAATTTATTTGAAGATTTTTATCATCATAAGAATTTTCTTCACCAAGTGATAGTATGTAATTGATTACATGATAAGCTAAAGTACATTTACCAATCCCTTTTTCTCCTGAAAAAAGTATTTTATTGGGCAGTTTTTTTTTAGAATATAGTTTTGTTAAACTCTCAAATTGTTCTTTATGAGAAAATAATCTGATTTGATTTGCGGGTTCTAATTTCATTTATCTAAAAAATTAATTCATCTATTTTTTTTAAGATTAATTTTTCATTTAATTTTATATCCATGTTAGAATTTATTATTTGATATGATTTTATTTTTTGATTAGCTAATTTTAAAAAACCATTTTGAACTTTATTATAGAAACTCATATTAAATTTATCATATCTATTTAATTTTTTTCTTTTTTTTAATCTTAAATATAAATTTTGTTTATTAACCAGATTCAAAAAAGTGAAGTTAACAGATATATTTTTCAATAAATATCTATTAATTAATTTAATTATTTTGATATCAACGCCCATTCCATAATGTTGATAAGCTATTGTTGAGTCTGTAAATCTATCTATTAGTATAATCTTCTTTTTATAATACTTTTTAATAATTTTTATGTTTTCACTTCTAGCCGCTAAATATAAAAGTAAATCAGTATTTTTATCAAAATCAGATTTATTATTAAGTATAAGCTTTCTAATCTTTTCAGAACTTGGGTTTCCACCAGGCTCTCTAATTTTTATATAATCTATTTTTTTTTTATTTAAATATTTTGATACAACAGATATATGGTGACTTTTACCACTACCTTCTATGCCTTCAAAAACAATAATAGGTTTTTTAGACATCACCCCAAATTAGGTAATTTATAGATTTAAATAATCTAGTTAAAAAATTAACCTTTTTTACTTCTTTTAATGATAATAAATCATATTCACCTATTAATTCATCATTATAAACAACTTTTAATGTTGCAATTTTTTCATCTTTTTTTATTGGTGCTTCTATGGGGCCATCATATTTAACAGAAACTTTTAATAATTTTTTTTTAGCTTTTTTTATAGTTTTGTAAATATCCTCTTTTGTGTAGGATTGAACATAATTTTCCTTGCCTAGCCAAACATCGATTTTGTGAAAAGGTTGGTTAGCCTTTGTTATTTGAATCAGATCATAATTTGTAAGTCCATATGTAAGTAGTTTTATACTTTCTCTTGAACGAGAATTTTTGGAATTAAATCCACTTGCAACAGCGATAAGTCTTCTACCATTTCTATTTATTGAGGACGCTAAGGAATATTTTTCATAAGATAAATATCCAGTTTTTATTCCATCAGCACCTAAATTTTTATAAAGTAATGGATTTCTATTTCCTTGAGTAATTGGATCACCACCTGTCCTATCCCAGGTAAATTTTTTTTCTTTAAAATATTTATAATAATTAGGATAGTTTTTTATCAAATATTTAGACATAATCATTATATCTCTAACTGTTGAAAGATTTTCTGGTGAATTAATACCTGATGAATTTGAAAAATTAGTATTTTCCATACCGATTTCTTTTGCTTTTTCAGTCATCAAAATTGCAAATTCATCTTCCGTACCAGCTATGCCTTCAGCTAAAGCAACACAGGCATCATTACCTGATGAAATTATTATTCCTTTTAATAAGTTTTCTACTGAAATTTGATCCCCTACCATTATAAACATTGATGAATATCCTGACTCAGATAATCTCCAAGCATTTTCTGAAACTATAAACTTATCATCAAGATTAAGTTCACCGTTTTTAATTAAATCAAAAGCAATTATTGCTGTCATAATTTTAGTCATTGATGCAGGAAAAATTTTTCTATCAGCATCTTTCTCATATAAAATTTCACCCGAATGGTAGTCTAACAATATTGCTGTTCTAGCTTTTACATCAAAGTTTGCATAAGAAAAACTAGCATAGTGAAAACATAAAATTATATAAATTAATATTTTTTTAAACATTTTTTAAAATTTCTAAATTTTCAAAATTTAATGATTTCATTTCATTAAAAGACTCTTCAATTTTTTTTATATCATTAAATGGACCTAATAATACCCTATATTTAGTATTTGATAATTTTTCTATAATAGGATTTTTTAAATTAGTTTCATTCCTAATTCTTTTAATCATACTTTCTGCTGACTCTTTGTAATAAAAGTCTGCAATTTTTATAGAATACGAAAATTTCACAACGTTTATTTCCTTTTTTTTCTCTATTTTTGTTCCTAAATTATCGATCTTAATTCCATCTACAGGAACCTTTTCAGCAACCTTTTTTTCTGCCTCAAATGTTTTTGCTTTTTTTGCAATAAAAGTAGAATTTTTAGATATTAAAACTAAATTGATATAGGGTTCATCTAAGTTAAGAGATAATTCTTCAGCTATTCTATTTGTTATAACTGAGTTATAAAACTCAGAAAATTTTACATTATTTGAAATAACTTTTGCAATGATTGTTTTTTTATTTGATGGATTTGTAATTTTAACAAACGAATCTTTTTTTAGGTTCTTATGAAATATTACTAAAGCCCTATCATCAATTTTTTTTGAAATCTTTTTTTCTTTTATAAGTTTATTATTATAAACTAAAGCAAATCCTTTATTTTTATATTTTTGCTCAGAAATAATATTTATTTTTTCATCTTTATGAAGCTCTTGATTACATGCTGATAAAATAAATAAAGTAATTATTAATAATAAAAATTTAAAATTCATTTTTAATTTTATCCTTTAAAGTACATACGGCTAATGAAAATCTTAAAGATCTATTCCATTGAAGAATAATTTCATAGTTATCAAAAACTATATATGCAGGACTTAAATTTTCTGCATCAGGAATAATATCTTTGTCTGGTGTAATAATTGCTACATTTAAATCATCTAATTTTTGATTTAAAAAAGAATCATCATTTATGAAATTTCTAAAGTATTTTAATTTTTTCTTATTATGAAGATTTTTAGCTGATACGTTAAGATATTTTTTTGGAATATCATTTGATAAATCTATTTTATAAAAACATGGTTGATCAATTTTCCAGCCTATTTTTTTTAAATAATTTGCCGCAGACGCATATGCATCAATATTATTTTTAAGATCTATGTAATTATTATTGTCATAATCTATGGCATAATTTTTCATAGTTGAGGGCATAAATTGAAAAAAGCCAAATGCACCAGCCCATGATCCATACAAGGTTTTATAATCAATTTGTTTTTTTTCTATTAAATTTAGTAATATTAATAATTCATTAGTAAAAAATTCCGATCTTCTTTTGTCATAACTTAGAGTTGCTAATGATGACAGTATGTCCATTTTTCCAACATAAGTACCATAATTGGTTTCGATACCCATTAAAGATAAAAGTAATTCTTTCTCAATATTAAATTCTTTTTCAATTGAATTTATTAGATCAATATTTTTTTTATAAAGAATTAATCCTTTAGAAACTTTTTTATCTGATGTTCTTTTTGATATGTATGTTTTGGTATCTTCATAAAATTCAGGTTGATATCGATCATACTTAATTACATTTGGTAAAAATTTAGTATTAGCCATAACTGTATCAAATGTTTTTTCAGAGATATTATTTTGTAGAGCAACTTTTTTAAAATTTTTTTTCCAAATTTTAAATTTTAAATTTTCATCTGAAAATGCTGGTATAAAATTTATTACAATCAAAATTACTATTGAACTAATCAGTTTCATATAAGTCTTTTAAATATATAATTACAGCAATCCAAATAAAAATAAAGCTAACTAATTTTGTTATAGAAAAAGGTTCTTCGTAATAAAAAAAACCAAGTAAAAACTGAAGAGTTGGAGTGATATAAAAAATCATCCCAGTAGGCCCTAGCCCACTTAATTCAACACCTCTTACATATAAAAATAATGGTATCACAGTCATAGGACCAGCAAGGAATATGAATAACATCATTGGTGGACTCGATAATTGAAAATCATTATGATTATTTTCAATAATCAAATAAAAAGCTAATAATGCAAATGGTAGAATATAAAGACTTTCAATTAGCAAACCAATATCTGTATCAATATTTATTTTTTTTCTTATTAGATTATAAAAACCCCAGCTTAGAGCTACAATTAAACCTACCCAAGGTAATGATTTAAAGCTTACTAATATTAAATATAATATTGAAAATATAACTAGCATAATTGAAAATATACGTTTCTTATTAAGTTTTTCTTTAAAGAAAATATATCCAAGTAATACACTTAATATCGGCATCATAAAATAACCGAAGCTTGCATCTATTATTCTATCTGTTGCAATTGCATATATCCATACAGCCCAATTGATAAATATAAGCAAACCTGAAAAAAATAGATGAATTAAATATTTTTTGTTTTTGATAGTACTAAAAAAAATACCCCATTTAGAAAAAAGAAAAGTTGATATTACTAATGTAAATGTAGTCCAAAGACATCTGTGTACAACAAGTTCTATATGACCAATATAAGCAATATATTTAAAATAAAGTACACCAATAAACCCCCACCAAAAAGAACCAAAACCAGCTAGGAATAACCCTTTGTTAAAATCTTTATTCATTGGAAACTTATTGTCTATTAATAATAGCTTTTATTAGACTATTTTATGGTTGAATTAAATAATTATAATAATAAAACCTGTTGCACGGAGAGATGGCTGAGCGGTTGAAAGCACCGGTCTTGAAAACCGGCAAAGGGGCAACTCTTTCCTGGGTTCGAATCCCAGTCTCTCCGCCAGATATCAATCTTCATTATTATATTTAAAATTTTTAAATAATTTGAGTACATTGGTTTCATCAAATTTAATCTCGTTATCAATACCATTAAATAAATTATAGAGACTTGTGTCATCAATATCTAACAATTTTTCCAAATCTATTAATTCATCTTGTTTTAATTGATTAATATATTTTTTTGTGAAAGCGCCTAAAAGTTTATCCATTTCTTTAGTTCCTCTATAATTGGATCTGTAAATAATTTTTTTTTTTAATTGATCTATATTGAAAGTCATAATTAGAATATATTAGTTGAATATGAATAATAAAAGTAATTATCAATATTTATTATCAGATTTAACTGCTTTAAAAGGTGTAGGAATTAAAACTACTAATTTACTCAAGAAAAAAAACATAAATAATATATTTGATTTATTGTGGAAATTACCAAAATCATCAACAGATAGAAGTTTTTCTACTAAAATTGTAGAACTTCGTATTGGTGTTGAGCAAACAGTTACAATTATTCCTCAAAAATATTCATTTCCCAGAATTAGAAATCTACCAAATAAAGTTTTGTGCAAAGATGAAACTGGAGAAATAGATTGTATTTTTTTCAATAGTTATGAAGGGTATGTCAAAAAAATTCTTCCTATTGGCAAGGAGATAACAGTAAGTGGTAAAATTGGTTTTTTTAGAAACAGATATCAATTAACTAATCCAAAATATATATCAGAAGATGCGTCTCTTATAAAGCAATCTCACAATAATTACTCCCTTACAGAGGGTATATCTGAGAAAATATATAATAAAATTATAAATCAAATTATTGAAAATTTACCTATCTTAAATGAATGGCATACCAAAAGTATATTGAAGAAATTTGATAATATTAGCTGGAATGACTCAATAAAAGCTCTTCACAAACCAGATAATATAGGTGCAATTAAAAAAAATTTTTATCAAAGACTTGCTTTTGATGAAATATTTTCCACTTTTTTAGTTAATTCTGAAATAAGAAAAAAAATAAAAAAAAATAAAAAATCAAATAAAGTTCTAAATATTCAAAAACAAAACAATATTATCAAAACATTAGATTTTTCTTTAACAACTGATCAAATTAAATCATTAAAAGAAATTAATAATGATTTATGCTCTTCTAATAAAATGTTTAGACTTTTGCAAGGTGACGTTGGAAGTGGAAAAACAATAGTATCATTACTAGCTGCATATAATAGTGTTAATGCAGGATTTCAGGTTGCAGTTATGGCTCCAACTGAAATTCTAGCAAGACAACATTTTAATTTGGCAAAAAAAATTTTTTCGAAAAATTTAAAATTAGAATTAATTTCTGGTAAATCTATATTAAAAGAAAAAAAAGTTATATTAAATAATCTTTGTAATCATAAAATAGATATAATATTTGGAACACATGCAATATTTCAGAAAAAAATAAATTTTAAAAAACTTGGATTAATTATTATTGATGAACAACATAAGTTTGGTGTTAATCAAAGAAAAAGATTATCTGATAAAGGTGGTGATGACTGTGATGTTTTATTAATGACAGCAACCCCTATTCCCAGAACATTGACAATGACTGTGTATGGAGACATGGACCTTTCAATTATACGTGAAAAACCTCAATCAAGAAAACCTATAAAAACATACAGCAAATTAGAAAGTAAAGTTAATGATGTTATTCAATTTATAAAAAAAGAAATCAAATTAGGAAACCAAATATTTTGGGTGTGCCCATTAATTGATGAGTCTAAAAAGATTGATCATTCCTCAGCAATTAAAAAATTTGAATTTTTGAAAGAGAAATTTCCGAATAAAGTATCTTTATTGCATGGAAAAACAGATACTGAAGAAAAAGAAAAAATTTTAAATAATTTTTTAAACAAAAAATTTGATATATTAGTTTCAACTACAATAATTGAGGTAGGTATTGACTTCCCTAATGCCAATGTAATTATCATAGAAAATGCTAATAAATTTGGATTATCACAATTACACCAACTAAGAGGTAGAGTTGGTAGAGGTGATAAAGACTCAACATGTATATTAATGTTTAAATCTAACTTAAGTGAAAATGCAAAAAAAAGAATTAATATTTTGAAAAAAAATAATGATGGCTTTATAATATCTGAAGAAGATATGAAAATCAGAGGTTTTGGAGATATTTTAGGATTTAAACAAAGTGGTATTAAAAATTTTAAGTTAGCTGATCCTATTCATAATAATGATTTATTTCTTTTGGCAGAAAAAGAAATGAGAAGAATTGAAAAATCAAATGAAGATATTTCTAAATATAAACCTTTACTAAAATTATATGATAGAGCTGATATAATTAACGATTTAGCCTAAGATTTTTTTGTAGATGTTCCTGCTGAAACTATAAATTTAGAAGCTTCTTCAAAACTCATATTTAGATAAATTACATCTTCTATTGGAAACATTAGTAAAAAACCACTAGTAGGATTTGGTGTCGTTGGTACAAAAACATTTATTAATTTTTTGTTGGTTTTTTCCGCCATTTCACCTGTATTTTCTTTAGTAGCAAAGCCAACAGCCCAAACACCTTTTCTTGGATATTCAACCAAAACTACACTTTTTTTATTATCATCCTTTTTAGAAAATGTTTCTGTCATTTGAACAATTGCCGAATAAACAGTTCTCAAAAAAGGAATTCTTTTAAAAAGATCATCAATTAATTTTAAAATTCTTCTTCCAAAAAAAGATAAAGAAATACCACCAACAAAAGTTATAAAAATTATTGAAATAACAATTTCAACTCCAGGTATGTTAAAAGGTAAATAACTATTAGGATTTATATTTTTAGGAATTAAATTTGAAGATATGCCTATTAAAATCTTACTGAGATAAAGTGTAAATCCAATTGGTATTAAGACAACTACACCCGTTATAAAATAATTTCTTAGAGTTAATGATATAGATTTTTTATTTGTATTTTTAGCCATAAGATCAATTAAAACTTGTGTAAATAACAAAACTAATAGCAATAATAAATAGAACTAATAAAATTTTATTATTAAGATTCATTTTATAATGTTATTATCAATTTTATACAAAAATGAATAGAAGAAAATTTTTAACATACTTGGGTTGCGGTTGTTGTGGTTTCGTTCTTCCCTCTTGTACAACAGCTCCAATAACTGAACGAAAACAATTGAAGATTGTTTCAGAAGCTAATTTAAACGCCCAAGCTGCCAGAATATATGAAAAAATTAAAGAAAAAGAAAAAATGAGTGATGACACAAAAACACTAAATGAAATTAAGGAAATTGGAAAAAGGATGGAAGATTCTATTTCAGAATATTTTGATAGAGAAAATTTAGATGACCCTACAAAAAATTTTAATTGGGAGTACATTTTAATAGATAAAAAAAAAGTACGTAATGCTTGGTGTATGCCAGGGGGAAAGATTGCTGTGTACACAGGTATTTTAGATGTAACCAAAAATACAGATGGTCTTGCTGCAGTAATGGGTCATGAAATTGCTCATGCTGTTGCAAAACATTCAGTTGAAAGAGCTAGTAGAGGAACCTTATTGAAACTTGGAACTAGTATTATTGATATAGCAAGTGGCGGGATTTTATCAGATATTAATAGAACTACTAGACAAAATACTGTTGGTTTACTTACTCAACTTGGAATTTTAAATCCATTTAATAGAAAACAAGAGAGTGAAGCAGATTTTTTAGGGATGATTTTTTCTTCTTTATCTGGATATGATATTAGAGAAACTACAAAAATTTGGGAAAGAATGAAAAAACTTAATAAAGGAAAAGAACCTCCTGAATTTATGAGTACTCATCCATCTTCAGACAATAGAATTATAAGTTTAAATGAAAAAATGTATGAAGTTATGTTAGCTTATCCACCTATTAAACTTAGTTGATAATAGAATAAACATGGTGAGCCCTGATGGACTCGAACCATCGACCCATTCCTTAAAAGGGAATTGCTCTACCAACTGAGCTAAGGGCCCACAAATATTCAAATTGAATAATTGTTATATACAGAATTATTTAAATTTTTCAAACATCAAATTGAACAAAAAATAAAATTCTACTACAACTTTTCAATGTATTTATCATGAAATTGATCAAATGTACCTTCAGAAATATTCTTTCTAATAGCCTGCATTAATTCTTGATAAAAATTTATATTATGAAGTGTTAAGAGCATAGATGCTAATATTTCATTAGTATTAAACAAATGATTCAAATAATTTTTTGAGTATTTGTTAAGGTTTAAATTACTACAATTAAAATCTAAAGGTGTATTATCAGTTTGATATTTGTTGTTTTTAATATTAATTCTTCCATCCCAAGTAAATGCTAAACCAGTTCTTCCAGATCTTGTAGGTAAAACACAATCAAACATATCAATACCTCTTTTTACAGCACCAATTATATCTGAAGGAGTACCTACACCCATTAAATAATGTGGTTTATCATTTGGGAGATGTTCTTTAATATCATCTAATACTTGAAACATTTCACTTTGAGACTCTCCAACTGCTAAACCACCCATAGCATAGCCATCAAAACCAATTTTCATTAATTCATTTAAAGATTTTATTCTTAGGTCCTTAAATAATCCTCCTTGAACAATACCAAAAAGTGCTTTGTGTGGATTTTGTCCAAATGCTTTTTTTGATCTCTCAGCCCAATACAAAGATAAATTCATTGAGTTTTTAATTAATTCATAGTCATTAGATTTTTTAGGGCATTCATCCATTATCATTACTATGTCTGAGTTAAGCCCTAGTTGAATTCTTATACTTTCTTCAGGACTTAAAAAAAACTTCTTGCCGTCTACATGAGAATTAAAAATTGCTCCTTTTTCTCTATCAATTTTGTTTAGTTTAGACAATGACATAACTTGAAAACCACCAGAATCTGTAAGTATAGGCATATTGCAATTCATAAACTCATGCAGACCACCTGCTGATTTAATTCTATCAACACCAGGTCTAATCATTAAATGATAAGTATTTGATAATATTATTTCTGAACCAGTTTTTTTAATATCATCTATTGTACAAGCTTTAACCGTTGCTTGTGTTCCAACAGGCATGAATGCAGGTGTATTTATATTACCTCTATGTGTTTCTATTAATCCACATCTTGCAAACTTATCTTGATGTAAAATTTTAAAGGCAAATTCTTTTAATGCCATTTAAAATTTTATTGTGATTTAAAACTAATAATTTTATCTGGATCCGATACAGCTCCATTATTGCTATCATCGCCTCTTTTAATCATATCAACAAATTCCATTCCCTCTAAAACTTTACCAAATACTGTGTATTGTCTATCTAAGAAAGGCGCAGGTTTAAAACATATAAAGAATTGACTATTAGCAGAATCTGGATCAGATGATCTTGCCATAGAAAGTGTTCCTCTATCGTGTGGTAAACTACTAAATTCTTGTTTAAGGTCTGGTAAATCACTACCACCCATACCAGCTCTACTTAAATTAAAATCATTTGAACTAGAGTTTCCAAATTTTACATCACCTGTTTGTGCCATAAAACCATCAATTACTCGATGAAATACTACATCATTATATTGACCACTATCAGCAAGTTCTTTTATTCTTTTAACATGATTTGGTGCAACATCTTCAAATAACTCTATTTTAACATCACCATCTTTTAATTTCAAAATCATTATATTCTCCTGGGCTATTGATTGATTAATAAATAAAAAAAATAAAATAAATATTTTAATGAGAAATTTATTCATATTTTTCTTTTAAAGATTTAATTGTACTTTTGGTAGTAAATTTTTTTATATCACCATTTAATTTAACAATTTCTTTAACAAATTTTGAAGATATTATTTGATTTTCTACATCTGACATTAAGAAAATTGTTTCGATATTGTTATTTAATTTTCTATTCATTCCAGCTAATTGGAACTCATATTCAAAATCTGATACAGCTCTTAAGCCCCTTAAAATGATATTAGATTTATACTTTTTGCATAAATCAGTTGTAAGGGAACTAAAAGAAACAACTGTTATTTTATTTTTATTTAATTTTAGATCTTTAAATAAAGCTTTATTAACAATATCTATTCTTTCATCTGAATTAAATAAGTAATTTTTGTTGCTAACTTCAGATACTCCAACTACTATCTTATCAAACAACTTCAATGATTTTTTAATGACATCAATATGACCATACGTAATAGGATCAAATGTTCCAGGATAAATTGCTACTTTATTCATTAAATTAAATTATCATCAATTTTGATGGCAGATACAACTTTTTCTTCTCCAGAAAGTTTTATAATTCTAACCCCTTGGGTATTTCTACCTGCTGTTCTAATTTCTTTTACAGCAACTCTGATTACCCTACCTTTATTAGTTGATATAAGTATTTCATCACCTTCAAAGACAGGGAAAGAAGAAGTAATATTTCCATTTCTTGGAGAGTTTACAATACCTATAATGCCCTTGCCTCCTCTATTGGTAACTCTGTAATCTATATGAGATGTTTTTTTACCGTATCCATTTTCACTTATAGATAATACAAATTTTTCTTTAGCTTTTATCTCAGATTTATCATCTTTTGATTTCTTACCATTTTTTTTAGTTTTATCATTATCTATGACTGATAATGAAACAATCTGATCATTAGGAGCCAATTCAATTCCCTTAATTCCTTTTGAAGATCTACCTTTAAACACTCTTAATTTTTTTGCCTCAAATCTAATACATTTACCAAATTTAGTACTTAAGATAATATCTTGATCATCTTGACAAATTTTAACACCGACAATTTTATCATTATTATCAAGTTTCATTGCAATTTTACCTGATGCGTTAATTGATGAAAAATCTTCTAGACTATTTTTTCTAACCTTACCTTGAGCTGTAGCAAAAATTATTTGGTAATTCTTTAAGTCAGTTTCATTTTCTGGCATTGGCATTATAGAGCTAATTGATTGATGGCTTTTCAGAGGTAAAATATTAAACAATGATTTACCTTTTGATGATGATGAGCCCTCTGGAATTTTCCATGCTTTAACTTTATAAACTAACCCTTCTGTTGAAAAAAATAAAACAGATGTATGAGTATTAACAGATAGTGTTTGTACAACAGAATCTTGATCTCTAGTAGTAATTCCAGACTTTCCTTTTCCACCTCTTTTTTGTTGTTTTACACCGTCTAAAGAACCTCTTTTAATATATCCTTGTAGAGTAACCGTTATTATTACAGATTGTTTTTGAATTGTTTCTTCAATATCGTAATTTAAAACAGCGTCTATAATCTTAGTTCTTCTTGGTACTGCAAACTTCTCTTTTATATTCTTTAATTCTTCACTAATGACTTTTAAAAGTTCTTTTTTAGATGAAATAATCTTTTTATATTTTGCTATTAATTCAGCCAACTTTTTTATTTCAACTTCAATTTCATTAATTCCAAGTGCAGTTAATTTTTGAAGTCTAAGTTCTAATATAGCTATAACTTGAGGTTCAGATAAGGAATATAAACCTTTACCTTTTTTTCCTTCTACTAAAGAAATTAATTTTTGAGATTTGTTAATTTTCCATTTAGTTTTTAATATAGCTTGTTTTGCATCTTCAGGTGTTTTTGATGATCGAATAATTTTTATAATTTTATCTAGGTTTTCAACTGATACAGATAATCCAATTAATATGTGAGCTCTTTCTTCAGCTTTTTGTAAATCAAATTTAGTCTTCTTAATTACAACATCTTCTCTAAAAGATAAAAAGTTTGATAAGAAATCTTTTAATGTACATGTTTTAGGTTTCCCTTCAACAATTGCCAAAGTATTAAAACCAAAAGAACTTTCAATTTGAGTATTTTTATAAAGCTGTCTTTTTATAGTCTCTGGCTCAACTCCATTTCTTAGGTCTATTGCAACTCTTATACCTTCTCTATTAGACTCATCTCTAATATCTTTAATACCTTCTATCTTTTTTTCTCTGACTAATTGAGCAATTCTTTCATTTAAAACTGATTTGTTAACCTGATAAGGTATTGAAGTAATTACCAATCTTTCTCGTCCATTTTTTAAACTTTCAACAGAAACTTCACCTCTAATTTTAAATGATCCTCTACCATTATTATACCCCTGTTTTATAATGTCTTTACCAATGATAACTCCGCCAGTCGGAAAGTCAGGACCTGGAACATGTTTCATTAATTCTCTAATCTTTATATCCTTATTGTCTATTAGAGCTAGAGTTCCGTTTATAATCTCACCTAAGTTATGAGGAGGAATACTTGTTGCCATTCCAACCGCTATACCACCGGCACCATTTACTAAAAGATTTGGATATTGAGCAGGTAAAACTGTAGGTTCTTTTTCTGTCTCATCATAATTACTTTTAAATGAAATAGTATTTTTCTCTATATCATCAATCAAATGTTGAGAGACTTTAGATAATCTTGTCTCTGTATATCTCATTGCAGCTGCAGGGTCACCATCTATAGATCCAAAATTACCCTGCCCCTGAACCAAAGGAAGACTCATTGAAAAATCTTGAACCATTCTTACTAATGCATCATAAACTGATTGATCACCATGAGGGTGATATTTACCTATAACATCACCTACAATTCTTGCAGATTTTCTAAATTGTTTAGACCAATCATATCCACCTTTATACATTGCATATAAAATTCTTCTATGAACAGGTTTTAAACCATCTCTAATATCTGGTAAGGCTCGACTTACTATAACACTCATTGCATATGATAGATAAGATGAGCTCATCTCATCATGCATTGAGATTAATTTAATATTATTGTCTTTTGGAATTTCAGTTTTTTGCATAGATATTAAAACGGAATTTCGTCATCCATATCATTTGACACTTGAGAAGAATCCTCAATATTATTTTGTTGAGTAGTGTCGTTTTGAATACCGCCACCAGAGCCTCCACCACCAAGCATAGTTAAAGTAGTGTTATACCCTTGAAGAACAATTTCAGTTGAATACTTATCTTGACCAGATTGTTCATCTTTCCATTTTCTTGTAGTCAGTTGGCCTTCAACATATATCTGAGCACCTTTTTTTAAGTATTGTTGAATAACATTTACTAGTCCTTCGTTAAATACAACTATACGGTGCCATTCAGTTTTTTCTTTTTTTTCACCTGTATTCTTATCTTTCCAAGATTGACTTGTTGCTAAGCTCAGTCTTGCAACACTTTTGCCGTTTACCATTTGTTTTATCTCAGGATCTGCGCCCAAACGACCAATTAATAATACTTTATTTAAACTTCCAGCCATAATATTTAATATTTGTTAAATTAATTAATTAGATTTATATCACAATTCTTCTCATTATTAATTTTATTAACTCAAAGCAACAAAAAATATGATGAAAAAGATAGTTATTAAGGGCGCTAAAGAACATAATTTAAAGAATGTTTCTGTTGAAATCCCTAAGGACCAATTTGTAGTCATAACTGGCCTATCTGGATCAGGAAAATCATCATTAGCTTTCGATACAATTTATGCAGAAGGTCAGAGAAGATATGTTGAAAGTTTATCAGCATATGCAAGACAGTTTTTGGATAAAATGAAAAAACCAAATGTTGATCTTATAGAAGGTTTAAGTCCAGCCATTGCAATTGAACAAAAAAATACCTCTAAAAACCCCAGATCTACAGTGGCAACAGTTACAGAAATTTATGATTACATGAGGGTTTTATATGCTAGAGCTGGAACTCCCTACTCACCATTTACAGGTAAAGCAATTACTTCACAAACCATTACTCAAATAGTTGATCTTGTTAAAAAATTACCAAAAAAATCAACAATATATATTTATGCACCTGTAGTAAGAGGTCGTAAAGGTGAATATAAAAAAGATATTTTAAGTTACAAAAGAAGAGGATTTAGAAAAATAAAAATTGATAATGTTTTATACGATATAGAAAAATCTCCTAATTTAGATAAAAAATTTAAACACGATATATCAATACTTGTAGATAGAATTGTTTTAAATTCTAAGCTTGGTAACAGATTAGCAGAGAGTGTTGAAACAGCAGTAAATTTATCAAATGGATTAGTTTTTGTAGAGTATGAAGATGAAACATTGCCACAGAAATTTAGAAAAACTGAGAAACTTATTTACTCAACAAAATTTGCGTGTCCAGAAAGTGGTTTTACCATAGAGGAAATTGAACCTAGATTATTTTCTTTTAATAGCCCTTATGGAGCTTGTGAAGAATGTGAAGGTATAGGGATAAAGTTAAATGTTGATCCAAATTTAGTTATACCAGATGACAGAAAAAGTATAGCTGATGGCGCTATTGAACCTTGGACTAAATCTACAACTTTATATTATGCACAAACTTTAGCATCTATAGCAAAACATTATGGTTTTTCATTAGATGATAAATGGAAAAAACTTCCAAAAAAAATCAAAGATATAATTTTGTATGGATCAGATGAAGAAGAGATCAAATTTAATTATGATGATGGCTATGAAAAATATTCTCATAAAAAAACATTTGAAGGTGTAATTAACAATCTTGAAAGAAGATTTTTAGAGTCAGATAGTGAGTGGAAAAGAGAAGCAATAGCAGAATATCAATCAGATACAGCTTGTGAAGCTTGTAATGGTAATAGACTTAAGGAGGAGGCTTTATGTGTTAAAATTGATAATCATAATATTAGTGATGTAACAAAAAAATCAATATTAGACGCTGCAGAGTGGTTTAAAAATCTTGAAAAAAATCTTGATAATAGACAATTTAAAATTGCAGAACACGTTCTTAAAGAAATTAATGAGAGACTTACTTTTTTGTTAAATGTAGGTTTAGATTATCTTACTTTAGCAAGAGAATCTGGCACACTTTCAGGTGGAGAAGCACAAAGAATAAGACTAGCGTCTCAAATTGGTTCTGGTTTAACCGGTGTTTTATACGTGCTTGATGAACCTTCAATTGGTTTGCATCAAAAAGATAATGTTAAACTTATAAATGCTTTAAAAAGATTAAGGGATTTAGGAAATACAGTCATAGTTGTTGAGCATGATACTGAGACAATGGAAAATGCAGATCATATAATTGACTTAGGGCCAGAAGCTGGATCTAATGGTGGTGAAGTTACTGCTCAAGGTACATATGATGAAATAAAAAAAAATAAAAATAGTATTACTGGACAATATCTTTCTAATAAAAAAAAAATTGAAATACCCAATGCTAGAAGATTAGCAAAGAACGGTAGATTTGTTGAAATTAATGGTGCAAGTGGAAATAATCTTAATAATGTAAATCTTCGAATACCAACAGGAAGTTTTACTTGTGTAACTGGTGTATCAGGTAGTGGTAAATCAACTCTTGTTCTTCAAACATTGTATCATGCTTTAAATCTAACACTTAACAGTAAAGCTCGAAAAGCACCAAAAGCATTTAAAAGTTACAAGGGTGTAGAATTAATTGATAAAATTATTGATATTGATCAATCCCCTATTGGAAGAACCCCTAGATCAAATCCAGCAACTTATACAGGTGCTTTTGGTCCAATTAGAGATTGGTTTACAAGTTTACCTGAGTCAAAAACTAGAGGTTACAAGCCAGGAAGATTTTCATTTAATGTCAAAGGTGGAAGATGTGAAGCTTGTGAAGGTGACGGTGTAATTACCTATGAAATGCATTTTTTACCTGATGTTTATATACAATGTGATGAGTGCAAAGGAACAAGATATAATAGAGAAACTCTTGAAATTAAATTTAAAGGTAAAAGTATTGCTGATGTTTTAGATATGTCTGTAGATGAAGGTTGTGAATATTTTGAAAATATATCTAATATTAAAACTAAGTTACTTACCTTAAAAAAGGTTGGCTTGGGTTATATTAAGATAGGTCAACAAGCAACGACACTTTCAGGTGGTGAGGCTCAAAGAATTAAATTAGCAAAAGAACTTTCAAAAAGATCAACAGGACGAACTATGTATATCTTGGATGAACCAACAACAGGACTTCATCAACATGATATTAAAAAATTATTAGAAATACTTCATACATTTGTCAAACTTGGAAATACCGTTGTGGTTATTGAACACAATTTAGATGTAATTAAAACAGCTGATTATATTGTTGATATGGGACCTGAAGGTGGTGTTAAGGGTGGAAATATTATCGCAGAAGGAAAACCCGAGGATGTTTGTAAAGTACCTGGTAGTTTTACGGGTCAATATTTAAAACCTATTTTAAAATAATACTTTAAATTTAACAAAGATTTAGTGTATAATATTTTTTGAATCATGAGTAATTTATTATCTTCGCTATCAAAAACAATTCACGCTTCTGTAGGTCTTATGATTATATTGTTTTTAGGTTTATTTTATTTAAATGAAGGTTTCGCATTTGATACTTTATTCTGGAGTTGGTTATTCAGATATATTCATGTTGTGGTAGCTATTATGTGGATTGGTTTACTTTGGTATTTCAATTTTGTTCAAATACCAAATATGGCTAAAATTCCAGATGAACAAAAACCAGCTATTGGTAAAGTAATTGCACCTGCTGCATTATTTTATTTTAGATGGGCTGCTGCATTTACAGTTATATCTGGATTATTATTAGCGTTATTTAATGGATACTTACATGATGCTATGACATTGAGTATTGGATCAGGCATACCAAAACATACTGCAATTGGTATTGGCATGTGGCTTGGACTTATTATGGCCTATAATGTTTGGTTTGTAATTTGGCCAAATCAAAAAAGAGCTTTAGGAATTGTAGATTGTGATCCAGATTTAAAAGCTAAATCTGCAAGAACTGCAATGTTGTTTTCAAGAACAAACACACTACTTTCTCTACCTATGTTATTTACAATGGTAGCAGCTCAAAATCTTTATTAATTTTATTTTTCGCTATCTTCTCTAAGAACTGTTTTTTGAGATACTCTTAATCTTACTAATACTGTGTTAGCAATATAAATCGAAGAATATGTTCCAAATATTACTCCAAGTATCATTGCTAAAGAGAAACCTTTTAAAATCTCACCACCAAAAAAATAAATAGCTAATAAAGCAAGCAATGTAGTTGCAGAAGTAATTATTGTTCTAGATAATGTTTCATTAATTGAGATATTTGTAAGTTCAAAAATTTTAATATCAGAATATTTTCTCAAATTTTCACGTACTCGATCAAAAATTACCACAGTATCATTCATTGAATAACCAACTATTGTTAAAACAGCTGCAATTATTGATAGATTAATTTCTAAACTAAATAATGAAAAAACACCTAATGTAACTATGACATCATGGAATAAGGCAAGTATTGCACCTAAACTGAATTGCCATTCAAATCTTATCCAAATATAGAATAACATCGCAGCTAATGATAATGAAATTGCGATAACTCCAGACTTTAATAATTCAGAACTGACCTTAGGACCAACATTTTCAACTCTTCTAAAGTTAAAATTATTACCAAATGACTTATCTAAATTGTTCTTAATTTCTTCAATTATATTTTTTTTGTTATCTTTATTTTCAAACTTAATTAAATAATCTGTGTCATTACCGAATTTTTTAACAGACACATCACCTAAATCCATCTGACTAAATTTATCTCTTAAAGAACTTACATTTATCTTCGTATCTGTAGATCTAAGTTCAATTAAGGTTCCACCTTTAAAATCAATACCAAAATTAAGACCTTTAAAGATTAAAAGAACTAATGAAACAATAATTAATAATGAAGAGACAATATTAAAATGATTATAATATTTATTAAAAGCAATCATTAAATTAACTTCTCCTTATCTCTATTTTTAGACACGTAAAGACTAGTAAATAACCTTGCTATAAAATAAACTGAAAAAAGAGTAGTAAAAATTCCAACACCAAGAGTTACTGAAAAACCTTTAACAGGTCCAGAACCCATAAAGAAAAGTATTACTGCTGCTAGTAAAGTTGTTATATTTGCATCAATAATAGCAGTTCTAGATTTTGTATAACCACTATCAAAAGCTACAATATTATTATTTTCATCTCTTAATTCTTCTTTAATTCTTTCAAAAATTAGTACGTTAGCATCTACAGCCATACCAACTGTCAATATTATTCCAGCAATTCCAGGTAAAGTTAATGTTGCTTCAAATAAAGTTAATATGCCTAACAGAATAAATAAATTTATAATTAAAGTTACATTGGTGATTAATCCAAAAACTCTATATTTTACAAACATAAAAATTATTACTAAAAGAAAACCAATAGCTAGAGCAATCATACCTGCGTTTATTGAGTCTTGGCCTAAATCTGGACCAACAGTTCTCTCTTCAATAATATTAAGAGGTGCTGGTAATGCTCCTGATCTTAATAATAGAGCTAAATCTGTTGCAGTTTGAAAAGTAAATCCTCCACTAATTTGACCTGAGCCACTTGCAATAGTATCTCTTACAACTGGTGCACTTATAATTTTGCCATCTAAAACTATTGCTAATTGTTTACCAATACCAGTTGATGTTGCCTTACCAAATCTCTTTGCTCCTACCCTATCAAGTGAAAAAGATACTATTGTTTGGTTTGTTTGAGTATCCATTTTAGGTTGAGCATCTAAAAGATTATCTCCACTTATTATTATTCTCTTACTTACTGTTGCTTCATCAATACCATCTTCAAATTTAAGTTTTTCAACTCCAAAACGGTCATTGTCATCGTTAGTTACAAATCTAAAAGTTAAATTAGCAGTTTTTCCTAATAAAGATTTAACCCTCATTGGATCATCTAATCCAGGTAACTCAACTAAGATACGATTATTTCCTCTTTTTAAAATATTTGGTTCATTAGTTCCAACTTCATCAATTCTTCTTCTTACAATTTCAATAGCTTGATCTTGTGAAGAGGTTTTGAGAACTATTAAGCCTTGTCTTGAAAAATTTAATTTAAAATTAATACCGGTATCTTCAATTTCTAATTGGTGAGATTTAAATCTTGGATAATAGGGGTTTATGTCACTATTTTCATCTGTAAATGTATCAATGATAGTTTGTTTATTTTTTTCTAAAACGTTGAAATAGATATTTTGATTTTCAATCTTGATATTATTTATCTTAATATCTTTTTCCTTAAAATAATTTCTAATACTGGTTGTTAAGTTTTGAAGTTTTTGTTCTATAACTGGAGCATTATCAATCTCCAATAACAAATAAGATCCACCTTGAAGATCCAGACCCAAATTTATCTTTTTATCAAAAAAACTATCATCAAATTTAAATAAATTAGATGAAGCAATTAAAACAAATAAAAGTGAAAAAAGAGTAATAAATAAAATTCTTAACTTTGAAAAATAAAGCACTTTAAATAAAAATTATTATTTCTTAACTTCTTGTGGATTACCTTGAAGAGCTTGAATACCAGTAGCTTTAACTATTTCAACTTTAACATTGTCAGCTATTTCAACTTCAACTTTGTCATTATCAATTAATCTTTCTACAGTACCAGTGATACCTCCAGAAGTGATTACTTTATCACCTCGTTTAAGTCCTTCAACCATAGCTTTATGCTCTTTTACTTTTTTTTGCTGTGGTCTGATTAAGAAAAAATAAAAAATTACAAAAATTAAAATTAACGGTATAAATTGTCCTATTCCTGAACCTTCTGGCATAAATCTCCTTATAATTTAGCTGAATTCTTATACCATCTTTTTGATTAAAACAACTTTATTTGAGTGAAATTATTTCTAAATTATTCATGTATGGTCTCAGTATCTCAGGAACAATTATTGAACCATCTTTTTGTTGATAATTTTCTAATACAGCAATTAATGTTCTACCAACAGCTAAACCACTCCCATTTAATGTGCCAACAAATACACTCTCTTTATTTTCATTTTTGTATCTTGCCTTCATTCTCTGTGCTTGAAATGTTGAACATGAAGAACAGGAAGAAATTTCACGATATTTATTTTCTGACGGAAGCCAAACTTCTATATCATATGTTTTTTCAGCACTAAAACCCATATCACCAGAGCATAAAATAATTTTTTTATATGGAAGTTTTAACTTATCAAGAATGTCTGTTGCACAGTCAGTCATTCTTTCTAATTCTTTTAAACAATTTTCTTTTTCAACAATACTTACCATTTCAACTTTATAAAATTGATGTTGTCTGATCATACCTTTGGTATCTTTACCATAGCTACCTGCTTCTTTTCTAAAGCATGGTGTTGAAGCAACAAACCTCATTGGAAGTTTGTTTTTATCTATAATTTTATCTTTTACAATATTTGTTAAAATTACTTCAGCAGTAGGAATAAGAAATTTTCTATCAGAACCTTGATCAAATTTAATCTCAAATTGATCATTTTCAAATTTGGGAAGTTGTCCTGTGCCAAACATTGTATTGTCAGAAGCTATCAAAGGTGGAGAGATCTCTTGATATTTATTTATATTGATATGTGTATCAAGCATAAAATTTGATAATGCTCTTTCTAGTAGTGCAAGTTTATCTTTAACAAAAACAAATCTAGAACCTGTGGTTTTAGTGGCAAGATCAAAATCTAGCATATTTAATGCTTCACCTAATTCGTAGTGAGATTTAGGTTTAAAATCAAAATTTGGTATTTCACCTGATTTTGATATTTCAACATTATCATTCTCATCATTACCTTCAGGAACATCAGTGTGTGGTATATTAGGTATGTTTGATAAAATTTTATCTAGCTCAATCTTTATATTTTTTTGATTTTCAGTAACTTTGCCTAATTCAACGGATATTTCTTTAGATTTTGCAAACATGCTTTCATCTTTAGATTTCGAAATATCTTTTTTTTCTTTTTCTAGAGACTCTTTTTTTTGAATTAAGTTTCTATTTTCCTCATCTAATTTTTGTAAATTTTCAAAATCAATATTAGCAGATCTATTTTTTAAAGATTTGGCAAAAGCAGAAAAATCATTTCTAATATCTTTTAAATTATGCATCTGAGTTTTCTAATCTTTTATTTTCGATAAATTTTACTGAAAATATTGATAATTCATATAAAATTAATAAAGGTATAGCTAATCCAATTTGAGTTATGGGATCTGGTGGAGTTAACAATGCAGCAGTAGCAAAAATAATTACTACAACATATTTTCTTCTTTTTTTTAAAAACTGACTATTAACCACTCCTACTCTTGCTAACAAGCTTAAAATAACTGGCAACTGAAAACTTATGCCAAAAGCAAAAATAAGTTTCATTATTAATGATAAATACTCATTAACTTTTGCCTCAAGTTGAATTGGTAAGTTTGTTGAAATTCCAGAACTTTCGAAGGATAAAAAAAATTTAATAGCAAGTGGCATAATCAAATAATAAACTAACATGCCTCCAATTAAAAAAAGAACAGGTGTCAAAATTAAGTAAGGTATAATAGCTGATTTCTCATGTTTGTATAAACCAGGGGCAATAAATTTCCAAACTTGGATTAAAATAAAAGGGCAAGTAACAAAAAAAGCAGTAAAAAAAGAAACTTTTAAATAAGTTAAAAAAGTTTCTTGTAGTGCTGTGAATATCAATCTTCTATCTGTTCCATCATTTTTTACAGCTTGAGCGTAAGGATCTACTAGAAATCCATATATATATTCAGCAAAAAAATAACATCCAATAAAAAAAATTAACAAAAACATAAAGCTATAAATCAGTCTTTTTCTTAGTTCAGTTAAATGACTAATAAAGCCACTTTCATTTTCTTCATTATTCATCTTCTTTAATCTTTTTTTTTATTTTGTTATTTTCTTTATCCTCAATATCAATATTTGAAACTTCATTTTGAATATCATTTACATATCTTTTAGCTGCACCAATCCAAGAACCAACTTTTTTTAACATTATTGGAAAATCTTTTGGGCCTAAAACGATAATAGCAACAACTACAATAATTAAAATTTCAAACCAACCGATAGTAGGCATGGGGTTTATTCTTTGTTTGGTGTGTCTTTGTTATCTTCAGAAATATTCTTTGTTTCTTCTTCATTAGTATAGTCTGAGGCCATACCTTTTTTAAAACTTTTAATTCCTTTTGCCACATCTCCCATTATTGTTGAAATTTTGTTTCTGCCAAAAAGCAAAACAATCAGAATAACAATTATTATTATTTCTTTTAATCCAAAAGGCATTAAATCTTATAACCTTTTTTTGAATAATTTAAAAGTTACTTTTTTATTAATCTTTATCTTCAGTATCAAGAGTGCAATTTAACATTTCATCAATATTGGAATAAATATCTTCTTTCTTTTCATCTTGTTTTTCTTTAAAGAATTTTCCTGTTCCAAAAATAGCATTATCTATACTAGAAGTATCAATTAAACCAGCAGCACCTAATTCATCTACTGTTGGCAAATCAGAAAGTTTTTGCAAATTAAAATGACTTAAAAATTCATCTGTAGTCACATATAGTATAGGTTTACCTGGTACCTCTTTACGACCTCCTGGTTTGACCCAATTGAGTTCCATTAATATTTCCAAGGTATTAGTTCCAAAAGCTACTCCTCTAATTTCTTCAATCTCAGCTCTTGTTACAGGCTGGTGGTAAACAATTATAGCTAACGTCTCTACAGCTGCTCTTGATAATTTTTTTTCAACAGTCTTTTCCTGTGACATTAAATTTGAGAGTTTTGGAGATGTCCTAAAAGACCATTTATTTTTGATGCAAACTAAATTTATTCCTCGATTTGAATATTCATTTTGTAACTTTTCTAGTGATTTAACTACATTTGATTTTTTTGAAACCTTATTTTCAATTGTATCTATATCCAATGGTTCAGCAGCTGCAAAAATTATAGCTTCGATCTCTTTTTCTAAGTCAGTTAACTTGGAAGGAAAATTAACCACATTATCTTTAATCAATTTTTCTTTTTTAATCATTTATTTTTTTAATATAAATATCTCCATATAAGTTTTCTTGTTTAATCGAAATATTACCTTCTTTAACAAGCTCTAAAGATCCAGAAAAAATTCCAGCTTTACCGGTTTTTTTATATTTAGATCCATCCTTAAATCCTTGAGGTATCAAATCATCTATATTTTTCCAATCTATTAATTTACCAAAAAATTCTTTAATTGTTTTGATGCCATCCTCAGTTGTAAAAACAGGTAGTTTTGGAATGTTTATTCTTTGAAAGTCTTTAGTCATTATAATTGATGAATATGCTTTTAATAATTCAAACATAGTTAAATTATATTTAGAACTATAAATTGACCTTATGTTACCTTTTATGCCTCTAGTTCTAATTTCCCTACCCAATCTTTTTCTTTTAAGCATTTGCTCTGATAATAATCTGATTAATTCTAATTTTTTAAGTTGTAATTTTAACTTGTCAGCAACTTCTTGAACTTTAAATTCTTCTTCAGGATCTCCAGGTAATAATAATTTAGATTTTAGATAAGCAAGCCAAGTAGCCATTAATAAATATTCTGAAGCAATTTCTAAATTTAGATCTTTTTCTCTGGTAATATATTCATGAAATTGATCTGCTAGTTTAGTTATTGAAATTTCTTCTAAATCAACTTTTTGTGCTTTAGCTAAATCTAAAAGTACATCTAAAGGACCGCTATAATTATTTATATCAACATTAAATAGAACAGAATCAGACTCAGACATAACTAGATATTAACTTAAAATTTTATAAAATTGTGATGTTTTTTGAATTATAAAATTACTTATCAAGGGTGTGTTATTAGCAACAATCATCATTTCTTTTTGATTACCATTACAATGTAAAACAATGTTACAACCTGCTTTAAAAGCTTTAATAGTCTTTGTTTTCATATCTTCTTTTAAACCTTTCATAGATAGGTCGTCAGAAATAAGAATATTCTTAAATCCAATTTTCTTTCTAATATATTGAATCACTTTTTTTGAATGGGTTACAGTGTTGTGTTTATCTAATTTTTCATAAATGACATGAGCAGTCATTGCAAAATGGCAGGCTTTATTCTTAAAAGGATAAAAATCATTTTTTTCCAGAAATTTAAGTGATTTTTTAACTATTGGTGTAAAGTTGTGACTATCAACTTTAGCTAATCCATGTCCAGGAATATGCTTAATTACAGTACCAATTGAGTTTTTGTGAAAAAGTTTGATACATAAATCTCCTATTTTAGAAACTGTATTTCTATTTTTAGAAAAAGATCTATCACCAATTATGTTACTTGCGCCTTTTACTCTTAGATCGAGTATTGGAACGGTATTTATATTTGACCCAATTAATTTTAGCAAATATGAAGTTTTATCAACAAATAATTTATAGAATATATTGAAATTTTTTCTATTTTTTTCATAAAGACCTCCAAAATACTCTGATGTTAAGTTATCAAATGATATTATCCTATTTAATCTGTTGACCCTACCACCTTCCTGATCAATTAATATTGGATAATTTTTATCTTTAAAAATTTTTTTAATATTATCTGTAAGAGTTTTTGTTTGATTAATAGATTTAATATTTCTTGAAAATAATATAACGCCCCAAGGCTTATGTTTTTTTAAGAAAATTTTTTCACTATTAGATAATTTGTAAGATTTTAAGCCAACAATAAAAGCCTTTCTATTGCTAATCATTTTCTAAAAGTTTCCAAAAATTAAATTTCTTTTTCTTCTTTTTGTTAGTTTGATTTACGTATTCAATTATATCTTGGGTATCACTTTCTAAAATGGGTAAATCTTTTGAATAAATCTTTATTTTTTCTTCAATATCACTATGTGACCGGTAGGATTTTTTAATATTTTGATCAGAGAAATAATATCTTCCTGTAAAAAATAGAAATATTCCAATAATTAGAATGAATATTAAATATTTAATTTCTTTTAACATTACATTTTATCTGGTGTATCAACACCTACGATAGACATACCTGATTTAATCACATTTGAAATTGCTTTTAAAAATACTAGCTTATCAGGTGAGATCTCTTTTTGATTATTAATAAATCTTTTTTCTGGCTGTTGTTTTCCTAAGTTCCAATATGAATGAAATTCTGATGCAAGTTCATATAGATAAATTGGTATACGATGTGGTTCAAGTTTATTACTTGCTGCTTCAATACATTTTGGCCATTCAGAAACTTTTTTTAATATCTTAATTTCATCATCTGAATATTCAAATGAATAATCGTCAATATCTATATTTGAGTTTAAATCTTTATTAAGATGTCTAAATACAGATGAAATTCTCGCATAACAATATTGAACATAATAAAGAGGATTATCTTTTGATTTTTCTTTAACAGCATCAAAATCAAAATCTAATTCAACATCACTACTTCTATTAAGCATGATAAATCTAGTAGCATCTTTGCCAACTTCTTCTATTAAGTCATCAACAGTTATATAGTCACCTTTTCTTTTAGACATTTTAAAAGGTTTTTTATCTTTGATTAATTTTACGAGTTGGCTCACTTTACAAATTAATTTTCCTTTAGTGCCTGATAAAGCTTCTACAGATGATGAAATTCTTTTAATATAACCAGCATGATCAGCACCGAGTATATTAATTAGATAATCAAAATTTCTATCAACTTTATTTTTATGATAGGCAACATCACTTGCAAAATAAGTCCAACTACCGTCAGATTTTTGTAATGCTCTGTCTTTATCATCACCAAAATCTGTTGATTTAAACAACAACTGTTCTCTTTCAACCCAATTTTGATCATCTTCACCAGCTGGTGCTTTAATTTTACCTTTGTAGACAAATTTACTAGCTTCTAAAAATTTAATTACTTCTTCGACTTCATTATTAACAACTATATTTTTTTCACTTACAAAATTATCGTGATTAATTCCCAAACTTTTCAAATTTTTTTTAATTAACAGTAATGCTTGTTCTATAGATAAAGTGGTTAATTTTTCAGAAATATCATCATAATTATCAAAATTAATATCAGAATTTAATGAAATAATATTTTTGGCAAAATCAATTAGATAATCACCTGGATAAAGATCCTCATTATTTGGAAATGTTTCATTAAACTTTAATTCACGTATTCTAAAATAAACAGATCTAGTAAAGTTAATTATTTGATTACCGTAATCGTTTACATAATATTCTTTAGTAACCTTATGTTTATTAAAGATTAGTACATTTGAAATTACATCACCTAAAATTGCTCCTCTACAATGACCAACATGTAATGGACCTGTCGGATTTGCAGAAACAAATTCTACTAAATAATTAAGTTTTTTTTCTTTTTCATTAACTCCATAAGTTGATGAATTGGTTATTATTTCTTGAATAAAGTTTGACCAAAATAAAGGTTTGAATTTAATGTTTATAAAACCTGGTTTAACAACATTTATATTCTCGATTAAAGGATCTGTATTTTTAATAATTGGTGATATTTGTTCTGCTAAATCTATTGGAGATTTTTTATTTAGTTTTGAAAGTACCATAGCCACATTTGTTGAAATATCACAATCAAATTTTGGTGGAGGGATTTCAGCATTAATCCCGTTAAAAGACTCAGGTATTAGTAGTTCACCTTTTTTATTAAGCTCAATTATAATTGATTTAATTTTATCTAAATATAATTCAAAAATATTCATTTATAATTATTATAAAGGTTAATTGCATAACGGTCAGTCATACCTGAAATAAAATCTGAAATAGCTCTAAATTTATCCTTAGTCAATTGATCTTTTGTTAGAAATTTTTTGGGATTTGATTTGATTATTTTAAATAATCTTTTGATAATTACTTTTCCTCGTTTATTCTTTTTTAAAACTGATATGTTGTCATACATTTTTGTCCTTAAAAAATATTTAATTTCTTTTTCTGAATTTTGAATTTTATTTGAAAAACAAACAAGTAATTGGCCAGAATTAGAAATATCTTTTAATGATTTAATCTTTAATTCTTTTAAATTTTTTTCTGTATTTCTTAATAAATCTCTAATCATTAAATCTATTGAGTCTCTAATAATTTGATAAGTTGCTATTTTGTAATTATTTTTATTAATCTTTTTCTTATACTTAATATAGATTGATTTAAAAAAATCTATTTCCATAAGCTCTTCTAATTTGAATAAATTAGCATTAATCCCGTCTTGGATATCATGATTATTGTAGGCTATATCATCCGATATTGCTGAAATTTGAGCTTCTAAAGAAGGATAAGTGTTCAATTTAATCTTATCTTTAAATGTTTTTAAACCAATTAATCTATTAACTAAATCTAGATCTTTAACTGGTCCATTATGTTTTAAAAGACCCTCTAACGTTTCAATTGTTAAATTTAGACCTTTAAATTTAAAATACTTATTTTCTAAAAACATAACTATTCTTAGTGTTTGTAAATTATGATCAAAACCTCCATAATTTTCCATACATTCATCTAAAGCATCTTCACCAGCATGACCAAATGGTGTGTGACCTAAATCATGAGCAAGACTTAATGTTTCAGTTAAATCTTCATTTAAATTAAGATATTTAGCTATAGATTTTGCAATTTGAGCAACCTCAATTGAATGTGTAATTCTTGTTCTAAAATGGTCGCCTTCTGTATTAACAAAAACTTGGGTTTTATGCTTCAATCTTCTAAAGGATGCGCTATGAATTATTCTGTCCCTATCTCTTTGAAATGGAGAGCGATATTTTGAAGTAGGCTCATTATTTAGTCTTCCTTTGCTTTTAAATACGCCTAACTGAGTATGTTTTTTCATCCTTTAATTTAAATAATTAAGTATTATATTAGTAATATCAGTGTTGAAACATGATTAAAGAAATTAAATTTACAGATAATGCTCTAAAACAAATAGCGAATTTATTATCTAAAAAAGATCAAGGATCATTTTTTAGAATCGCTATTAAAGGTGGTGGTTGTTCAGGTTTTCAATATGAATTTACATTCGATAAATCTAAAAATGATGACGATTTAAATTATGAAAATATTTTAATTGATAAAGCATCAGCAGATTTATTAAAAGGATCTGAAGTTGACTATGTATCTGAGCTTATTGGTGAATCTTTTAAAATTTCTAACCCACAAACTAAATCCTCGTGTGGTTGTGGCGTTTCATTTTCTCTATAATGTTAATTTCATCTTGGAACGTTAATTCAGTTAGAGCAAGGATTGAAAATATAAAAAGTTATTTACTAAAATACAAACCTGATGTTTTAATGATGCAAGAGATTAAAACAGAAGATGTAAATTTTCCTTATGATGATTTTGCTTCAATGGATTATGAAAGTCATGTTTTTGGTCAAAAAAGCTACAATGGTGTTGCAATAATCTCTAAGAATAAATTAAATAATATAAGAACTGATTTAATCAAAGATAAGTTAAAGCAATCTAGAATTATTTCAGCTGAAATTGAATATAAAAAAAAGATTATTCAGTTAATTAATATTTATACCCCCAATGGAAATCCTGTTGATACTGAAAAGTATGATTATAAAAAAAATTGGATGGATCAATTAATTAAACAATTAAAGATACTATCAAAAAAAAATTCTAATATAATTTTAGCTGGTGATTTTAATGTTATTCCTGCAGCTGAAGATGTTTATAATGTTAAAAGTTTTGAAGATGATGCTTTGTATCGACTTGAAATAAGAAAAAAATTTAGAGAAATGTTAAATTTAGGATTTAGTGACGCTTATAGACATTTTAATGAAGAGAAAGAAGGATATACATTTTGGGATTATATGAGAGGTGCGTGGCAAAAGAATAATGGTATGAGAATAGATCACTTCTTAGTATCAAACTCTTTAATTGATAATGTAAAAGATATTAATATTAATAAAGATCCACGTGGTAGAGAAAAACCTTCAGATCACACACCAATTGAAATTAAATTAGCTTAAAGACCTAATTTTATTTACTAATTCCTCATTTATATTTCTAGGACCTATATCTTGCCTATTTTTATGTCTTCTTTCACCAGGTAATCTTACATCACCCATTGATTTCATTTTATCAAAAAATTCATCAGAATGTTTTTGCCAACTTGTGCCTGCTGTTTTATCTGGACAAATAGCTAAGATAAATTCACCACCACTTGGAGGACCACCATCATTGTTATCTTTTTCAGCAGTTTCATAACTAAAATTATCTCCAACTAATGCACCAGCCATTAATTCAACCATCATTGCTATTGCAGAACCTTTGTAACCACCAAAAGGTAATAAAACTCCACCATCAGCAATTTCACCTGGGTCCGTTGTTTCTTTGCCATCTTTAGTCAAACCAGTTCCAAGAGGTACTTTATGGCCTTCTCTTTTTGCAACTTGAACTTCACCCATAGCCATTGATGCTGTTGCCATATCATAAACAACAGGTGTTTTTCCAGGTCTTGGCCATGCAAATGAAATTGGGTTTGTTCCAAATAAAGGTTTTATAGCACCAGCTGGAGCCACTGCAGGTTTGTAAGAAGTACAAGCAAAAGCAACCAAACCATCTTCAGCTAATTTTTCAGTTTCAGGCCACATAGCAGCCATATGGTGTGAGTTATTTATAGCTAACACCGCAACACCATTTTCTTTTGCAGCTTTTGCCAATTCAGGCAATCCTTTATTTAAGACTACAGGAGCTAAACAATTATTTCCTTCAACTTTAATTACAGATGGTGAAATTCTTTTCACCTCTGGCGTCCCTTTTCCATTTATCTTTCCACTTTTAAGACCACTTACATAAGCAGGTAATCTAAATAATCCATGAGATAATGATCCATCTCTTTCAGCATTTTTAATTAGTTCAGATAAAATAGATGCAGTTTCATCATTACATCCATTAGCTACAAGTGTTTTTTTTGCTAAATTAAAAATTTCATCTAGCATTAAGGAGACAGTGCTCATTATGAGGTTTTACATTTTTTGCATAAACCAAAAAATTCTAAATTATATTTATTATATTTCATTCCAGCTTCATCAGTAAAATTACTTAAGTACTTGGAAAGTTTAGAATTGCTTATTTCAGAAACTTTTTCACAACTTTCACAAATTGAAAATGCTGTTGCTTTAGAAATTTGACAACTTGAATTTTGACAAGCTATAAAAGCGTTTCGACTTTCAATTTTATGAATTTTTCCAATCTCTACCAATTTATCTAAAGCTCTATAAACTTGTAGAGGTGCTTTAATTCCTTTTTTTTGAACATTATAAAGAATTGAATATGCTTTTAAAGGTTCCGTTGATTTAACAATTAGATTTAAAATAATTTTTTGATTTTTTGATAAATTATATTGTTTTTCCATATTTTTAATTACTCGCTAATTCTTTAGTTTAATCGATTGCTTAATATTTAACAAAGATAATATAAATAAAATTAAAGAAGCAACTATAATTGAAGGTCCAGAAGAAGTATTAAATTCTAATGAAGTAAATAATCCTAATACTACAGATAATAAACCTCCAATAATTGAATAAATTACCATTTTTTGAGGACTATCAGAGATATTTCTTGCCATGGCAGCAGGTATAATCAGCATACCAGTAATCAATAATAAACCTACCATTTTAATTGAAATAGCAATGACCGCAGCCATCAAAATTGTAAAAATAGCTTTTGCTCTGTCAGGATTTAATCCTTCAGCTTCAGCTAGTTCATAATTTACAGTTGATGCAAATAATGGCTTCCAGATTAACTTAAGCACAATTAATATTATTGCACCACCAGACCATATAATTAGAATATCATTAATATTAACTGCTAAAATATCTCCAAATAAAAGCCCCATAATATCAAATCTTATAAAAGTTAAAAAACCAATTACAACTAAACCAACAGCAAGTGATGAGTGAGCTAACAAACCAAGTAATGCATCGCCTGGTAAGTTAGTTTTTTTTTGAAGCTGGATTAATATCAAGGCTATGATAGATGAAATTAAAAACACAGAAATGGCTATATTTAAATCAAAAGTATATGCCATAGTAACACCAAGTAATGCTGAATGAGCAAGTGTATCACCAAAATAAGACAGTCGTCTCCACACTACAAAACAACCTAGTGGACCAGTAACTAAGGCAATTCCAATACCAGCAAACAATGCTCTTATAAAAAAATCATCAAACATTTAATTTTTCTTTATACTTCCTTCGTCTAAATGTTCATGATCATGCTTATGTTCATATATTGATAAAATTTGAGAAGCTTGTTCACCAAATAATGTTTTATAAGCATTATTTTTTGCAACATCTAATGGTGTACCTGAACAACAAACATGTCCATTTAAACAAACAACATGATCTGTTGCTGTCATTACTGTATGCAAATCATGAGATATTAATAAGATTCCACAATTCAAAGTATCAGAGATTTTTTTAATTAATTCATATAAAGCAATCTCACCAGTATAATCAACTCCTTGGACTGGCTCATCAAGAACCAATAATTCAGGTTTTTTTGAAATTGCCCTTGCAATTAAAACTCTTTGAAATTCACCACCTGATAAATTTCCTAAATTTTTATTCTTAAGATGAATAGCTCCAGTAAGTGTAAGAGCCTCATCAATAGCTTCATCTTTAATATTTTCTGTTAGCAGCATAAAGTCATAAACTCTTAGCGGCAAAGTCCAATCAATTGAAATTTTTTGAGGAACGTACCCTACTTTGTTAGTATATTTTTCAACACTACCCTCAATATTTTTATAAATTCCTAATGCAATTTTTGCGGTAGTACTTTTACCAGATCCATTTGGCCCAATAAGTGTTATAATTTTACCTTTTTCTACTGTTAATGTAACACCTTCCACTAACCATTTATTATTCTGTTTAATTCCAGCGTTATTTAGTTTTACTAATATTTTATTTTCTAAACTCATAAATTACTTGACTTATAAATGTTATATTATTACATAATGTTATAATATAACAACTAATTAATCTTAAACTATGAACAATCTTAAAAAAATACCTTTTATCCTTACAATTATTTCATTTTTAACATTCTTTACAACAGCAAACTCAGAAATAAAAGTAGTTGCTTCAATTAAACCAATACATTCTTTAGCTAGTTATCTAATGGATGGTATTGCTAAACCTGATTTAATAGTTGATGGATATACATCTCCACACGGATTTGCAATGAAACCTTCTCACGCAAAAATGTTACAAAATGCAGATATAATTTTTTGGGTTGGTGAAGACTTGGAAAGTTTTTTAGAAAAACCATTAAGCTCAATTGCTAAAAAAGCTGAGAAAATTGAGTTAATGCAAATAAAAGGTCTAAATGTATTAGAATTTAGAGAAAGAAATATTTTTGATGATCATGATGACCACGATCATGACAGTCATGCTAAGAAGAAAAAAGATGATCATGATGACCACGATCATGACGGCCATGCTAAGAAGAAAAAAGATGACCACGACGATCATGACGACCATGATGGACACGAAGGACATGCACATGGTGAATTTGATCCACACATTTGGTTAGATCCAATTAATGCTAAGGTAATATTAAATGAAATGGTTGAGCATTTAATTGAAAATGATCCAAAAAATGAGGCTAAATATAAAAGTAATTTAGATAAAGCTTTAAAGGATATAGATAAGCTTACAATAAATGTAATGACTGAATTAAATAACAGTGTTTCTTCAATCGTATTTCATGATGCTTATCAATATTTTGAAAAAAGATTTAACGTAAACATTTTAGGTGCTTTTACTGTTAATACTGATGTGATGCCTGGCGCAGAACAATTAGCTGAAATTAGAGAAATAATTGAACATGATAAAGTTGCTTGTGTATTCTCAGAGCCGCAATTTAATCCTGATATTATCAATGCAGTTGCAAAAGATATGAAGATTAAAACTGGAGTCCTAGATCCATTAGGTGCAACCTTAGATCCGGGTAAAGACTTATATTTCGATCTTATAAGAAATATGTCTGCCTCATTTAAAGGCTGCTAATTTAAAGGAATAAAAATTAAGATTTTAGTTTACTCTATAATTGTAATAAATTCGTAACAAAAATTTCATATAGAGGAGACTATGTTTATTAAAAAATATCTAAAATGGATTAGTACAGCTCTTGTTTTAACAGGAATATTGTTAACTAATTTAAATATCTACCCTATCAATATTTACTTTCATGGTTTAGGAGTTGTGGGTTGGACTATTGCAGGATTTATATCAAAAGATAAGGCAATATTAACTAATTTTGGATTACAAATACCGTTGTTTGTAATTGGAATTTATAAGATTATTTTCTAATGAAAAATATCTTATTCGTTTGTACAGGTAATTCAGCTAGAAGCATAATAGCTGAAAGTATCATTAACAACGAATATTCAAATAAATTTAAAGCTTATAGTGCTGGAAGTAATCCTACAGGTAAAATTAATGAAGACGTAAAAAGATTTCTAGAAAAAAATAAAAATTATGATCTTTTTGAATATAGGTCTAAAAATTTTGAAAACTTCTTAAGTAATAATATTAAAATAGATTACGTTGTAACTGTTTGTAATAATGCAAATAATGAAGTTTGCCCTATTTGGCCTGATAAAAATCAAATAATTCACTGGGATATAGAAGATCCTGTGTCAAAACTATTAAATTCTAATGAAAATGAAAAAAATATAGTAATAAATAATACCTTTAATCAAATTAATAAAAATATTATTCACTGGATTACTAATGAAAAATAATAACAAAATATTTATCGGTGAATTTATTGGTAGTTGTTTTTTAGTAATGATTATTGTGGGCTCTGGAATTATGGCTGAAAACCTAACCGATGATAATGCTTTAAGACTTACGGCAAATACAATTGCAACTGGTTCTGGTTTATTTGTTTTAATAACAACATTTGCTAATATTTCAGGAGCTCACTTTAATCCTTTTGTTAGTTTATCGATGTATTTAACTAAAAAGATTAAAGGAAAACTTTTAATTACATACATTCCAGCACAAATATTTGGATGCTTATTGGGTGTAATGTTAGCTAATGTATTTTTTGAGCACAGTATAATTGAACTATCTACAAAAAATAGAGATGGCTTTCACATATTTCTAGCAGAAATTGTAGCTACTTTTGGTCTAATATTTATTATTTTTGCAACTTTAAAAGACGGTAAAACAACAGTTGCTGCTTGTGTTGCAACTTATATTACAGCTGGTTATTGGTTTACATCATCAACATCTTTTGCAAATCCAGCTGTTGCCATAGCTAGAACTTTTACTGAATCGTTTACTGGTATAAATTATCTTAATACACCTACTTATATAATTGCTGAGTTAATTGGTACTTTGATTGCTATTTTTTTTATTAAGAAATTAATTAAATAAAAAAAGTATTTTAAGATAGACATCAGTTTTAAATAGATTAGATATATACGAATCTACACTCTGATTTTCCAATAAATAAATATTAATATAGAAAATTTTCTCAATCATATTAAACACTCCTTAAGTCATGAATCGATAGAACCGAAAACAATAATATAAAGGAGAAAAGTAATGGAAATGACTTTAATTTATACGGTTATAGGGTTTGCCCTTGCCGGTTATAGCGTAATCGCTAACGACTCAATCCAAACACTTGGTACATTTATAGCTTCAAAGAAGAAGTGGTTTAAATGGTACGTACTAGCTGGATCAGCATCAGCTGTTATGATTTTAGCACTTGGATGGGGATGGTATGCGTATGATGGTGATATTTCTTACGGAAGATTAACTAGAATACCTTATCAAGAAATTCAATGGTATCACGCAGTAGCACCTGCAATACTATTATTATTAACAAGGATTGGAATACCTGTATCAACAACCTTTTTAGTTCTTTCAGCATTTGCATCAACGGTTGTACTTGAAAAAATGCTATTGAAAAGTGTGGTTGGTTATGGATTAGCAGCAATGGTTGCTTACATAGCCTGGATAGCTGTATCTAAATTTATTAATGAAAAATTTGATGAAGTAGATGACAAATGGATAGGATTTTGGAGAAATGCAGTATGGGTTTCGTCAGGTTGGTTATGGTGGGTTTGGTTATCTCACGATGTAGCTAACATTGCAGTATATCTGCCTAGACAATTAGACTTAACGTTACTTTTAATCGTTATGGCATACTTTACTTCTTTGTTATTTTACATTTTCTACATTCAAGGTGGACCAATTCAAAAAGTTGTTCTTGAAAAAACAGGAACAAGATATGCAAGGTCAGCTACAATTATTAACGTAATTTATGCTGCTGTTTTATTCTACTTTAAAGAGCTTAATGATCTACCAATGTCAACAACATGGGTGTTCGTTGGGTTATTGTGTGGTAGAGAACTTGCAATATCAACTATGAATAAAGAATATAAATTTAAGTATGTCTTCCCATTAATTGGTAAAGACTTTCTTAAAATGATTTTTGGATTAAGTGTTTCTGTAGGTATCGTTTTAGCGATCCACTACATAATAATTCCAAATAATTGGTTTTAAATAAATCTTTATGGTCGTGTTATATTATTTAACACGGCCATATACATCCTGATATCTTACAATATCGCTTTCTTTAAGAATTGAACCAATTTGAGCTTCCATAATTTTTACAGGTTTTTTACCAGGATTTTGAATTCTGTGTATTGATCCCAGGGGTATAAAAATATGTTCATTAGGTTTTTTAATAAAATTATTTTTATTTAGAGTAATCTTTGGATTTCCTTGTGTAACCAGCCAATGTTCAGCTCTATGATGATGTTTTTGAAGACTTAAAATACCTTTTGGTTTAACAAATAATTCTTTAATTAAAAATTCTTTTCCTTCAAATAAATTAGTGTATCTGCCCCATGGTCTATAAAAAACATTTTTTTTCTTAATATACTTATTCTTGTTCATTCCATACATTTTTAAGATTTCTTTCCAACTACCAAGATCTGACCATGGAATATCTAATTTAATTGCATTGATTTGTTTTGTTTTTTCTAGAATTGCATAATCGAATGATTTTGCGGTAGCTTTTATAAATGAGGCTTTGTTTAGATAATAAGTATTGGATTTAAGTTTTGCTTTTTTAACTGCGTTCACACAATTTCTATAAATAGTTGGCTGAAGCTTTTTAAAATTATTAATTATTGAGTCTTTTCTTAAGAAAAACATTCCAGAATTCCAATAACCTTTTTGTTTAATAACTTGTTTTGCTTTTGTTTCTTTTGGTTTTTCAATAAATTTAATTACTTTATTTATGTTACCTTTAACTTTTTTGGTTACAAAATACCCATATTCACTTGAGGGTGATGTTGGTTTAATACCAAAGATAAAGATATTTTGATCAGTTAAATTTGATTTATTTTTATTTATAGCTTTATTAAATATATTCATTTTTTCAATTAAATGATCTGCTGAAAAGAACATTAGTGGTTGTTCATTTGGAATATCTTTTATTAAAGCAGTACTTAAAATAGCTGGTGCTGTATTTCTTTTTGCAGGTTCTAGAACAATTTTATAATTCTTGATCTTATTTTTCTTAAGGTGTTGTTTAACTTGTTTTAGATATTTTTTATTAGTACTTATAATCGGTGCATCATAAATAGATGCTTTTGTTCTTTCTAAAGTTTTGTCTAATAAAGTCCATTTACCAAAATAAATAAATTGTTTTGCTTGATGATTTTTAGAATTTGGCCAAAGTCTTGTTCCAGCACCTCCACATAAAATGACTGGACGAATTTTCATTAAATTTCTGAATAATCCTTAACTTCTTTTTTCTTACCTGGATGAGTTGGTGCACCTAAATAAGCTGGACCAACAGTTTGTGCATATTTCCACAATGTGCCAGATCCAAAGTCTGATTTTCTAGCCTTCCATTTTCTTCTTCTTGTAGCCAATTCTTTTTTAGAAAGTCTTACATTGATAGTTCCTTTTTTGGCATCGATATCAATGATATCACCAGTACGTAAAAGGCCTATAGGACCCCCTAGAGCCGCCTCAGGGCCCACGTGACCCACACAGAAGCCTCTTGTAGCACCAGAGAACCTTCCATCTGTAATAAGAGCTACTTTCTCCCCTTTTCCCTGTCCGTAGATTGCTCCTGTTGTTGATAGCATTTCTCTCATACCAGGACCACCTACTGGACCCTCGTATCTAATTATGATCACATCACCATCATTATATTTTTTACTTTGAACAGCTTTCATTGCACTTTCTTCATTATCAAAACATCTTGCTTTACCAGTAAATTGTAATTTTTTTAAACCAGCAACTTTAACGATTGCACCTTCAGGAGCTAAATTACCTTTTAAGCCAACAACTCCACCTGTTGGTGTTATTGGATTTTTATAAGATCTCATTACTTTTTGTTTTGGATTGAATTTAATATTTTTTAAATTCTCTTTCATGGTTTTGCCTGTAACAGTCATACAATCTCCATGAATAAAACCTCCATCATATAAGGTTTTTAAAAGCATTGGTACACCACCTGCTAACCACATATCTTTTGCAACATATTTTCCACCTGGTTTTAAATCTGCAAGATAAGGAGTTCTTTTAAAAATTTTAGCAACATCCATTAAATCAAATTTAATTCCTGCTTCATTTGCAATAGCAGGTAAATGTAATCCTGCATTAGTAGATCCACCAGTTGCAGCAACTATTGTAGCAGCATTCTCTAATGCTTTTTTGGTTACAATGTCTCTAGGTTTAATTCCTTTTTGAAGTAAGTTCATAACTGTCTTACCACTTTCTTTAGCGTATTTATCTCTTTCTTCGTAAGGAGCTGGTGTTCCTGCAGAATAAGGGAGTGCTAAACCTATAGCTTCAGATACACATGCCATTGTATTTGCTGTAAATTGACCGCCACAAGCACCTGCACTAGGACAAGCAACTAATTCTAATTTTCTAAGTTCAGCTGCAGACATTTGACCTGATGAATGCTTTCCAACTGCTTCAAATACATCAACAACAGTTACATCTTTACCTTTGTATCTCCCTGGTAGAATTGATCCTCCATATATAAATACACTTGGAACATTTAATCTAACCATAGACATCATTAATCCTGGTAATGATTTATCACATCCAGCAATACCAACTAGGGCATCATAACAGTGTCCTCTTACAGTAAGTTCAGCAGAGTCTGCGATCACTTCTCTTGAAATTAAAGAAGATTTCATTCCCTCGTGACCCATTGCAATACCGTCAGTAACTGTAATTGTACAAAATTCTCTTGGAGTTCCACCATTAGCTCTTACTCCTTTTTTAACTGATTGTGCTTGTCTCATAAGAGCAATATTACAAGGAGCAGCTTCATTCCAAGTTGATACAACACCAACAAATGGTTTTGCTACATCTTTTTCAGTTTCACCCATTGCATAATAAAATGATCTGTGAGGAGCTCTATCTGCACCTAACGATGTATGTCTACTTGGAAGTTTCTTCTTGTTAAATTTTGCCATTATATACCCTTTATTGTTACTGATATTTTATCAATATCATTCTTTAAATTATTATAATTAGTTTTTTCTTTTTCAACAATCTCTTTTGGCGCTCTATCTACAAAACTTTTGTTTTCTAATCTTTGAGATATCTTATTCATTTCTTCTTGAATTCTATTTTGTTTATTAGTCAAATTTTCTTTAATAAGTTTTAAATCAACATCTTTATCAAAATAAATCTTAAATAAATCACCTGACACAACCATTGTTGCTGCTGGTTTATCTATATCATCATTAACAATATCATTTATTCTTCCTAATTTTTTTAGAATAATTTCATTATCATTGATGAATTTTTTTTGGTTATCATTAATATTTTTAATAGACATGTCTATAAATGAACCAGGACCTACGTTTAATTCATTCTTAAAAGATCTAATTTCTGAGATAATACTTATGATATTTTTAACTTGCTCTGTACTAGTATCCTTAATAATTTTACCTGTTGGCCAATTAGCGAGCATTAAAAAATCTTTACTTGAATTATCAAATTTGTTTTTCAGCCAAATTTCTTCAGTAACAAAAGGGATAAATGGGTGTAAAAGAATTAAAATTTGCTTGAATATATAGCTTGAAACCTTTTTTACCTCTGATTTAGCCTCTTCATTATCTGAAAAAAGTATAGTTTTTGACAATTCTAGATACCAATCACAATAAGAGTGCCATGCAAATTGATAAGCATTTTTAGCAGCTTCATCAAATCTATAATCTTCTAAATTTTTTTCAATCTTCGATTTTGCATCAATTAATTCTGCATAAATCCATTTATTAATATTAACTGATAAATTTGAAATTTCATCAATATCAGTAAAATCACATTCATTTGTGATTAAAAAATTATTAGCATTCCATAATTTGTTCAGAAAATTTCTATATCCTTTAACTCTATCTTCAGAAAGTTTTACATCAGTCCCAGGTGATGCCATTGAAAGAAGAGTAAATCTTAATGCATCAGCACTATATTTTTCTATTAAATCTAATGGATCAATAACATTTCCTTTAGATTTAGACATTTTCTGACCTTTTTCATCTCTAACTAAAGCATGAACATATATATCTTTAAAAGGTTCTTTGTTTAAAAATTCTGTGCCAAACATAATCATTCTAGCAACCCAGAAAAAAATAATATCAAAACCTGTAACTAAAACAGAAGTTGGATAAAACTTTTCAACGTAATCTTTATTATCTGGCCAACCTAATGTTGCAAAAGGCCAAAGACCTGAAGAAAACCAAGTATCTAAAACATCTGGATCTCTAATTAATTCAACGTCCTTACCATAATGTTTATTAGCAAGTTCTTTTGCTTCTTCTTGATTGTTAGCTACAAAGATTTTTTTATCAGGTCCGTACCAAGCTGGTATTTGATGACCCCACCAAAGCTGCCTTGATATACACCATGGTTCTATATTGTTCATCCACTGAAAATATGTTTTAGACCAATTTTCTGGAAAGAAATTTGTCTTTTTAGAATTAACAACTTCTTTTGCTTTAACTGATAATTTTTCAGCATCCGCAAACCATTGCTCTGTTAAAAAAGGTTCAATTATAGAATTTGATCTATCACCATATGGAACTTTATTTTTAATATTTTCTTCTTTAACAAAAAAATCATTCTCTTTTAATTCTTTTAAAATTCTTTTTCTTGCTTCAAATCGATCTAATCCAATATAATTTTCTGGAGCATTTTCATTAATTTTTCCAGCTTCAGTAAATATATTAATAATCTCAAGATTGTTTCTCTGTCCAACATCATAATCATTAAAATCATGTGCTGGTGTTATCTTTAAAGCTCCAGTTCCTTGTTCTGGATCTGCGTAATCATCTTCTATAATTTTAATCTTTCTTCCAACAATCGGTATTGCAACAACTTTACCAACATACGATTTGAACCTTTCATCCTTTGGGTTAACAGCAATAGCTGTATCACCCAACATTGTTTCAGGTCGCGTTGTAGCAATAGTTATAAATTCATCAGTTCCATCAATGGGATATCTAATATAATAAATTTTTGAGTTAACTTCTCTTTGATCTACTTCAAGATCAGAAATTGCAGTTTTTAATACTGTATCCCAATTTACAAGTTTCTTATCCTTATATATTAAGTCCTTATTATAAAGATCTACAAAAACTTTGATAACAGATTTTGAAAGGTTTTCGTCCATTGTAAAAGCATTTCGTGACCAATCACAAGAACATCCAAGTTTTTTTAACTGATTGATAATAATGTCGCCGTATTGCTCTTTCCATTCCCAAACTTTTTCAATAAATTTTTCTCTTCCAATTTCATTTTTATCTATATTTTCTGTAGTAAGTTTTCTTTCAACTAAAGCTTGGGTTGCAATACCAGCATGATCAGTACCTGGTTGCCATAAAGTTTCATAATTATTCATTCGATGATATCTAACCAATAAATCCTGAATAGAGTTATTCAAAGCATGTCCCATATGAAGACTACCAGTTACATTAGGTGGTGGTATTACAATTGAAAATTTTTTTGAATTATCTCGAGGTTTAAAGAGTTCATTTTTTTCCCAATAAGAATAGATTTTATCTTCAACATCAGAATGTATATATTTATCACTACTCATGTATGTTAAAGTTTATAATTTAATAATCTAAATTAACAATAATCAATTTAGATCGTTATTTAATAGACTAATCAGAAAAATTTAATATAAAAAGGCATCTGAAGCTATTAGTCAAAACAAGATGGCAACGTGGCGGAATGGTTACGCAGAGGATTGCAAATCCTTGTATCCCGGTTCGATTCCGGGCGTTGCCTCCAAAAAAAATCTTGTTTTAGTTCTAAAAAAAAGTAAGTTGAGTTTTTTACATTCCTCGGTAGCTCAGTTGGTAGAGCAGTTGACTGTTAATCAATTGGTCGCAGGTTCGAGTCCTGCCCGAGGAGCCAAAAAGAAATAATCTGTAATTATTTTTTAAAAATTATGACTTATGTCAGGTTAAGAGTTGCAAGAATAAATTTTTTTGGGTCTTAAAAAATAAAATTATCCTACTTTTGAAACTCCTCCACCAGAAATTTGTAAAGATTTATTAAATTTTAATTTCTGATCTGCGTTAAGTTCTGAATATAATTTTGTTAAAAAATTATAATTAACATTCATATGTCCTTCTTGAGATTTTTCTAAATTAATTAAGTATTCTGAAAAATCTTCAAAGAAATAGTTAATTGGAACTTTTAAATAATTTGATAATTGAAGTAATCTAATAGAACTTACTCCATTAGTTCCTTTTTCATATTTTTGAATTTGTTGAAATGTAACGTTGATTGCTTTTGCCACTTTAGTTTGAGTTAAGCCTAGTGCTAATCTTCTTAGCTTAAGTTTGTTGCCTAAGTGTTTGTTGAAATTATCTTCCATTAAGACCCCTCTTAATTAAATTTTAAAAGCTCATTGAACAAATTTATTATAGCTACTGCAATAGAAAAGTTTTTTTATTTTTTCATAAAATTATAAAAGCTCAAATCGTGTCAAGCATAAGTTCTTAGAAAATAACTCAATTTAGGTTACTAAAAACCCTTAAAATATGGTTAAAAATTTTAAAAAAATTATAAAATTTGACTTAAAAATAGCTTAGTTCTGTCACTCTTTGGATTAGCGAAAAACTCTTTGGTTTCTGCTCTTTCAACTATCATTCCTTCATCCATAAATATAACCTCGTCAGCTACTTCTTTAGCAAATCCCATCTCGTGGGTTACTACAATCATTGTCATTCCTGCTTTTGCTAAATTAACCATTGCATCTAGCACCTCTTTAATCATCTCAGGGTCTAACGCTGATGTTGGTTCATCAAATAACATTATTTTTGGTTCCATGCATAATGCTCTAGCAATAGCACATCTCTGTTGTTGGCCACCAGATAATTGTCCTGGATATTTGTTAGCTTGATCTGCAATTTGCACTTTCTCTAGATGTTGAAGTGCTAATTCTTCAGCATCTTTTTTAGGCATTTTCTTAACCCAAATTGGAGCTAAAGTACAATTATCTAAAATAGAAAGATGAGGAAATAAATTAAATTGCTGAAATACCATTCCAACTTCAGCTCTAATTTTTTCTATATCTTTGGTGTCTTCAGTTAATTCGTTTCCATCAACTATAATAGAGCCCTTTTGATGTTCCTCTAGTCTGTTTATACATCTTATTAATGTCGATTTACCTGAACCAGAAGGGCCACATACTACAATTTTTTTATTTTTTTCAACTTCTAAATTAATATTTTTTAAAACTTGGAAATCACCAAACCATTTATTCATTTCTGTAATCTGTATTATTTTATCTGACATTATCTTTCCGTTTTATATTTTTGTTCTAAATTATAACTATATTTACTCATTGCATAGCAAATAATAAAAAATAACACTGAAGCAAACACATAGCCTTCCATCGCAAAACCTAGCCACTCTGGATTAGTTTTGGCAAGATTAAGCATTCCAACTATTTCTAAAAGTCCTACTACAAATATTAAAGGAGTGTCTTTTACAAGAGCCAAAAAGGTATTAGCAATGCCTGGTATAACAAGTTTTAGTGCTTGAGGTAAAATTACTAGAATATGCATCTTCCAATAACCCATTCCCAAAGATTTTGCTGCATCATATTGGCCCCTCGGTAAAGCTTGTAAGCCACCTCTAATTACTTCAGCTACATAAGCTGCTTCAAATAATGAAATTGCAATAATTACTCTTACTAATTTATCAATAAACATATCTTCAGGTAAAAACATTGGAAACATTACTGAAGACATAAACAATACTGTAATCAGTGGAACACCTCTCCAAAATTCAATCATACCTATTGAAATATATTTTATTATTGGAAAATCAGATCTTCTTCCAAGTGATAAAAATAAACCTATAGGAAAACAGAAAATCAAACAAAAAAATGAGACTATAAAAGTTAAGGATAACCCTCCCCAGGCGCCTGTCTCTACCCACTCTAATGCCTCTAATTTACCAAGTTCAATAAGCTCTTCATAAAAAAATACATATTTTAATAATATGTAGAGTGTGATCGGAACTATTATGAAATAGTACATTTTAAATTTTGGAGGAATAAAAAATCCTATTATAATTGAAAGAACAGCTGCAATAATTCCATATGAGAAATCAAAAAATATTGGACCACCAGATATAAAAAAGAAAATAAAGAAAAAAGCAATAATAGGGTAAACGACTACATAATAAAGTGTTAGATATTTTTTAAATTTTTCTGTAGCAAAAAAACCTATAGTTCCGAGAAAAGCTAAAGCTATAAATGATAGGTTGATACGCCACTGTTCAGCATTAGGATACATTCCATACATAAATCTGTTAAACCAAATTTTAATATAGGTCCAACAAGCTCCAGTACCTGTACATACGTCTTTTGAGTCTCCGGCAATACTTGCATCTAAAATAAACCAACTTAACAATGGTGGAAGTGATTTAATAACAACAAATATAATCAATAATGATAAAAAAGCATTAAAACTATTGGTATTAATATTTTTATTAACTACATCTAAAAATTTTAAACCTGAATATTCAATTCTAATTAAATGTAATCCCATAAAACCAATTATTAATGGTAAAAAAAAGCTAATTGTTCCTGGTAAAAAAGATAGTAAATCAAGACTAAAAAAAGAATTTAAAAAAACTATAAATATACTAAGTGAAACTAAAATTACTCCAGTAAATAAGTAGGAATAAAGATTATTCTTATCAGGTTGTAAAAAGTTTAGTTTATTCATTATTTTTCTTTAATAGCTATTTTTTTATTGTACCAATTCATAAATATTGAAATCGATATACTTAACGATAAATAAGTTAACATTGTAATCGAAACAATTTCGATTGCTCTTCCTGTCTGCATTAATGCAGTGCCCGCAAATACAAGAACTAAATCTGGATAGGCAATCGCTGCTGCAAGGGATGAATTTTTTGTTAAATTCAAATACTGATTAGTTGTTGGAGGTATTATTATTCTTAATGCTTGCGGCATTACAACTAATTTTAAAACTTGATTTGGGGTTAGCCCTATGGAAGCAGCGGCTTCTTTTTGACCTTTGCTAACTCCTTGAACACCTGCTCTAACACATTCAGCAATAAAAGTAGCTGTATATAAAGATAAAGCTAATGCTAGAGATATTAATTCAGGTGGTAATTTTATTCCACCTTCATAAGTGAAACCAGATTGAGATAATTGTTTTATAACAGGAACTTCAATAGACGTATCAACACCACCAAATAAAAAACTTAAAATAGGTAAAATTAACAATAATCCTATTGAAATTGATAAAACTGGTGTTTGAACACCATCTTTTTCTTGTTTTTTTCTTGCATAAATTCTAATGAAAATAATTGAAATTACTGCAGCGATTAATGAATAAATAAAAATATCTAAGTTATTCCATACAAAAGCAGGAACAAAAAAACCTTTTATAGTAAGAAAAAAAACTCCGAACATAGGCTCTGCATCTTGAGGTAATGGTAGTGCTCTTAAAGCTGCAAAATACCAAAAAAATATTTGTAATAACAAAGGTATATTTCTAAAAAATTCAACATAAACTGCAGCAGTTCTTTTAATTAAATAATTATTTGATAATCTTGCAATTCCTACAACAATACCAATTATAGTTGCAAATATAATTCCTATAACTGAAACTAAAATAGTATTTAATAAACCAACTAGATATGCTCTAAAATATGAATGTGAGCCATCAAATTCAATTAATGAAAATTGTACATCAAAAGAGGACTCTTGTGATAAAAAACCATAACCAAAAGTAATGCCTCTATTTTCCATATTTACTTGAGCGTTATAAGAAAAAAATCCGAATATCAGAATTACAACTAGAAGTGTAAGTAATTGGGGTAATATTTTTTTAATATTCACAATAATTCAAGACTTATAAAAAAAAGGGCCAGAAAAATCTAGCCCTTTTTAAGTTTTATTTAAAGATATAAATTATCTTGCTGGTGGTACATAAAGTATTCCACCTTTAGTCCATAATTCATTTGGACCTCTGTCAGGTAGAATTCCTGTGTCAGCAATATTTCTTTTATAGCTTTCACCGTAGTTACCAACTTGCTTGATAATTCTTAAACTCCAATCATTATCTAGACCTAAAGCAGCTCCTAATTCACCTTCAGCACCTACTAATCTTTTTACAGCAGGATTATCTGAAGTTTTCATTGAATCTGCATTAGCAGAATTAACACCATACTCTTCAGCTTCGATCATTACGTTTAGAGACCATCTTACGATATCTTCCCATACAGAATCACCTTGTCTAACAACAGGGCCTAATGGCTCTTTTGAAATAGTTTCAGGTAAAACTACGTGATCATCTGGAGAGCTCAATTTAATTCTTTGAGCAGCTAAACCAGATTTATCAGTTGTGTATGTATCACATCTTCCAGCATCATACGCAGCAACAACTTCGTCAGCTTTTTCAAAAGTTACTGGCTCATAAGAAATTCCTTTTGAATTAAAGAAGTCTCTCATATTTAGCTCAGTTGTTGTTCCTAAGTTTGTGCATGCAGAAATACCGTTTTTGAAATCATTCACAGATGAATATCCAGAATTTTTTCTAACCATAAAACCTTGACCATCATAGAAGTTTACTCCTACAAAAGTAAGTCCGATGTCAGCATCCCTAGAAAGAGTCCAAGTTGTGTTTCTTGATAAGATATCAATCTCATTAGAAGTTAAAGCAGTAAATCTTTCTTTAGCACTTAGTGGTGTAAACTTAACTTTGTTTGCATCACCCAATACTGCAGCAGCTACAGCTCTACATACATCAACGTCAACACCAGTCCAATTTCCTGCAGCGTCAGCATTAGAAAATCCAGGTAGACCTTGAGATACTCCACATCTTACAAAACCCTTCTTCTGAGTGTTTTTAAGTGTTTTAGATTTTTTAGCAGCCATTGTCTCTGTTGTAAAAGTAAACAACACAGCAACCATAGCCACTAAAGAAGTTAATTGTTTTAAGTATTTAAACATTATTCTTCCTTTTTGTTTGTATTTATTTGTTAACAAATAATTCAAAATTACTTTTGAATATTCCTAATTTAAGCATGTAAGAAAATACTCTTCAAGAAAAATTAATTTATAATTGAGTATTATTTAAATCCGAGTCAAGCTTAATTTTAAATAAATAGTCTCTAAAAATATAGGAAATGGCGCGCCCTGGAGGATTCGAACCTCCGACCCTCGGTTTAGAAAACCGATGCTCTATCCAGCTGAGCTAAGGGCGCATTAATAATTTACTGATACATATATAATACTTAATTAATATTTAAAAAGAAATTTTTTTGATATCAATAATAAAGATAAAAGTTCAACTCTACCCACTATCATGAAAAATATGAGAAAATACTTAGTTACAAAATGTAAATTTTGAAAATCAAAATCACTTATTCCATAGGAGGATGAATGAACTGTATTCATTAAAGTTAATATCGCCAATTTAAAAGATCTTTCGAAATTAATATCACTGATGCTTAAAAGAGAAGTAAGTATAAATAGTGAAATTATAAATATTATTATAGTTAGAAAGTATTTATTTATTTCTTTAAAATCAAAATTAATTTTAGAAAACATTAATTTATTCATAAAAATATTTTTAGGTTTACTAAAAGATAAAATTTGATTGAAAGAATATTTAGTTAATGAATAAATCTTTAAAAATCTTAATCCTGAACTAGTTGAAAAAAAAGATCCACCTATAATAACTAATATCAAATATACAAAATTTAATTCTGGTTGATCTATATTAAGAGAAATACCAATATTTGAAATACTACTTACTAGTGATAAGAAGCTATAAGTAAATTTATTATCAAAGCTAAAAAAAATAAAAAAAATAGCAACAACTAAAACAAAATATAAAAATAAGTGAATATCTTCATAAAAAAAATTAAGATTTTTATTTCTTAAAAAGACCAAATTATAGATAAAAAAAATACTAAAAAAAGAAACAAGCATCAAAAGTGAAAAAATAATTATTTGGGTATCGCTAATAAGAATTGTTGATAATTGATTAACAGGTAAAAAGCCACCTGATGAAATTATTGTCATTGCCAAATTTAATGAATTAAATGATCTAATACCAAATATATTTAATATCAAAAAAATTGATACTGTAATTACAGAATAAAGTAAAAAAATTTTAATTGTTTGTTTTAATACTTCAGAGCTATTAAATGATAAAAAATTAGTAAGAGATTTTTTTAAACTATCATCATAAATATCTATTAAAAAAATAATAGAGAATAAAAAATACAAACCACCTATCCATTGAATAGAAGATCTCCATAGAATTAAACCTTGATCAATATGTTTTATATTATCAAATATTGTAAAGCCTGTTGAAGTAAATCCTGAAACGGATTCAAATAATGAATTTATAAATGTTATGTTATAAATACTAAAATAAAACGGTAGTGATAAAATAATTGGTATTAATATATAGCCTAAAAAAAACAGTTAATATTTTTTCAAAAATAGTTGGCTTACTTTCGTTAGATTTCAATTTATAAAATAAAAAAGCTATTAATGTGGATGGAATTAAACTGAAGTAATAAGTATTTAAATTAAGGTATAAGTTAAAATAATATGAATAAATAATATTTAAAAAAGAAAAGATAGAAACTAAACCAAAAAAAAAACTTAAATATTTTACTCTGAACAAGGACATTTATTTAAATAGAGCTAATTCTAAATATATTCTCTACTACTGAAATTGACTCTTTTTTAGCCAAAAAGACCACTTTATCATCTTTTTGAAAAACAAAATTCGATCTAGGTATAATTACTTTATTTTCACGCAATACAGCTCCAATTCTTATTTCCTCAGGTAAATTAGAATTTTTAAGTTCTTTATTTATTAATTCTGAAGTCTCAATTACTTCAGCTTCTATTACTTCATACTCACCATTAAGAATAGTATAAGCAGTTTCTATAGTCCCTTTATGAATATGTTTTAAAATACTTGAAACTGTATTCATTCTTGGGTCAATTAAATCATCAATTTTGAGAGAATTTTGTAACAATGAGTAATTAGGTTTATTTACTAATGCCATTGTTCTCTTTTCTTCAGTTTTCTTGTCATCTTTTGCAAATTTTTCAACAAGAACACTTACCATCAAATTATCTTCATCATCGTTAGTCAATGCAAGAACAGTTTCCGCCTCTTCTAGATTCGCTTCCAACAACACTTCTTCATCTAGGCCATCTCCATTTATTACAATTGTATTATTAAGTTCATTTGCTAAAAATTCAGATCGATCTTTACTTTTTTCAATAATTTTAACTCTTACTGAGTCTAAACTATCTTCTAGATTTTTAGCTAAATTAAATCCAATATTTCCACCACCAACAATTAAAATTTTTTTAGATATTTTCTCATTATGACCAAAAGCTTCTAAAGTTTGAGACATTTGTGCAGAATTTATGATTACATAAATTTTATCATTTTGCTGAATATCATCATTTTTCTTTGGAATTAAAAATTTATCTCCTCTGATAATTCCTATGATATTAGCATCTAGTTCAGGATATTTTTTTGTAAGTTCATTTAATTTAAAATTTATTAATTTGCAATTTTCATTAATTTGAATTTCTAATAATCTAATTTTATTGTCTGCAAATGGAACACTATCTAATGCTCCTGGAGCCTCTAGCTTTCTTTGTATTGAATTTGCTATTTCTAGTTCTGGCGAAATAATAACATCTATAGGTAAATTTTCTTTATTATAAACTCTTGTAAATTTTGGATTTAAATAGTCTTGAGATCTTATTCTTGCAATTTTTTTTGGTATCTTAAAAATAGAAAATGCTATTTGACAAATAAGCATATTTATTTCATCATTACGAGTAACAGCAATAATCATATCGGCCTCAGTTGCACTCGCTTTTTCAAGAATTGATGGATATGTAGCTTTTCCAACAATTGCTTTTACATCTAATGAATCATCAATTTTTTGAATATCATCGCTTGATTGATCTATAACAGTAATAGAGTGACCTTGTTCACTTAACTGTTTAGCAATAGTAAATCCTACTCTTCCTGCGCCACAAATGATTATATTCATTTTAATTAAATTCTTTTATTCCCATGCCTTTTAACTTTCTATGTAAAGCACTTCTTTCCATACCAACAAAATTTGCGGTTTTAGAAATATTTCCTTTAAATTTTTTTAGCTGGATAGTTAAATACTCTTTTTCAAACTTTTCTCTAGCTTCTTTTAATGGCACAGAAAGGCTATTTTCTGAAATATTATCTTTAAAATTATCATTTTTTAATGACTCTTTAATAATATTGGAAATTTTTTCATTTGTATCTGGTTGTAAAATTGCAATCCTTTCAATAAGATTTCTTAATTCTCTAACATTTCCCTTCCAATTATGATTTAAAATATAGCTATTATTGTCATCAATATTTAACTCTTTTATATTATAATTTTGAGCAATTTTTTTTGAAAAATATTTTATTAAAAGTGGAATATCAGAAATTCTTTGACTTAATGGTTCTATATTAATTTCAAAAACATTAATTCTATGGAATAAATCTTCTCTAAAATTTCCAATTTGAATTTCTTTTTTTAGATCTTTGCTAGTAGAGCAAATTAATCTAACGTCAACAGTAATATCATTACTACCGTTTACTCTTTTAAATTTTTGATCTGTTAAAACTCTTAAAATTTTTGACTGAATATTCAATGGAATTTCAGAAATCTGATCTATAAGAAGAGTTCCTTTATTTGCTTTTTCAAGAGCGCCATAAGAAATTGATCCATTATCTTTTTCTTCACCAAATAGTTCAAGTTCATATTTATTTGAGTCAAGCAAAGCTCCATTTAATACAACAAAAGGATTTTTATTTCTTGATGAATTTTTGTGAATTTTTCTAGCAATTAATTCTTTTCCTGATCCTGATGGACCATTTATAAAAACTCTACTCTCAGTTAAAGATATCTTTTTAATTTGTTCAATTATATTTGTTGTATTTTTACTATCTCCAATTAAATCATAAGAAGAAAATAATTTGGTTTCATATTCTTTATTTTGTTTTTTTAAATTAAAATTTTCAACTGCACGACTTACAAAGTTTAATAATCTTTCCTGATCAAAAGGTTTTTCAATAAACTCGAAAGCACCATAGTGTAAAGACTTGATAGCCATTTCCATATTTGCATGTCCAGAAATCATTATAACTGGCACATCTTTATCTTTAGTTTTAATGTGAGATAAAAGTTCAATACCATCATTATCTCCTTTGTCTAATTTAACATCTAATATAGCTACATCAGGTAATTTTTTATCAATTTCAGTTAACGCTTGGTTGTAATTTGCAGCTATTCTTGTTTTATAACCAGCATCAATAATTAATTCATTAATAATATTTCGAATATCAGTATTGTCATCAACTATTAGAATTTCTGCGTTCATTATTTTAAGAATATAATTTTTATTTTCGCGCCTTCATTTTTCGATACAAATTCAATGTTACCATTATGATCATTGATTATTTTGTTTACAATTGACAATCCAAGACCAGTACCTTTTTGTTTTGTTGTAAAATAAGGGTTTAGTATATTTTTTATATCAGTATCCAAATTTTTGAATCCTATTCCAGTATCATCAATAGTAAGGTTTATATGATCATCAGTTTGATTAAGTTCAATAGATATATTTTTATTAAAATTACTTACTTTTTCAGACTTTTGATGAATACTTTCAATAGAATTCTTTATTAAATTAAAAAAAACCCTGCTCAGTTGTTCTTTATCACAATTAAATAATATTTTTTGATTATTATTTATAAAGTTAATATTTATAGAAATATCTAATTCTTTAAGTAATTGTATATTATCGATCATCAAAGAGACTAAATCATTATTTTGAAATATAGGTTTTGGCATTCTTGCAAAATCAGAGAATTCATTAACTAATTTTTCAATTTGTTTAATTTGATTATTTATAATCTTAAGATTTTCTTTAAAATTCTCATTATCATTTTCATTTAATTGAGATGAGTATTTGTTTTTTAATCTGTCAATCGTTAATTGAATTGGTGTTAGTGGATTTTTAATTTCATGCGCTAACTTTCTTGCTAAATTACCCCATGCTTCATGTCGTTCATTAATTATCAGTTTTTCTTGTTGATTTTTTAATCTATCAATCATTTGATTAAAATTCTTATTTAAAATTTCTAAATCTTTATCAGTTTTTAATTCTGGTACTTTAGTATTTAAATTACCCTCACCAATTGATGAAGATGCTAATATAAGATTGTTAATTGATCTAAAAAATCTTGAAGAAAAACGTATTGCTATTGAAATAGAGATAAACAATAAAAGTGAAACTACAATTATATAAATAATTGCAAATGAAATTTTAATTCCTGTACTTTTTTCCTCCACTGTATAGTAAAAATTAATAGCTTCTTGCGACTCAATTAAATAACGAGAAATATCTTTATCTAGATATTTAACAACATAAAGAAATCTATCATCAAAGTTTTGTAAACGTATTATTGCAGCAGATCGATTTTCTAATGCATTAATAATCTTTAATGGCCGATCATCATCAAGAACAAGATTTAAAGCTTTATCAACTGGTGCTATGTAAGGCTCATCATCTCCAAGAGTTGTAAATAATAATTTTTTATCAACATTTATAATATGGATTTCATCTACACCTCTTATAATCTTTTGGGTATTTAAAAATCTTTTATATTCATTAATATTATCATTTAAAAATTTTTTACTTTTATTTATATCAAAAGCGATGAGAACTATTTCTGATTGTATTTTATTTCTTACCTCTTCAACATAATCTCTTGCTAGTTGATAGGAGTTATTAACAACTGTTGTTACTTTTTTGTCAAAATATTTTTCAAGTGCAAATGAAAATAAAAATAATGAGAATATTGATATTAATAGTGAAGGTGTAAGAGTAAATAATGCAAAATAAGTAATATATTTTTTATTTGAATTGAGACCATCTTTATCAATATCATTTTTTATTGCTTTTTTTATTTCTAAAAAAATGAATATAAAAAGTAAAAAAAGTAAAAAAATATTTAAAATTAATAATAATTGTAAATTATTATCAGATAACTCTATAAAGCCTTTATCAATAAAAGTTAAAAAGGTTAAAAAACCAATAGAAAGTGTGATAATAAAGAGAAATATTAAATATATATTTTTTTTGATAAATTCGTGCATTTTAAATAAATAATCACCATAAGTAATGAACAATTATTTTATAATACTTGCCTCAGGACAAAGCAAAAGATTTAATTCAACTAAGCCAAAACAATTTATTACTTATAAAAATAAAGCACTTTTTGAGCATTCAATTGATAAAGCTATAACTTCTAAACTGTTTAAAAAAATTATTTTAGTTACAAATGATAAAAAACAAATCAAAAATAAATTACCAAAAAATGTCGTAATTATTAGTGGTGGTAAAGAAAGATCTGACTCATCTTTAAAAGGTTTACAATATATAAAAAAATATAAACCTAATAATGTTTTAATTCATGATGCTGCAAGACCAAATTTCTCAATTGAACTTTTAAAAAAACTTATTAATTCATTAAAAGATAATAAGGCATCAGTTCCTATAATTTACTGTAAAGACTCAATAAAATATAAAGTTAAAAATCAATTGTTTAATTTAAAAAGAGATAATTCCTTTTTAACGCAAACACCACAGGCTTTTAAATTTAAAGATATTTACGAATTATCAATCAAACAAAATAAAAAAATTCAAGATGAAGCAACTCTATTTATTGAAAATAATTTAGATATTAAATTTATTAAAGGTGAGATCACAAATGATAAGATTACTTTTAAAGAAGATATTAAAAACAAAAAAACTTATTTTGGTATTGGTTTTGATATCCATAGATTAGTTGGGAAAAAGAAACTTTATTTAGGTGGGACTAGAATACCCTTTCACTCTGGTTTAAAAGGCCACTCAGATGGTGATGTTATTTTGCATGCAATAATTGATGCAATACTAGGTGCAATTAGAAAAAAAGATATAGGTTCACTATTTCCAGATAACAAAAATAAATTTAAAAATATTAGATCACCAAATATGCTTAAACCAGTTCTTGAAATTTTAGATGAAAGTAATTTTTATTTAAATAATCTAGATATAAATTTAATTTGTGAACAACCCAAAGTGTCAAAATATAGAGAAAAAATAATAAGTTCATTATCTAATTTGTTAAAATTAAATAAAGATCTTATTAATTTAAAAGGTAAAACAGTTGAAAAGTTGGGTTTAATTGGAAAAGAAAAAGCAATAGCTTGTGAAGTAATCATCTCTATTTGCAAACATGATTAAAACATTTAATTTCTTATTTGTTACTATGCTTGGACTTGGTAAAGTAAAATTTATACCGGGAACATTTGGATCTTTAGCTAGTGTTATAATTCTTTACATTTGCTTTCATATTTTGAAGTTAAATTCAAATTTTATACTTTTAGGATTATTGTTAATTTTTGGATATTCATTCATTGCAATTACAAATCACACAAAAGATAATGAAAATAAAGACCCTGGAGAAATTATCATTGATGAGTTTATTGGACAATCAATTCCAATTTACCTTTATGAGATTTCACACGGAACAGTTAAACAGCCTAGTGAAGCAATAATTTTTTATGGTGTTTGTTTTATATTATTTAGATATTTTGATATTATGAAACCATACCCAGTTAGTTACTTTGATAAAAAACACAAAAATAGTTTTGGTGTGATTATGGATGATGTTTGTGCTGGGTTTTATGTTGTTTTTTCTTTAGTCTGCTTCATGATTTTAAAAAATTACATTTTATAATGAAAAAGCTTGTAGAAATACTTACTAAAAAAAAAATAAAAATTGCTTTTGCTGAGTCTTGTACTGGTGGAATGCTTGCATCAGAAATAACTTCAATAAGTGGCGCATCAAAAGTATTTGGTATGGGACTAGTTACTTATTCAAATCAAGCAAAGATTAATATTTTAAAAGTAAAAAGAAATATTATTAAAAAATATGGGGCTGTAAGTAGCGAATGTTGTGAAGCAATGGTTAAAAATTTAGCAAAAATTTCTAAAGCTCAAATAAACGTTTCTATTACAGGTATTGCAGGACCAAATGGTGGAACTAAATTAAAACCTGTAGGGCTAGTATATATTGGGATAAAAAAAAATGATAAAATTTTAATTTTTAAAAATGTGTTTAAAGAAAAAAATAGAAAAGCTATTCAAAAAGCTACAATTGCAAAAACTTTGAAAATTATAAAATCGATAATGTAATTTAAATTATTTAAATATAAAGCTTATTGTTATTATAAGTTTTCAGCTCTTTTTTGAAAAGCGTCTGCAATTTTATTTAAACCAAATTGGAAAGATTTTGTCATAATCATATTTAAAAACTTATTTTTTATTTCAAAATCAACATCAAATTGAACTTCTGTATAATTTTCCTTTTGTATAAATTTCCAATTATTTTCAAGATGTTTTAAAGGACCACCAATATTAGTTACATGAATGGTGTCATTTTTTTTATGATATCTGACATCACTTTTATATGTATCTACAAAAGGTTTTTTACCAATGGTGAGATCTGCAATAATTGCTATCTGATCCTCATTATCATTTTTTTCATAAACTTTAGAGTTTATACAAAATGGAATGAACTCAGGATATTTTTCAATATCTAAAACAAAATCAATTAATTTTTGTTTCTCACTAGCTATTTGCCTGGTTACTGAGGCTTTAGGCATTAATTATTTTTCAATCTGTTTTGTTGAAGTTTAGCAAAGTCTTCATCTGCGTGGTAAGACGATCTAGTTAAAGGTGAAGATGAAACTAATAGAAAACCTTTAGATTTAGCAATATTTTCTAAATCTTTAAATTCATCTGGATGATAATATCTGCTGAGTGGATGATGTTTTACTGAAGGTTGTAAATATTGACCAATAGTTAAAAAATCAACCTTTGCAGATCTTAGATCATCCATTACTTGTATTAACTCATCTTTTTCTTCACCAAGACCAACCATTAAACCTGATTTAGTAAAAACTTTTTTATTAATTTTTTTCACATTTTTCAACAACTCCAATGAACCAAAGTATCTAGCGCCAGGTCTTACCTTCAAATAAAGACGAGGAACCGTTTCAATATTATGATTAAAAACATCTAAATCAGCTTCTAAGATCTTTTTATATGCATCTACTTTTCTAAGAAAATCTGGTGTTAATACTTCAATAGATGTGTTTGGATTTTTTTTACGAGTTGCAGTAATTACTTCAAAAAAGTGATTTGAACCACCATCCTTAAGATCGTCACGATCCACAGATGTTATAACTACATGTTTTAAATTTAATTTTTTAACAGCATTTGAAATTTTATAAGGCTCAAAAGGATCTAGGCTTTCTGGTTTACCAGTTTTAACGTCACAAAATGCACATGCTCTTGTACAGGTATCACCCATAATCATAAAAGTTGCATGTCTCTTGCTCCAGCACTCAGTAATATTTGGACAATTTGCTTCCTGACAAACAGTAACTAAATTGTTTTGGTTGACTACTGTTTTTGTTAAAAAAAATTCTTTACTATTAGAAAGTTTTGACCTGATCCAATCTGGTTTTTTTTTAATTGGATTAATCGGTTTATTAACTTTTTCTGGGTGTCTAATTTTACTAGTCATCTTTTTTTATTATATAAATTGTCTCTTCTTTTTTACCAAACAAAAACCTTTCTCTGATTAAAGTTTCAATGTAATCAAGATCTAAATTCGTGCTTAATAATGAGTTTTTATGATCTAAGTCATTTATCTTATTAGTTAAAGTTAATTCCTCTTTTTTCAAGTCGGACAAAAGTTCCTTTTTTTTAATATAAGAAAAATAACCTCTTTCACCAGACATTAGATTAAAACCGAAATATAAAATCAAAAATATAGATATTAATAAAAAATAATTTCGTTTTATTAACCTCAGCATTAATTGATTTTATTCATCCTTGCCGTTTTTCCAAGTTCTTCTTCTATACGAAGTAATTGATTATATTTTGCAACTCTTTCAGATCTAGCTAATGACCCAGTTTTTATTTGATTTGAATTTGTTCCAACTGCTAAATCTGCAATAAATGTATCTTCACTTTCACCAGATCTATGTGAAATTATTGTTTTATAACCTATGGTTTGTGCAAATTTTATTACATCTAATGTTTCGGATACAGTTCCGATTTGATTAAGTTTTATCAAAATTGAATTTGATGAAATATTTAAAAAACCTTTTTTAAGTCTTTCAAGGTTTGTTACATACAAGTCATCTCCAACAATTTGAACATTATTAGTTGATTTCATCAACTTATTCCATGCCAACCAGTCATCTTCTGCAAATGGATCTTCTATAGATTTAATTTTATATTTTTTAATTATTTTTTGGTATTCTTTGATGGATTTTTCAACTGATATGTAGTTTTTAGAATGAATTGAATACTTTTTTTTTCTAAATAATTCATTGGCAGCCACATCAAGACAGATTGAAACATCTTTGCCATTTTTAAACCCTGATTTATTTATCGCTTTTACAATTAAATCTAGAGCTTGATTGTTGCTACTAATCATAGGTGCAAAACCACCCTCATCACCTACAGATGTTGATAAACCTTTATCTTTAATCAATTTACTTAAGCTTTTAATGACCAAGAAACATATTCTCATAGCTTCAGTGAAACTTTTAGCTCTGTCAGGTCTAATCATAAATTCTTGTATTCTCAATCCATTATTAGCATGTGCTCCACCATTAATAATATTCATCAAGGGATAAGGCAGTTGGTAATTATTTTTTTTAAAAAAAGTTTTATATAAAGGTAGTTTTTTTGCTTTTGCTGAAAGCTTTTTAACTGCCATCGATACAGCTAGCACTGCATTAGCTCCAAGGTTTGTTTTTTGTCTAGTTCCGTCTAAATTAATTAATAAAGTATCTATTCGTTCTTGATTGTGAACACTTTGACCTTTTAATTTTTTAGAAATTTTTGTATTTACTAAATTAACAGCAGTTAAAACACTTTTTCCAAGATATCTTTTATTATTTGTATCTCTTTTTTCAAATGCCTCAAAGGTGCCGGTTGATGCGCCTGATGGACAAATGGAAGAAGCACTATTATTTTTTATAAAAACTTCTGCTTCAACTGTTGGATTTCCTCTGCTATCAAATACTTGACGTGCTTTTACTTTTAAAATCTTGCTCACTATTTTTTTATCAAATTATCGATATCACTCAATTGTTTTAATAAGTTTTCTAATTTATCTAATGGAACCATATTAGGTCCATCAGATGGAGCATTATCTGGGTCTTGATGAGTTTCAATAAACACTCCTGCAACACCAACTGCAACTGCAGCTCTTGCTAAATATTCTACAAATTCTCTTTGACCACCTGAAGATTCTCCTTGACCTCCTGGTTGTTGAACAGAATGGGTTGCATCAAAAATTACTGGGTAACCATTCTTTGCCATTATCGGTAAAGATCTCATATCAGATACTAGAGTATTGTAACCAAAACTCGCTCCTCTTTCTGTTACTAAAATATTTTCATTTCCAGAGTCTGAAATTTTTTTTGTAACATTAACCATGTCCCATGGGGCAAGAAACTGACCCTTTTTTACATTTATAATTTTATTAGTTTGTGCAGCTGCAATTAGCAAATCTGTTTGTCTGCATAAAAATGCAGGGATCTGCAATATATCAACATGATTTGCTAAAATTGAACATTGTTCTGCGTTATGAATATCTGTTAAAATTGGAACATCTAATTCTTTTTTAATTTTATCAAATATTGGTAATGAGGTCTCTAATCCAGCACCACGCTCACCCTTTAAACTAGTTCTATTGGCTTTGTCAAATGAAGTTTTATAAATAAATCCTAAATTAAATTTTTTTGTAATCTCTTTAATTTTACCAGCCATGTCCATAGCATGTTGTTCAGTTTCAAGCTGACAAGGACCTGCTATAATGCAAATTTTATTATCGTTTGAAATTTCTAAGTTTTCGCAATTTACTTTAATGCTAGTCATATATGATTTTTTGCTGCTTTGATAAATGATGAGAATAAAGGATGAGGAGATAAAGGTCTAGATTTAAATTCAGGATGAAACTGAACTCCGATAAACCAAGGATGGTTTTTTAATTCTATAATCTCTGGTAACTTATTATCTGGTGATAAACCTGAGAAAATCATGCCTTTTTTTTCAAATTTATCTTTAAAAACAATGTTTACTTCATATCTATGCCTATGTCTTTCTTTAATAATTTTTGATTTATAAATTTTTTTAATTAATGAATTGTCTTTAAGTTTAGCATCATATGAACCTAATCTCATTGTTCCGCCAAGATCTTTGTCTGTACCTTTAATCATTTTACCATCTTTAGACCATTCGGTAATTAAACCAACTATTGGTAATCCCCTTTTATCAAATTCACTTGAAGTTGCATTTTTGATATTTAATTGATTTCTTGCAAATTCAATAATAGCCATTTGCATTCCATAACATATTCCTAGAAATGGAATTTTATTTAATCTTGAATGTTTAATGGCTTCAATTTTTCCATCTGTTCCTCTTTTACCAAATCCACCTGGTATCAATATGCCCGAAATATTTTTTAGTTTTTTCTTAATTTCTGAAACTTTTAATTTTTCAGAATCTATTCTTACTAAATTAACCTTAACATTATTTTCAATACCACCATGTGTTAAAGCTTCATCTAATGATTTATAAGCATCTTTAAGGTCAACATATTTACCAATAATAGCAATATTTACTTGTCTTTTATTTTGTAAAATAACTTTAGTAATTTTTTTCCATGGATTTAAATTTGCTGATTTTTTTGGTTTTAATCTAAAATAATTTAACACCTGAAGATCTAACTTTTCTTTGAAAAAACTCATTGGAGCTTCATAAATAGTTCTAACATCAACTGTTTCGATTACATTTTTGATATCAACATTACAAAATAATGAAATTTTCTTTCTGTGTTCTAAAGGTATTGGTCTTTCTGATCTACAAATTATTATATCAGGTTGAATTCCTATGCTTCTTAACTCTTTTACGGAATGCTGAGTTGGTTTTGTTTTAATTTCATCTGAAGCTTTTAAATAAGGTACTAATGTAAGATGTATAAACAATGCATTTTTTTTACCGACATCATTTGCAAATTGCCTAATAGCTTCTACAAATGGCAAACTTTCAATATCCCCTACAATTCCCCCTATTTCACAAATTACAAAATCTTCTTTTGAAGAATCATTTTTAATAAATTGTTTTATTCGATCTGTAATATGAGGAATTACTTGAACTGTTTTACCTAGGTACTCACCCTTTCGTTCTTTTTTAAGAACATCATTATAAATTTTACCAGTTGTAATATTATCTGATTTTTTTGCTGATACCCCTGAAAATCTTTCATAGTGACCTAGATCTAAATCAGTTTCTGCACCGTCATCTGTTACGTAAACTTCCCCGTGTTGGAATGGACTCATTGTTCCTGGGTCAACATTTAAATATGGATCCAATTTTCTTAATCTAACTTTGTATCCTCTAGATTGTAATAAATATGCTAGTGATGCTGAAGAGAGACCTTTACCTAAAGAAGAAACCACGCCGCCGGTGACAAATATATATCGCGCCATGGAATTATCTTATAGCGAATAAAAAATGAAAAGAAAAGAATTAATTAATTATTTTCTGGAATTGAAGGTGTATCTTCAGTCTTTTCTTCTACAGTATCTAAAACTGAACTAGTTGGTGTTAATTCTGCTCTTGAAATAATAGTCAATGCTAAACTACAAATAATAAATAATGTTGCAACTATTGCAGTAGCTTTTGTCATAAAACTGCCTGCAGACCTTGATAACATAAAATTTTCTTGTGAAACACCTATGCCTAGAGCTCCACCTTCTGATTTTTGTAATAAAATTAAAGAAACCAAAATTAAAGCTAATATGATGTTAATCACTAATAATATATTTTCCATGGAGGGATTAATTATAGGTTTTTTAAAATATAGCAATAAGATTTTTAAAAGGATATATCTCAACTTTCTATAAAAAGGCTTAAATTTATTATGATTATGATTATTAATATTTCTGGAAATTTTTTTATTTGTTAAGTAAGTTAAGTAAAAATAATGATAAGAATTTTATTCACAATAATTATAGCAGTTTTGCTATCAACTTCCGCTGCGAACTCTAAATTACTAGAGAGAGATTATTTATCTATTTTCAGTAAATATAAAGTCAATAATTCTGCAGCAAGAAACATTATTAATAAATGTGTTGAAAAATTTGGAAGACAAAATTTAAAAATGACAAAAAATAACAATGGTGAAAATGTTATTAATCATTCCAACATGAATGGCTTTTTAAATTGTACAAATAAAAATGTTCTTCAAAATATTAAACCTGTAATTGGAATTAACCAGCTTAATAAAAAAAAAACTGAAGAGTTTATTTTGAATAATGAATTAATATTTGATGATGGTAAAGGAAATGGGAAGGTTATTTATAAATTTAATATTAATGATTATAAAATTTTTAAAGATGGAAAACAAATAGGTCAAGATGGTTGGAGGTTTAGTAAAACTCAACAACTAAGAGTTTTTATGGATGGAAAAAAAACAACCTGGAGAATTTCAAAAAACAAATTAGCATTATCAATTAAAAAAGGATCAAGCAAAGCAATTCCATATTTTCTTGATTGGGAAAACAAGGAA
>CACJQI010000006.1 GCA_902595535.1 uncultured Pelagibacteraceae bacterium
CCTAATATTGTTTGTTGTATTGTTTGATTTGATCTTGGATAATGATATCCTTGATGAAGCTTATTCTGGTTATTTTTTCCAGCTTCTAGTATTAAACTTTTATTTTTTTCAAATAGATCAATTTTTACTTTGGTTTTAAATTTATCTTTAAGTTTATATGCCAAATAACATCCATAAAAACCACCACCAATAATTGCTATCTTTATCATATTTATAAAATAAATAATATTTTAACCTAATTTTTAAGGATTATTATAAATAATCGAACAAAATTTTTTTTTATTTTATAGTTTTTTATCTTACAATCTAAATAATTTTAAATATGTTACCTAAAAATTTTAAACCTATTGCAAATTATGCTCTTGTTAGGCTTGGAAAAGATTATGATGGAGGATATCTCATTAATAAAGAATCTATAGAAAAAACTAAATTACTTTTATCATTTGGTATATGTGATGATTTTTCTTTTGAAGATGATTTTAAAAAACATAATAATTGCCCAATAATTGCTTTTGATCCCACCTCAACAAATAAATTTTTTTTGAAAAAAATTATATTTAATTTTTTAAAATGTGAATTTATAAATTTTTTAGATGCTATATCTAATTTTTATAATTTTAAAAAATTTTTCAATAAAAAAGAGAATTTATTTGTACAAAAAAAAATAGGTATAGGTGGTAGTTTAAACTATGAGACGATTACATTTGATGAAATTCTTTTACTTTCAAAAGTAAATTCAAATTTTTTTTTAAAAATTGATATAGAAGGATCAGAATATAGAATTCTTGATGATTTGGTTAAAAATTCAAAATTAATTGTTGGTATAGCTATAGAGTTTCATGATGTTGATTTACATCTTGAAAAAATCTCAAATTTTATTGAAGAAATAGATTTGGATTTAGTACATATTCATGCAAATAATTATTCTAAACCAGATAAACAAGGTATTCCTACCGCAATTGAATTAACTTTTGCACGAAATCCAATTAAGATAGGTAATAATTTAAATTTACCTCACAAATTAGATCAGAAAAATGATCCAAACTCCAAAAATATAGATCTTTTCTTTACTGAAAATTAAATGAACGAATACTTTTTTTTTGAAATTAGATTTATTGATGGTGATTTTAAATCAATAAAACTTTTAATTGACAAAGGTGGACTGCTAGTTTTGCCAGCTGCACCTGCATTAAAAGAAATAGATAATAATAAAAAATATCATGATGCACTTAAACACGCCGATATTGCTTTATTTGATAGCGGTTTTTTTTGTATATTATTAAAATTTTTTAAAAATATTAACGTTAAAAAGTATTCAGGTCTAAAATTCTTAAAAGAATTTTTATTATCGCAAAAAAATACATCAAATAAGATTTTATTTATTGATCCTTCAAATAAAGATAAAATAATCAACAACAAATACCTTAAATCTATTGGTATAAAAAATTTCTTCCATTATATTGCGCCTATTTATCAACCTAATCTTCTTGAAGATACAATTCTCTTGAACATTATAAATGAAAGAAAACCTAAGTACATAATCATAAATTTAGGAGGTGGAATTCAAGAATTACTAGGAAGTTATCTAAAAACTAATTTAAACTATAAACCATCAATTATATGTAGTGGAGCAGCAATAGCTTTTTTAACGGGTCAACAAGCTAGAATACCATTAATTTTTGATAAAATTTATATAGGTTGGTTGGTTAGAATAATATTTAACCCATTTGTGTTTTTACCAAGATATACTAAGGCTTTAAAATTAATTTTTTTGATGAAACATATTAAAGAATAATTATAGTTAAACAATAATCAATGATTACGTCTAAAAAATTGTTAAATTCAAATGTTAAATTATTAATTTTATTAAAATGAAAATTCTAGATTGCACTCTTAGAGATGGAGGATATTACACCGGTTGGGATTTTAGTGATAATTTGGTCAATAATTATTTAGATTTAGCCAAGCATCTTCCAATAAATATTGTGGAAGTAGGTTATAGAGGCAATAGAAAAAAAAAATCATATTTTGGTGAATATTATTTTCTAACAAAAACAAAACTGCAAAACATAAAGAAAAAAATTGGTAATAGAACAAAGATCTCAATTATGATTGATTTGAAAGATTGGAAAACACCAAAAGAATTAGAATTGAATTTAAAAGATTGCAGATCATGTGTAGATGTAATTAGATTTGCAGTTAACCCAAGAAACTTGTCAAAGATTAAAAAATACTTAGAGATTACAAAAAAACTGGGTTTTACAGTGGCAGTTAATTTAATGTACGTCCATTTAACTCTTAAAGATAAAAAAATAATTTCAAATGTTATAAAATTAAATAAATATTTCGATATTTTGTATTTAGTTGACTCTTACGGAACATTAATTCCTGGAGACGTAGGTAATATTATAAAAAAAATTAAATTAATAGATAAAAATCTAAAAATTGGTTTTCATAGTCATAATAATTTGGAGCTAGCACTTTCAAATTCGATTGAGGCAATTGATCATAAAGTAGATTTTGTAGACTGTACTTTTACAGGTATGGGAAGAGGAGCAGGAAACTTAAAAACTGAATTGCTGTTATCTTATTTAGGAATTAAGTTAAATAAGATTAAAATTAAAAACTTTAAAAATATTGGCAATGTGGTTGATAAGTTTGAGGAGATCAGAAATGAGGAAAAATGGGGGGCTACTTTGCCCTATATGATATCAGGTTCTACAAATTCTCCACAATCAGAAGCAATGCAATTAATAAAATCTAAAAGATACAATATGACTGACATTGTATCATATCTTTTTAAAAAAAAGGAAAAAAAAATTAATATTATTAAAAAATTAAATTTTAAAAAAAAAGAAGTTTTAATTATAGGAGGAGGAATTTCAGTTAAAAAAAAAATTAACTATCTTCAAGAATTTTTAAAAGAAAACAAAAATCTTTTTGTAATTTTTTCTAGCTCAAGAAATATAAAGTTATTCAAAAATTTATCTACAAGATCTGCTACATGTATAACAGGAAACGAAATATCAAAAATTAATAAGAATTATTTAAACAAAAATAAATTTATCATTAATAATTTGATAGATGATAAAACTTTACTACCAAAAAAAAATCAAAACTTTTTTAAATTAAAAAAAAATATACTTTCAAAGAAAATTAATAATTCACCTTTAGCTATATCTTTGGCAGCGGCTAAAGAAATAAATGCAAAAAAAATTTTTCTGATAGGGTTTGATGGATTTAATAAAACTGACAAGATAAACAATTACAGTTTATTTAATGAAAATCAAAAAATTATAAATTTTTATGATAAAAGACTGAATATGGTTTTTTTAAGTGAAACAAGTTATGATGTTAAAAATAGAACTTCAATTTTCAAATATTTGAAATGATTTTTTTATTATATAAACAAAAAACTTTTTGTAAGTATTATTGTTAAAATATTTTAATGATATATCAATTTCTTATTAATTTATGATTAAAAATAAAAAGATATTAATTGTTGGTGCTGGTGGCTTTATTGGAGGCCATTTAGTAAATCGATTGTTAAAAGGTGGTAATTCTATAATTGCCACAGATATAAAACCAAAAGAATTTTGGTTCCAAGATTTTTCAGAAGCTAAAAATCATTATGCAATGGATATGAAAGATATATTTAATTGCAAAATGGTCACAAAAAATGTTGATTTCGTTTTTAATATGGCATGCAATATGGGTGGAATGGGTTTTATTGAAAACAATAAAGCTGAATGTATGCAGTCTGTTTTAATAAATACAAATCTTTTGATTGCCTGCAACGAAAATAAAGTTCATAAATATTTCTTTTCATCTAGTGCCTGCGCTTATAATACAAAGAAGCAAGAAAATGTTTTTATTGATGGTTTAAAAGAAGAAGATGCTTACCCAGCAAATCCAGAAGATGGTTATGGCTGGGAAAAATTATTTAGTGAAAGAATGTGCAGGCACTTTATGGAAGATTATGGTCTTGAAGTAAGAGTAGCACGTTACCATAATATCTATGGACCTTTTGGAACATATGATGGTGGTAGAGAAAAAGCCCCAGCTGCTCTTTGTAGAAAAATTATTCAAGCCAAAAAAGAAAATAAAGATACGATAGATGTTTGGGGAGATGGCGAACAAACGAGAACTTTTTTATACGTTGACGAATGTGTTGAAGGAACTTTAAGATTATTTGAGTCAAATTACTCAGGACCTATGAATATTGGAAGCGATGAACAGGTTTCCATTAATCAAATGATAGAAATGATTGAAAATATTTCTAAAGTAAAAACTTTAAATAAGAATTATCAATTAGATAAACCTAAAGGTGTCAGAGGAAGATCTAGTAATAATGATTTGATAAAAAAAGTCCTTAATTGGAGCTATAAAATGAATTTAAAAGATGGACTAACAAAAACCTATAAATGGATTGAAAATGAAATGTCTCTAAAGGGTTCAAATATAAATAGATTTACTAAGCCTTAAGATGCTAATTATTTGTTAAATAAAATGAATTTTGGATGTAAAAATAAAATTATAAGTTTAGAAATAATTTTGTATTATATATCTTAAATATTATTGATGACAAAAAAAATTGCTTTAATTACTGGAATTACCGGTCAAGATGGTGCCTACCTAGCAAGGTTTCTTCTCAGAAAAAATTATAAGGTTATTGGTATAGAGAGAAGATCTGCTAGGAGTCATAATTGGAGGTTAGATAAATTAAATATAAATGATAAAGTAGTTATTGAAGATACCGATATAAAAGAAATAAATAATCTTATTAGAATATTTGATAAATACAGAGTTGATGAAGTCTATAATTTAGCGGCTCAATCTTTTGTTTATAGTTCTTTTCAAAACCCAATAGAAACCTCTTTAGTTAATTCTATTGGTACTCTTAATCTTTTAGAAATAATAAGAAACAAGAGGAATAAAATAAAATTTTATCAAGCGTCTACATCAGAAATGTTTGGTGAAAGCAAAAGTATCAAACAAGATGAAAAAACGTTGTTCCATCCAAGAAGTCCATATGCGACGTCAAAAACTTTTGCTCATTATTCTGTTCAAAATTATAGAGAAGCGTACAATCTTCACGCAGTAAACGGTATTCTTTTTAACCATGAGTCTCCGCTTCGTGGAGAAGAATTTATCACTAGAAAAATTACTCTTGGCTTATCAAAAATTGTATTAAAAAAACTAAAGAAATTAAAAATAGGAAATCTTTATGCAAAAAGGGACTGGGGTTATGCTGATGATTATGTTGAGGCCATGTGGAAAATGCTTCAATCAAAAAAGCCAGATGATTATGTAATTGCAACAGGAAAAAATCATTCAATTAAACAATTTATTAATGAGTCTATCAAGGCATTAAAACTTAAAACTAGGTGGGTTGGAAAAGGTTTAAACGAAAAATTAATAAACACAGAGAATAATAAAGCTATTATTGTTATTGATAAAAAATTTTTTAGACCTAGTGAGGTTAATACTCTCAAGGGAAATTTTCAAAAAGCAAAGAGAGAACTAAAATGGAAACCTAAAACTAATTTTTCCAAATTAGTAAAAATGATGATAGCTTCAGACTTAGAATATGTTAAAAATTTAAATAAAAATTAATTCTTAATTTTTTTTATAGTAGGCTTTGTACCAATCAATAAATTTTTTTATTCCAAATCTATAAGATGTACTAGGATTATAATTTATAATTTCTTTTAACAATCTAGTATTTGATAAAGTTGATTGAACATCACCTTTTTGCATTGGCATTTTATTTTTTATTGCCTTTTTATCTAATTCTCTTTCTAAAGTATTTATAAAATCTAAAAGATAAACTTTTTTAGTATTTCCTATGTTAAAAATTCTAAAGGGAGCAACTGGAGATAAGCTATCATTTCTAAAAGATTTCTTCTGCTTTAGTTTTGGAACTTTGTTTAATAATTTATAAATTCCATTAACCACATCATCTATATATGTATAATCTCTATACATTTTTCCATTATTATAAATATTAATCTTTTTTCCATCTAAAATATTTTTCGTAAATTTGAAATATGCCATATCTGGTCTACCCCAAGGTCCGTATACTGTAAAAAACCTCAGCATTGTTATTGGTAGTTTCCACAAAGCTGAGTATGAGTGAGCCAAAATTTCAGTAGATTTTTTTGTGGCAGCATAAAAACTAATTTGTAAATCTGTTTTGTCAATCTCTTTAAATGGAAATTTTGTGTTCGCACCATAAACAGATGAACTTGATGCAATAATAAGATGTTTAACATTTATTTTTTTTGCTATTTGAATAATATTAAAGGTACCAACAATATTTGAATTCAAATAAGCTTCAGGATTATCTATACTGTATCTAACACCTGCCTGCGCAGCTAAATGAATAATTATTTTAGGTTTAAAATTTATGATTGATTTATTAATAATTTTTTTATTTTCAACACTTCCTTTTTTAAAAAAAAAATTTTTATACTTTTTAAGAATATTAAATCTAGATTTTTTTAAATTAACGTCATAATAATTGTCCATTGAGTCAAAACCATGAACTTTAAAGCCTTTATCTAATAATTTTTTAGCTACGTGAAATCCAATAAACCCAGAAGAGCCTGTAATATAAATTTTTGTTTTCATTTAATAAATCTATTTATTATAACATGTAAATGAATAAAGAAATTCCAAAAAAATGTAAGGTTGTAGTTATTGGAGGAGGAATAGTAGGTTGTTCAGTTGCATATCATTTAGCTAAGTTTGGATGGAAAGACATAATCGTATTAGAAAGAGATCAATTAACATCAGGTACAACATGGCACGCAGCTGGATTGGTTAGTCAATTAGGACCTTCGGCAACAATAACTAAAATTAGAAAATATTCACTTGATTTGTATAAAGAACTTGAAAAAAAAGTTGATCATTCAGCAGGTTTAAGATTAAACGGTGCTCTTTCAATTGCACAAAATAAAGGAAGATGGCAAGAACTTCTAAGACAAGCAACAAATGCTCAACTTTATGATGTTGATGTAAGAATCTTAGATAAAGATCAAATTAAAAAAGATTATCCAATTATTAATACTGAAGAAATTTTAGGAGGAATCTTTATGCCTGGAGATGGCGCAGCAGATCCCTCTGGGGTTACATATATGCTTGCTAAAGCAGCCAAAAAAGAAGGTGCTCAAATTTTTGAACAATCACCTGTTAATGAAATTATCACTAAGAATGGAAAAATTGAAGGAGTAAAAGTTAATGGTCAAAAAATTGAGAGCGAATATATAGTTCTAGCTTCAGGAATGTGGTCAAGACAAATTGGTGAAAAAGCAGGAGTCAGTATTCCATTATATCCCGCAGAACACTTTTATATTATTACTGAACCTATAGAAAACCTTTCAAAAACCTTGCCTACAATTAGAGATTTTGATAATCGTACCTATATCAAAGAGGATGCTGGTAAATTATTAGTTGGTATTTTTGAAGCTAATTCCATACCTGCTTTTAAGAAAACAAACAAAGTCCCAGAGGACTTTTCTTTTGGAGAGTTTCAAGAAAATTTTGAACATTTTGAACCATACTTAAATGCTGCTGTTAAAAGATTTCCGGTTTTAGAAACTGTTGGAATTAGAAAGTTTTTTTCAGGTCCTGAGTCTTTTACACCTGATACAAATACATTACTTGGTGAGGTTCCCGAAATAAAAAATTTTTTTGTTTGCAGTGGTTTAAACAGTATTGGGATTGGTATTGGTGGAGGTGTTGGTAAAGTAACGGCTGAATGGTTAATGACAGGTCATATTAACGAGGATATTTTTAGTTATGATATAAAAAGATTTCAAAACTTTCATTCTAAACTAAGTTTTATTAAAGAGAGAATTACAGAAAGCTTAGGTGATTTATATGGAGTACATTGGCCTTACAAACAACACAAGACTTCTAGAAATATAAAAACACTACCGCATCATGAAAACTTAAAAAGTTTAGGTGCATGCTTTGGTGTTTCAGGTGGATATGAAAGACCAATGTGGTTTTCTTTAAATGGAGAAAAAGCTGAATATGAATACAGTTATAATTATCAAAATTGGTATCCATCCGTAAAATATGAGAGTAAAAATACAACAAAAAATGTTGGCTTATTTGACTTAACACCTTTTTCTAAGTTTGAAATATTTTCAGAAAATGCGCATGAAGAACTACAAAAAATCTGTACAGCAAATATTAAAAATGAAATTGGAAAATGCACATATACACAAATGCTTAATAGAGATGGTACTATTGAAACAGATTTAACAGTTATTTGTATTGGTAAAAATCATTTTAGGATAATTAGTTCAGCTGCAACTAGAGAAAGAGATAAATTTCATATAAAAAAACATATTTCATCAGATATTGAATTAAAAGATGTTACTGATGATTTTTGTGTTTTCGGACTGTTTGGTCCAAAAAGTAGAGATTTGATTAAAACTTTAAGTAATGACAATTTTGAAAATAATGATTTTAAATTTGCAACAGCCAAATTTATTACAATTGAGGGAATTAAAGTTTGGGCTCAAAGATTATCATATGTTGGTGAACTAGGTTATGAATTATACGTTGAATTTAAGAATGCAAAAAAAGTATACGAATTATTAGTAGATAGAGGAAAAAATTTTAATCTTTCAAATTGTGGCATGCATACAATGGATATTATGAGGATGGAAAGTGGCTTTCTACATTGGGGACACGATATTTCCCCAGAAGAAAATCAACTTGAGGCAGGATTGAATTTTGCAATTAGTTATAAAAAAGATGTAAAATTTATAGGTAGAGATTTTTTATTAAATAACAAAGATAAAAAATTAAAAAAAAGATTTATTATGCTTTGTTTAAAAGAAAGCAGCCCTGGTAAGCCTTTAATTTTACATGATGAGCCTATTTATTTAGATGATAAAATAATAGGAGTAACTACTTCTGGTAATTTTTCATTTAATTTTAATAAAAATTTATCTTTTGGATATATAAAGTCAGATTTTAGTAATGAAGAATTGCTAGAAAAAAACCTATATATTGAAATAGAAAAAAATAAATATTCTGCAGAAATATTATTGAAACCCTTAAAACAAACAAATTTTAAAAATTTATAATTTTATTAAATTGTTTTTTTACTAATTAACTGTTTAAATATCTCATGAAAAAAAAAATTGATAACAATTATTCATTAAATCTAATTTTAGATAAAAAAATTTCACACGATCATATAAAAACAACAAATATTAATATATTACTCAATCGTGTAAAAATTGAAAAAAAAAATGATTTTAAAAAAAAAATATATATTTCATCATTAATGTTTTTAGTTGTTGGTTTTTTTTCAATAATTGTATTATCAACTTAAATTCAAAGTTAGTAATAATTTTCTTCTGCAGGTTTTTAAAAGTTAATATTTGATTTAGTTATTTTTATAAATATAAATAAAATTGTCTTCATCAGGTTGATTTTTATTATTAATTTCCTGAATCTTTTGAATAGGAGTACCTAAATTAAAAGGTTCTTTTAATAAATTAATTTTTCTATGTTGACCAGTTGCAATTTCTTTATTCAAAAAAATATTTTCATAGCTATTAAATGCAAAATATTTACAATTTGAATTTCTTAAATTTTTTAAAATTTTTTTAATCAATGAAAATGGTAGATGAATAAAAAAATCTCTCATTAATATAAAATCATAATTATTAAAATCATTATATTCAGTTAAATCTCTACAATAAAATTTGACATTTGAATTTGATTGAAATGTAAATCTATTTTTATTCATTAGATCTTCCACAATATCAATACCAATATATTGGACATCTAATTCAAAAATTTTTTTAATCCAGGCACAATCACCACAAGGAGCATCTAAAATATTTTTAATATTATTTTCTTTAAAAAATTTTTGTAATTCTAAAATCAAGTTATTTGTTTGAATTGAATTGGCTGCTGAACCAGGACCAGAGTAAGATTGACTTAAATCAAATTTTTTATTTTTATTCCAATGATTTGATTTGTAAATTGAATTAAAGACAATTTTGTTTAATGTTTTTTGATTTACAAATTTTGAAAATAAATTATTAACAAATATTTTTCTAATCCAATAATATTTGTTTAAATACTTGCTCAAAATATGAAATTTTTAAAATTTTAATAATTAATAGTATATTGAATTAAAATTTAAAAATAGTATAAAACTCAGGTATTGTATGGCGGGGTAGCTCAGTTGGTTAGAGCGCAGGACTCATAAGCCTGAGGTCAGTGGTTCGATCCCACTTCCCGCTACCAAAAACTAAGCCTTATTTAAGGTTAAACATTTTCAAATATCAATTGCCCCACTCATGCTCCAATGAGGTAAATTAAATGGCAACGTTTAGAAGAAGAATGGGCAAATGAGAAGTACGAGTTAGAAAATATAATAATAAAACAATTTCAAAAAAATATTTACTAATATTGAAGATACAATGAGTAGCACTAGAAATGCTGACAATAAATTATAAAAGAGTATATTTAAATATTAAACGATTAATGATAAATTTAAATTATTTTATTTGTATTTAACTTATTTCATCTTGTTTATTATCTGAACAATCAAACCAAATAGTTTTTAAATTTGTATATTGATCATGTGCATGTATGCCATTATCTCGACCACCAAAACCTGATTGCTTAAAACCTCCAAAGGGAGTAGTGGCATCTCCCTCTCCAAAGGTATTTACAGTAACAGTGCCTGCCTTAATATCTCTAGCAGCTCTCATTGCTTTTTTGTTATTAGAAGTAAATATTGAAGCAGTCAAACCATAAAGTGTATTATTAGCAATTTGAATAGCTTCCTCATCACTTGAAACTGTAATAATAACTAAGATTGGTCCAAAAATTTCTTCCTTAATTAATTTAGAATTATGTTTTAGATTACTACATTCAAAAATTGTTGGAAAAACATACTTATTATCTTTTGTCTCTCCTCCTAAAATGAGTTTTAATTTTTCTTTTTTGGCTATTTTTAAATAATTCTCAACTTTTTTAAAATGTTCTTTGCTGACTAAAGTTCCTAAATTATAAATAGGATTAGTGGGATCTCCTGTTCTCCATTCCCTAGATCTTGCAATTATTTTTTTTATCAATGTTTCTTTAACTTTTTTATGTACTATTAATCTTGAGGATGCTGAACAATTTTGTCCCATATTCCAAAACCCACCCTGAACAACATTTTTTGCTATATTATCTAAATCTTCTGCATCTTCTAGAACTATAGCTGGATTTTTACCACCACATTCTAATGTAATATTTTTTAAATTTGAATTTGATGAATATTCTAAGAATTTTTTTCCAGTTACTGTAGAGCCCGTAAAAGAAACCATGTCTATGTCTTTATGTAAACCAATTGCTTTTCCTATTTTACTTCCAAGTCCCAATACAACATTGAAAACACCATCAGGTATTCCTGCTTCTTTAGCTAATTCAGCAATCCTTAGTGAGGTTAAGGATGTTTGTTCAGCTGGTTTCACAATTACACTATTTCCACTAGCTAGAGCTGGTCCTATTTTCCAAGCTAACATCAACATTGGGAAATTCCAAGGTAACACACACCCTACAACACCAACAGGCTCTCTAATAATTATAGACATCGCCTCATGGCCCACTGGCGCTGCTTGGTCATAAATTTTATCAGCTAATTCAGCATGCCATTTTAAGGTATTTATTGTTTCAGGTAGATCTATGGTAATTATGTCTCTTATGGGCTTACCACTATCTATACATTCTAAAACGCAAAGTTCATTTTTGTTTCTTTCAATTAACTTACAAAGTTTTATTAGAATATTTTTTCTTTCTGAGGGGTGTAATCTACTCCATCTTCCATCTTCAAAGGCTTCTCTTGACTTTAGAACCGCAAAGTTTAAATCTTTTTCATTGCTACAATATATTTTATTAATAATCTTTTTTGTATTTGGGTCTATGTTATTGATACTTTCTTTTCCAAAAGATTTTTTAAAACCTCCATTAATAAATTGATTTGAGGGATAATTTATATTTTTTGCGATTGACTGAATTTCCTTATGAGTTAACAGATCATTCATAGTTATTTTCCTTTCTTTATATTATCAAAACTCTGATTCATAGTTGATAAAACTAACTCTATTATTCTTTTTTCATCCTTATTTAGCGCTCTAAGAGGTAGCCTTGGTGGACCCACTGGCATTCCCTGAATTTCCATGCAAAATTTTATTGATTGCACAAATTTACCACCATTTTCTAATAAATCCAATATAGGGAGAAGAGTTAACATAATTTCTTTTCCTAAAATAAAATCTTTTTTCAAGACGCAAGCTTCATAAAGAGCAATATGTATTTCTGGTGCGAAGTTAGATCCTCCACAAACCCAAGATCTAGCTCCCCATGCAAAAAATTCAAGAGCTTGATCATCAGCTCCACATGAAATCTGAATCTGTGGAAATTCCTTAGCTAATATATGAAGCTTTGATGGACTTCCTGAACTTTCTTTTATAGCAAAAAAGTTTTTACTTTTTGAAACTATCTCTAAATATTCTTTTCCCATTTCAGATCCCATTTTTCCTGGAAAGTTATAAAGTAATATTGGCATGTCTACAGATCTATCAATCGTTAAGGCATGATTAGCATTTTCTCTTTGTGTTGGTTGTGAGTATGGAGGACTAGTAATTAGTATAGCATCATATTGCAAATCTTTTGAAGTTTTAGCTAAAAATACACAATCTTCAGTCCTCAAAGACCCTACACCTGCAACTAATGGAATTTTGTCTTTTACAATTTTTTTTGCAAATTTTAATATCTCAATTCTTTCAGATAAAGACTGGGCATAATATTCTCCTGTAGTACCTCCAACAATAATTCCATGAACTTTACTATCAATTAGATGTTTTAAAATTTTTTCTAAATTATTAAAATCTATTTTAAAATCTTTTTTGTAAGGCGTAACAATAGGTGTAAATATTCCATCAAAATTCATAATATTATTTCACTTCTTCTATTGGATTCCCCAAAACTTCATAATTAGGCTCAACTCCAAGACCAGGTAAATCTGAAGCATACATAAATCCATCTTTTATTACCGGACCTCCTTTTGCTATTTCAACATTTGTGTATTCATGAAAAGCAGATGATTGAAAATGATAAGCTTTAGGCGTGGAATGAGCTAAGTGCGCAATAGCTGAAGTTGCTATTTCTCCTCCCCAAGCATCTTCGATAGTCATATGAATACCTAGGGTGACACATAAATCTCTAAATTGTTTTGCTTTAGTTAAACCTCCAATTCTATTTATTTTCAAATTAACAACATCCATAGCATTATCGTTATAACCTCTCATAAGCATATTAATACTATCCATACATTCATCTAAAATAAAAGGATGGTTTGTATGTTTTCTTATTGAAAAACATTCTTCATAACTTGTACAAGGTTGTTCTAAATATATTCCTATATCTTTAACAGCACTAACAACTCTCATAGCTTCGTGCTGCAACCATCCACAATTTGCATCAGCATTTAAAATATTTCCTTTGTTAAGTTTTTCTGACACTTTAATAATTCTTTCAATATCTTCATCAGCATTAGCCCCAACTTTCATTTGAAATTGCTTAAACCCTTGTTTTTGATAATCGACTATGTTTTTAACCATTTCATCTGGTTCTCTTCTACTAACAACTTTAAATAGCTTTACACCTTTATTTAACATGCCTCCTAAAAGTTTATAAACAGGATATGATGTTTTTTTACCTAAGATATCCCAACAAGCCATATCAATAGCTGATTTCGCATAGGGATGTCCTTTTAGTGAGTCATCCATAATTGTATTAATCATATTAATATCTGTTGGGTCTAAGCCAATTAATTTTTCTGAAATTTTTGCAATACCAACTCTAGCACCTTCTGCAAATGCAGGTAAATAAGAAGGTCCAAGCGGACAAGTTTCACCAACACCAATAATTCCATTATCAGTCTCGATTGTTATAACTGTACTATCAAAAGAAGCAAATGATTGCTTAGCCCAACTATAACTTCCTTCTTTCATAGGAAGATCAACTTTAAATATTTTTATTTTTTTTATTTTCATATTTTTACCTTTTTTATTTTAAAGAATCTTACTTAAAAATTCTTTTGTTCTTATTTTTTTTGGATTTGATATCAAATCTTTAGGTGATCCTATTTCATGAATTTTACCCTCATGAAAAAAAGCAACTCTGTTAGCTACCTCTCTTGCAAAAGGTATTTCGTGAGTAACCACAATCATTGTCATGCCTTCGTCAGCAAGCATTCTTAGGGTATCCAAAACCTCGCCTACAAGTTCTGGATCTAAAGCAGAAGTTATCTCATCTAATAAAAGATAACTAGGAGACATAGCAAGAGCTCTAGCTATTGCTAATCTTTGTTGCTGACCTCCTGATAATTCAGAAGGATAATGATTTAATTTTTCTTTTAAACCAACTTTAATTAAATGTTCTTCTGCTAGATCATTGCTCTCTTTTTTTGACATTTTTAAGACTAATTTCAAGGCCAAACTCACGTTATTTAAAGCGGTTAGATGAGGGAATGTATTGAATTGCTGAAAGACTATCCCTAATTTTTTTCTTAATTCATTTTGATTTGTATTTTTATCATGAACGCTAATTTCATCCACTAAAACCTCTCCCTTATCTATTCCTTCCAATGCGTTGACGCATAAGAGCAAAGTAGATTTTCCAGAACCACTAGCCCCAACTAAACAAACAACTTCACCATTATTAACTTCTAAATCAATTCCATCCAAAACTTTTAAATCCCCATAAGATTTATGAACATCTTTGATTTTAATCATTTTTCTTTTCTCCTTCTTCTATTCATTATTTAATCATCTTATTTCCATCGATTTGATATGATTTTTTTCTTCATATTTTTCTGCTAAGTAGGTTATTAAGTAGCACATAACATAATAAAAAACACCCGCTCCTAAAAGGATAAGTATTGGTTCATGAACTCTGTTAATTATTATTTGAGAAGACCTTAATAATTCTGGCGGAGTTGCTCCCATTACTGCTATTAAAGAAGTGTCTTTCATTAATCCTAACATCAGTCCTGTCCAAGAAGGAAAAATATTTTTAAAACCAATAGGAATAACTATAAAAATAAAATCTTGAAGATAAGTCATTCCCAAACCTCTTGATGAATTTCTGGTTACTTTCGGCACAGAATTTATACCAGCCAAAATAACTTCAGCTACATAACCTGAGATATAGACTGATAAAGTTAAAATTCCGGATAAAAAAGGATCCATAGGATAGCCAGCAATAGCCATAAAACTGTTAAATAAAACAAATTGCAGTATTAGAGGAACAGATCTTATAATATCTATATATATTCCTAATAAATAAAAAATAATTTTACTACTTGATGATCTTGCCCACCCTATAAAAAAACCAATAAAGGTTCCTATTATCCCTGAAGATATTGTTAAAACAAAAGTGATTAGAGCTCCTTGGGACATAAACAGCAAATCATTCAACGTAAAACTATAATTCATATCCTTAAATATTTTTTAGCTATGAAGCCTGAGCTTAATAATATTGACTTTGAAATAAAAATATAAATAAGGGCTGCTATAAAATAAAATTCAAATGGCCTAAATGTTTGAGATTGGAGAAAGGTTGTCATTCCGGTTAATTCTTGAAGACCAATAATTATACCAAGGGAAGTCCCCATCATTGCCCAAATAAATTGATTAGTCATTGGAAGAAAAACTGTTTTTAAAACTTGAGGATAAATAACATAAACATAAGTTTGAAAATTATTTAAACCTAGGCCTTTTGCAGCTTGATTTTGATTTTTTGATACCGATGAAAAACCGCCTCTTAAAATTTCTGTCATGTATCCTGCATTATTAAATGCAATAGCTCCCAATACAGCAACATAAGAAGACAAGTGTATTCCAAATGAACCTAAGCCAAAATAAGCTATATAAATTTGTAAAAGAGCAGGAGTATTTCTTGCAATCGAAATCCACGTTTTAGTAAAATTTCTTAAAAAAATATTATCATTTTTTTGCCAAATTACTAAAATAGAAGCTATTAAAAGGCCGATAATAGAACTGAGAATAGTTAATTCTAAAGTAAGAATAGCTCCCTCAAAAAGATCAGGTAACCTTTTCCAGACAACTTTCCATTGAAATGTATAATCTAACATAAGATTTAATATTTTTGGGTCTAGATTACCTTAGGGGGCTGCGGCCCCCTAAGTTTGTTAAATAAAATTAATATCCGTGTGTGCCTGGGAATGACATACTCGGAGCAGGATAACCAAACCACTCTCTATAAAGTTCGTCTGTTCTACCATTCTTCCATTGGTGCCATACAAATAAATTAACCCAATTTAATAGACCATGATGAGATCTGTTAACCATCAATCCTGTCCAATCTGAAGGTGCTGTTGTAACACTGCAACAAACTTTCATTATACCTTTTCCAGCTCCTTTTGCATATTCACCGAAAATAGCATTTGATTCAATAATAGCATCTACCTTACCTTGCTTAAGAGCTAAAAATTGCTCAGCATTAGAATTATATGAGATAACTTTATTACCCCGGCTTTTTAATTCATCTAATACTGCTGCTTCTCCAGAAGTACTTCTTACTGTACCTACTTTTTTACTCTTTAGATCTTCGTAAGAACTGATTGAACTATCAGCTGATACTGCAACTCCTAAGTCCCAAATTTGATATGGGATTGAAAAAGCTACTGACTTTGCTCTTTCAAGACTAGCTGTAGCCGAGGCTACTCCGACATCAACTCTTCCTGATAGGATTGCAGGAATACGGTCAGGACCAGGGGTTTCAACAAAAACTGGTTCAACTCCTAAAGCTGCTGCCATATCTTTACAAAACTCAACATCATAACCGATAGGTTCATTGTTATTGTTACGCATTCCAACTGGTGGAACGTCTAACATAACACCACATTTTAATTTACCAGATGCTATTATATCATCTAGTTTATCCGCTTTAGCCCCTACAATTGCAAAAGTAAACAATGCAAAAAATAAGGTCAAAAACTTAGCTGTTAATTTAAATATATGCATATTAATTTTCCTTTATTTTAGAGTTTAATATATTTTAGAATATATTAGTTTCTGTATAATAAACATTAAAGTAAATTTTAGATAATTATCTAAATAAAATAATATAGTTTACATATTTTAAACTTTTGATTAACATATTTAAACATTATTATGCAAATATTAAAATCACTCACACGAGGTCTGAAAGTAATTGAACTTCTCTCAGAAAGTTCATTACCTGTACGTTTGATTGATATTTCCAAAAAGTTAGAAAGTAAAAAGTCTAATACTTCTCATATTCTTAAATCATTAATAGCTGCTGGTTATGTAAATCAAGATTCTTCAAGACGTTATTATTTAAATAACAAACTTACAAATTATGAACAGAGTTATTCAATTGACAATGTTGTTAGATTAAAAGAAAAATTTCAACCAATATTAAAAGAGTTAACACTTAAAACAGGTGAGTGTACCTATTTGGCAGTTAAGGCAGATAATAGAGTTTGGTATATTGATAAATTTGCTTCATCTCATCCTCTTAAAGTAGATCATCCAATTGGCAACTTAGCTCCACTACATTGTACTGCTCTTGGCAAAACTTTTCTTGCATTTGGAAATATTAAAATTGATAATGAACTAACAAAATATACAGATAAAACTATAACCACTAAAAAAAATCTTTTGAGAGAAATTTCGAGAATAAGATCTGAAGGGTTTGCACGAGATGATGAAGAATATGCTAAAGGAATTCGCTGTGTAGCTAAACCTATACTTGATAAAAACTTTTTTATAGTTGCTGCCGTTGGTATTTCAGCACCAACTATACGATTTAGTGAGAAACAATTTGATAAATATGGAGCATTAATAAAAAAAAACTTAGTATCTCAGTTTAATTGTAGATGAAGTAATTTTCAATTTTTAAAACCCACTTGGTACCTCTATTATTATAAAATCTGTGCTCCACTCATGCTCCAATGCTCCAATAGAAGTTGACTAGAGTCTTGGTTTATGTAAATCTGAGTCTAGAAAGAAAAGAGCAGAGACAAAGGAGTTTTGAAGATGTTCTTGCTGGATGCGCTGGCTCCAAAGGTCATGGCGCAGGACTCATAAGCCTGAGGTCAGTGGTTCGATCCCACTTCACGCTACCAATTAATGTCCTGGAAATTCAATTAAATTTTCAACATTATAATTATTTTTAACTAAATTATCTGAGCCACCTAAATCAAATAAATTTATAACAAAAATAAATGCCGAAACTTTTCCACCAGATATTTCTATTAATTTAGCACCTGCTTCAGCTGTCCCTCCAGTTGCAATTAAATCATCAATAATTAAAACATTGTCTGTTTGATCAATAGAGTCTTTGTGAACCTCTATTGTAGCAGTGCCGTACTCTAGCTCAAAATCTACAGAATGCACATCTGCTGGAAGTTTATTTTTTTTTCTTAAGAGAATAAAAGGTTTTTTTAATATATAAGAAACAGCAGAGGCAAATACAAAACCTCTAGACTCAATTGCTGCAATTTTATTAAAATTAAATTTTTTTGATCGTTCGACTATCTGATTTATAGTTTCAGAAAATGCATTTTCATTCTTAATTAATGTAGTAATATCTCTAAATAAAATGCCTTTTTTAGGGTAATCAGGAATTGATCTAATATAATCTTTTAAATTCATAATACTTAATTATAAAAGTATGAATAAATATTTTTTTAAATATGACAACAAATAAATTAGCGATTATTGGTGGAAGCGGCCTTTATGATGTTGAGGAATTTAAAGATAGAAAATTGCTTGATTTTGATACACCATGGGGAAAACCTTCAGATCAAATATTAAAAACTAATTATAATAATAAGGAAATATATTTTTTACCTAGACATGGAAGAGGGCATTTTGTTTCTCCTTCAAATATAAATTTTAGAGCAAATATTGATGCTCTTAAACAATTAGGTGTCACAGATATTGTATCTGTTTCAGCTGTAGGTTCTTTAAAAGAAAACTTACCACCAGGTAAATTTGTTATTGTAGACCAATTTATTGATAGAACATTTTCAAGAACAAAAACTTTTTTTGATGATGAAATAGTCGCACACGTCTCTATGGCTCATCCAACTTCCAATGGTTTGATGAATGCTTGTGAAGATGCAATTAAGAAATCAAATATTGATTTTCAGAGAAATGGAACTTATGTTGTTATGGAAGGTCCACAATTTTCAACCTTAGCAGAATCAAATTTATACAGATCTTGGAAAGCTGACGTAATTGGTATGACTAATATGCCAGAAGCAAAACTAGCAAGAGAAGCTGAAATAAGATATGCCTCAGTTTCAATGGTAACAGATTTTGACTGTTGGCATCCTGATCATGAAAGTGTTGATGTTCAACAAATAATTAAAGTTTTATTAAGCAATGCTGAAAATGCAAAAGTGATGATTAAAAATTTAATTGATAATTTTGAAGAACATATTGATCCAAATGATCCAACAAATAATTGTTTAGATGTTGCAATTATTACAGCTCCAGAAAAAAGAACCAAAAAAACAATTGATAAACTTAAAACAATAGCAGGTAGAGTTCTATCTAAATGAAAATTCACAACAAAGAATACAAAACTATTTGGTATGAAGAAAATGTTGTCAAAATAATTGATCAAACAAAACTTCCACATCAATTTATAATTAAAAACTTAAAAAAAATTAAAGATGCAATTAATGCCATAAAAGTAATGGAAGTAAGGGGTGCCCCTTTAATTGGAGGAACTGCTGCTTATGGAATAGCTCTTGCTGTTAAGGAAAATAATGATTCTGAATTTATAAATAAAAGTGCAGAAGAACTAATTCAATCAAGACCTACAGCAATAAATTTGAAATGGGCAGTAGATCGTATGATGAATAGATTATCTGGAATTAATAGTGATCAAATTTTAGAAATTGCTTTAAAAGAAGCTAAAGAAATATGTGATGAAGATGAAAAATTCTGTGAAAATATTGGTATTAACGGATTAAAAATAATTGAAGAAATTTATAATAAAAAAAAAGATACAGTTAATATATTAACACACTGTAATGCTGGTTGGCTTGCAACAATTAATTGGGGTACAGCAACTTCTCCAATATATCATGCTCACAAAAAAGGAATTCCAGTTCATGTTTGGGTAGATGAAACTAGACCAAGAAATCAAGGTGCAAATTTAACTTCCTTTGAATTAAATGAGGAAGAAATACCTAATACTATAATTACTGATAACACAGGTGGAATTTTAATGCAAAGAGGTGAAGTGGATATGTGTATTGTAGGAACAGATAGAACTTTATCAAATGGAGATGTTTGTAATAAAATTGGGACTTATCTAAAAGCATTAGCAGCTTATGACAATAACGTGCCTTTTTATGTAGCATTACCAAGCTCAACTATTGATTGGGAAATTAAAAAAGGCAAAGATATCCCAATTGAAGAGAGAAATTCAGAAGAGTTATCCCATGTATATGGTGTGGATGAAAATAATGAAATTAAAAAGGTTTTAATTTATCCAAAAAATAGCAAAGTAAAGAATCTTGCTTTTGATGTCACTCCAGCAAAGTATGTAACAGGTTTGATAACAGAAAAAGGTATTTCAGAGGCGTCTGCCGAAGGATTAAAAAAGTTATTTAAATAATTTATCTAAGCGAAGCAGCAATGTTTCCACCATCAACTGTTAATATTGCTCCAGTAGTTTTTTTTGAAACTGCTAAATGAAAAAATGCTTTTGCTACATCTTCTGCTTTTACTTCGTTTAAAAGTAAATTTCCCCTCATATATTCATCTGCAGAAACTTCTCTAGCTTTAGCTCTAGATTTGATCATTCCTTCGTTTAACAGACCACTTCTTATTCTGTCTGCATTTACTCCATTTGATCTTATTCCAAGAGAACCATAATCTACCGCGTATTGTTTGCATAAATTCAACAATGCTGACTTAGGTAATCCGTAAGGTCCAAAATTTTTTCCAGGATTTACTGATTGTTTTGAAATATTAAATAACAAGCAGCCCTCGATATTTTGTTTTTTCATTATTTTAATTGCTTCTGAAGCACAATTTTGATGAGAAAAAAAATTATCTTCAAAACTTTGTCTTAAAATTTTATCATCTACTTCTGCTATAGATCCACCAATAGCTGTTCCGGCATTAGATATTAGAATATCAATTCCACCATAAGTTTCTGTAATAGTTTTGAAAGCTTTTTTAACACTATTTTTATTCGTTACATCGCAATACAAACAAAGACCTTTAACTTTTGATTTCATTTCTTTTACTTTTTGAAAATTATAATCAAGCAAAACTATTTCAGCTCCATAATTTTTGAACAGTTTGTAAGTAGCAGAACCAATCGCTCCAAAACTTCCAGTTATAACAACAACATTACCTTGTAGGTCCTTTTTAGCTTTTTTAATTTTAGCTTGTTCTAAAGACCAGTATTCAACATCAAATAAATCTTTTTCAGGTATAAACTTATATTTTGTAGTTTCCTCAACAGATGAAATAACTCTAGCATTGGTTTCTGTTAAATCTCCAGCAATTTTAGCAGCACTCAAACTATCTCCAACACTAAATAGCCCCACATTTTGAACCAATATCACTCTTGGAGAAGTATCTAACATTGTTTTTTTGCCTTTTACTTTCTTTCTATTTGTATCAAAATATTTGATATATTTTTTTCTATAATCTTTAAAACACTTTTCGGCTAACTTCTTAAAATCTCTTAAGTTAGTATTTGGTTTTGGTGTGATAACTAATGGAAATGGTTTTACCCTTATAACATGATCAGGTGTGGCAGTACCAAGACCAGTATATCTTCTGACTTCCTTACCATTAATAAAGTAATCTAAAATTTTATTAGACCTATAATTTACTATATACTTTAGACTTTTAGTTTCAGACAATAATCCTCTTAGTATTGGAGAGATTTCATGTGGTTTAAATGAGTTATTAAATTTTTTTATCTGTTTTATTTTTTTCCTTTTAATTTTTTTGACTGCTTTTTCGGCAATTGAAACATATTTGATCATTAAGTCGTAAGATTTTTTAGCATCATTATCAAAAGTAAAAATCCCATGATTTAACAGAATTAAACAATTGATATTGGGATTTTTGGAATAAACCTCATTAATTTTTTGAGCCAAACCAAAACCAGGCATTACATAAGGCACAATACTAACTTTAGAGCCAAATATTTTTTTACAAAAATCTTTACCATTTGGTCTATTCGTAACATTCATAATCGCATCTGAATGAGTGTGATCTACAAACTTGAATGGCAAAAAAGCATGTAAAAAAGTTTCTACAGAAGGGTTAGGAGATTTGATGTCAATCAAATTTCTTTTTTGAAATGCAACCATATCTTCATCACTTAAATATTTTTTATTTTTTAGAGAGAGCAATGGATTTAATTTTACTGCTGGTAGACCCTCTGGCTCAATTTCAGCCATATCCCATCCACTTCCCTTAACGCATAGAACATCGTAACTTTTACCATCGATATCTTTAACGGATGTTTTTACAGAAGTATTTCCACCACCATGAAGAACTAATTCACTATTTCTTCCTAATAACCTAGTTGTATAAACTCTTAAAGCCATATCTCTTGAATGACCAAGTTTTTGATACTTTTTTATATATTTTTTTGCTTCTAAATTGGACCAATTGTTTTTCACAGCTACAACCTCAGCGAAGTATTACAATAGTTTTTTGTTTGAAAGAAGCAAAAAATTTGATTAGTAAGGTTTATAAAGCTTATTTATGACAAAAGTTGGAGAACATATTACATTAGACATAATTGGTACTACAAAAGACTATGATCCATCTATATTTGAAAAAGTAATTTATGAAATTGCAAAAGTTGCAAAAGTAAAAATTCTAAATATATCTAAATATAAATTTGAACCTCAAGGTTTCACAATTCTTGCTTTATTAGCTGAAAGCCATATCAGTTTTCATACTTTTCCAGAAAAAGGAATTATTAGTTTTGATTTTTTTACTTGTGGTAAGGTCAATCCATCAATCGCAATTGAAATTATTAAAAAAGAATTTGAACACAAAAGAATTGTTAAAAAAGAATTCAATAGGGACACCAAATCTCTTTATCATGATATTTACAGTTCATCGGGATTACAAAAATCTTATGTTGTAAACGATGTCCTAGAGGATTTTAAGTCAAAAGCGGGTCAACACATTGAAATTTTAGATCTAGAACAATTTGGAAAATCTTTATTTATTGATGGAGAAATTCAAGTAGCTACTACTGACGAACACTTGTATAGTTCAACTTTTGTAGGCGCGGGATTAAATTTAAATCAACAAATTGAAAGAGCTGCTATTATTGGTGGTGGAGACGGTGGTGTTGCAAGAGAATGTATATCAAAAAATTTTAGTTTTATAGATTGGTATGAACTAGATCCTGAAGTTGTTAATGTTTGCAACAAACATCTTGGAGATATAGGAAAAAAAGCTACTGAAAAAAATTCTGTTAAATGTGTATGGGGTGATGCATTTGAAAGTATTAAATCAACAAAAGATGATACTTATGATCATATATTTGTTGATCTTAATGACGATCAATTTTGTATTGATCTTGCAGCAAAAAATATGGATTCAATGATTAGAATTTTAAAACCGAAAGGTGTGATTACAGCACAAGTAGGAAGTCAGGATAAAAAACCTAGACAGGTTGATAATTGGCTAAATGTATTTAATCACTTTTTTGGAAACACAAAATTATCCAGAGTTTATATCCCTAGTTTTGATTGTTCTTGGAACTTTTCTTCATCAATTAATCATTAATTTTTCTTTTTAAATTAATAAATCTGTGAAATAATTGCTTAAAATTAAAGGAGAAAATAATGAATATATTCAAAAAAACTATTTTAACAGTTCTTGCTTCTTTATTGATTATCGGAAATGTTTACGCTGATAAAATAAGAATCGGAACTGAAGGCGCTTATCCACCATGGAACTCTAAAGATGCATCTGGAAATCTTATCGGTTTTGAAGTGGAACTAGCTCAAGAGCTTTGTAAAATCATGAAACATGAATGTACAATAGTTGAACAAGATTGGGATGGGATGATTCCAGCTTTATTGATGAGAAAATTTGATGCGATTATGGCAGGTATGTCAATTACTGCGGAAAGACAAAAAACAATTACTTTTTCTCAAGGTTATGCGACAGAGCCTGCTACCCTTGCTGTAATGAAAGGATCAAGTCTTGAAGGTATGGACACACCTGCAGCAATAAATTTAGACAGAAGTTCTTCAGATGTTAAAAAAGCACTAAAAACAATCACCGCTTCTTTATCTGGTAAAACTGTTTGTACGCAAACTGGAACAATTCACCAAAACTTTTTAGAGTCTGGTGATGTGGGAAGTGTAAATGTTAGAACTTACAAGACTCAAGATGAAGTTAACTTAGATCTAACATCTGGAAGATGTGATGTGGCTTTAGCTGCAAAAGCTTCATTTATAGAATATGCTGAAGCATCTGGAAAAGCAGTTGTTACTGTTGGACCTAATTTATCTGGTGGTGCTTTTGGAGGCGGTGTTGGTGTCGGTATCAGACAAGGTGGAGATGATGCGATTGGTAAAAGAGACGCTAAACTTCTAAAAGACTTTAACAAGGCAATTGATAAAGCTAGAAAAAAAGGAATTATTAGTAAACTAGCTATCAAATGGTTTAATGACGACGTTTCTATGTAATTAATTTCAGATTTGGCGACTATAATATATAGTCGCCAGTCTATATGGAACTTCTAGCATTTGGCAAAACAGGTTGGGGAGATGAATTATTTTATGCAACCCTCATGACTATAGCTGTATCAATTGCAGCGATGTTAGTTGGTTTTTTATTTGCTCTTATTTTTACTCCACTCAAATTATCAAAATATAAATCTTTAAATTTAATTGGAAATTTTTACACAACAGTTATCCGTGGTGTCCCTGAGCTTTTAGTAATTTACCTTTTATTTTTTGGCGGAAGTGGTGCAATAATGTATGTGGCATCAATATTTGGATATTTTGAGTATATCGAGATAAATGCATTTATTACAGGTGCAATGGCAATTGGAATAATTTCGGGAGCTTATTCAACAGAAGTTTTTCGTGGGGCTATTCAATCCATAGACAAAGGACAGTTTGAAGCTGCTAAGGTTTTAGGAGTAAGTAAATTTGCACAATTTTATAAGATAATTTTACCTCAAATGTTAAGACTTGCTATTCCAAACTTGAGTAATGTTTGGCAAATAACTTTAAAAGATACATCATTAATTTCAGTTACTGGATTGGTTGAAATTATGAGACAATCTTATATTGCAGCAGGCTCTACAAGAGATCCATTATTCTTTTACTCATTTGCTGCCGTTTTATATTTATTGCTAACGTATTTAAGCATGAAATTAATTAATAGATTAGAAGCTAGATATAGTAGGGGTTATTAATGGATTTTGAATTAATGTTCTCTAGCTTCCCCAAATTGTTGGGCGCAACTGTCGTTACTTTAAAACTTTTATCAGCCTCACTATTTTTTGGTTTATTTATTGGATTATTGTTTGCAATTTTAAGATTAAATAAAAATATATTTATTAATAAATTTGCTTATGTTTATTCTTATGTGTTTAGAGGAACACCTTTACTAGTTCAGATATTTATTATTTATTTTGGTTTAGGGCAAATTGAATACTTAAGATCAACATTTTTGTGGGTTATTTTAAAAGAACCTTATTGGTGTGCAATTATAGCTTTCACTTTAAATACAGGTGCCTACACATCAGAGATACTTCGATCAGCATTTCAAACAATCAAACCAGGTATTATAGAAGCTGGTAAAAGTTTAGGAATTTCAAACAAAATTATCTTTTACAAAATCCAAATTCCAATAGCTATTAGACAATCTCTTCCTGCTTATGGAAATGAAATAATATTAATGATGAAGGGAACTTCATTGGCAAGTACAGTTACCCTAATGGATTTAACTGGTGTCGCTAAATATATTATTTCAACAACCTTTAAACCAATAGAAGTATTTATTGTTGCTGGTGGAATTTATCTTTTTATGACTTTTGTCATTCATAACGTTATTAAATACTTGGAGAAAAAATATAGTTTTCAATAATAAAAATGTTTTTATCTCAGAAACAAATCAAAGATTATCAAAATAATGGTGTAATAATTATTAAAGATGTTTTTAAAGATTGGATTGAACCATTAAGAAATGGGTTTCAAAAAGTTCTAGATAACCCAAGCAAACATGGAAGAGAAAATGTTAATGATAATCAAGGTAGATTTTTTGAAGATTATTGTAATTGGCAGAGAATAGAGGAATTTAAAGATTGTATTTTTAATTCACCTGGAGCTCAGATAATTGCTGAAGCAACAAATTCTAAATCATCTCAAATTTTTCATGAACATATTTTTATTAAAGAGCCAGGAACAAATAAAGAAACTCCTTGGCACCAAGACATGCCTTATTACTGTGTAGATGGTAATGATACAGGAAGTTTTTGGATACCATTGGATGAAGTTAATAAAGAAAATAATCTTCAATTAATTTTAGGCTCTCATAAATGGCAAAAGTTAATTAGACCTACCAAATGGTCTAATAATCAATCTTGGTACCAAGATGATAGTTCTTTTATGGATTTACCTTCATTAGAAGAATTTAAAAAAAATATTTTAATCCCAAAACTTAATTTAGGAGATGCAGTATTGTTTAATTTTAAAACAGTACATGGCTCAAATGGCAATAATACTTCTAAATCTCGAAGAGCATTTTCAATGAGATTTATTGGTGATGATGTTAAGTATATTGATAGAGGAGGGCCCACATCTCCACCATTTGATGGAGTTAATTTAAAAACTGGTGATTTAATGAGAGAGGATTGGTTTCCTAGAGTTTTTAATAATTAGTATATTCTTTTATCTCTTTAATCTTAGAGCCTGTATGATTATTAATTTCTAATTTAATCTTAGCTCTGTCGTCATTCAAGAAATGAACATCCCTTGAAAGTTTAATAAAAGAGTCTGTAAAATCTTTTTCTTTTTCACACTTCCTTTTATCATCTTCAATTACCCATAGTTTTATATTTATTTGTTTTAAAGATTCAAAAAGTTCAAATAGCTTTTGATCAGATTTAACATTGCTATTTAATTGATCCTTTAGAATTGAGTGTTCTTCGTTAATAAATTTTAATTTGGCTGGATCTTTGATTTTTTCTTGTTTAATTTCAAGTATAGAAATTTTATCTAATAATTCTCCAACCGATACTTCAACTAGAATTTTATTCATTAAAAAATATACTATGTTAAGTTGTTAAAAATATGTCTAATATTTTAATTATTAAACATGGATCTTTGGGTGATATATCTCAAGCATGTGGCGCAATTCAAGATATTTCTGAACATCATAAAGATGATGAAGTTCATTTGTTAACAACTAAACCATATTTTGACCTATTTAAAAAAAATCCAAATATTTCTAATGTTATTTTGGATAAGAGATTGCCAAGATATAATCTCATCTATTTATATTCATTGATGAAAAATATTAAGAAATATAAATTCATCAAAGTTTATGATCTACAAAACTCAAAAAGAACAGCTTTTTATAAAAGAATTTTATTTCCTAATGCGAGTAAAGAAATTTGGTCATCAACAGAAACAACTCTACCTGAGGGAACTACAAAAAAAGATTTTGATAAAGACTCAGTATTGTGCAGATTTGATCACCAATTAAAAAGTTCAGGAATCAATACATTTCATACCTTGAAACCAGACTTTTCTTGGAGTTCAACAGACATATCTCAAATAAAAAGTTATCATCAATTAGATAAGTATATTGTTATTTTTCCTTTTTGCTCACCTCATTTGACCTCAAAAAAATGGCCATACTATAATGACTTGATAAATTTAATAAATGAGAAATATGACAACAATTACAAAATTGTGATTGCACCAGGCCCTAGTGAGATTAACGAAGCAAAAAATATTAATGCGCTTTGTATATTAGATAATGGTAAAGCTTTAGACATATCACAGTTAGCAGCATTAATTAAAGAAAGTTCATTTGTGATTGCTAATGATACTGGCCCAGCACATATGACAGCTCATTTAGGATCAAAAGGATTAGCTTTATTTGGATCTCACACAAGCCCTTTTAAAGTTAGTATTGAAAGGGAATATTTTAAAGCAATACAAGCACCAGAATTATCAAAACTTTCAGCTGAAAAAGTTTTTGAAAGATTATCTAGTTCAATTTCTTAAATTTACTTAATATTCTTAAAATTATTGGAACAGTAAAAAGTATAAAAAGTAATCTTATTATATGATGAAATGCAACAAAGTCTGGATCTAAATCAAATGCTATTGCAATCACTGCTACTTCATAAATTCCACCAGGACTAAAAGATAAAATTAAAGTTAAAATATTTGTATCAACAAAGAATGTTGCAACATAAGCTGCAACCAAACCTAGTAGAACTAATATAGTTGTAGCAACTATGCTATGTAATGAATTATTGGCAATTTCTTTAACAGTTTTTTCAGCAAATCTGCATCCGACAGAAGCACCAAGTATTAAAAGACAAAAGTTAATAGATGCATCAGGTAATTTATATGAAGCAATATCTGTAATTTGTAATAATCCACTAGCAAATAGCGTTCCTGATAATAAAGCTGCTGGAACCCTAATCTTATCAAAAAATATAAATAAAAAATAATGATGAAATAATAAGCAAAATTAGATTTAGATGATTTTGACCTATGTAATCAAAGTTATCTAATAGTAATACTTCTGAACCAGTATTATTAACAATGATAAAAGGAATAACTGTTATGATTATAATTAATCTTATTAAGTGTGATGTTGCTACTTGAGATAAATCAGTCTTCTCATTTTCTGCCAAAATCATTAATGGACCTAAAGCGCCTGGTGCTGCAGAAAATATTGAGGCTTTTTCACCATAACCTGAGAATTTTTGAAGATATTTTGATACAATTAAAATACAGACAATTATATAGATAAGCATTATTACTGAAGTCCAGATCCAGTTGATCATCTGATTGAATAGGTTTTGATCTATATAGTTACCTATATGAAGTCCAAGGATAATTAAAATTGAACTTAGAGCTATTTTAGGCATTATAATTTTTAAGCCAGCTAATGCAGCAATAGATGTCACAATCATTGGACCCAACATCCATGCTAAAGGAATTTTCAAATAATCAGCAACTATTGCACTAGGAATTGAAATTAAGATCACTGAAATAAACTTTTTTGATAGAAGCTGTTTAAAGCTTGAGTAATAAAAAGTAACATTAGACTTATTCATAGTCAGTTCTTCTATCACCACTTTGAAAAAAAATAACAGAAAAGAAATTAACCAATAAAGTGAATCTTAATTCTTTAATTAAAATTTTTTAATAATTAATATTTAGTTTTTAAACCAAAAATCATAATCAACTATAAGTTGAATTATAATAATATTTCTTGCATTAACCTTTTGTGTGTAATTTACTCGATTTTTTTAATTAGAGAGGGAAATATAATGAAAAACTTACAAAGAATAATTTCAGTATTATTTTCAGCAATCCTATTATTCTCGGCAACAACAACTAGTTCAATTGCAATTGATAAATTGCATTTTGTAATTGGTGGTGGCGCTGGTGGTGGTTGGGATGGAACTGCTAGAGGTACTGGAGAAGCTTTAACAAAAGCTGGTATGTTAAAAAGTGCATCATTTGAAAATATGTCAGGTGGTGGTGGTGGAAAAGCATTAGCTTTTATGATTAATACTAAGCCTGCAAATACAGTTTTAGTTCAATCTACTCCATTAGTTTTAAGATCAATTACTAGACACAAAGGTTACGTAAGTGGAAGTGGCACTTTATCTTATAAAGATGTTGTGCCTATCGCTGGTGTAATTGGTGACTATGGTGCAATTGCTGTTGCAAAAAACTCACCTTACAAAAACTTTAAAGATGTAGTTGATGCATATAAAAAGAATCCAAGTTCTATTAAAATGGCAGGTGGATCAGTAAGAGGAAGTATGGATCATTTAATTGGTGCTTTAGCTTTCCAAGCTGCTGGTGCTAATCCAAATGATGTAGCTTATATTCCATATGATGCAGGTGGAAAAGCATTAGCAGGACTTTTATCTGGAGAGACTCAAATTATCTCTACAGGTTTAGGTGAATTGATGGGTGCAAGAGACCAAGTAACAATTATTGGTATTACTGCTCCTTCAAGAGTTTCTGATGCTCCAGATGCACCGACTCTTAAAGAACAAGGTTATGATGTACAATTCGTTAACTGGAGAGGATTTTTTGGTCCTCCAGGTATGAGCAGTGCAGATAAAGATGCAATTGCTAAAATGCTAGGTGATGTACAAAAAACTTCTGAATGGGAAACTGTTAGAGCGAGAAATGCTTGGGTAAATATATACAATCCAGGTGATAAGTTTGTTTCTTTCTTAGAAAAACAAACAGAAGAAATGACAGCTCTTATGAAGAAATTAGGAGTTATTTAATCCTAAGGATTATAAAAAATTAGAGCAGTGAATATAAATACTACAAAAATTATATCACTGCTCTTTTTTATATTTTCAGCGTTTTATTTATATACTGCATACCAAATTCAAGTTTTTGCATTTGATGAAAATGCACCTTTTAATGCTAGAACATTTCCGATCTACTTAGGTTACGCTGGATTATTTTTTTCTGGATTAAAACTTATTTTACCAGATCAAAATACTATTAAAGTTGAGCACAAAAATTTAGAGTATAAAAAAACTGGAATACTTATACTTATTGCAATTATTTATGGAGCTACAATTTTAAAAGTTGGTTATTTTTTAACTACTTCTTTATTTTTATTTGCTTCTTATTATTTCCTTGGAGAAAGAAGATGGATATTAATGTTTATTCTTTCTTTTCCTTTTGTAGCAGTATTTATGTATCTACTTCACGGAGTTCTTAATATTTATTTGAGAGATCCGTTTTTACAATCAATTGGAGTTATGGGATGATTGAGGGAATATTAATTGGTTTAACAACAGCTCTTACATTTCAAAACATATTAATGGTTATGGTTGGTTGTTTTTTTGGAACAATCATTGGGATGTTACCAGGTCTTGGACCAATGACGGCAATTGCTTTAATGATACCAATTACTTACGGCTTTGAGCCTGCAACAGGATTAATTTTAATGGCTGGTGTTTATTATGGAGCAGTGTTTGGTGGATCTACTTCGTCAATATTATTAAATGCACCAGGTGTACCAGGTACTGTTGCAACTTCATTTGATGGTTATCCAATGGCACAACAAGGTAAAGCTGGAAAAGCTCTAGCTATTGCTGCATGGAGTTCATTTGCAGGAGGAACGCTATCTGCGATTTATTTATTATTTATGGCACCAAGTTTATCTAAAGTAAGTTTATCTTTTAGATCACCAGATTATTTTGCTTTGATGATTTTAGGCTTAACAGCAATAGCTGCATTTTCATCTAAAGGTCAATTTTTAAAAGCAATGATGATGGTGGTATTAGGTTTAATGTTAGCCTCTGTTGGCCAAGATAGTTTGTCTGATATTACCAGATTTACATTCAACAATATGAACTTAACTGATGGCATAAGTTTTGTTCTTGTAGTTATGGCAACATTTGCAATGAGTGAAGCATTAACAATTATTTTAAAAAGAAATGATCCAACTAGTGCTACTAAACAGGTTTCTTTAACTGAATTAGGTTCTATTAAGATTAACAAAGAGGAAAGAGCCAAAATGTACAAAACAATTCCAAGATCATCAGTAATTGGTTTTTTGATTGGTGTACTTCCAGGTGCGGGTGCAACAATCGCATCTTTTTTGGCTTATGGAATGGAACGGAACGTTGTTAATGATGAAGAGAAAGAAAAATTTGGCAAGGGAAGTGTTAATGGTTTATCAGCGCCAGAAACTGCTAATAATGCAGCCTGCTCTGGTTCATTTGTACCAATGCTTACTTTAGGAATTCCAGGAAGTGGAACTACAGCTGTTATGTTAGGCGCTCTTTTAGGGTTTGGTGTCCAACCTGGACCAAGACTTTATATGACAAACCCAGAAATTTTCTGGTCAATAATTATGTCTATGTATATTGGTATGGTAATCTTACTGATATTAAACTTACCGTTAATTCCTTATATAGCTAGAATTCTTGCTGTTCCTAAAAATTATCTAATACCATTAATTTTGTTTTTCTCAGTTACAGGCATATACGTTATGTCATTCAATAACTTTGACATTTATTTAATGATTGGCATAGCTGTAGTTGCAACTTATTTAAGATTATATGATTTTCCAATGCCGCCACTTATACTAGCTTTTGTACTTGGTGGTTTAATGGAAGAAAATTTAAGAAGATCTCTATTATTAAGCGATGGTTCTTGGACTTTTTTATGGGATAGAGCTCTTACGGCTTGTATATTAACAACAACTATTCTTATTGTTGCGTGGCAAATTTATAAAACCATGTTTCAAAAGAAATAACTTTACTATTTTTCTTTATTCCTGGTATTATTTACTCATGAACAAAATTTTAATAGCTCTTTTTTGTATTTTTTTTACAAATTCTGTATTAGCTGGAACCTCAGCATTATTTACTTTAGGACCGTATTTTAAAGATGGCAAAATGGTTAGAATAAAGTCATATAATTCAGGACCATTTCCAAATGAATTCATGAGCTTAAAAGATGGTTCTTATAAAAATTCACCAGTAAATATTGATGCATTGATTGTATATCCAGAAAAAGGAAAAGGCCCATATCCAATATTAGTATTTAATCACGCAAGTGGGGGAGCTAGTTTGTATAGCAATAAATGGTTTAAATTTAATAGACAGCAGGCAAAGATGTTATTGAAAAAAGGAATTGCGGTTATGTTTGTGGACAATTTTAATGGAAGAAATGTGATTAGTGCAGGGGCAGACCAAGCTCAAGTATCAACTTATTCGTTTTATATTGATGCATTCATGACCTTAGAATATTTGTCTAAAAATCCAAAAATTAATATAAAAAAAGTTGGTATTACCGGTTGGTCAAGAGGTGGAATGAACTCTCTTGCAATAGCAGAAAAAAGAATAAGAGATATTTTAATAAGTAAAGATTTATATTTTAAAGCTTCATTACCAAGATCTGTAGAGTGTCGTCAGTCAGGTTTTTTTAGAAATCCACAACCTATAAAAGAAACTAAAATTTGGATGGTAAATGGTAAAAATGATGACGCTTCACATGCAAGTGTATGTGAAGAATATGGAGAAAAAATGAAAACAAACGGTGCTGATATAAAAGTGACTACTAAAGCAGGATGGGGTCATGGTTTTACTGCAAATTATGAGGCTGAATATGAAAAACACTTAGAGGCATGGCATGATTGTCCAGATTATTATACTGAGGAAAATGGAATGCCAAACAAGGATGTAAAAATAGATAAATCTTGTATTACTTATGGTTATACTGTTGGTGGATCAAATAACAGTTGGAAACAATTTAGTAGGCCATTCAAAAAATTTTTTATAAAAAACTTACTTTAAAAAATTAAGATTTAATATCAACTCTTTTTCTAATTATTTCTTTATCTAGTTTTATCTCTCTATAAGAAATTATAAGCACACCTGTAAATATTATAAGAGCACCAATCCAGGTATAAAGATCTGGAATTTCACCAAACACAAAATATCCAATAATTGATGCAAAAACTAAATTTAAAAAAGAGTAGGGTTGAGTCATGCTAACATCTACTAATTTAAAAGCATGGTTAAGTGTCAAATGTAATACAGTCCCACAAATAGCTGCTAAAATTAAGTAAATAAAAGTTTTTAAACTAGGCATTTCCCAAAAAAATAAAACAATTATAAAACTTAATAAGCTCATAAATATAGATTGATGTGCTAAAATTGTAATAGCACTATCATCTTTTGAGATTTTTTTAGTTATGATTATATTGATTGACCATAATAATGCTGAAAATAAAATCATATAGACCCCGATTGATATATCTACATAACCAGGTCTAATAATAACTAGCATCCCACCAAAACCAAGAACTAGAGCTAAAGTTCTATAAATATAAATCTTCTCTCCTAAAAAAAATACCGCAAGTATTGTTACCATCAAAGGTACAACAAATGATATTGCAGTAACTTTTTCGATAGGTAGTAATACTAATGAAGAAAAGTATAAAAGCATTGCAGGCAAACCAAGTACCGCTCTCAACAAATGTTTTTTTAGATGATTTGTTTTTAGTACAACAAAATTTGTTTTGATTATGTAAGGCATAATAATTATCAAACCTAAAAAAAATCTAAAAAAACCTGCAACATAAACATTTACATCTTCTTGAGCTATTCTTAAAAAAGAGAGCATTGCAGTTCCAAAAAAAACAGAGATAATTATTAAAAAAATGGCTAATTTATTATTGGACATTAATAAATTACTATAAGTATAACTGGAGTATAAACAATCTTAGTTTAGGATATCTTTATATTTTTCAACAATATTTGACCAATAGAACTTTGTAACAAACTCTTTTGCATTTTTTCCATATTCTAAATATTTTTTGTTTTCTAAAATTGAATTCATTGAAAAATAAATTGCATCTAGATTATTTCCATCACAAATTAAACCTGTCTTTTCATGCTCTATGGCATCTGATGCACCACCATCTTTTCCACCAATTGATGGAACACTATATTGAGCTGCTTCTGTATAAGCTATTCCAAAACCTTCAACTGAGGATTTGTGAACAACTGATGGCATTACAAATACATCTGATTTTGCTACTAAAGCATTTTTTAAATCATCAGTAATATCTTTAAAAAACATTACCTGCGCTTCTAAGTCTAATTCTTTAACAAGGTTTTTAATATTTTCCTCTTCATCACCATAGCCGATACAAACATATACTATATCTGGATAAATCTGTTTAAGATTTCTTAAAGCCATTATTACTTTTTCATGATTTTTTCTCTTATCAAATCTTGAAACAGTTATTAATCTAGGTGTTTTAACTTTTAGTAAACTTTCAACTTTATCTAATGTTTTTTGATCTAAATTTTTAATTGGGTTAATTCCAGGGTTGATCACAATAATCTTATCTTCATTTACCCCAACTTTTATTGCTAGATTTTTTGTGTATTCTGAATTTGCTACTACTTTTTCAACTTTATCTAACACTTCTAATAAACGATTATTAATTCTAGATCCTTTTTCATGATTAATTTCTTTTCCATGAATTAAACAAATTTTTTTTTTATTTGTTTTTAAATGTTCTAAACTTTTCCAGTGATCTGCAATTATTGCGTTAACTTTACTCTCTTTAACAAACTCATCAATTAAATGAGCTTTTCTATATTTTCTAAGAAATTTAGGTCCACCAACTCTTTCAATAGAAAAAGATGCTTGTTCATCAAAATTTTTATGATTTTCAATATAATCTGCAAAAACTTTAATCATAAAGTTTTTAGATAGTTCTTTTGAAAGTCCCCACATTAAACTTTGCATGCCTCCAAGTTCTGGAGGAAAAGATCTAGTAACAATTAAAAACATTAATCAAACTTCCATTTAATACCGCATCCTGCGCTTGGAATTTGATTTTCTGGTCCTTTACCAGTTTCTGCTATTTGTCTCATAGCTTTTAATAGATCACTTTCACCATCATTGACTGGTATAAATTTTTTTAATTCTCTTAATCTACCTCTATATTGAAGTTCTAAATTTTTATTATAACCAAAAAAATCAGGTGTACATACAGCGTCATAAGATTTTGCAATTTTCTGAGTATCATCATGTAGATATGGAAAACTAAATTGATTATTGTTTGCAAATTTAATCATTTTATCAAATGAATCATCTGGATAATTCACAAAGTCATTTGAACATATTGCTACTGAATTAATTCCTATTTTTTTTAATTCATTACAATCTTCAACAATTTCCTTAGTAACTGCTTTTACATAAGGACAATGATTACAAATAAACATTATCAAGGTACCATTTTCACCTTTAATGTTATCTAAAGTAACAATTTTATTTTCTGTAGATTTTAATTCAAATGGTAAAGCTTTTTTACCAAAATCACATATTGGAGTTTGTATCGGCATACTGTAATAATATATAAATTATGTTTTATGATTTAAAAGATAAAAAACCAAAAAACTCTGGTGAAAATTGGGTAGCACCTAACGCAACTATAATTGGCGATGTAACTTTGGAAAAAAATACCAGTATTTGGTTTAATGCTGTTTTACGTGGAGACCTTGAAAATATTCACATTGGTGAGGGTTCTAACATTCAAGATGGCAGTGTATTGCATACAGATCCAGGATATCCTTTAAAAGTTGGAAAAAATGTAACTGTGGGTCATTTAGTTATGCTTCATGGATGTACTATAGGAGAAAATAGTTTGATTGGTATTGGAGCTGTTATACTTAATAACGCTAAAATTGGTAAGAATTGTATTATTGGTGCAAAAACTTTAATTGCTGAAAATAAAGAGATACCAGATGATTCTTTAGTAGTCGGTTCTCCGGGTAGAATTATTAGAAAAGTAACTGAACAAGAGAAAGAAGCTGTTTTAAAAAATACAAAACATTATCAAGATAATTGGAAAAGATATTCACAATCAATTTTTTAAAGGAAGTATTTAATGTCAGCAGGTTATGTAATTGCACAATTAAAGGTAACAAATCCAGAAAACTATAAAGAGTATGTCACTAAAGTTAGTGAAGTAGTTAAGAAATTTGGAGGCGAATATCTTGTTAGAAATGGTGAGTATCAAGTTGTTGAAGGAAAAGATAATTTTCCAAGATTAGTAATTATTAAATTCCCAACTTACGAAAAAGCTCTCGAATGGTATCATTCAGATGAATATAAACCAGTAAAAGATATACGATTACAAAATTCTGAAGGAAGTAATATAATTGTTAAGGGTGTATAAAAAAAATTTTAAGGAACTAACCAATATTCTTTATTATTTTTAATATCAAATTTAGCTCTACGATGACCTTTCGCTGCAAGATATAGCCATTCTATTGATTTGATATAACATTTAATCACAGTAAAGTTTTTATAACCATCTTCACTTTGTTCCATTGTATAATCAAAATCTTCCAATTTAGAAATCATACCAGAAGTAGGGTTTTCAGATATGGTTCCAGGAGGACTATCGGTTAAATAACATCTTCTACTAATGTGTTGAGTTTTTTTCCACGATGCTTCTGTTACAGAGTTTTGATTATTTATTTCACATTCAACCTTAACTCTTAATTGTATTTTTTCCTCTTTGTCATAGAAAAGTAATGAGGCATTATTATTATTTTTTAAAATATTTACTTTTGGCGATCTTAGATCTGTATGAAATTGTAATAAATTATTTTCTCTAACTGATTTCCTTAAAACAACAATTCTTCCATCAATTTCATCGTTATTTGAGCACATAAATACTGGTATTCTAAAAGGGGAACTTCTATTGGTTACTGCATCTTCAAGCATAGACCAATATTTATTTTGTATTTCTGCTAAATCTTCATAGTATGCTGGTTGCATACTTTATTTTCTAAATCTTTTTATTAAGCTAGAAGTGTCCCATCGATTACCACCCATTTCCTGAACATCACCATAATATTTATCTACTAACTCTGTAACAGGCAACAAAGAACCATTATTTTTGGCTTCTTCCATAGCAATTTTTAAATCTTTTCTCATCCAATCCACAGCAAAACCAAAATCAAATTTATCATCAATCATAGTTTTATATCTATTTTCCATTTGCCAAGACTGTGCAGCACCTTTAGATATAACTTCAATTACATCTTCCATATTTAAACCAGCTTTCATCCCAAAATTTATTCCTTCAGATAAACCTTGAACTAATCCTGCTATACAAATTTGATTAACCATTTTTGCCAATTGTCCATTTCCAGCTCCACCTAACAACTTCATCTTTTTGCTATAACAATCTATTTTATCTTTTGCTTTCTCAAAATCAGCTTGATCTCCACCAATCATAACTGTTAAGGCACCATTTTCAGCACCAGCTTGACCACCAGATACAGGAGCATCTAATGCACCAAAATCATTTTTTTTTGCATATTCATAAATCTCACGAGCAATAGTTGCAGAAGCAGTTGTATTGTCTATATAGATTGCACTTTTTTTAATTGTTTTAAAAATTCCATTTTCACCAAAAGTTACCTCTCTTAAATCATTATCATTTCCAACGCAGGTAAATATATAATCAGCTCCTTCAGCAGCTTTAGCAGGAGTATCTGCTTTAGTTCCTTTATATTCACTTATCCATTTATCAGCTTTTGCACCCGTTCTATTATAAACAGTTACATTATGACCAGCTTTTGATATATAACCAGCCATTGGATAACCCATGACACCAAGACCTATGAAAGCAACATTACAAGACATAATTTTTATTTCCTATGTTTAACAATTTGAAGTTTAAAGTAATTTTATTTGGATTTATTTTTACATTTTTTTCTAGTTTTGGACAGAGTTATTTTTTAGGATTATTTAATTCTAGCATACGAGAGACATTATCTATTACTCATGGACAATTTGGTACAATTTATGCATCTGCAACTTTATGTAGTAGCTTATTATTAATTTGGGTTGGAAAAAAAATTGATGATGTAAATATTTTTAAATTTGCTTTTTTTGTAATTATACTTTTATCATTTGCTTGTTTTTTCTTTTCAAAAATTTCATCAGTTTTACTTCTTTTTATTGCAATATTTTTGATGAGATTTTCTGGCCAAGGATTAATGTCTCACACAGCATCAACAACAATTTCAAGATATTTTACTAAAACTAGAGGAAAAGCTTTAAGCATAAGTTGGTTTGGATTGTCCTCAGCGGAATTCATTATGCCAGTATTAATGGTATACTTATTAACAATTATTAGTTGGCAAAATCTATGGGTAATATTTTCAATTACAGTTTTAATTTTCCTACCAATAGTTTCTTTTTTATTAATAAAAAATCTAAATTTAGATTCTAGAGAGTCTAAAGATGAAAATATTAAAGATGAAGAAATTAAACAATGGAAGAGAATAGAGGTTATTAAAGATTATAGATTTTATATAATTAGTCTTAATATGCTTGCTATGCCATGGATCTTTACTGGCTTTGCTGTATTTCAATCATTTGTACAAACATCAAAAGGTTGGGGGCCTTACACAATCGCTCAATCATTTATGTCTTACTCAATTTTTTCTGTTTTGACTTTATTCTTGTCTGGATATTTAATTGATAAATTCACAAGTAGAAAATTATTAATATTTATGAACATCCCGCTTTTACTCTCAGCAATTGTATTATTCTTTTTTGATACGCCAATTATCGCTTTTGTATTTTTAGGTCTAGTTGGAATTTCTAATGGTTTTGCAAATATTTTAGGCTCTTCTACTTGGGCTGAGCTTTATGGAGTAAAACATATTGGATCAATAAAAGCTTTAACGACTGCATTAATGGTATTTGCTACAGCATTTGGCACAGCTTTATATGGATTTTTGATTGATATTGGTTTTACTATAGAAGAAATTATAGCTGTTTCAGGCACTTATATTTCTATCTCTTTAATCCTTCTTTTTTTAATAAGAAAAAAGCTCAATCCAGTTATTATTTAAAAAGAACTTGCATTTTAGAGGTCTCAGGTATAAATAATCGCCCATGGCAAGAGTAACAGTTGAAGACTGCATAGATAAAGTAGAAAGTCCTTACGAATTAGTTCTTGTTGCTAAAGAAAGAGCAACTCAATTAAACTCAGGTATCGAACCATTACTGGATAGAGATAATGATAAAAATACAGTTATCTCTTTGAGAGAAATAGCAGAAGAAAAAATTAAAGTTTCAGATTTAACTGAGAGTGCTGTTTACAAACTTAGAAAACACGTTGAACAAGTTGATGATGGCTCTGAGGACGATGAAGAAATAGGTGATGATTTTGAAAACATGTATAAGGGTGAAATTTCAAAAAGTGGTACACCAATTTTACCATCTAAAAGAGCAAGAAAAACTCCAGAAAAAATTCAAGTATCTCAAGAAGACTTAGCTGAAATACAAAATTCTACTGAAACAAGTTCTGCTGATCCTTTAGAAGCAAATGCTGAAGAGGGTGATGCATCTATCGAAGAGATGCAAGCTGAAGAAATTCAATCTAACGAAGAAGATACTAATAGCGAAGATTAATATCCCCAAAAAAAAAGGGCTCTGAAAATCAAAGCCCTTTAAATTTTATTTAAATAATAATTAATTTGGAATCCAGCTTCTCCATTTGTCAGGATTAGCATCTTTCCATTCTTTAACTACTTCTTTAAGATCTCTGTTTTTTTGTTTAACTTCAACTAGCATTACAGCTTGATCTGCATTATCAAACTTCATTTTTTTGAAGAATGCTCTAGCTTTAGCGTGTTCAGCTTTAGCAAAAGTTTCTGGATTACCATAGTTGAAAGTGTAATCTTTTGCCCAACCTGTAGCAGGCCATGCAGCAGTTCCACAATCTTTCCAGTTATTTGCTTCTGTGAAGCTATCACAAACTTTATGAGCAGGTAGATTTACACCAACCATGTCATAAGCACCAAAGAACCAATGAGGCTCCCATAGGTATAACAAGAATGGTTCTTTTCTTTCATATGCAGCTACTGCTTCAGCAATTGCTGCTGCTTCTGTTCCTAGTTCGTCAGCTTGGAAATCAATCCCTAAAAGATCTAATCTTTTTTGGTCATGACAGTTCCAACCAGCTACTGGACAAGCAATCAATCTTCCTTTGCTTCCAGATTCAATTGATGCAAACTTATCTTTATGTTTATTTAGATCTTTCCATGATTTAATACCTAAACTTTCAGCAGCATATCTAGGAATGTAATAATCTGAAAGTCCAATTATTCCAGTAGTACCTAGAAGCTCAATACTTCCATCACCTTCATAATTAAACATAGTTTTACCGTCGTAAACTAGTGGACCTTTCATCATTACAGTATCCGCTTCAGCATAACTTGGCCAACTTTCACAAGCGAAATCAATTTCACCTGCAGCTATTGCTTCCCATAGACCTGTTCCTGATGGAAACACAACTCTTTTTACTTTGTAACCTAATTCTTCCTCCAACATACTGACTGCTACTTGACAAGTAATTTCTCCACCTGTCCAGTCTGCTACAGCTGCTGTTAATCTCTTAGCATTTGCTTGAGAAAAAGTTCCTAATATAAGTACAAAAGATAATATCAGAGTTGATATTTTTTTTGATAACTTCATTATTTCTCCTCTAAATTAATTTAAAAAAGTATACTAATTCAAAAATTACACGCATGTAAACTGTATAAATTAAGTAATTATGATTAATTTATTAAAAAAAGGTGTGGTTTATTGTCAATAACCCACAATAGGTTTCTGTATATTTAATTTTTTATATCTCAGCTGAATTTAGTTTTTTTCTAAACCTAGAGCTATTCTTTGTTTTTTAGTCCAAGCTAAACTTATTCTGTCAATTATTATTGCCATTAAAACAATTCCAATTCCTGCCGCTAATCCTCTACCAGTATCTGATCTTGCCAATCCATTAAACACTTCAAGCCCGAGACCTTTTCCTCCAATTAAAGGAGTAACAATCTGCATTGCAAACGCCATTATCACTGTTTGATTGAATCCAATTACCAAACTTGGGATGGCTAGAGGAAATTTGACTTTATTAAGTGTTTGTATCAATGTTCCACCAAATGATCTTGATACCTCAGAATAACTACCAGAAACTTGAGTAAGACCTAAAGATGTAAGTCTTATAATGGGAGGGATTGAGTAAATCACTGTCGCTAGTACAGCAGAAACTGTACCTCCTCCAAAAAACATAAGTACGGGTATTAGATAACAAAAATAAGGAAGCGTCTGCATTGCATCTAAAATAACATTTAAGATATCTCTAAATCTTTGATTGTATGAGGCTATAATTCCCAAAGGCACACCAACAGCAAAGCATAAAGTTACAGAGACTAAAACAGATGACAAAGTAATCATGGACTGAGTCCAAATTCCACATGCTCCAATAAATAATAGCAGTAATATTGTAACAAATGCAAATCTTAGTCCTACAGCAAAATATCCAATAGCTGTAAATATTCCCATGGTGTACCACCATGGTATATGAGTCAAGAAAGTATCAAGGGGTCTGAGTAAATTTAAATATACGAATGCTCTTAATCCTTTTGTAAATGCAATGAATGATGGATTAACAGTTAAAGATTTAACTGTGTCGGCTATAGGTTGTCTTATAGAAAGTTTCCATTCAGATGGAAACGATCCAATATTCACAACAAAAGCATCAATTAAAACAATAATAAAAAAAACTATAAAGGATGGAATTAAATAATATCTTTTACTAATAAATTCACCAATTTCTTCAGCTGTGTCTTTATTAAATAAAGAAATTAAATATTTAAATACATATCCAACTAAGTTTGTAGTTTTTTCACAAATATATTTAATAATATAATGAGCAAAACTAAGTGGTTTTTCTAAAATTCTTGCTATTTGAAATTTTTCCCATGACTGCGGAAGTAAATAGAATTTTTGAACATCAGAAGGAATAGTTTCCTTATCTTTACTAAAAGACATACTAAATCTGTCAAATAATATTGCCATAAAAAGTATACATAGCCCTCCTTCCATAGCCCAACCCACATCAAGGTTTCGAATTGCTAACCAAACTTGACCACCAATTCCTTCAGCTCCAATAAAACATGCCAAAACAACAAGTGCTAAAGCCATCATTATTACTTGGTTAATGCCCATCATGATACTTGGTAAAGAAAGTGGAATTTTTATTTTAAAGAGAAGTTGAAGTTTACTTGAACCAAATGATGTAGCTGACTCAATAGTTTCTTTTGAAACTTGTCTTATTCCTGAATTAGTTAATCTTATTATTGGAGGCATAGCATAAATCATTGTAGCTAATATTGCTGGCGCACCTCCAATTCCAAAAAAGAATAAAGCAGGAAATAGATATACAAATGCAGGCATTACTTGCATAGTATCTAAAATAGGCTTCATGAAATTTTCAAACCTATCACTTTGTGAACATAAAACTCCAAGTGAGACTCCAAAAAAAACACATAATAAAACTGATAATCCCATCAGAGCAAGTGTTTGCATGGACTCGTCCCACATTCCAACAGCTCCCCAAAAATAAACTACGAATAAGGAATACAAACCTAACCTTAATCCACCTGCAATTAAACAAGGTAAAAAGAGAATTGCGGTTATTAATAACCAAGGTGAATCTATTAAAAAATCTTCAAGAAAATAGTATCCCTCTTTAATATAGCTTGCGATTATTTTTGTTATCCATCTATAATTTTTTTTTAGATAATCCTCACCATCATTTACCCAAGCGGTAAAAGTAAATCCATCAGTTATCTCTTTTGGAAACTTAGATGGACTTTCATTTTGAAATGACAACCACAAAGCTCCTAAAAATACAGCTAATACTATAAAATATTTGATTAAATTTTTTGAAGAATTTGGCTTTTCTAACACATTGCTCTGAGCAGTCATAAATATACCAATTTAAATAAACTATTTTACTTTTAAAGTAAAATATTGTCTTATTCCTGCTTAGGTTTTTTGATTAATATGAATGATACTAAAATTGTTTGCTCTAATATTTGGAAATTATTTGGTCCAGATGAAAAAAGAATTAAAGACAATTTAGATCCAAATCTCTCAACAAAAGAAGTTCAAGAAAAAACAGGCCATGTTGTGGCTGTAAAAAATGTGAGTTTTTCAATACAAAAAGGTGAAACGTTTGTTGTTATGGGTTTGTCAGGAAGTGGAAAATCAACTTTAGTAAGATGTATATCTAGATTAATTGAACCAACTTCTGGTTCAGTAAAAATGGATGATGTTGATGTTACTAAAATGAGTGGAAGTGAATTGTTAGACTTAAGAAGAAATAAAATGAGTATGGTCTTTCAGCATTTTGGTTTATTTCCTCACAGAACAGTTGTAGAGAATATTGCATACGGTCTTGAAATTAGAGGTAGCAAAAGGCAAGAACGTACAGATAAAGCTATGGAAGTTTTGAAAATGGTTGGACTTGAAGGTTGGCATAATAATTATCCAAGAGAATTATCTGGAGGTATGCAACAAAGAGTAGGTTTAGCTAGGGCATTAGCTGTAGATCCAGAAATATTAATATTTGATGAACCTTTTTCAGCATTAGATCCTTTAATAAGAAGAGAGATGCAAGATGAATTATTAAAATTACAAGAGAAATTACAAAAAACTATGGTCTTTATTACTCATGATTTTTTAGAAGCAATTAAGATGGGAGACCATATTGCAATTATGAAAGATGGCGAAGTTTCTCAGGTTGGGACGCCTGAAGAAATAGTTGCAAACCCAAAAGATCAGTATGTAAAAGATTTCTGTGAAGATGTTCCAAAATACAAAGTTTTAAGTGCAGGAAAAGTTATGCGAGAGGAATGTTGTGAAGAAACAAAAAAATTATATGAAGAGAAATCATCTTGCATACCTGATAATTCAAAAATTGAAACTTTAATAGATAAGCTTGTTGACTCTGATAAATCATTTCCAGTTGTATGCGCTAATACTGGTGATTTATTAGGTGAGATAGATCGTTCAATTGTTATGAAATCTATGAAGTCAGCTAGTTAAACTGGTTATTACCCTTAATACTTTTTTCTTTAACTTTATCTCTCCAAATAATTATCATACCGGCCAAAACAATTGCTATCACACCTGGAAAAAGTTGTTGCCATGGAGCTTCTTTGAAAAAAATCCATCCAAGAACAAAGGAAGATGGTATTCCTAAATATTCAAATGATGCCATCTTACTAGCAGAGATTAATCTATAAGAATAAATAAATAATATTGCTGCTGTTCCACCAAGAATACCAGTTAGAGTCATTAAAAAGAAATCTTGAATATTTTTAATTTCTACATGTCCGCTAGTAATAAAAAATAAAATTAAAGCACCCAAGACATTAAAAATTAATGTAAATAATTGTATTTTTGCAGTTGAGTGACCCTCAGGAATAAATTTCAAAATTATAACAGTCATAGCCCAAGCTATAGCTGTAAGAATTGGAAAAATTGAATAAAAGTTAAATATATCACTTGTAGGCTTCATAATTAATACTACGCCTAAAAAACCTAAAAATATTGCAGACCATCTATAAATTCCAATCCTGTCTTTTAAAAAAAAAATTGAAAAAATTACTATAAAAAAAGGAGATGAAAAAGTAAGTGTCATTGCAGTTGCAAATTCAAGGTTTATTACAGAAATAAAGACAAAAATATTCATAGCCAAAAAACCTAAGCCTCTTAAAAAACTAAGTGCTACAAATTTGTTGTTCAGATTTTTAAAGATTGTTAAATGCTCTTTGGTAAATAAAATTAATAAAATTAATGGTATTACTCCAGCAATATTTCTAAAAACAGCAAGTTGAACTACAGAATATTCATCTCCAAGAAATTTAATTACAACCATATACAAATCTACGCATAAAATTGCCATTAGCATCGTAGCGACTGCTAAATAAGTTTTTTTAATATCAATTTTCTCAGATGATATTTTCATGTGTAAATTTTTTTTAAAAATTGTATAAACCTTACAAATAAAATGAATAACTTTAAACTAAATGAATCTGACATCTTATCCAACCAAGATTGGACATTCCCAACTAATATCGCATATGGACCTGGTCGGCTAAAAGAAATAGGTACAATTTGTAATAATTTAGATATCAAAAATCCATTAATCGTTACTGATAAAGGAAGTCCAAAATTACCATTTGTTATAAATTTACAAAGCTATCTAGCTAGCTCAAATGTTAAATCAGATTTATTTTTTGATATATCTCCTAATCCTAGAGAAGACGAGGTATCAGTAGGTTGTCAAAAATATAAAGATGGAAATCATGACTCAATAATTGCTATCGGTGGTGGAAGTGCCATGGATGGAGGAAAATTGATATGTCTTACGGCAAATAATGATGTTCCACTGAGAGATTTTGAATTTGAACTAACTCCACCCATAATTAGTAAAGATAATCCATTTCCAAAAATTATAACTATTCCTACAACAGCAGGCACTGGAGCTGAAACAGAAATTACTGCTATGGTTACATACTTGAAAGAAGGTATGAAATTTTGCATGTGGCACCCAGATGTCAGACCTTCAATGGCATTAATTGATCCTGAATTAACAATTGGACTTCCATCAAATCTAACAGCTTGGACAGGAGCAGATGCTTTAATACATGGTATAGAGGGATATTGTGTTCCAGGTTTTAATCCAATGTGTGATGGGGCAGCTTTAGAAGGATTATCTTTAATATCAAAGTCATTAATCACAGCAGTAGAGGAACCAAGCAACTTAGTTGCAAGAGGTGGTATGCATGTTGGATCTTGTCTAGCTGGAATTTCTTTTTTAAAAGGCTTAGGTTTAGTTCATGCAATCGCTCATATGATCGGAGCTGAATACAATACACATCATGGTTTAACAAATGCGATAATACTTCCAGTTGTCTTAAGATATAATTTACCAGGTATGGAAGAAAAAGTTATGAGAATGTCACAAGCGATGCAGTTTAAAGATCATTCTGTTGATGCTTTCATTTCAAATATTGAAAATATTTTAGATAGAATAAAAATTCCTAAAAGTTTGAGTGAAATAGGAGTACCAGAAGATTGTGTAGACAGAATTGCAGAAAAAGCTATGAAAGATCAAGCATTTGCAACTAATCCAAAAATAGCGACTTTAGAAGAAGTTAAAGAAATGACACTGGCATCGATTAAAAAAGGTCGATAAAAGTTTCATTGAATGTTTGAAAATAAATCTATTTCAGAAATAATTTCATTAATACAATCTAAAGAAGTTTTAGCTAAAGAAGTAGTCGAGTTTTATCTTCAAAGAATTAAAAAATATAATCCCACATTAAACGCAATTGTTTTACTAAAAGAGGAAGAAAAAATATTAATTGAGGCAAATTTAAAAGATAAAGAGAATAATAAATCTAAATCTTTATTTGGTTTACCACTTGCTTGCAAAGATCTTTTTGATATTGAGGGAATGCCATCGACATATGGTTTTCCAAATTTTAAAAATAACATAGCAAAAAAAAATTCATTAATTGTTGATCGTTTAAAAAATAATGGTGCAATTATAATTGGCAAAACAAATACCGCAGAATTAGGAGTGGGGGGACAAACTACTAATAGACTTTTTGGAGCAACATCAAATCCTTATGATGTTAGTAAATCAGCAGCAGGATCAAGCGGTGGTGCTGGTTCAGCTGTTGCTGCAGATCTTTTACCTTTTGCTGATGGCACTGATATGATGGGATCATGTAGAGCGCCTGCGGCTTATGCAAATATATATGGATATAGACCTACGACAGGATTAATTCCAACTGATAGATCTAATGAGAAAAATATTAATAATTTTCCAATTTTGACTTCACCTGGATGTTTTGCAAAAAATCCAAATGAAATGGCTATATTATTAGACTGTATAGTAGGAAGCGATCCTCTAGATCCATTATCTATTGATGTTAATGGTTCATTCAAAGAGAGTGAAATAACAGACAAACAATTTTCAAATATTAAAATTGGTTGGTTAAAAGATATGAATAATAATTATATGTTTGAAAATGGAATAATTGGTATGTGTGAAAAAAGGCTAAAAGAATTGGAAAATCAAAATATTTTTATTGAAACTATACAACCAAAAATTAACTCCTCAGAAATGTGGGATAGCTGGACTACACTCAGAGCCAAAAGTATTTTTGATGATACCGAAAGCATGCAAATAAGAAATATAGAGGAGATGACTTTTCAAGCTATTTGGGAATATAAAAAAGGTGAAAATATTAAAAATAATGAAATTGAGAAAGCACTGAAGCAAAAAAATAATTGCTCAAAAGAAGTGGATGATATTTTCAAAGAGTATGATTTTTTAGTTTTACCTTCTGCTCAAGTTTTTCCATTTGATAAAAATTTACAATTTCCTAAAAAGATAAATAATTATGAGTTAGATACGTATCATAGATGGATAGAAGTTTTTATAATGTCTAGTTTATTAGACTTACCAACTATAACAGTACCAGTTGGTTTTAATAAAAATGGAATGCCAATGGGTATGCAAATTATAGCTAAAAAATACGATGATTTAAGGTTATTTGCATTTACAAAAAAATACGAGGATATATTTAATTGTAGTAAAATTAAACCAAAATTCATTAATTAATTATGAGACACCCACATCATTTCAAAATAGCATTTGCATTAGCTGTTTCAGCAGGTGCTTGGGGAATTTATTGGTTGCCTCAAAGAATTTTAGAAGAGGGCGGTCTTACAGGAGGTTGGGGCACAATTGCTCAAATGATAATTGGTGTATTAATTTTATCACCCATTTCAATTTGGAGAAAATTTAAAGGAAGATCATCAGGTCTTGAATTGCCATTAACAGGACTTTTAATTGGGGGTGGATTTATATGTTATGCATTAAGTTTTCTTTTAACTGATGTTGTACGAGCATTAATACTTTTTTATATGACGCCAATTTGGACTACAATTTTTGAAATTTTATTTTTGAAAAAAAGACCTGGCATTGAAAGAGTAATAACTTTACTTTTAGCCTTAGGAGGTTTGTGGATAGTTTTTAGCAAACAAACAGTTTTTCCGTTACCAGAAAACTCTGGAGATTGGCTGGCATTAGCTGGAGGGGCTATATTTGCTGGTGGATTGATAAGACTTGAACTAATTAAAACTGATGGTGTTTTTCCTTTAATTTTTTCATTCTTTTTTTATGGAGCTATATTTAATATTTTTGCAGGTTTTGCTTTAACTGAATACCTTGGTCCAATGCCATCAATACAATCATTTATTTCAATGGCATATTTTTTATTAATTATTTCTATTTTTTATTTTATTCCAACAGGAATAGTTATTCTATGGTCACCAAGCCAACTTGGAGCTGGTTTATGTTCTATACTTTTTCTATCTGAGATAATTGTAGGTGTTATAAGTTCAAGTATTCTTACAAATGAACCTTTTGGTTGGAGAGAAATAGTTGGTAGCTCCATGATAGTTGTTGGAGGAATTTTAGCTGTTGTGTTAGCTCCAAAAAAAAATTGATTACTTAGAATAATTTAGGATATAACAATAAAATGAATGCAGATAAAATAAGTGTTAGACGTAGTTTTATTTTCACACCAGGACTTAATCCAGATATGTTTCCAAAAGCAATTGCTTCAGGTGCAGATATGGTTTGCATTGAATTAGAGGACGGAATAGCAATTAAAGATAAAGATGAAGCTCGAAAAAATACAATTGAAGCTCTTAAAAGTCTTGAAGTGAAAAGTGGTGTGGAGTTAGTTGTTAGAGTTAATTGTCAACGAACTAAGTTTGGTTTATTAGATTTAGAAGCTTTCATCTCAAGTAAATTAAAAGTTAAGGCGATAATGCTTCCTAAAGTTAAAACTCCAGATGAGATAAAATTTATAGACGATATTCTTACTGACTGTAATTTAGATACTGATCTTCATGTTATAATGGAAACAAATGAAGCGCTTCAAAATATATATGAAATTGCTCATTCTAGTAAAAGAATAGTTGCTCTTTATTTTGGTGGAGTTGATATGGCTGCAGAACTAAGGGTTCCAAATAGCTATGAGAATTTGCTATATGCAAGATCTAAATTAGTTCATGCAGGAGCTAGTGTTGGAATTGATGTTATAGATGTACCTTATTTAGATTTAGAAGATATGGATGGAATGAAAAAAGAAGCTGAACTTGTTAGAGATTTAGGATTTACTGGAAAAGGATCTATACACCCTAAACAAATAGATGTTTTAAATGAAATTTTTACTCCTTCTAAAGAAGAAATTAGTAAGGCTAAAAAAATTGTAGATCAATTTAATGAGTCTGACACAGGTTTGGTTGTTATAGATGGTAAACTTATTGAAAAACCAGTGCTACGTGAGATGCAAAGAAAAATATTAATAGCTGATAAAATTAATCAAAGTTAATTTTTAAATATTACTATTAACTATTTCATCCAACATATTAATCATATCTCTTTTATAATTTTCATCTGTTCCGGAGTCTGTTTCAATTACAGAAAAGTATGAGGCTACAACTCCATTTTTTAGATTAATTGCTAAAAATTGACCTCCAAGTCCAGAATGTCCAATCCAATCTCCACATTTCATTGTAGAGTTGGAATAGTATAAAAATTTATTTGGAGATAGCTCCATATATTTAGTTCCTTTATTTTTTAGTGTTTTATTAAAAAAATCTTCCGATCCAACTTTTCTTTTTCCAACACCATAACCTTTTCTTGAAAATAAAAGTCCATATCTTAAAAAGTCTCTAGAAATTAAACATCCACCACCAGAAATCCATGGCATACTAAATCTATCAGTACCTATATAAAGAGCATCTTCCAATCCAGCTGCTTCAACTGCCTCTAAAACCCACTGACTTAATTTTTTTCCACTTACTTTTTCTATTAAAACACCAATTACATCCGTATTAGCAGATTTATAATGAGATAGATCTGAAGTGTTTTTTAAATCTTTATCTTCATTAGACTCAATTGTATTTAAAAATTCCTCTTGCCCCATTTTTTCTTCTAAATTAGAAGGTAATCTCCATCCACAAACCGGTTCATGTAAAAATGATGAAGTGTATGGGTCGGTATAATCCTCACTATATGAGTTTTCTAAATTCATATCTAACACCTCTTGAATTGTAGCTGAAGCATAACCAGTTCCGATATCTGGAAGGTAATCAGAGATTTTTTTATCTAATTGTATTAACTTTTTTTCAACAAGTTCACCAACAAATAAATTAACAAACATTTTAGTAATAGACATTATCGTTTGAGGAGTTTTTTCAGTAAAATCATCTGCATATTTTTCAAGAAGTATATCCTGGTCTTTTCCTACCAATAATGAACAAAAATATTTATGATTAAGCATTTTTTGCACTGATGGAATTTTTTCAATTTTATTATTGTAATTATTTTTTAATGTTAAGACCAAGTCTGATCTATATAATAAACCGTACCTGTTTATTTTATGTAAATTTCTATAACCATCTCTTCGTGTTTCTGGTAAATACCATTTTGGTTTGTTATCTCTAATGATTGTAAGAGTTGGATTAAGTTCTTCTTTTAAATCTTTATAAGACATTTTACAGTTCTTTAGGATCTACTATTTTTGATACATTTTCAAATTTATTTTTCCAAATTACAAAAGACAAAATTTTTTTATCATTGGTGGTAATTCTATGTGGTTGGTTACTTTTATGAAAACAAGTATCTTCAGGCTTTAAAATTACAGGAGCCTCATTTTTCTTTTCAAATTTTGCTTCACCTGAAACTATAAAATAAAGTTCCTCAGCCTCATGATTGTGCCAAGGATAATGAGAATTTATATCTAAAAAATTTACATATAAGGCCATATTGGTTGTTTCAAAATGACCTGTGGGTCCAATGAGTTCAAAAAAACCATATCTATTTAAAAATTCTTTACCTACTTCATTTTCATTATATCCGTTATCCCAACTTACAAATGGTGATAAATTTGAAATTAAATTATGTATTTTTTCAAATTTGTGGTCACTTTCTGATTTCCAATCTAAGAGCTTATTTGTAACATTTATCTTATTAATATTCTTTTCCTTTAAAACTAAATCTTGTGGAAAACTTACAAATTCAGTTAATTTTTTATTAGTAGACCAAATCTTTTCAATTTCATTTTTAGTCTGATTGAATAAATCTATTTTATTATGCATTTTGATTTTTTTTCAAAACAGAAATTGCTTTAATTTCTTCTACCCCAACACCACAACAACCACCAATAATATTTACACCATCATTGACCCATGATCTTGCATTTTCTAAATATTCACCTGGAGTAATATTGTCGACAAATTTCCAATTAGGTTTTTCATAGTGGCCTCTATTAGGATAAGCGCCTAATACACCATTAAAATTTTTTCTAGCTACTTTTATTGCTTCGCCTGTTACTTTAATATCAGAATGAGCTATTAAAATAGGCCCATTATGCATTTGACTGAAATTATTTATAGATGTTTTAAAATTTTCATAAATATTTGTATCAGTATCTAATGTATCACTATATCCAAGCATCACCTCATTTGTTTTATCATCAATCACACAAGATATAGATAGCCATATTGGTAATTTTGTTTCTTTTGTACTTTCGATAATCGTTTCAACTATGTCAGCTTGAGATGACATAGCTTCCAATATAATTAAATCGACTCCTTCACCAGATAAAATATTTAATTGTTCCTTAAAACCTGGTGTCATTGCTTCAAGTCCATATTTATATAAACTTCCAAAAGTTGAAACACTTCCTGCTACTGCAATATTTTTATTTGTGTTTTTGACCGCTTCTTTAGCTAGTTGGACACTTTTTTTATTAAATTGAGCTATTTGATCACTAAAACCATAATTTTTCATTGCGATAGGAGTAGTAGCGTAAGTATTTGTGGTAACTATATCAGCACCAGCTAGGATATACTCTTCATGCACGCTTCTAACTAGATCTGGATTTTCTATAGAGCATGTCCCGCACCATAAATCTTTATGCATTTCTGCTCCTTTTTTTTCAAGTTCAGCACCAATTGCTCCATCTAAAATTATAGTATCGTTGTTTTCTAATCTCTGTTTAATTAAATTATATGTCATTATTTTGATTAAATATTTGCAAAAACACAAATTTTATTTCCATCTAAATCCCTAACATAAGAATAATAAACTTTAGAACCCTCAGGTCTTTCACCTGGTGCTCCTTCACTTTTGCCACCTAATTCAATTCCTAACTTATGAAATTTTTCAACCACATCTTTATGTTCTGTAATAAAAGATATTTGTGTACCATTTCCAAAATTTGCTTTTTCTCCATTAACTGGCTTTGTAATATAAAACTCTATATTTTCAGGATTATTCTTAGAGGCATACCCAGCATAATCCTCTGTGGTATCAACTCTTTTTAAACTTAACAAGTCAAGCAAAGCGTCATAGAAAGTAATTGATTTAGAAAGGTTGTTTGTTCCAACCATTACATAACCAATCATTTTATTCTTTCCAATCAGTTACCGTTTTAACTTCTAAATATTCTTCTAAACCCCAAACACCACCCTCACGACCATTTCCAGATTGTTTAAATCCTCCAAAAGGTGTACCTGCATCAGGCCCAATTCCATTGACATAAATAATTCCCGCATTTAATTTTCTTGATACTCTTTTTGCTTTTTCTTTATCTTCTGTTTGAAGATAATTTCCAAGACCATACTCTGTATCATTAACAATTTTTATAGCTTCATCCTCAGTTTCAAATGGAATAATTGATAAGACAGGTCCAAATATTTCCTCTTTAGCAATTCTCATATCATTAGTTACATTTGTAAAAATAGTTGGCTTAATGAAATACCCCTTATTCATTCCATTTGGCAATTCTGGGCCTCCAGCAGCTAAAGTAGCACCTTCATCAATTCCACTTTGAATTAAATTTACAATTTTATCATATTGTGTTTTTGAAATTACCGGACCAATATGATCTCCTTTTTTAGATGCATGATCTACTTTAATTAAATTTGCTTCATCTGCTGCCTCTTTAATAGCACGTTCATAAATTGATTTTTCAACTAACATTCTTGTTGGAGCGTCACAAGATTGTCCTGAGTTACTCATCACATTTCTTATGCCATCTCTAACCGCATTAGGGTAAGAATCTGCAAATACAATATTTCCACCTTTGCCACCTAGCTCTAAACAAACTCTTTTAATAGTCTCTGCTGCATTCTTTGAGATTAGTCTACCAGCACGTGTTGAACCAGTGAAAGAAACTAAATTAATATCTGGGTGACCAGAAATATCTGTTCCAACACCAGCTCCATCACCATTTACTAAATTAAACACTCCTGGAGGAAATCCTGCTTCATCGATCATTTCAGCAAATAACATTGCTGACAAAGGTGCTAATTCAGATGGCTTGAGTATCATTGTGCAACCAGTTGCAAATGCAGGCACAACTTTCAAAGCTATTTGATTTATTGGCCAATTCCATGGAGTAATTAAACCACAAACACCTATTGGCTCATAACAAATACGATTATTAGATTCTGAGCTAAATTTTTTATCGAATTTAAATTCTTTTAATCTTAAAATAAAATCTTCTAAATGAGATTGACCACTTGCAGTTTGAACATCATTTGACCAATCAGTTGGTGCTCCCATTTCAAGTGAAATTGCATCAACCATTTCATTATATCTTTTTTTATAAATAGTTAATAATTTTTCTAATAAAGCAACCCTTTCTTCTTTTGAGCTTTCTTTCCAACTTTCAAAAGCTGTTTTTGCTGCACTAACAGCTGCATTAGTGTCTTCTTTTGAACCTAAAGAAATTGTTGCTACTGGCTCTTCCGTACAAGGATCAATTACATCTAAATCATTGGCTTTGCTTGGTGCAACCCACTTTCCATTAATATAAAATTTTTTTTTATCTAACATATTTAACTCCTAACATTTTTTAATTTAACAAAATTCCTTAATAATTTTTTCTCTGTGTTCATCAAGATCTGGAATATCTCCTCTAGTTTTTTCATCTTTATATGTAGACAATTTTATTGGATTTCCAGCTGATTTGAATTCACCAATTTTTTTATGAAATGAGCTTATAATCATATTTCTCTCTTGAACCTGAGGATTTTCAACAGCTTGTTTTATATTGAAAATTGGCCCACAAGGAATTTTTAATTCTTCCATTTCTTTAATCCATTCGTCAGTTTTTTTTAATGATAATTTTTCTTCTATTATCTTTTTAAGTTGATCAACATTTTCACTTCTCAATGAATTAGTTGAAAATCTTTCATCAGTTGAAATTTCTTGAATTTGCAAAACATTACATAAATTTTTAAATAATTTATCATTGCCTGCTGCTATAATTATATAATTGTCTTTTGTTTTAAATGCCTCAAACGGAGTAATGGAGGGATGTCTTGATCCCATTGGCTCTGGTATTTCGTTTTTTGCCAAGTATCTAGCTATTGCATTTTCTAATATAGCAATTTGACAATCAAGCATTGAAACATCAATGAACGTTCCTTTGCCTGTTTTTTGTCTATCATATAATGCTGCGTTAATACCAATCGCTGTAAATAATCCTGCAGTTATATCTCCTATTGATGTACCAACTCTCGTTGGCTCAGTATTAGGGTGCCCAGTAACACTCATCAATCCTCCCATGCCTTGTACAACCATATCATATGCTGGTAATCCTTTAAGTGGTCCAGTTTGACCAAAACCTGATGCCGATGCATAAATTAATTTTGGATATTTTTTACTAACCTCATTCCAGCTGTATCCCCATTTTTCTAATGTGCCAGGTTTAAAATTTTCAACTAAAATATCTGCTTTTGATAAAATCTTTTCAAATATTTTCTTATCATCATTATTTTTTAAATTTAGAGCTATACTTTCTTTGCCTCTGTTTAATGACATAAAGTAAGCAGAATAATTTTCTATAAATGGTCCAAACTTTCTTGAGTCATCACCAATTTCAGGTGCCTCAACTTTAATTACTCTTGCACCAAGATCAGATAGTATCATTGTACAGTAGGGACCAACTAATACTCTTGTTAAATCAACTACTAGTAGGTTTTTTAAAGGACCGTCCATAAAATTTAATGTTATTATGCAGGCTTGACTCTTATCAACATCTTCATTTTAATGCACCAATTAAATAACAATTGAGAGGAAAAAATAATGTTTAAAAAATTATCTTTATATTTTACTTCATTAGTTTTGGCGTTCACAATGATTGGTTCTGCTTATGCAGTTACTTTAAAAGCAAGTCACCAATGGCCAGGAACTCAAAGAGCTGATGGATCGTATGACCCAAGACACGAAATGGTTCAAATTATTGCTGATGAAGTTAAAAAAGCTAATGTCGATATAGATATTAGAATTTATCCAGCAAAATCTTTATACAAACCAAAAGAACAATGGAAACCAATGACAACAGGTCAATTGGATATATCTGCATTCCCTTTAGCGTATGCATCTAAATTTCATCCAGAATTTGATGCAACTCTAATGCCAGGAACTGTAAAAAACCATGATCATGCATTAAGATTTAATAAAGGTCCAATGATGACTGAAATTAAAAAAATTATTAATGATGCTGGTGTGGTAGTTTTATCTGATGCTTGGTTAGGTGGAGGATTTGCTTCAAAATCGAAATGTATAAAAAATCCTAGTGATGCTAAAGGACAAGTAATGAGAGCTGCTGGAAAAGCGTTTAACCAAATGTTAGAAGCTGCTGGAGCAGGTATACAAAGTATGCCGTCTTCAGAAATCTATACTGGTTTACAAACAGGTGTTTTAACTGGTGCAAATACTAGCTCTGGAAGTTTCGTAAGTTACAAAATTTATGAACAAGTATCATGTGCAACACCTCCAGGAAAATTTGGTTTATGGTTTATGTATGAACCAATTCTAATGTCTAAAAAATCTTTTGATGCTTTAAATTCAAAACAACAAAAGGCACTTATGGATGCTGGAAAAGTAGCGGAAAAATATATGACTGCACAGGTAGAAAACTTAGATAAAAAGTTTGAAGATGCATATAAAGCTGCAGGTGTAAAACTTGTTTATATGGATGCGAATGATCATGCTGCATGGGTAGAGATAGCAAAAAAATCTTCTCATAAAGCATTTGCTGAAAAAGTTCCAGGTGGCGATAAGCTAATGGAAATGGCTTTGGCAGTTAAATAAAAATAATATATAAAGAACCCCTATTTATTTTTTTAAATAGGGGTTTTTTTTATGAAAAATAAATATTTAAAATTTTGTGATTTAACAGCAAGAGCTTGTGGAGCATTTGCTGTTTTGGCTTTACTTTTGTCTATATTAGTAATTGTAGAGCTGGTATTTGAAAGATATTTTTTCCAAAGAGCAATTACTTGGCAAACAGAGTTGGTGACAATGTTACTTGTTGCATCTACATTTATAGGAAGTGCATATGTTTTGAGTGAAAAAGCTCACGTAAGCATGGAGTGGATTTATGATTTTATGTCCAAAAAAAATATTCTTCGTTTGAAAATATTTACATCTTTTTTAAGTTTAATATTTTTTCTAATTCTTTTCTATTTTGGTTTTTTAATGGTTGAAGAAGCCTTTACAAAAAACTATTCAACTGGAACAGTTTGGGACCCTCCACTATGGATACCATATTCTTCAATGATGATAGGGGCTATATTAATGATACTTCAATACATTGCTGAAATAATAAAATTAACAGATCAATTTGAGGAAAATTAATGGACCCTTTAATAATAGCCATCATTGTTGCAGTTTTCACATTAATTGTTCTTTTCTCAGGAATCCCAATTGCTTTTGGGCTTAGCTTTGTATCAATAGTTCTTCTAGTTTCATTTGAGGGTTTCCAAATGTTAGATGTTTTTGCAGAAACTTTCTATGCAGGGCTAAATTCTTTTGTTCTTCTCTCAATTCCAATGTTTATCTTAATGGGAATGGCTGTAGCCAATTCCCCTGCAGGAAAAGATCTATATACAGGATTAGATAGATGGTTATGGAGAGTTCCTGGAGGTTTAGTTATCTCAAATATAGGAGCATGTTCAATTTTTGCAGCACTTAGTGGATCTAGTCCAGCAACATGTGCAGCGATTGGAACGATGGGTATCCCAGAGATGAGGAAGAGAGGTTACTCTGATCAGATTGCAACTGGCACAATTGCTGCTGGAGGTACATTGGGAGTGTTAATTCCACCTAGTATTGTTTTAATTGTTTATGGTATTGCAACTGGTACTTCAATTGGAAGATTATTTTTATGTGGTCTAGTCCCAGGTTTTATGTTGGCTGGAATGTTTGCTATTTGGGCATTAATTCATAGTTACTTTATTGATAAAGATGCAGCTAAAGCTTTAAGAAATCGTACTAAACCAACATTAAAAGAAAAGTTAGAGGTATTACCAAGAATACTACCATTTTTAGCAATTATTGCTGGTGTCTTATATGTACTGTATGGAGGAGTAGCAACACCATCAGAGGCATCAGGTGTTGGAGCATTTTTAGTTTTTGTATTGATTGCAGTTGTCTACAAAATTTATCAACCAAAAAAAATATGGAATATTGTTAAAGTTTCAATGAAAGAAAGTGTAATGATCATGTTTATCATTGCAGCCTCTTATCTGTTTGCATTTACATTATCACAGCTTTATGTAACTCAGTCTTTAGCTCAGAGCATGGTAGAGTTAAGCTCAAATAAATGGGTTGTATTTATTTTAATAAATATATTTCTTTTGATTGCTGGTTTCTTTTTACCACCAGTTGCTGTTATTGTGATGACATCAGCAATATTATTACCAGTTATAACAACTCTTGGATTTGACCCTTATTGGTTCGCAATTGTATTTACTATCAATATGGAAATAGGATTAATAACACCACCAGTTGGATTAAATCTTTACATCATTAAAGGAATTACCCCAGACGTAAGTCTTTCAGAAATTTTAAAAGGTTCCATACCATTTATGATTATAATGGCTTTGGCTATTTTAATATTATGTATTTTTCCAGAAATAGTAACTTGGCTACCTGATAAAATAATGGGTAAACCTCTTGGATATTAATAGTAAAATAAATAGAAAAGTTTCAGTTGCACCAATGATGGATTGTACTGATAGGCATGACCGTTTTTTCTTAAGATTGATGAGTAAAAATGTTTTGCTTTACACTGAGATGGTTGCAACAAAATCAGCAATACATGGTGATAGAAAAAAGATTTTGTCTTATAGCCCAGAGGAGAAACCTTTAGCATTGCAAGTAGGAGGTTCTGATAAAGATGAATTATCTGAAGTCGCAAAAATAGCTGAAGATATGGGTTATGATGAAATTAATATTAATTTAGGTTGTCCAAGTAAAAAAGTTCAAAAAAATAAGTTTGGTGCTTGCTTAATGAAAGAACCAGATTTAGTTGCAGAATGTATTAATGCAATGACCAATTCTTGCAAAATACCAGTGACTGCTAAAACACGAATTGGTTTTGATGATACAGAAGAATTTGATTATTTAAATAACTTTATTCATAAAATGCGAGATGCTGGAGCAAAGACTTTTATTCTACATGCTAGAAAAGCTATGCTTACAGGATTATCTCCTAAACAAAATTTGAATATTCCAAAATTAAATTACGATATGGTTTATGAAGTTAAAAAGAATAATCCAGAACTAGAAATTATAATTAATGGTGGGATTTCAAAAATTGATGAAATAAACAATCATCTAAAAAATTGTGATGGTGTTATGATAGGTAGATCAATTTATCAAAATCCATATTCTTTAGTAGAAATTGAAAAAGAAATTTTTAAAACAAAAAATAATCCATCTAGAGAACAAGTTGCTGAACAACTATTAGAGTATTTAGATAGAGAAGTTAAATTAGGTACAAAAGTGAATCACATTATGAGACATACAGTTGGTTTGTATCATGGACAAGTTGGGTCAAAAGATTGGAAGAGATATTTAAGCGATAACATGATGGCTAGAGACTCAGATTTTCAAAAAGCAAAACATATAATGACGATTGTCCAAAACAACGAAAAGGCCAATCAAGTAAATTCATAATGGATAGTATCAGCATTAATGAAATAATTTATTTATTAACAGTTTTAGCTGCCGCAGCTGCAGTTGCTGGTTTTATGGCAGGACTTCTTGGAGTTGGAGGCGGCATTATCATGGTACCTGCTTTATATTATGCTTTTACTGTCTTAGGTTTTGATATTGTAACCAGAATGCATTTGTCTGTTGGTACTTCACTAGCAATAATTATACCTACTTCAATTATTTCTACAAAAACTCATATGGAACACAATGCGGTAGATTTTAAAATGGTAAAATCATTTGGTATTTTTATTGTTTTAGGTGTGATTGCTGGAACGTTCTTAGTAGTAAATTTAAACACACCTACTTTAATTTTATTTTTTTCAATTTTTGCATTTATAACAGGTTTATTTTTTATTTTTTTAAGAGAAAAACTTGTTGAAAATCCAAAAAGAATTTCTGATGCAGTTAAAAATATTTCTGGAATTTTAATTGGCTTTATTTCAGTTCCACTTGGTATCGGGGGCGGATCATTAATGGTACCTTTTATGAGAACAATTGGATACGATATAAGAAAATCGATTGGTACAGCTGCGGCAACAGGTTTTTTAATTGCTGTAAGTGGAACTATCACAATGGTATTAGGAGGTAAAATTATCGATAATATTAATACTCCTTATAGCCTTGGATATATAAATTTATTAGGATTTATTGTTTTTGTTCCTGTGACAATGATTATGGCTAGAATTGGAGCAAAAGCAGTATATAAAATTAGCAAAAAGATATTAAGTAAAATTTTTGGAACATTTTTAATTATTGTTTCTATAAGATCGTTTATTGAATATTTAAATTTAAATTAGAAAAAAATTTTGAAATATTAATCATGTTTAATTTAAAAGAAATAATTTCATCTATTGCTGATGTAGGTCAAAAACTATTTAAAAAAAAAGAACTTAAAAAAGATGATTTAGAGACAATAATTTCACTATGTGATGATTTAATTTCAAATAAAGGAGCAGCTTTTGGAATTACTGTTGCAAGAGATATAACTGATCTATATCAAACACTCTCACCTGAAAATAAAATTTTTTTTTTTAAAAAGATAAACGAAAAATACAAGCCTAGCCACACAAAGGTAACCGAAGCAATTGAAAATTACCAAAAAACTCAAAATGATAAAAATTTGTATAAATTATTTGTTACGTCTGAAGGTAAGAGAAGAGAACTTTTTAAAAGAATGAATATGGCACCAAATGGAATATCTACAATAGTTTCATTAAGAGAGGATTTGTTAAAAATACTGGATGAAAATAAAGATCTTGTACCTTTAGATGATGATTTAAGAGAATTATTCAAATCTTGGTTTAATCCAGGGTTCTTAAAATTAGCAAAAATTACTTGGGAAACCAAAGCAGCAGTTTTAGAAAAAATTATGAAATACGAAAGAGTTCATGAAATTAAAGACATGGATGAGCTAAAAAGAAGGCTTGGAGAAGACAGAAGATTTTTTTCTTATTTCCATCCAGCGCTTGAGGATGAGCCAATAATTTTCGTACAAGTTGCTCTAACTAATGGTTTAGGTAAATCTATTCAAGAAATTACAAAACCAAGGTCAGATGGAGATCAAAAATATGACACAGCAACCTTTTATTCAATTAGCAACTGTCAGGAAGGGTTGTCTAGAGTTACTTTAGGAAATTTTTTAATTAAAAGAGTTGTGTTTGAAATTCAAGAAGAACTACCAAATATTAAACATTTTGGAACACTTTCACCTGTACCCGGTTTTAGAGATTGGTTTTCATATTTAGAGGATGTAAAAATAAAAAATATTTTAGGGGATGTGCCAATTGAAAATATTTTATTTTTAAAATCATCAGATTTAAAAGTTGGTGATCCAAGGATTGTTGCAAACAAAGTAGCTATTACAAAATTAGTCGCACATTATTTAATGAGTGAAAAAAACCATAAACAATTACCAATAAATGATGTTTGTAGATTTCATTTAGGTAATGGAGCTATAATTGATGATATTATTATAAATGCTAATATATCCGAAGTAGGTTTAAACAGATCATTTGGTGTAATGGTAAATTATTTATATGAGCTTAAGAATATTGAGAAAAATCACGAAGAATATATCAACAACAAGACCATAATAATCTCTGATAAACTTAAAAAAATTATTTAAAGAATAATTTAATTAATTCCCCACTTAACTTTACTCCAAATTCTTTCATGGAAGTAGTAGAAAAAGAGAGGAATAATTGACCCAACACCTAATATGCCTGCACCTGTAAATGTGCCAGTATAAATATAGCCAAAAATCATCCAATAATTAAAAATAAAAAATCTCCAGGAAAATGTTTTTGCAATAGATCTAATTTTTTTATCTGCCATTATTTAATTATATAAGAAATAATTATTGTAACAAATCTTTAAATAGTTAACTTGAGATTTAATGAATAAAATAAACAAAAATTTTTTAAAATCATCTTATCTTGTAACAAATCTTAAGTTATGTACGATTAGGTTGAATGATAATTCAAAGTTTCCGTGGTTGATATTAATTCCTAAAAGAAAAAATATTAAAGACATGACTGAACTTAATTCCAAAGATCAAATATTGCTAATGAAGGAAATTATTTATGTAAGTAAAATTGTTAAAAAATTATTCAAAACTTCAAAACTTAATGTTGAAAAAATAGGAAATATAGTTTCACAATTGCATATTCATATTATTGCTAGAAAAAAAACTGATAGTTCGTGGCCATTATCTGTATGGGTTGTTAAAGGAAAACCTTACTCTGCTAAAGTTTTAAATGAATTAATAAATAAAATTAGATTAGCCTTTAAATAGAAAGAGGTGATTTCAGTCTCCCTCCATCACCTCATATATTAGACTAAACGATTCTCTTTTAATAACTAAGCACGTTTTGATTGAATCTTAAATAAATTGTATAACTTTATTCTGCGATTTCTTTTTCACAAAATTTAGAGGCAAATTCAGTATCTTTAATTATTTTTTCAGGTTTTTGTTTAAAAACCTCTTTTAATTCCTCATCATTAAACTTTTCACCTAACTTTTGAATAGTACAAAGACAATAAATTTTTGCTTTATTTGAACCTAAATACTGCTTAGAATTTTGATAACATCCAATATAGATTTGCTGTTGATTTATTTCACTAAATGCTTGGTTTTTGAACGGGATTAGTAAAAATAAAAATAAAATTAAGCTATATTTTTTGATCATATTCGCCAATTTTTCCAGTTTTTTGAAGTAAGTCATCAATAAAATCAAAGATTTTTTTCTTTCTTATATCTGATGTCGGGCTTTCAGTAACAATAACCAAAGATGGTTTGTTAGATGAGGCTCTTATTAAGCCCCATGATCCATCCTCGAATGAAAATCTTACACCATTAACTGTTAACACATCATTAATCTCTTGATCATCAATTATAGTTTTATTTTCTTTAATTTCTTTAATTTGTTTTACTAAGTTATCTACTACTTTATATTTTTCTTCGTCTTTACAAAAAGGAGCCATAGTTGGTGTTTGAAAAGTATTTGGTAATTCACTTATTATTTCACTCATTTTTTTATTCTGATCACTTAGCAAATGACAAACATGGATTGCTGAATTGATACCATCATCATATCCATAACCTAGTGGTTGATTAAAAAAGAAATGACCACTTTTTTCAAATCCAGCTAATGCTTTTTCAACATTAACTTTTCTTTTAATATGAGAATGACCTGTTTTCCAATATATAGTTTCACAATTATTATTTAATAAAATTTTATCTTTTGAATATAGTCCAGTCGATTTTACATCGACTATAAATTTAGAATTTTTATATTTAGTAGATAAGTTTCTTGCAATTATTAAACCTATCTTATCTGAAAATATTTCATTACCATTATTATCAATTACCCCAACTCTATCACCATCACCATCAAACCCAAATCCAATATCAGCATTATTGTCTTTTACAGCCTTAGCTATCGCATGAAGCATCTTTAAGTCTTCAGGATTAGGATTGTATTTTGGAAAAGTCCAATCTAATTCACAGTCAAGTTCTATAACCTCACATCCTATACCCCTTAAAATATCTGGAGCAAATACTCCTGCTGTACCATTTCCACAAGCAACTACAGCTTTAATTTTTTTATTAATCTTGTTATTATTTACCAAATCATTTTTGTAAATTTCATTGAAGTTTTCAATTTGTTTTTCAGTTCCTTTGCCTTCTATAAACTTTTCATTTAAAGTTATATCTTTTAATTCTTTCATTTCTTCTGGAGCATGAGTTAAACCTTTTTTGATACCCATTTTAACACCAGTCCAACCATTCTCATTATGACTAGCTGTAACCATTGCAACTGCATCTGCATCTAAGTTAAATTGTGCGAAATAAACCATAGGCGATAAAGATAAACCTACATCCTCTACATTACATCCAGTTGATAATAAACCTTTTTTAAGTGCAGTTTTTATCTCCTCACTATAAGATCTGTAATCGTGCCCAACTATAACTCTGGGGCTATTTTTTTTTGTATGATTTATAATTTGCGTTCCAAGACCCTTGCCAAGATTCGTGATACCTTGATTATTTATATCTTTTTCATACAACCAACGAGCGTCATATTCTCTAAAACCATAGGGATCTATTTTTATATTTTGATTCATCTGTTAATTACTTACTCTTTTTTAGATTTTTTTATTGATTAATTTTTTGTCGCGTTCTATAAATGTTCTGTTGAATATTTGTTTATATTGTATATTGATACTAAGCGCATACAACATGTAGTTGTTTTCGTCAAAATAACAAAATATAATACTAAATTATGAATAAAATTTTATCTCAGGCCCTAAAGAAAGCTGTCTCCGAATATAGTCCTAAAGTTAATGAAGTTCAAAACGATAAAAGACCAGATCTTTTTTCATTGAACAATGAAACTGAATTATTTCAAAATGATAAAGGAATTATTATTAAAATTGATCGTTCTAAAGATGCAAACCTAACAGATTTTGGTAAAGCAACTTTGAAGGATAGATATTTAGGTCATAACGAATCTTTCCAAGATTTATTTGCTCGTGTTGCAAGTTCATATGCTGATGACAATTTACATGCACAAAGAATTTATAATTATATTAGTAACCTTTGGTTCATGCCAGCAACACCAGTTCTATCTAATGGTGGAACAAAAAGAGGTTTACCTATTTCATGTTTTTTAAACGAGGCATCAGATAGTTTAGGCGGTATTCTTGATCTTTGGAGTGAAAATGTTTGGCTTGCTGCTAAAGGTGGTGGTATAGGAAGTTATTGGGGTAACCTAAGATCAATTGGAGAAAAAATTGGTAAAGTTGGAAAAACTTCTGGAATAATTCCTTTTATTAAAGTTATGGACTCATTAACTATGGCGATTAGCCAAGGTTCATTGAGAAGAGGATCAGCCGCATGTTATTTACCAATTGATCATCCTGAAATTGAAGAATTTATTGAAATGAGAAGACCAACAGGTGGAGATCCTAATAGAAAAGCATTAAATTTACACCATGGTGTATTAGTTTCAGATGCATTCATGAGAGCTGTTGAAACCGATGAACAATGGGCATTAAAAAGTCCAGCTGACGGCACAATTCAGCAAACTATTTCTGCTAGAAATTTATGGATAAGATTATTAACTGCAAGAATTGAAACTGGTGAACCATATATTATTTACATCGATACAGTTAATAGATTAATCCCACAACATCATAAGCTTGCTAATCTAACTGTTAAAACTTCAAATCTTTGTAGTGAAATAACTTTACCTACAGGAATTGATAAAGACGGTCATGATAGAACGGCTGTATGTTGCTTATCATCACTTAACTTAGAAAAATATGATGAATGGAAAGATGATCCTGACATGATTGGTGATGTAATGAGATTTTTAGACAATGTCTTATCTGATTTTATAAATAAAGCTCCCGATCAATTTAAGGATGCAAAATATTCAGCAGATAGAGAAAGAAGTGTTGGTTTGGGCGTGATGGGTTTCCATTCTTTTTTACAAAAAAATAGAATCCCTCTAGAGTCAGTGATGGCAAAATCTTGGAATAAAAAAATATTCAAACAAATTGATGCACAAGTAAATCAAGCATCAAAAGATCTAGCTGAAGAAAGAGGAGCTTGTCCTGATGCTGCAGAGTATGGATATCAAGAAAGATTTTCAAATAAAACTGCAATAGCTCCAACAGCGTCTATTTCAATTATTTGTGGTGGTGCCTCACCAGGAGTAGAACCAATTGCTGCAAATAGTTATACGCACAAGACTTTGTCAGGGTCTTTTAATGTTAGAAACAGATATTTAGAGGAAATATTAGAAAGTCATGGAAAAAATGATGATGAAACTTGGTCTACAATCACGACAAATCAAGGTTCAGTCTCACATCTAGATTTTTTAACTGATTTAGAAAAAGATGTTTTTAAAACTGCTTTCGAACTTAATCAAAATTGGATTATAGAACTAAGTGGTGACAGAACACCATTTATTTCACAAGCTCAGTCAGTTAATTTATTTTTACCAGCAGATGTTCATAAAAAAGAATTACATAAAATTCATTTTGATGCTTGGAAGAAAGGCTTAAAGAGTCTTTATTACTGTAGATCAAAATCAATTCAAAGAGCTGAAAATATCAATGATGCAAAATCAACAGATATTATGGCTAACGTTTATAAAAATAAAGTAACCAAAACTGAAGAACCAGAGTACGAGGAGTGTCTATCATGTCAGTAGTAGAAAAAGTAAATTCAGAAATTATTCAATCTGAAAAAAAAGAAATTATTCAACCAAAAAAAATGGGATTACTAGTTGAAAATCCTGTTTACAAACCCTTTAGATATCCATGGTGTTATGATGCATGGTTAACTCAACAAAGAATTCATTGGTTACCAGAGGAAGTTCCATTAGGAGATGATGTAAGAGATTGGCAAAAAAATTTATCTCAGTCCGAAAAAAATTTATTAACGCAGATTTTTAGATTCTTTACTCAAGCAGATGTTGAAGTTAATAATTGCTATTTAAGACACTACACTACTGTTTTTAAACCAACTGAAGTATTAATGATGATGACAGCTTTTGCTGCAATGGAAACTGTTCACGTAGCAGCTTACTCACATCTATTAGATACTATTGGTATGCCAGAGTCAGAATATTCTGCTTTCATGAAATATAAAGAAATGAAAGATAAGTATGATTATATGCAAGATTTTAATGTAAACTCAAAAGAAGACATTGCAAAAACAGTTGCAGTGTTTAGTGCTTTTACTGAAGGACTACAATTGTTTGCAAGTTTTGCAATTCTTTTGAATTTTCCCAGACATAATAAGATGAAAGGAATGGGTCAAATTGTTACTTGGTCTGTTAGAGATGAAACTCTTCATTGCAATTCTATGATAAGAATATTTAAAGAATTTATTAGTGAAAACCCTGAAATTTGGACTCCTAAATTAAAGAAAGAACTTTATGAGGCATGCAGAACTATTATTGCTCATGAAGATGCTTTTATTGATCTAGCTTTTGAAATGGGTCCTATGGAAGGTTTAACTGCTCAAGAAGTTAAAGATTACATAAGATTCATTGGTAATAGAAGACTCACTCAATTAGGTTTAGAGCCAATTTATGACATCGATAAAAATCCACTTGGCTGGCTAGATACAATGTTAAATGCTGTAGAGCACATGAACTTCTTTGAAGGTAGAGCTACAGAATATTCTAAAGCATCAACTCAAGGTACCTGGGCTGAAGCTTTTAATTAATTTTGGAATACAAAAAATACTATCGAAAAACTAGTTTAAAACAAGAAGGTGTTGGCTCTTTCTTTTTAAAAGAAATATCTAAAAAAAGACCTAAATATTTTTTAGAAATTGGTGTATTTCACGGTGTGACAGCTAGAAATGTTTGTGAGCTTTTATTTAAAATCCACGGTAATAACTTTCAATATATTGGTTTAGACTTATTCGAAGAGAATGAGGAAAATAAAAACGAAGTTATACCAAATACCTCTTTTACTTCTAACCCTGTAAAACAATTTTATTATAAATATATAAAAAGACAAAATCCTTACAGTTTAGATGCAGTAAAAGATCTATTAAAAAAATTTAAAGATAACATTCATTTAATTAAAGGAAACTCTAATAAGGTACTAAAAAAAATAGATATGTCTAAAATTGATTATGTTTTTTTAGACGGTGGTCATGAATATAATACAGTACTTAATGATCTTAATTGTTGTTTTGAAGTAATAAATAATAATGGAACAGTTTTGTGTGACGATTATGATTTACAACAAGCTCCAGGTGTTAAAAAAGCAATTGATGACTTTATAAAAAAAAATACTTTTAATTGTTCAATTATATGTGATGGTAGATTTGCAAAAATAGAAAAATTTCATATACATAATGAAAATCATAAATGATATGAGTGATAATTTTTATTTGAAAAGAAGATCTGTTTTAGCTAGAAAGATGTCATCTGAACCAATTAAAGATAAAGATCTTAAAATAATATTAGATGCTGGAATAAGAGTGCCAGATCATGGCGCCTTAAATCCCTGGAAAGTTATAGTAATTAAAGGAGAAAAACTAAAATTAATTGATAATGAAATAATTTTAAGCGAATTTAAAAAAGAAAATCCAAATGCAAATCAAGAACAGTTAGACATTGAGTCTAAAAGATTTCAAAGAGCATCAGTAATTTTAGCAGTTTTATCAACTCCTATAGAGCACCCCAAAATACCTGAGTGGGAAATGAGATTATCTTCAGGCGCAGTATGTATGAATTTACTGTCCTGCGCACAATCATTTGGTTATGCAGCTCAATGGCTTACTGAATGGTATGCGTATAACGAAAAAATGTTAACTTTTTTAGGTGGTAGAAAAGAAAAAGATAAGATTTCAGGTTTTATCTATATTGGTCACAAAATAGAAGAACCTAGTGAAAGAAGAAGACCAGATCGTTCAAAAGTTATAAATTATCTATGATTTAACTGCATCACTTTTCTGTGTTTGCTACCTTTGTAACTCGCTAGTGGCCGTATAAGTTTATTTGCAGCATGTTGTTCCATAATATGAGCTGACCAGCCTGTAATTCTTGAAATCACAAATATTGGTGTAAAAAAATCAGTATCAAATCCCATTAAATGATAAGTAGGACCAGTAGGGTAGTCTACATTCGGATGAATATTTTTTTTCTTAATCATAACTTTTTCGACAATATCATAAATCTTTTCGAAAGTTTTATCTTTTTTAATTTTAGCAACTTTTCCAAAGTATTCTCTCATTGTTGGAACTCTAGAATCTCCTGATTTATAAACTCTATGACCAAAACCCATGACAACATCTTTATTTTTTAAAGCATTGTTAATCCATTTTAATGCATTTGTAGGTTTTTTAATTTTTTTCATCATATGCATCACTTCTTCATTAGCTCCACCATGTAACGGCCCTTTTAAACTAGCTATAGCTCCGGTAATTGCCCCATGAATATCTGATAAGCTACTTGTAATAGTTCTTGCAGTAAATGTTGAAACGTTAAAGCTATGTTCAGCATATAATATTAAAGATACATCAAATGCTTTAACAATTTCTTTTTGAGGTACTTTTCCAAAACACATATAAAAAAAGTTTTCAGAAAACGATAAAGATTTTTTTGGTTTTATAATTTTTTTACCACTTCTAATTCTATAAAAAGCAGCTAATGCTGTTGGAGTTTTTGAAAAAATTCTTAGAGCTTTTCTCATATTTGCCTCTGGAGATGAGTCTGAGGTCTCTTTATCTTCTAATCCCATTACACTAACAGCCGTTCTAGCTACATCCATGGGATGAGATTTTTTTGGCATATGTTTAATTATCTCATATAAATTTTTTGATAATTCTCTGTTATTTTTTTCTTCTTTTTCAAACTTTCTAAGTTGAATTGAATTTGGAAGATCTTTGTTTAAAATTAAATAAGCGACTTCTTCAAATCTACAATATTCACATAAATCTTGAGCAGCATAACCTCTATAAGTAAGAGAATTTATTTCAGGCATTACCTTTGAAACTTCAGTTTCATCAACAACTATACCTAGTAAACCTTTTTTAATTTCATCACTCATTATTCATGTCCTTCCGTACTAAAATTATAAATTTTTTCATCTAGTGAGTTATACTTTTCATACTCAACTAATTCATAAAGTCTTTTTCTTGTTTGCATCTTATCAATAACGTTATTTTGGTGTCCATTCGCATAAATGTCTCTTAAGCCATCTTCAACATTTTTCATAGCCAATCTTTGAGTTGTAATGGGATAAATTACAATATTATAACCAAAGTTCTCTAACTCTTTATAATTAAAGAGTTTTGATTTTCCGAATTCAGTCATATTAGCTAGCAAGTAACAAGAAAGTTCTTTTCTTACTTTTTCAAAATCTTTTTCATCATATAAAGCTTCAGGAAATATTATTTCAGCACCAGCATCTATATACGCTTTACATCTATCAATCATTTTATCAATACCCTCAACACCCTTAGCATCAGATCGTGCAATGATTTTAAAATTAGAATCTTTTTTCGCAGCAACACATTCCTTGATTTTATTGACCATTGCTTCTGTTGAAATTAACTCCTTATTATCCAGATGACCGCATCTTTTTCTTTCAATTTGATCTTCTAAATGGACAGCTGTAATTCCAAATTCTTCAAAAGTTTCTATAGTTTCTTTGCATGATTTAAATCCTGTATCTATATCTACAATTGTAGGTAAGTTTGTAACTCTTGAAATTAAATATGATCTAGTGCTTACGTCTTGTAGGGTAGTTAAACCAATATCAGGAAAACCGAGATCGTTTGCCATTACACCACCCGAAATATAGACGGCATCATAGCCAATCTCTTCAATTAGTTTTGCGGTTAAAGGATTATAAGCTCCAGGGACTCTTAAAATTTTTTTTGAATTTAATTTATCAACAAAATCTATTCGTTTTTGGCTTGGTTCTTTGTTGACAAAATGCACTAAAATATTCCTTTTTTTAAATTTCTTTTTAATTTATTTTTTTTAATTTCTATATTGAGTTTATCTAATTGACCTGGTTTTAAATTTTTTAAATTTTGTACTACTTTTAAAAAACGATCACTTTCTTTTTTTTCTAAAATACTATCTGTTAATGTTTTGAATTTATTAATATAGTTTTTTCTTTTAAATGGTCTTGCTCCATAAGGATGTGCATCTGCTCGATCAAGTTGCTCTGATATTTTTCTTCCATTATTTAAAGTAATGACAACTTTTGCTCCAAAAGATTTTTTCATAGGATTAGGATCGTGATATTTTCTTGTCCACTTTTTATCTTCATAAGTTGAAATTGATTTCCAAATCTTTATTGTACTTTTTTTATTTGCTCTCGCTTTCGTATAAGATTTTACATGATGCCAATCTCCATCTTCTAATGCTACTGCAAAAATATACATTATAGAGTGATCTAGTGTTTCTCTGCTTGCATTGGGATCCATTTTTTGGGGATCATTAGCACCAGTTCCAATTACATAGTGTGTATGATGACTTGTGAATATATCAATCTTTTTGATCTGACTTAAATTAGGAACTTTTGTTTTTAATTTTTTGGCTAAATCTATTAATGCCTGTGATTGATATTCCGCAGAATATTCTTTTGTATATGTTTCAAGTATTGCTTTTTTACTCTCGTTTTTTTTAGGCAGTGGGACTTTGTAATTTGCTTTTTTCCCGTCCAATATTCTAGCAATTACGCTATCTTCACCCTCATAAATTGGACTTGGTGCACCTTCACCACGCATAACTCGGTCTACAGCTTCAATAGCAAGTTTGCCAGCATGTGCCGGTGCATAAGCTTTCCAGCTTGAAATTTCACCTTTTCTTGATTGTCTTGTAGAGACCGTAGTATGTAAAGCTTGTTGAACAGCTTGATAGATAGTTTCAGTATTAAGTTTGAGCATAGAACCTAATCCAGCAGCAACACTTGGGCCTAAATGTGCAATATGATCTACTTTGTGTTTATGAAGACAAATACCTTTAACAAGATTTACTTGCACTTCATAAGCAGTAATAATTCCTCTTAGTAAATCAAGTCCACTTCTTTTATTTTGTTGAGCAACACTTATCAAGGGTGGAATATTATCTCCTGGGTGACTGTAGTCTGCTGCTAAGAAAGTATCATGAAAATCTAATTCTCTAACGGCAGTTCCATTTGACCAAGCAGCCCATTCACAATCAAATTTTAATTTTGAATTTACTCCAAATAAAGTAGCACCATTTTTTTTAGAATGCTTTAAAGCCATTTCCCTAGAAGAAATTACAGGTTTTCTATTTAAAGAGGCTATAGCAACTGATGCATTATCGATAATTCTATTGATTACCATTTCTATCGCATCTTTATTAAGTTTTGCATTATCACTTGCTATCTCAGCTATTTTCCAAGCAAGCTGTTTTTTTTTAGGAAGATGTATTTTAGATGGATAAACTTTAACTGAATGTATTAACAAAAAAACTCCTTAATAAAGTTTTTGTTTTAATAGTTAAAAAAAAATAATCAATATTAAAGATATTCTGATATTATTTTTTCAATTCCCATAAAGTCTTTTATCAAATGATTATGATAAATTTCGGTTGTATTTTTTTCAGTATAACCGTTTTCAAGCAAAATAACTGGTATCCCTGCAGCTTTTGCTGCATTTGCATCTGTCTCACTGTCTCCAATCATGATAGTTTTATTTACATCACCATCTAATATTTCAACTACTGACGTAAGATGTCTAGGATCAGGTTTACAATAATCAAAAGTATCTGAACCAGCCACATATTCAAAAAAATCATAAATTCCAATTTTCTTTAAAAGATCATTTGATAAATGTTCTTGTTTATTCGTACATACAGCCATTGATATGTTTTGATCTTTACACCATAACAAAAATTCTTTTATACCTTTAATTAGTGTACTTTCGTTAATAATATTTTTTCCGTAATAATTTACAAACTCTTTAGACATTTCATCTTTTATTTTTAAATCAATTACGCTATGAAATTCTTTTTTTGCTTGTCCCCAAATAGATCTTCCAATTAAAGCTCCAGCGCCTTTACCAACTAAATTTCTAATTTCTTCTTTAGATTTTGTAGGATATCCAAATTTTTTCATTACATGATTATGAGCACGCATAAGATCTGGTGCCGTATCAACAAGTGTGCCATCTAAGTCAAATAAAACTGTAAATTTTTGCTTCATTTTAAAAGTATTTTAAAGAAATATTATGTGAATTAATTAAGAACTATACTTAATGTAAAGAATTTTAAAATGAAAGAATTAAATTTATATAAAATTCAAAATAAACTTAGAAATAAATTTTTAAAAATAGGTGTTAAAATGATAGGACCTGAAACAATATTTTTTTCTACTGATACTAAAATTGGAAAAAATGTTACAATTGAACCTTATGTTGTAATTGGAAAAAAAGTTAACATAGGAAACAATGTTATTATTAAATCCTTTTCACACCTAGAATCTTGCAAAGTTGAAAATAAAGTAGAAGTTGGTCCTTATGCAAGAATAAGACCTGACACAATTTTAAAAGAAGGTTCAAAGATTGGTAATTTCGTAGAAGTAAAAAAAAGTATTGTTGGAAAAAAATCTAAAGTAAATCACTTATCTTATATTGGCGATACTACTATTGGAAAATCTTCTAATATTGGTGCTGGAACAATTACATGTAATTATGATGGAGTTAAAAAAAATAAAACAAAAATTAAAGATAATGTTTTTATAGGCTCTAATTCTGCCTTAGTAGCACCAGTTACTATTGAAGAGAAAAGTATAGTTGGAGCAGGCTCAGTAATTACCAAAAGTGTTAAAAAGAAATCTTTAGCGCTAACAAGATCGTTACAAGCTGAAATTAAAAACTATAAAAGAAAATAATTATGTGTGGAATAATTGGAATTTCTAGCAATAAACCTGTCTCAGCCAATATAATTAATTCTTTAAAAAAATTAGAGTACAGAGGTTATGACTCAGCTGGTATTGCAACTCTGTCTGATGGACATATTAACGTAGTAAAATCTGAAGGTAGAGTTGAAAATTTAGAGAAAAATTTTGATTTAAAGGTTTTATCTGGAAATATTGGAATAGGTCATGTTAGATGGGCAACACATGGTGTACCCAATAGTGTAAATGCTCACCCACATTCATCAGATTATGTTTCTGTTGTACATAATGGTATAATTGAAAATTCAACATTATTAAAAAAACATTTAATAAATCAAGGTCATAAATTTAAATCACAAACTGATACCGAGGTAATTGTTCATTTGATTACAGAAAATCTAAAATCTTATGAATTACAGGAAGCTACAACAAAAACACTCAAACAACTTCATGGTAGTTTTGCTTTAGGTATTATTTTTAAAGATAAACCAGATTTAATTATTGGAGCTAGGCGTGGTTCACCCCTTGCTGTTGGATATGGTCCAAACGAAAATTATCTTGGATCAGACTCATATGCATTAAAATCAATGACAAATAAAATAACTTATTTGGATGATGGAGAGTTTTGTATAATCAAAAAAGATGAAGTTAATTTCTTTAATAATGAGGGAAAAAAAATTAACAAAAAAATTTTAGAACTCTCATCACAGGAAGAAAGTTACGACAAAGGTGAGTTTAAACACTTTATGGCTAAAGAGATTGAAGAGCAACCAGTAACTTTAAAAACATGTATTAAAGAATACATAGATAATATAAATAATGATATTAATATTTACAATTTTCCCTGGAAAATTAATGAAATTAATTCAATTACTTTAATAGGTTGTGGTACTGCATATCATTCATGTTTGATGGCAAAATATTGGTTTGAAGAATTAACTTCTTTAGACGTTAATATCGATATTGCATCAGAATTTAGATATCGAAAAAATAGATTTAAGAATGATAATCTATACATATTTGTTTCACAATCAGGTGAAACTGCTGATACTTATGCCGCTTTAGACATATGTAATAAAAATAATATGAAAACATGTGCTGTAGTAAATGTAATTGAAAGCTCAATTCCAAGAGATTCTAATTTTGTATTACCAATTCATTGTGGACCTGAAATAGGTGTTGCTTCTACAAAAGCATTTCTAGGTCAAATACTTGTTCTTTATATACTTGCTATTAAATTAGGATCTTTAAGGAATGAGATTGAAAATAAAGTATACCAAGACAAAATTAAAGATTTAAAAAATTTACCAACCTTAATTGAAAAGACTTTATTAATTGATAACGATATTCAATCTATTGCTTCTACATTTAATGAAGCAAAAGGTTCTATGTTTTTAGGAAGAGGTTTTTCCTACCCAATAGCTCTAGAAGGTGCTTTGAAACTTAAGGAATTATCTTATGTGCATGCTGAAGGGTATCCAGCAGGAGAAATGAAACATGGACCTTTAGCATTAATAGAGGAGGGTATGCCCGTTGTAGTATTAGCTCCAAGAGATAGTTATTATAAAAAGACTATTTCAAATATGCAGGAAGTAGTTGCAAGAGGTGCGAAAGTTTTATTAATAACAAATAAAAGTACAGATGAAGTTTTATCTGAAAATATTTGGGAAACTATTGAAGTAGAAAGTGCAAATGATGATTTATTACCTTTCCTTTTAACAATTCCTCTTCAAAAATTAGCTTATTATTCAGCCCTTAAAAAAGGTTATGATATAGATAAACCAAGGAATTTGGCAAAATCAGTTACAGTAGAGTAGATATTTAACTGGTAATTAAAAATGGTTCATAAACGAGAAATTATAAATCAACAGAAATATAACTTTATGTTTTTAAGTTGTATTGAATTTATTTTGTTGATTTTAGGAGTGATTTTACCAATAGCAAAAATCGATGAATTTTGGTTTTTTACGTCTGAATTTTCTATTTTAAGCATTGCTAAAGATCTAATGATAAATAACGAATTTCTTCTTGGTATTGTTGTTATTAGTTTTGGATTGGTATTTCCAATAATTAAAATTATTTGTCGTCATACTAATATTCAATTTATTAACCGTTATAATCTACATAAATTTAGTATGGTTGATATTTTTTTAATTAGTTTTTTAGTTTTTTCAAGTAAAGCATCGAACTTTTTTGATATGGAAATACTTTCAGGTTTTTACTTTTTATTAGCATCTATTTTATTAGGTTATTTTCAAATCATTTTGAAAAAAAATTTTTAAATAAACTATATCAAACAACTAAATATAATTAATTTTATGAAATAATTTAAATCAAGATATAATTTAGTATAATTATAACTTAGGTGAAAAAAATCTTAATAATATTAATTTTTTTTTGTCTTCTGCACCATACACCAATCTAGATCTAATGAATATTATTAAGCTGTAATAAGTTATATTATTCAAACTATTATTTCTGAAGATTGTAATTCAAAATGTGTAAATTTAAATTTAAACTGTAATTTTAAGTATGCAATTTATACAGAGACAATTTTTGCATTAGATGAAGTTAAATAATTACCTATATTTTTAAAAGTATTAAAAAAAAATTCTTTATTCGGATTGAGGAAAAGATAAAAAGTCAGTCTTGGGATGATCGATGAAACCTTATCAAAAGTCTAATTTATCAATGATTTAAGTATTTTTTTCACAGAATTATTCTAATAAGTTTAAAAAATCAATTTAGATAGGTTGGAAAAAAGATAATAACCATGTTAAGATATTTAAAAATTTAGATTACTCTAAAAAAAAATAATAGTAATAGGAGAAAATATCATGGCTGTGGACAAAGAAGTAGTAGAAAAACAACTTAAAAAATTAAATGCGGCAAAAAGACTAGGGGTTGGAAAAGAGTTAAAACATTTGCATGAGGTAATTAATAAAGGAGAAAATATACTTGGTCACACTAGAGGTTTTTATAATGGGAACACATGGCTAGTATGTATCACCGATAGAAGAGTTCTATTTCTTGATAAAGGTATGATATATGGAATGAAACAAGCAGAAATTCCACTTAAAAATGTTTCATCTGTTAACTATGAAACAGGAATATTAGGTGGAAACCTTACTATAACTGCTGGTGGATCAGAAAAAAAAATTGGAAAGATGAGAAAACAAGATGTTAAGGATATTTGTAATTTAATTTCTGAGGCTGCAGAAAAAGCAAAATAACATTATTCAGAAAAAAAAGATCGTTGAAATGAGTAAAAAATTAATGAATTAAAAATTTTTAATTCTGAAAGACTTAATTATTATGTAAATAATAATTATAAAATTTTTATTAGTTGTTATTAAATTTTTTTTAATGAAGTTGTATTCAAAACATAAATCTCTAGTTTTTATAATTCTTTTTATATTCATTATATCTTTCAAAAGTGTTTTTGCACAAGTCACCACTGACAAATTAAAAAATCTGTGGGGTAAAGTTACTGAACATAGTAGTGATATTCTTGATTTGTCTTTAGACTCTCTTTCAAAATTTACCAAAGATGTCGGTAAAGTAGTAGACGCAGAATTAGAATCTTTAAAAAATAAAAAAACTAATGACGAGCCATTGGAATTACAGGATAAGGTTGATAATCTTAGAATTTATGTAGAAAAAATTACCAACCTAAAAAAAAAAGAGAAGGACGCATCATCATTTACAATTATTTCAAAATCTAAAAAAGATTACAGAATAAAAATAGATAAAGTGTTAAGTGAAATTGAAATAATATTATTTGATGGCCAGGTAGTAAATTATTCAGAAAAAATTAGAAAAGTAAGAGAAAAAATAGTCTCATTAGAAACACAAAAAGTAATCTTGAATGAGGATTTAGTATTTGCTTCAGACAAAAAGAAATTTTTAGGATCTTCAAAAAATGAAATTAAAAATGAAATAAAAGAAATTGATCGAGTTATAAAAAACTCTTATATTTTAATTGATGAATTAGAATTTGATTTAAAGAAAAAATTAAGTCTTCTCGGTATCAACGTTACAAGACAACAAATTCGTGTAATGACAACTCGTGTTGATGGAGATGAATTGGCAAAATCATTTGCAATTTTTGATGTTACTAGACAAATTTCAACAACTCTTGGGGAGTTAGTTAAAAAAAACTCATTCAGTGCTTCAAATACTGTTAAATATTATGGAACTTACGTTATTTTAACTGAAATTCTTGCATTCTCTCAAAGAGAATATATTAGAAAAATTGAAGAAGTTTACAGACCAGCAATTAAAAAAATTGAAGATGATGTAGATAGTTCTATTAATTTTGCAAAAGAGTCGATCAAATCTGCAAAGTCTGACAGTAACAAGAATATTCTTCGAGAAAATATAAAATCCAATAAATTCACCTTAAAAGTATTAAAGCAATATGATACGATTTTAGAAAAACAAAAAGAATCTTTAGAAAGAGCATCTGAGGTTACAAAAGAACAAATTACAGTTGCTTATTCTACTTATGATACCGCAGCTAACTCTGCTAATCTAGTTTCACTTATTAATGAAACGGAGGACTCATTTAGCAAAATATTAGATATGCAATTACCTGAGATAATACCATTTGAAAATACTGAATTAGAAATGAAATTTCAGGAGATTTCAGGGCAAATTATATCAGAAATTCAATAGAGAAAACGGCACTATATTACTAAACTAAGGAACTTAGCAAAATCTGTTACTGCAGAATAGATTTACTATAAAGTAAATCATAAAATTACATAATTGTTTGTTATAAAAATTAGATATAAAACTAAATTCTACTTTAATAAATTTATATGATATGGTGATATAATATTTGTTTTTAATTTATGTAAAATAATTTTATAAAATTTTTCAAATTTCTAGTTTTTATCATTACAACGATACTTTTATTGTCTTGTGAAGATTCATCGCAAACACAAAAAAAATCTGGTGATACAAAATTTACTGAAGTTGACCAAGAATTTGTTAATTATGTGAAAGAAGAAATAGCAAACCCACAGCAATATATTAGTAATTTCATGGCAAAATGTATGTTAAAAAATGCTAGTGAAGTATCTGCTTGTTTTGAAAATTATGTTAAAGATAAAAAGGGGTTTGGAAAAGAAGGTTTTGAAAGTGATGATAAAGTTCCTCCAACTATCTTGAAGGATTATAAAAAATTTGTAAAAAATTATTGTATGTAGTGCGTTATTCTATTTCAAAGTTGAAGGTTAGGTCAGTTGGTGAAAATACTCACCTAAACCGTACTTTTGCTACAGTAGAATAATATCCAACAATTGTGATTTAAATTTCAGTTTATCATTAAAACAACTTCTAATTGTAATGTTTTTTTGTTTTACTTTAGAATCAATTTAAATTTAAATACTCATAATTTAATTTATTAAAAGGAGAACAAAAAAATGTTTATTAAAAAATTTTGTAGAACATTACTCAAAGTTTTTGCAATTACTTTATTTGCGCAAGCCGCATATGCAGAAGTAACTCTTAAACTTGGAACTACTGGTAGATTAGGTATGCCAATTGGTGATGCGATAGATCAAGCATTAATACCAGCCTTGGCAAAAGCTTCTGGCGGTAAGATGAAAATCGAACCACATTATCAAAAAAGTTTATGTGCTGAACAGAAATGTGGTGAACAAGCCAATCAAGGGCTTATAGCTCTATGGACTAGTTCTACAGCAAACTATGGTAATTTTGGACCAGAATTAGCTATTTTCGATTTGCCGTTTATTTTTAAATCACTAGAAGATGCGAAAAGAATATCTGATGAATGGTTAGCTGAAAGACAGTGTAAACTCGCCCTTGAAAACGCTGGTCATATTTGCCTTTCTGTATATTCAAGTGGTGGATTTAGACAGCTTGGAAATGCAACTAAACCAGTTCATGTTCCAGATGATATGAAGGGATTGAAATGGCGTACTACAAAGAGTCCAGTTGAGTTCATGCTAGTTAAAAATTGGGGCGCAACTCCAACTCCTTATGACTGGAGCCAGTTATACTCAGGCCTACAGTCAGGTGTAGTTGAAGGTCAGTATGTTGCTAGTCCATGGCAGCACGTGGCAAAACTTCATGAAGTAGCAAAATATTTCACTGAAATTGGTGGTATGTGGTCAGGAAACATTTTAGCGATGGATGCAAAACAGTACAATGCATTGTCTGATCAGCAGAGAAAATGGTTGCACGAGGCAGCTGATGCTTATGGTGAAAAAGTTAACGAGTTAGATAACGCTTGGATTAAGAATGGTGAAGATGCAATTAAAGCATCTGCTAAAGAGTGGTATGTACCAACTGAAGCGGAAATGTCTAAGTGGAGAGCAGGTGCAATTGGTGCTTGGTTAGATGCGAAAGGTACTTTTGAGCCAGAGATAGCAAAAAGAGTCCTTCTAGAACAAGGTATGGATGGATTTGTAGCTCAGCTAGAAAAAGCTGGCGCGCTGTAAATCATTCAAAGAAAAACTGTGTAAAGGTCATTTAGTTAAATTTAAAAGCTAGATGAT
>CACJQI010000007.1 GCA_902595535.1 uncultured Pelagibacteraceae bacterium
AAATAAACCAAACAATTATCACCGCCGTAGAGTCCAAACTAGACGCTAAGATAAGATCATAGTAATGGCAAACATTGATAATATAAGAAATTTTGCAATAATTGCGCACATTGACCATGGTAAATCTACGATAGCAGATAGAATAATTCATAGTTGTGGCGGACTTACTGAAAGAGAAATGAAGGCACAGGTACTAGACTCAATGGATATCGAGCGTGAGAGAGGAATTACCATCAAAGCACAAACCGTAAAACTTAATTACAAAGCAAAAGATGGCAAAAATTATATTCTAAATATTATTGATACACCTGGCCATGTCGACTTTAGTTATGAAGTAAGTAGATCTCTGTATGCATGTGAGGGCTCAATTTTAATTGTGGATAGCACTCAAGGTGTAGAGGCTCAAACACTTGCAAATGTTTATCAGGCATTAGATATAAATCATGAGATTGTACCAGTGTTAAATAAGGTTGATTTACCCGCGTCAGATTTAGAAAAAACAAAAACACAGATTGAAGAAGTAATAGGTATAGATACTGAAGGTGCTGTCCCTTGTTCTGGAAAAACAGGAGAAGGTATCAATAATATTTTAGAACAAATTATTACTGTTTTACCCGGGCCTAAAGGCGAAAGCTCTGGAGATTTAAAATGTTTACTAGTCGATAGTTGGTATGACACTTATTTGGGAGTTGTTATTTTAGTTAGAGTAATTGATGGAAAGATTTCAAAAAATATGAAAATTAAAATGATGTCTACTAATCGAGAATATATCGTTGAAAAAGTTGGAGTATTTACACCTAAAGCTACAGATATAGATCAATTAAACGCTGGTGAAATAGGATTTATAACAACGGGAATAAAAATTTTATCTGAAACAAAAGTTGGTGATACTATTTGCGATGCAGCAAAACCTTTAAAGGAGGCTTTGCCTGGTTTTAAACCAAGTAAGCCAGTTGTGTTTTGTGGACTATTTCCAGTTGATAGTTCTGAATATCAAAAATTAAAAGATGGCTTAGCAAAATTACAATTGAATGATGCAAGTTTTTCATTTGAGCCTGAGTCATCCTCAGCACTAGGCTTAGGATTTAGATGTGGTTTTTTAGGGCTACTTCATTTGGAAATTGTAACAGAAAGATTAGAGAGAGAATTTGATGTTAATTTATTGACTACAACACCAGGAGTTGTTTACAAAGTTTATATGAATAATGGAAGTATTGTTGATTTACATAATCCATCAAGTTTGCCTGACCCAACATTAATAAAAACAATTGAAGAGCCTTGGATAAAAGCAACAATAATTACACCTGATCAATATTTAGGATCAATAATTAAGATGTGCCAAGATAAAAGAGGTGTGCAGATCAATTTAAGCTATTCAGGAAATCGAGCAGTAGTGAACTATGAATTACCTCTTAATGAGGTTGTATTTGATTTTAATGATCGGTTAAAGTCAATGACAAGTGGTTACGCTAGTTTTGATTATGAAATTATTGAACATAGAGAAGGAGATTTGGTCAAACTTGGAATTTTAGTAAATGCTGAACCAGTTGATGCTTTGGCTATGATGATACATAAAGATTTTGCCCAAAGAACAGGAAGAGAAGTTTGTGAAAAGCTCAAAGATTTAATTCCAAGACATAATTTTATGATACCAGTTCAAGCAGCAATTGGTGGAAAAATCATAGCAAGAGAAACTATAAAAGGATTCAAAAAAGACGTATTAACAAAAATTCATGGTGGTGGAGCTACCGATAGAAAAAGAAAACTTTTGGAAAAACAAAAAAAAGGTAAAGCTAGATCGAAGCAATTTGGCAGAGTAGAAATACCTCAAGAAGCATTTATAGGTGTTCTTAAAATAAGCAAAGAAAAATAAAAGTATTAATTTTTTACTCTTAAAACTTAATTTTTTTAAATATTTTAGATTCCAAAAAATTTTTAAATAAAATATTTTTTTTATCCTTAGAAGACACAAAAAATTTTTTTTTCGGCCAATTAATGGCTAAATCTTTATCTTTCCAATAAATACCAGTCTCTGAATTTTTATCTCTATAATTTGTACACCTATAATGTAAAAGAGTATTATTAGCTAAACTACAAAATCCGTGAGCAAATCCCTCTGGGATATATAAAGAAGTATTTTCTTTTTCAGATAATTCTACAGTATAAAATTGTCCAAAAGTTTTTGATTTTGGCCTACAATCGAGAGCAACATCGAAAATTTTTCCAGATAATACAGTTATTAGTTTTCCTTGAGGTTTTTTGAGCTGTATGTGTAATCCTCTTAGTACATTTTTTTTTGATAAAGAATAATAATCAAATACAAATTTTTTATTTAAATCTTTTTTTAAAAATAATTCTCTAAAATATCCTCGTTTATCAGCGAAAGTTTCTCTTTTATAAATTACTAATCCAGGAAATTTAGTTTTTATTATTGACAATTTTTTAGAAAATTTAAAAATATTTGACAAATATAATCTAATTCATTTTTCTTCATTCCTTGATGACACCCAAGTAAAATTCCATTTTTCATAACATTATTTGCAATTGCATCACATTGAGGATGTTTTTTATATATCCTATTTTTCATAACAGGTTGTTTTAATATATTACCAGTAAAAATTGTTCTCGTCTGAATGTTGTTTTTTTCAAAAAAAATTTGCATTTCTTTTCTATTAAAATATTTATTTTCTTTTATTACTAGAGGAAAAGCTAGCCATGGTGTTATAACATTTTTATATTGTTCAGGTAGATTAAATAAATCACTATAATTTCCAAAAAATTTTTTTAAATAATCAAAATTTTTATTTCTTATATTAATGTTATTTTTAAGCTTTTTAATTTGTTCTATAGCAAATGTAGCTGATATCTCTGAGGGTAAAAAGTTATAACCAAGATCTGAAAATATATATTTTGCATCATAATCAAATCCAGATATTTTAACATTAAACCTATCTTTAATACTTTCTGACTCGTTAAAATGAGCCGAAGATCTACCCCACCCTCTAAGAAGTTTAGCTCTTTGGTATAATTTAAAATCGTTGAAGCAAACTATTCCTCCAGTTCCTGCACCATTGATAATATGAGATGCATAAAAACTATTTGTTGTTATATTTGAATACTTACCAGCATTTTTTTTGTCTATAGTATAACCAATAGTATCGGCTGAATCCTCGATAACTTTAAGTTTATACTTTTTAGCTATGGAATGAATTTTTTTCCAGTTAGCTATGTTACCTAGTAAATTTGGAATCATTACTGCAACAGTTTTTTTATTAATGCATTTTTCTATATGAGAAGGGTCGGCTAAAAACTTATTTTCTTCTACGCCTATAAAATGCGGTATCAAACCTAACTGATAAATGGGAGCCACCGTAGTTGAAAAAGTTAAATTTGGAGTAATTATCTCTGAGTTTTTTTTAAAGTTTAAAGATGCAATGGCAAGTAGATTTGCCGAAGATCCTGAATTGACCATTAAACCATATTTCTTTCCAAATAAAGATGAAACTTTTCTTTCTAAGATTTTAACATTTTTACCATCTACTAGAGATAAACTGTCATTTTTGAGAACTTTAAGAACTGCATTAATCTCTTTATTATCGTAGACAGCCTTACCGTAATAAACTTTTTTCATAAATAATTGTAAGTAAAGTTAAATCAAAATTAAATTCTTTATATTCTGTATATTACTTTTTTTAGGATTCCAATATTTTAATTTTTTATATTTTAATATTTTATCTTTTATTAAAGAGTTTGATAGCCATTGAACTTTTATCTTCTTACTATTACTTTTATTGATATGTTCAATTAAATTAGAAATATTTAAATAACTTGTATTTTTTAAAATATATTTTCCTGGTTGAATTTTTTTATTTAAGATAATTTTAATAGCAGTCACGATATCTTCAACATTGATTAAATTAATATATAGCTTTTTTGATATTATTTTTGTTATTTTGTTTTGATTATAATTTTTTCTTAAAGTATTTATTAATTTTTTTCTTTTATCATTTTTTCCAAAAGTATCTACTAACATCAGGTCAATGAAATTGACAGCTGGAAATTTTTTTTTGTAGTATTGTATAATACAGTTAAAACCTTTTTTATATGCTGCATATAAATTTTTTGGATTATTTTCTTTATTGTCAATATCTTCCCATGTTGTTGAAAAATTTATAAATTGTTTTACATTTAAAGTCTTAATATTTTCCAATATTATATTTCCCAATATAATATTAGATTTCGCAAACTGAGAAATATCTTTGTGGGAATGTTTTTTTTTATAATGAGTTGCACAATGTATAATAGTATCGACTTTAATTTTTTTAAGTTTATTTGATAGAGAATTAAAATCTTTGAATTTTAAAATTTTAATATTTTTAGATTTTTTAATTTTTGTTTTTGACTTGAGTCTTTGCGTAACAAATACTTTATTATTTAATTCTATTGCGTTTAAAATATTAGATCCAATAAATCCTGTTGATCCTGTTAATAATATATTAGGCACTTTTTTTTATAATTTTTTTTAGGTAATTTGAGTATTCACAATTTCCATAAAATTTTACTTGTTTCATTATCTGAGATTTTGATATCCATTTATTTAATAAGGCAATTTCCTCAAGACAAGCTATTTTTAAACCTTGACGATTTTCTATTGCTTGAACAAAAGCTGAAGTTTTATAATAATCTTCAATAGATCCAGTATCAAGCCAAGCCCCACCTCTACCTAAAAATTCTGCTGAAAGTTTTTTTTTAATTTTATATTTATTAAGCAAATCAATTATTTCCAACTCTTTTCTTTTTGAGGGTTTTAAATTCTTTGCATATTTAATTACTTTATTATCAAAAAAATATAATCCAGTTACAGCTTGATTTGAAATAAATTTTTTTGGTTTTTCTTTTAAAGCTTTAATTTTTTTGCTTTTTCTGTCAATTTTTGCAACTCCAAATAGTTCTGGATTATTAACCTTATATAATAAAACTTTTGCTCCGTTTTTAAGATCAGCACATCTTTTAAGAGTATCTGATAAACTTTGACCATAAAAAAAATTATCACCCAATATCAAGGAAACGTTATCTGAACCAATAAATTTTTCACCTAGTATAAATGCATCTGGTAATCCTCTTGGATGATCTTGTTCTTTATACGTTATTTTAATTCCAAGATTTTCACCATTTGGTAATAATTTTTTATATTGATCTAGTTGTCCTTTATTTACAATAATCAAAATATCTTTAATTTTAGAAAGCATTAAAATAGATAATGGGTAAAAAATTAAAGGTTTATCATAAATAGGCAATAATTGTTTATTTACGGCTTTGGTTAATGGACTCATTCTTGTTCCCTTTCCACCAGCAAGAATTATACCTTTTTTTATCATATGTTGCCGAGCCTTTTTATTATATGAAATTTTTTTATAGATTTAAAATATTTCTCGTTATTTAGGTACCATAAAAAAGTTTTTTTTAATCCATTATTAATATCTGTTGAAGATTTCCATAAAAGTTTTTTATTAATTTTATCACTATTCAAAGCATATCTTTTATCATGACCTGGTCGATCTTTGACATACTTAATTTTGACATCATTACCAAGCTTAATATGTTGTGACGAAATATTTATAAGTTTTTTTGCAATTTCAAAATTGTTATAATTTTTATTAGAACCTATATTGTAGAACTCTCCTATCTTACCTTTTTTGAATACTTGAAATAATGCATCACAGTGGTCTTCAACAAATATCCATTCTCTTGAATTTTTTCCATCACCATAAATTGGTAAAGGTATGTTATTAAGAATGTTATAAATTAGTTTTGGAATTAATTTTTCAGGATGTTGTTGGGGCCCATAATTATTTGAACAATTTGTAACAATTGCTGGGATATTAAAGGTTCTTACATATGAAGAAACAAGATGATCTGAGGAAGCTTTACTTGCTGCATAAGGGGAACTAGGTCTATAGGGATAATCTTCATTGGACCTTCCTTTTATAATATCACCAAATACTTCATCTGTAGAGATATGTATTAATTTTGTTTTTTTAAATTTTTTACAATGTTTCCTGAAAGCCTCTAATAAATTAAATACACCTACTATATTGCTTTCTATGAATGATTTTGGTGTGTCTATAGATCTATCCACATGTGTTTCAGCCGCAAGATTAAAGATAGCAAGAGGTTTGGATATTTTAAAAATATTAATAAGTTTTTTTTTATTATTAATGTCACATTTAATAAATTTATAATTTTTTTTTGGAAGATCTTTTAAATTATAAAAATTTGATGAATACGAAACGTTATCAATATTAATGACTGAAAAATTTTTTTTTAAAAGTAACTTTATTAAATTACTTCCGATAAAACCTAAACCTCCGGTGACAATTAAATTTTCTTTCATTTTTCAAGTATCACAATATATTAGACATTGTAAATGAATTATAATCAAATTACAGTTGGTATTGTTACTTTTAGAAGTGAAAATGTTATTTTCAACTGTCTTAAAAGTATTAAAAAAATTGAAAATATAATTATTTTTGACAATTCAAACGATGAAATTTTAAAAAAAAAAATTAAAAAAAAATATCCAAAAATAAAGATTATATTATCAAAAAAAAATTTAGGTTATGGGGTTGCAAACAATAAAATTATTAGAAAATCAAAAACTCCTTTTGTATTTATACTAAGTCCAGACGTAGTTTTAAAAAAACATTGTGAAAAAAATATGTTAAAAAGTATTAATAAACTAAAGAATAATTTTTCAATTATATCACCTATTTCACAATATAAACATTACGGTTATTTAGGCGGCGATATAAATGAAACTGAGGGTGTTCAAGGTTTTGCAATGTTAGTAAATAAAAAAAAAATAATGCATTTTGGTATGTTTGATGAGAACATTTTTTTATATGCCGAGGAATTAGATTTATGCAAAAGGCTCAGATTAAATAATGAAAAAATTTTTATAAATAAAACAGCTAAAGTTTTTCATTTAGGAGCAAAATCAACAAATATTGGTTTTGAATTTGATAAATGTCGAAATTGGCATTGGGGTTGGTCAAAAGTCTATTACGAAAAAAAATATTTTAATATTTTTTTAGTTTATTTAAAATTTTCTTCTTTATTATTCATACAATTATTGAAGATTATTTTCTATATTGCTTTACTTAATAAAAAAGAAGTCATAAATAAATCAATGAGATTCTCTGGCGCATTGAATTCTTTATTAGGCAGAAGTTCTTGGTATAGACCAAAATTTAATTTTGATTGATGAAAAATAAATGAATAAAATTTTAATAATTGATCCTGGAAAAGGCTGGGGCCAGTTTGTTTCTAAAATGTATTGCTATCAAAAATTAGCTAATCACTTTAACTCAAAAATAATTTTTTTAACAAAAAGATCTACGCAAGCTGAACATTATTTAAAATCACTCTCTTTTTGCGAAGATGTCTTATATATCGAAGAGCCAAAAAAAGGAATCAGAAATATTTTAAGTAATATTAAATCAATATTTATAAATATTAAAAAAATAAATCATTTTCAAATTGAGGAATGTTATGTTTTTCATCCTTCTTTAAGATATTTATTCATAGCATATCTTTCAAATATTAATGAAATTTGGGGATTAGGATTTAAATTTCAAAACTTTTTTTTAAAAAAGAATAAAAGATTTTATTCAAGTTTTTTTTCAAAAACTAGAGGTGATAATGAGGCTTTAGAAGCAGTAAAAAAAATTACGAATTCTCAGAAAGTTGATTATCAACCACTTTTTAGTGCAGAAAATAGTTTGAGAGATACTGTTGGAATAATTATTGCTGCTTCCGGAAATGAAAAAAGATGGGACATAAGTAATTATTTGAAAATTATAAAATTTTTAAAAGAAAAAAATTATAAAAAATTTTTAATTATAAGCGGATTAGATCAATCAAAAGATGAGAATTTAATAAAAGAAAGGTTTGCCCAAAATACAGATATAATTTTTACATCAGATAAAAAGATTAGCGATGTGATTCCATATTTAAAAAAATGTAAATTTTGCATAGGCAATGATACTGGATTTGCCCATTTATCTGTTAATTTAGATATAGAAACACTAGTTATTCAAGGTGATTGTCCACCTCAATATTACTCTAAATTACTGAAACACGTAGACATTGAGTCAGATGTTGCTCGTTCACCTACATCAATACACACAATAAAAATTGAAAAGGTTTTGGATGAATTATCGAAACTTTTAAATAGGAGAGGTGGCCGAGTGGTTGAAGGCGCACGCTTGGAAAGCGTGTAAAGGAGTAATCCTTTCATGGGTTCGAATCCCATTCTCTCCGCCATCAAATAAACTTTATTTTTAGAGCTTTATTTAACAATTTTAGCAAACTTTATTGAAGATAATTAAGCATTTTTTTATAAAAATGTTATAATTTTTTTTTCCTAAAATTAAAAAAATGACAAATAAAAATACATATCAAGCTGACTCCATCAAAGTTCTAAAGGGTCTCGAGGCAGTAAGAAAAAGACCTGGAATGTATATTGGTGATACAGATGATGGAACTGGTTTGCATCATATGGTGTATGAGGTAGTAGATAATTCTATTGATGAAGCACTAGCAGGTCATTGTAAAAATATTAATGTAAGAATTAATACCGATGGAACAATAACAGTCAATGATGATGGAAGAGGTATTCCAGTTGACATACATAAAGGAGAAAAGAAATCTGCAGCCGAGGTTATTATGACCCAACTTCATGCAGGAGGAAAATTTGACCATGATTCTTACAAAGTTTCAGGTGGATTACATGGTGTAGGTGTTTCGGTTGTAAATGCATTATCAGAAAAATTAAAATTAGAAATTAACAGAGATGGAAAAAAACATTTCATCGAATTCAAAAATGGAGAAGCAATTGCTCCATTAAAAATAGTTGGAAAATCAAAGGACTCAGGCACTCAAATAACTTTTTTACCATCTAAAGAAATATTCTCGTCAATAAAGTTTAATGCAAATATTTTGATTAAAAGAATGAGAGAATTAGCTTTTTTAAACAAAGGAATTAAAATTATTTTTACAGATGCAAGTTTAAAAAAAGATAAAGTTTCAGAATTTAAGTTTGATGGTGGTGTACTTGAATTTGTAAATTTTTTAGATGAAAAAAGGGAAAAATTACAAAATAAAAATGGTAATGATTTATTCAAGAAACCAATTTATATAGAGGGAAAAAAAGATAATATTGAGTTAGAATGTTCATTAAAGTGGAATGCAAGTTATACAGAAGATATATTTCCATATACAAATAATATATTTCAGAAAGATGGTGGAACACACTTACTAGGTTTTAGAAGTGCGCTGACAAGAGTTGTTAATAAATATGCTAATGAGCACAACCTTTTAAAAAAAAACAAATTGGCAATATCTGGAGATGATATAAAAGAGGGACTTACATGTGTATTATCTACAAAAATACCAGATCCAAAATTTTCATCTCAAACAAAAGATAAGCTAGTTTCGTCAGAAGTAAGAATGATTGTAGAAACAGTTGTTAATGAAAAATTATCTATATGGTTTGATCAAAATCCATCCGTAGCAAAAATTATTTTAGCTAAAGTTATCCAAGCTGCAATGGCAAGAGATGTTGCTAGAAAGGCAAGAGAAAATGTAAGACGAAAAGGTGCCCTTGAATTAAGTGGATTACCCGGAAAATTAGCTGATTGTCAGATAGGCAAACAAGAAGGCACAGAATTGTTTATTGTTGAGGGAGATTCAGCGGGTGGATCAGCAAAACAAGGAAGAAATAGAGCCAATCAAGCTGTTTTACCTCTTAGAGGTAAAATTTTGAACACTTATGTTGAAGATCTAGGGGTAAAAAAGAATGGAAATGGAGATGCATCTGAACAACAAAGAACAAAAGCTTTATCAAAAATGATCTCTTCAAACGAAATAGTAACTTTAATCAATGCGCTAGGTTTGGATCCAAAAATTCAAGAGATAGACTTAAAAGATCTAAGATATGGAAAAATTATTATTATGACTGATGCCGACGTTGATGGTTCACATATTAGAGCTTTGCTATTAACTTTCTTTAATAACAAACCCTTTAATAAATTAATTGAAAATGGGCATGTTTATTTGGCGCAACCGCCACTATTTAAAATTAACAAAGGCACTAAAGGAATTTATATCAAAGACGAATTGGAATTAGAAAACTACATAGTAAAAAATAGCAAAGATCTGAAAAAAATTAAAAAGGGATCAAAAGAATATATCAAAGAATTAGAACTAGAAAAATCAAAAATGAATATTCAAAGATTTAAAGGACTGGGTGAAATGAATCCAGAGGAATTATGGAGAACAACTCTTGACCCTGAAACTCGAAATTTACTTCAAGTTCAATATTCTAAAGATTTAAAAAAAGATCAAAGTTTAATCCATACTTTAATGGGTAATGACGTAGCTTTAAGAAAAGATTTTATAATCTCTAACGCAATAAATGTACAAAATCTTGATATCTAACAATGAAGTTTTTTGAAACTTCAAAATATCATTCTTTTAAAAAATCTACATATATAAGTTTAAGGTGGATAGGAATAGCGGGGCAGTTAATTGCAGTTAACATTGTATTTTTTATTTTAAATTTTGATTTTAATGTACTTGTTTCAAACTTAACAATATTTCTTGGTATCCTAAGCAATTTATATTTAATCTTTATTTATAAAAAAACACAATTATCAGATAGATCGGCATTTATATTTTTAGTTATTGATATTTTTCAATTAGGTATTTTGATTTATCTGACGGGAGGAGTTACTAATCCTTTTGTAATATTTTTGTTAATTCCAAGTGTTTTTTCATCATCCAACTTAAGTTTTGTAACCAATTCTTTACTTGTATTTTTAACCACTATAGTAATTATTTTTCTTACATTTTACTCAGAAAATTTACCCGGTCCAATCAGTGATCATTTTCATGTAAGTCCATATTATTATTATGCTATTCCAGTATCATTAATAATTGCTCTATTTTTTTTAAATTTCTTTGCGATGACATTTGGAACTCAATCTCGTTTAAGAAAAGAGGCGTTAGCAAAAATGGAAGAAGTAATGGCAACAGAGCATGAACTTTTATCTTTAGGGGGTCAAGCTGCTGCTGCAGCTCACTCTTTAGGAACTCCTCTTTCTACAATTAAGATAATCACTCAAGACTTGATAAAGCAATTTAAAGGACAAAAAGATATCGAAAAAGATATTGAATTATTATCTAGTCAAGTTGAGAGATGTAATGAAATTTTAAAGCGTTTAACTCTTAATCCTGTTGAAGAGGATGATTTTATCGATAAGGATCTTACCATGAGAGAATATTTATCAGAAATTATCTCTTCATTTAAAGAAATCAGTAAAAAACAATTTATTTTTAATTATGATCAGGACTCAAATGTTAGAAAAATAACTAAATCAATTGAAATAGTTTATGGCCTAAGAAATTTTATTGGAAATGCTAATAAGTTTTCTAGAAGTACAATTCATATAAATCTGAAAAGTGACAGTGAAATTACAGAAATCACAATTGAAGATGATGGAAATGGATATCCAAGAGATATTTTATCAAAAATAGGCGAGCCTTATTTAAGCACAAATAATTTTCAAGAAAAATCTAAAACAGGCTTAGGACTTGGATTATTCATAGGAAAAAATCTCTTAGAGAAAAATTTTGCATCAATTGTTTGTAGAAATTCAAAAACTAGAAGTGGAGCTGAAGTAATTATTAAATGGAGTAACAAAGATTTATTTAATATTTAGTGAAACTTTTTTTTTGTGTCAAATAAAGAACTTAATTGAGATATCATCACATCACCTAATTCATTAACATCAGTAATTTTAATTGCTCTGTTGTAATATCTCGAAACATCGTGGCCTATTCCTATTGCTAAAACTTCTATTTCTGTTTTATTTTCGATAAATTTTACCATTTTTTTTAAGTGCTTTTCTAAAAAATCACCTGAGTTTACAGAAAGAGTAGAGTCATCAACTGGTGCCCCATCAGATATGACCATTAATATTTTTCTTTCTTCTTTTCTCTTTTTTAACCTGTTGTATGCCCAGGAAATTGCTTCTCCGTCAATATTTTCTTTAAGTAACCCTTCTTTTAGCATTAAACCTAAATTATTTTTTGCTTGTCGCCAATGTGTATCAGCGCCTTTGTAAATTATATGTCTTAAATCATTTAATCTTCCAGGTGTTTTAGGTTTTGAGTTTTTATTCCAATACTCTCTACTTTGTCCACCTTTCCAGTTTTTAGTGGTAAAACCTAGTATTTCTACTTTAACTGAACATCTTTCCAAAGTTCTAGAAAGTATGTCTGCACATATTGCTGCAATCGTTATCGGCCTACCTCTCATTGAACCAGAATTATCAATAAGCAAAGTCACAATTGTATCTTTAAAATCTAAATCTTTTTCTTTTTTAAAAGAAAGAGAATTATATGGATCCATTATAATTCTTGGCAATTTTGAACTATCAAGTAAACCTTCTTCTAAATCAAATTCCCATGCTCTATTTTGTTTAGCTAATAGTTGTCTTTGAAGTTTATTTGCAAGTTTTGTAATGACATCTTGAAAGCCAATTAATTGCTGATCTAAAGTTCTACGAAGTTTTATTGCTTCGTCTGCATTTTCTAAATTTTCAGCTTTTATTACTTCATCATATTGTGTTGTAAAAATTTTATAATCTAAGTTTAAATTTTCAATATTTTTTTGAACTATTTGCTCTGAGCTTTGTTCATCAGACTCAACATCTGAAAGTTGTTCATCAAGATTAAATTCATCAACATTATAGTCTGCATCCAACGAAGCTTGAGTTTCATTTTCATTATTTTCATCCCTGTTGTCTTCAGTTTCTTTATCTTGATCATCATTTGAAGGATTATCTTGTCCTTGATCTTGATTTTCCTCTCTTTTTTCATCGTTTTCATCATTTTGAAAAATATCCATTTCATTTAAAATTTGAGAAAATCTGGAACTATAGTTATTTTGATCTTCAAGATTATCTTGCAAAAATTTCTTATGTTTACCTACTGATTGGTCAAAATCGTGTTCCCAAAAATTTAGTATTTTTGTTGTTAAAGGACTTAACTTTATTTCATGAAAATTTTTAAGCATATATAGCTCAAATGCTTCTGTAACTGGCACATCTTCCTTTGTTTTTAATTGATCTTTTCTTTTGCTATTAATTATGTGCGAGTAATTTTCTTGAAAATTTTTTTCAATTCCTTTGAGCATTTTTCCACCCAAAGCCTCATATCTTATTTTTTCTGCTATATTATACAGTGATCTAGAAGAGTTATTTAATGGAAGATTTTTTCTGTAAATCTGATCGTTTGAAAATTTTTTTTTTAAAGCAGCAGAGTCTGTTTCAGCTCTTAATTTTATAAAATCACTAGGATTTGTTAAATCATTAATTTCAATTGAATTTAAATCTTTATTTTTTTCTTCTGAAGTCTTATTTATTAATTCAAAATCATCAGAAATTACTTTTGCAGTAGAGGTTAATGCTAATCTAAACTTTTCTTTAAGCCTGGTTATTTTATCACTCATTTAAATTTGAATATTAATCAATGACTCTGGTAATTCTTCTCCAAAACATCTTTGATAATACTCTGCGATAGTATTTTTTTCAATCTCATCACATTTATTTAAAAAAGTCACTCTAAAAGCATAACCAGTGTCTTTAAAAATCTCAGAATTTTCTGCCCAATGCATAACTGTTCTTGGGCTCATTACAGTTGATATATCTCCTGCAATAAAACCTTTTCTGGTTAAAGATGCTACCTTTATCATATTGGCAACTTTTTCCTTACCTTTAGCGTTATTAAGATTTTTATTTTTGGCTAAAACAATATCTAGCTCTCTATCAAGATTAAGATAATTTAGTGTTGTAACAATATTCCATCTATCCATTTGCCCTTGGTTTATCTGCTGTGTTCCATGATAAAGACCTGTTGTATCACCTAAACCAACAGTATTTGATGTAGCAAATAATCTAAAAAATTTATTCTGTTTTATAACTTTATTTTTATCAAGAAGTGTAAAATTTCCTTCAGCTTCTAAAACTCTTTGAATTACAAACATTACATCTGGTCTCCCCGCATCATACTCATCAAAAACAAGTGCTACTGGATTTTGAATAGACCATGGTAAAATACCTTCATTAAATTGAGTAACTTGTTTACCATCTTTTAATACGATGGCATCTTTTCCTATCAAATCTATCCTACTTACATGGCTATCTAAATTTACCCTAATACAAGGCCAGTTTAATCTTGCTGCAATTTGTTCTATATGTGTTGATTTTCCTGTTCCATGGTATCCTTGAACTAAAACTCTTTTGTTAAAAGCAAAACCAGAAATTATTGCTAACGTAGTGTCTCTGTCAAATTTATAAGTCTTATCAATTTCAGGGACGTATTCACTTTTTTTTGAAAATGCATCTACTTCCATTTCAGAATCGATTCCAAAAGTTTGTTTTAATGAAACTTTTATGTCCGGTTGCATGTCAAGATTTGGTGTCAATTTTTTCTCTATATGTATTTTTAAGTTGTGTGTAAGCTAACGTGATTAGTTTTAGTTTTTCTTCATATTTTTTATTTCCGGCATTTATATCTGGGTGAAATTTTTTGACAAGTAATTTGAACTTATCCTGAATTTTTTTCCATTTTAAACCTACAGAAACACCTAATATTCCAAAGGCTTTAATGTCTTTATGATTAAATTTAAATTGACGCATATGATCATATTCTCCATTAATCTTATCTTTATCTAATTCATCTCTTAGAGTGTTGTTCCAAAGAACTTTAAAAAAGTTATCTGAGGAACTGAAGCTTTGAGTAGGTTTATGCCAAATCATATCTGATTTAAGAAAATTTAAAACTTGATCATCATTCATACCTGAAAAATAATTCCAATTTTTATTAAATTCTTTTACATGTTCAAGACAAAGCATTCTGTATTTTTTGCTATTATCTTTTTCAACTGGTGCTTTATATTCACCAATTTCATTACAATTATTCCAGTCACAAATATTTTTCATGATATATAATAATATTTATGGATATAAATGAGTTAATTGCAATTGTAAAAAAAAAGCTTGAAGAGAAAATTACTATTGAAAGTATAAGAATTGAGGACAAGTCTTTTCTTCATAAAAACCATGCTGGAAACCAGGAGGGCAAATTTCATTTAAAAATTTATCTTGAGTCAAATGAATTAAAAAAAATGAGTAGAATAGAGAGTAATAAAAAAATTTATAAAATTTTAGATGAAGAACTAAAGATGCTCATTCATTCAATACAAATTTTAATCACTTAGCTCAGTTTTTAAAAAATTCGCCACTATTTTTTTATTATATTCCTTATTGATTAATGGGGAACCAATTTTTTTTAATAAAACTAAACTTATTTTATCAGAATTATTTTTCTTGTCTTTAAGCATAAAGGATAAAATTTTATTTAAATCTTTCAAATTAAAAAACTTATTTATTTTTGATGGTAAATTTGAATTGCTTATATGGTTAATAATTAAATTATGCTCTTTTTTCTTAAGCAAATTATTCTTAAAACTAAAATTTAAAGCAGTTTTCATTCCAAGTATGACTGCCTCACCATGATTTAGTCTTTTTGAGTAGCCTAAGGATGCTTCATATGCATGCGCAAATGTGTGCCCAAAATTTAGAGTTTTTCTAAGTCCTTTTTCTTTTTCATCTTTTTCAACAACATTTTTTTTAATTTTACAGCTTTCATAAATTGTTTTTTCTATAAAAGGAGAAATAAGGCTTAAAACTTTTTCACTATTTCTATTTAAATAATTAAAAATTTTTTTATCAGCAATTAATGAATGTTTTAAAATTTCACCGTAGCCACAAATAATTTCTCTCTTAGGAAGTGTTTTCAAAAATTGAATATCAGAAATAACCAAATGAGGTTGATAGAAACTTCCAATTAAATTTTTCCCATATTTTGTATTAACTCCAGTTTTTCCTCCAATTGAAGAGTCTACTTGCGATAAAAGGGTTGTTGGAACATTTATAAATTTTAGTCCTCTTTTGAACAAACTAGCAGCAAAGCCACTAATATCTCCTGTAATTCCACCACCAATTGAGATTAGGCAATCTTCTCTAGAAAAGTTTTGTTTTAAAAGAATATCTAAAATTTTATTAACACTATTTTGATTTTTATTTTTTTCATTCGCATTAAAAAAATGAATGTAGATTTTTTTTTTGTCTAAAGATTTTTTTATTCTAGAAATAATTTTTTTTGATATATTTTTATCTATAATAAGAAGACATTTTTCAAAATTAACTGAATTATTTTTTGCAATATTTGATAAATTTGAAACTAAATTAGAACCAATGATAATGGGATATTTTTGGCTTTTAGTATCAATCTTTAGTTTAATGGGCTTCATAAATATCTAAAATTTTTTTAACAATTTCTTTCTTAGTTAAGCTATCACATTCAATTTTATATAAAGCTTTTGAATAAATGTTAGACCGTTTTTTAATTAAATCAATTATTTCATTTTTAGAAGCATTTGATACTAAAGGTCTTTTTTTACTATTTTTTATTCTATTTACCAATATTTCATCACTCCAATTTAACCAAAAAGATAAATGATTTCTTTTTACCTCTTTTCTAATATTTCTATTTGTAAAAGCACCACCCCCAAGAGATATAACTACAGGCTTTAATTTTAGTTTTTTTAATGTAATTTTTTCTTCAAATTTTCTGAAATAATTCTCGCCTTTTGTTTCAAAAATTTTTTTAATCGACAATCCTAGTTCAGTCTCAATTTCATTATCTACATCTATAAAGTTTAATTGTAATTTTTTTGCAACTAAAGAGCCAATAGAACTCTTTCCTGATCCCATCATTCCTAAAAAAATTAGATTTTCTTTTGATTTCATAAGTTTCTTTATTGAAAAAACACAAATATGTCTTAATTTGAAATTATCTAAAGTTATATGGAATTTAGTAAAAATACAAGTTCAGGCAAAACTAATGTAATAGGATTAGTAATTAAATCTATTCTTGGATTAGTAGCAATTTTAGGTTTAGTTTTTTTTCTAAATACAATTGATTTTCCATCGCCAAAAAAAGAAATAAAGAAAATTATCCCTAATGAGAATTTTAAAGTGGTTAAATAAAAAATATTTATCAATAATAATCATCTATTCACTTTCCTCACTCTGTGCATTGGCAGAAGATCAGCCTATAGATATTTGGAATATAGAAAAAAAATCAAATGAGACAACATCAGCAACAATTTCAACAATTGAAAATATAGAAGTTAAAAATGAGAGTAATATTTATAATTTACAAGCTGATAATAAAAAAGAAACTGTAAAACTAGATAACGAACTCACTTCCAAAGAAATTAAGATTGTTGGATTATATGATCCTGCAGATTATGGATTAAGTATTGACATGTGGTCAAATTCAGATGGCGTAACTCTAAAAAAACTTTTTAAAAACATAGATAATTATGATCTTTCAAGTGATGCATCAGAAATTTTAAATATTGCATTACTAACAAATACTTACTATCCAAATAAAAGTATCACAGAGGATGAATTTTTAAATTTTAAATCTAATTGGTTAATTAAAGATTCAAATCTTGAATTAATAGAAGAATTTCTTATTAAAAATCAAGCTACTAACCTACATCCAGAATTAATGAGATATATGGTTGATAACTACCTTTCTAAATCTGATGTAAAAAAATCGTGTGAAATTTTTTCTAAGATAAAAGAACCTCTCGAAAATGAATACTTATCAAAATTTAATTTATATTGTTTAATAAATTATGGAAAAAATGAAGAAGCTCAACTTATATTAGATTTAAAAAAAGAATTAGGTTTTAATGATGAATATTTTGAAAATAAAATTAATTATTTATTTGGATATTTAGAAGAAGCTAACAAGGATATATCTGAGAATTCTATTCTAGATTTTCATTTAGCTCATAGAACAAATCCAGAATTTAAATTTGAACCAAAAAAAAATACTCCAAAATTAATTTGGAAATATTTATCAGCTTCAAATTTATTATTTAATATTAAAGATATTGAAATTACTGATATTGAAAAAATTTCAACAATTGAAAAAGCAGTTCATGATAAAAATTATTCTGAAGAAGAATTATTTGAATTTTATAAAAAATTTCAATTTACTATAAATCAATTACTAAACACTAAACAGTCTTATAAATCTCTTTCATCAATTGAAGCAAAAGCTTTAGTTTATCAAAGAGTACTTTTAACTGAGGAACCAAAGTTAAAACTAGAGTTAACAAAAATTTTAAAGGATATATTTATATCAGAAGGATTGGACAATGCTTTTGATTTAGAATTAAAGAAATTTTTAAAAACAATAAAACCTGAAGATGTTCCTTCAAATTTTACAACTTTTTATAGTGAAAATATAGAAGGCAGTGCTTCAAGTAAAAAAAGAATTAAATATAATAATAAAATTTTACACCAATCAAAGTTAGTAAATTATTTTAATGGTGATTATGCAAAATCTAAAATTGAAGAGGATTTGAACAAATACCTAAAAAAGATTAAAAAAAATAAAAAATATGTTTTATCAAAAAAAGATATAATTTTTATTGAGGCATTAAAATCTGATGGAATTGAAATTTCAAAAAAATATGATGATCTGTATAAAATTAGTGCGACTCAAATGCCAGCAGACATACAGTTAATGATAGATAATAGAGAGGTAGGGGCAGCATTATTAAGGGTTATTGAAGTTATTGGTTCTGAGAGAATTGAAGATATTGATGACGACAAAGTTTATATCATAATTAATACACTTAACCAATTAAATGTAGATTTAATAAGAAATAAACTTCTACTAAAAGTTCTTCCTTTAAAAGTTTAAAATTTATAATAAAATAATATCATCTATGACTATTAGAACTATCATAACTGAGCCTAATCCGTTGTTAAGACAGGTATCTAAACTTGTTGATCAAGTAGGCAAAGAGGAACAAACATTAATGGATGATATGTTGGATACAATGTATGACGCCTCAGGTATAGGGCTCGCAGCAATTCAAGTTGGTGTTCCAAAAAGAATAATAGTGATGGATATTAGTAAAGAAGAAGGAAAAAAAGAACCAAGGTATTTTGTAAATCCTGTTATCAAAAATAAAGATCCAATAAAATCAACATATGAAGAAGGATGTTTATCTGTTCCTAACCAGTTTGCAGAAATTGATAGACCAAGTAAATGTGAGGTAGAATATTTAGATTATCACGGAAAAAAGCAGTTATTAAAAGCAGACGGATTACTAGCAACCTGTATACAACACGAAATGGATCATTTAGAAGGCGTACTTTTTATTGATTATTTATCAAAATTAAAAAAATCAATGATAATGAAAAAGTTATCAAAATTGAAATCAAATACAGCTGTACTTTAATTAATGCCTAAAAAGATTGTTTTTATGGGCACCCCAATGTTTGCAGTACCAATTTTAAAATCTTTGTATCAAAATGGATACCATATCTCAAATGTATATACACAACCTCCTCAAAAATCTCAAAGAGGACAAAGAATAAACAAATCACCAATACAAGGAATAGCAGAGACTTTGAATTTAAATTTTAAAACACCAAAATTTTTAAAAGATAATAATGAAGAGTATGAGTCTTTCAAAAAAATAGAAGCAGATCTTGTTGTAGTTGTTGCTTATGGACAAATTATTCCAAAAGAATTCCTGAACTTATCTAAAAAAGGTTTTATAAATATTCATGCATCAATACTTCCAAGATGGAGAGGTGCAGCTCCCATACAAAGATCAATTATGAACCTGGATAAAGAAACTGGTGTAAGTATTATGAAAATAGCAGAGAAGCTTGATACGGGCCCAGTATGTAACACTTATAAAATAAATTTAGAGAATAATATAAATGCTCATGATGTTGGAGAGAAACTTTCTTTATTAGCTGCAGAAAAAATTTTAGATAATATTGATGATATATTAGATGATAAAGCTACTTTTATTGAACAAGATCATTCAAAAGCAACTTATGCGTCAAAAATTCAAAAGTCGGAAGGAGAAATTGATTGGACAGAGTCTGCGCGAAACATTATTGGCAAAATAAATGGTCTGTATCCAACACCCGGTGCTTTTTTTATATATAATGGTGAAAGATATAAAATATTAAAAGCAGATATCGGTAATGGAATTGGAAATCCAGGAGAAGTTATTTCTAATTATTTAGAAATTGTTTGTGGAAAAAATCAATCTATCAAAATTATTGAAATACAAAGACAAGGAAAAAAGCCTCAAAAAATTAGTGAATTTATGCTCGGTTCTCAAATAAAAAAGGGGTCTAAAATCTAAATGATCAGATATCAATTGCTTATTGAGTATGTAGGTACAAATTTTAGAGGATGGCAAATTCAAAAAAAAGGCTCAACAATTCAAGGTCTAATTCAAGAAAAACTCACGAAACTGTTAAAGCAAAAAATAATTTTAAATGGTTCTGGAAGAACAGATACTGGAGTTCATGCAATTGAACAATCTGCTCATTTTGATTGTAAAAATGAAATTAAAGATTTAACAAAATTTTTAAAATCTATTAATTTTTTTTTAAATGATAAAGGTATTGCAATTAAAAAAATAAAAAAAAGAAGCAATAAATTTCACTCAAGATTTTCTGCAAAACAAAGAATTTATAAATACATAATTTTTAATCAAATTAGTGAACCTGTAATAGAAAAAAAAAGAGGTTGGCATGTTAGAAAAATTTTAGATTTAAGTTTAATTAAAAAAGGTGCAAAAAAACTAGAGGGAACTAATGATTATTCTACTTTTAGAGCATCTAGCTGTCATGCTAAAAGTCCAATTAAGACCATTAAATCTATCAAAATCAAATCGTCTAAAAATAAAATAGAAATAGAATTTAGATCTCAATCATTTTTACAACAACAGGTAAGATCCATGGTTGGTTGTTTAAAATATTTAGGTGAAAAAAAATGGGATTTGAAAACTTTTGATAAGATATTTAAATCAAAAAAAAGAGTATTATGTGCACCACCAGCACCTCCAGAAGGACTTTTTTTAGCGAGAGTGATTTATTAATTTTTTTTTATTACTCATTGCAAATTTTTTATTAATTCGCCATCTAGATTCTGCTCTTACTATATAGCCACAACAATTTTTTGATTTACATTTGCATTTAAATTGTTTGTAATTTTCATCATATCCAAAACCATAGTCACATGTAAATTCCTCACCTTTTTTAATATCTTTAATGGCCTTTACCCATATCTTAAGTCCTTTACCATCATAATCACAATTATTATCACAGGAGTGATTTATTAAACCAGCAGTGTTCCAAGAAAAATCTCCATCAAGATCATATCTTTTATTTATTGTGAATAAATAAATAGGTTTATTATTATCATATTTATCTGACTCTTCAGTTTGTTTTTTAGTAATTAGTTTTCCGATATAATCAATTATTTTTGTTCCCGCTTTGATATCTTTTGTTGCGTAAAGGCCTCGACCTTTTTTATCAATGTCAGATTTTTTAATTCTATACAATTTCATTGTATTTTTTTAGAGAGTTATTAAAAATTATCAATTAAATTCTATTAAAGCATCTACATGTCTTTGAGTACTTTCTTGTAGCGCTCTCAAATCATATCCACCCTCAAGAATTGAAACCACATTTCCGTTACAAAATGGTTTTGAAATTTCTAAAGTTCTTTTTGTTAAAGTATAAAAATCCTCTGAACTTAATCTTAATTGGGCCAAAGGATCATCGATATGTGCATCAAAACCCGCAGAAAACAACAAGAATTCAGGTTTAAATTCTTTTAGTTTATTTAAAACATGCTCGTACGCATTAAGATATTCAACAGCTGTTGTGCCTGCTTCAAGTGGAATATTGAAAATATTATTATATTTACCTTTTTCTTTTTCAGATCCTGATCCGGGGTAATAAGGATACTGATGAGTTGATATGTATAAGACTTTTTCATTATCATAAAAAATATCTTGAGTTCCATTTCCGTGGTGTACATCAAAATCAATGATTGCAATTTTATTATATTTATATTTTTCGATAAGATAATTTGCACCTACAGCAACATTATTATAAATACAAAATCCCATTGCTTTTTCTTTTTCAGCATGATGCCCAGGTGGTCTAACAGCACAAAAAGCATTTTTAAAATCTTTATTTTGAACACCTTCTATTGCAGCAAGTATTGAACCAACTGCATCTTTAGTGGCATCTCTACTACCCGGTGAAATAACTGTATCACCATCAAGAAAATTAAATCCATTTTGTGGAAAAGATTTTTGTACTTGATTTATATAATCCAATGAATGAGTTTTTATTAAAAGATCTAGATCAAAGTTAGTTGGTTTTTTCCAAATTAAATTTTTATTATCTAACTTTTTAAAGTTATCAATTACTGCAGTAACTCTATCTATTTTTTCAGGATGACCTTCACCTGTATTATGGTTTTGATAAGTATCTGATGTTACTAAACCAGTTTTCACTTAAAGTAGTTTTTTAAGATATTAGAATAAATTAATGTTAATTTTTTTAAATCTGACAATGATACTGCTTCATCTACTTTGTGCATAGTTTTTCCAACTAAACCAAACTCTAAACAAGGTGCTATTTTTCTAATGAATCTCGCATCAGAAGTTCCACCAGTTGTAGATAACTTAGGTTTAATCTTTGTTATTTTTTTAATTTCATCTCTAATCATATAAGTAGTGTCATTTGGTTTAGTCAGAAAAGCTTCTCCTGAGACACTATAATCAATACTAAACTTTGATTTATTTTTTTTACTTATTATTTTTATAATTTTATCAATTTTCTTTTTAATTGAATTTGAAGAATGTTTATTATTAAATCTGACATTAAACTTTGCATTAGCTGATCCTGGTATCACATTATCTGCAAAATTATCTATATTGATTTTGGTAATTTCAAGATTTGTAGGTTGAAAATCTTTTGTACCATTATCAAATTTAATTTCTTTAAGCTCTTTCAGTATTTGAACTAATGCCGTTGAAGGATTATTTGCTCTATCAGGGTAAGCAACATGTCCTTGGATACCAATGATTGTTAATTTTCCAGTCATACTTCCCCTACGACCAATTTTAATCATTTCACCTAATTTATTTGGGTTAGTTGGCTCTCCAACTAAACAAAAATTTATCTTTTCTTTTTTCTTTCTTAAATATTCGACTACTTTTTTTGTACCATTTATTGCAACACCTTCTTCGTCACCAGTAATTAAAAGACTAATAGAGCCATTAAATTGTCTTCCTTTTGAGATGAAATTGCTTACCGCTGAAACAAAAGCAGCAACAGAACTTTTCATATCATTCGCGCCTCTTCCGATTAAAAAACCTTTTTTTATAGAGGGCTTAAAAGGATTTACGGTCCAATCTTTTAAATTACCTGCTGGAACAACATCAAGATGACCAGCATAGCAAAAATTAGGGCCTTTATTTCCCAGTCTTGCGTAGAGATTTTTTACAGGTTTACTGTTTTTTTCTTTAAATTCTAAAATTTTTGTTTTGAACCCAAGAGCTTTAAGTTTTTTCTCTAAAAATTTCATTATTCCAGCGTCAATAGGTGTTACAGTTGGAAATTTAATTAGTTCTTTAGCTAATTGAAGTTCGTTAATAGTGGCCATTATAAATCTATTCTCTTAATAGATCATTAACAGAAGTTTTAGATCTAGTTTTTTCATCAACTTGTTTGATTATTACCGCACAATATAACGATGGTGCGGAAGAATTATTTTTATCAGGCAATGAACCAGGCACAACTACAGAATATGGTGGAATTTTTCCATAAGTAACTTCCCCTGTATTTCTATTAACTATTTTAGTTGATTGCCCTATATACATTCCCATACTCAAAACAGATCCTTCTCCAACAATGACACCCTCAACAACCTCTGACATTGCTCCAATAAAACAATTATCTTCAATTATAGTTGGCAATGCTTGAGCGGGTTCCAAGACACCCCCAATTCCTGATCCAGCAGAGATATGACAATTTTTTCCTATTTGGCAACAACTACCAGCACGACTAAAAGTATCCATCATAGTACCTTTATCTATATAAGCTCCAATATTTACATAGCATGGCATAAGCACAGCATTTTTTCCTACAAAAGAACCTTTTCTTACAGGAGAATTAGGTACCATTCTAAAACCTGCTTTTTCATGATCCTCTTTTGTCCATCCAGCTGTTTTACCTTTTAACAAATGCGCCTTGTCATACCAACTACTGTATGGTCCATTTAAATTTTCCATTGGATATATTCTAAAGCTTAGCATAATAGCTTTTTTAATATGTTGATGAGTGACCCATTCACCATCTATTTTTTCTGCAACCCTAACTTTACCACTATCTAAATCATCAATCATTTGATTGATAGTATCCTTTAAACTTTGGTCAGAATCTTGATTTACATTATCTCTATTTTCCCATGCATCATTTATAATTTTTTCTATATCGCTCATATTTTAATTTTAGATAGTTAATTTAATTACTCTTTAATATATTAATTTCTTGTAAAAAAGAAGGCAAGTCCTTAATCTTATAATCTATGTAAGATTTGTCCGAGTCCTTTTTTGCAAATGCTTCTTCATTCTCTAACCAGCAAGTTTTCATCCCTAAATTTTTAGCTTGTTCTAAATTATGAGCTATATCTTCAATTAAAATTGATTGATTAGGATTAATATTAAATTTTTTAATTAACTTTTCATAAGGCTCCAAGTGAGGTTTGGGAGTAAAATTCGCGTCAACTATATCAAAAGCACCATCAAATAAGCCATTAATTCCTAATTGTTTTGTGACATTTTCTACATGAGAATGAGAACCATTTGTAAAGATAATTTTTTTTTCTTTAATTTTTATTAGTTCCTCTCGTAACTTTAAATCTTTAGGCAACCAACTAATGTCTATATCATGTACAAATTCTAGAAAGTCATGCGGATCTATACCGTCCTGCTTCATTAATCCTGATAATGTTGTGCCATATTCATAAAAATATTTTTTTTGTATTTCTTTTGCTTTGACTAAATCCACATTCATTTTTTTTGATATAAATGCGCTCATTTTCTTATCTACTTCAGAGAAAACCTGTGTTTGACCGCTATAAAGAGTGTTATCTAGATCAAATATCCAGTATTTTATGTCTATTAACTCTTTCATTGTCTAATTAAAGTTCCTGAACCTTTGTCGGATAATAATTCAAAAAGAATAGAGTGATTCTTTCGACCGTCAATAATAACAACACCTTTAACACCATTACAAACAACATCTAAACAATTATTAATTTTAGGAATCATTCCTCCAGTAACAACCTCATCATTTATTAAATCTTTAATTGATTGAGAATTAATTTCAGGGATTAATTTTTTATTACTATCAAGAACACCTTCAACATCACTCATTATTATTAAACGTCTAGCTTCAATTTTTTTTGCAATTGATCCAGCAGCTGTATCAGCATTTATATTATAAGCTTGATTATTTTCGTCTAGACCTAAGGGAGCTATAACAGGAACTTTTTTTTCATCTACAATTTTATCAATAATCGACTTATTTATTTCTGTTGGTGTTCCAACAAATCCTAGCTCAGTATTTTCTTGCACAACTGTCATAATATTATTTTTTCTAGAGTTTATAGTTTGACTATTACATTGTTGTTCTTTTAAGGCCTCTATAATTTCAGAGTTAAACTCTATTAACACTTGTTCTACTACTTCAATAGTTTCTTTTTCTGTAACTCTCAATCCTTTTATAAAATTACTCTTAATTCCTAATTCATTTAGTTTATTGCTAATTCTTTTTCCACCTCCATGGACAATAATTGGAATAAATCCAAGCTTATTCAATACGGATATATCTTTAATGAAAATATCAAATAATTTATTATCTACCAAAACACTACCACCACATTTAATAACAATGTATTCATCATTATATTTTTCTAAATATTTTTTAACCTCATCAATCGAGGGACCGTCTGATGGAAGTACTTTTTTTAATTCTTCTTCTTTGATTTCCAACATTAAGTTGTTGTTTTGACTGTAGTTCGTTTCATTATGAAAACTTGTTGAGCCATAGTTAAAATATTATTAACCGTCCAATAAATTACTAATCCAGCAGGGAAAGGTGCTAAAATTATCGTTAAGAATAAAGGAAAGAACATAAATATTTTTGCTTGCATCGGATCTGTCGGAGCTGGATTTAATTTTTGCTGAATAAACATAGAAACACCCATTGCAATTGGCCACGCTCCAATCATTAAAAAAGATGGAACGTCATAAGGCAGCAGACCAAACAAGTTAAATAATGATGTTGGATCTCTTTCAGACAAATCTTGTATCCAGCCGAAAAAAGGCATTTGTCTCATTTCAATTGTTACAAATAAAACTTTATATAAAGCAAAAAACACTGGTATCTGCACTAATATAGGCAAACACCCTGACATTGGATTTACTTTTTCCTTTTTATAAAGTGCCATCATTTCTTGCTGGAGCTTCATTTTATCTTCTTTGTGCAAATCTTTTAGTCTCACCATCTCTGGTTGAAGTGCTTTCATTTTAGCCATGCTTCTAAATGAGAAATTAGCAAGAGGAAAGAATGCCAGTCTTATACAAATTGTTATTGCAATAATTGCCAGACCATAATTTCCTAGTAATTTAAAGAAATAGTCGATACCGTAAAAGAGAGGTTTTGTGATAAAATATAAAAAACCCCAATCAATTGCTAAATCAAATTTATCTATATTTAATGACTCCGCATATCCATCAATAACGTCTACCCTTTTAGCAGCTACTATTACTTGAAATTCATCTTCTATACTTGAGTTTCCTTTTAGCTCCAAAGGCTCTTTGCCTACAAAATTAGCGAGAAATTTATCTTTATAGTCAAAAGTTGTTATAAATTCTTTACCACTTGGTGGAATTAACGATGTTATCCAAAATTTGTCCGAAATTCCAAGCCATCCTTTTTTTGAGATTCTAGAAAACTTTTCCTCTTGAATATCGTCGTAATCTTCCTCAATTAATTCTTCATCTAAAGTTGCAATAAGACCTTCATGGAGGATATAGAAATTAGAAATCTCGGGTATCTCTTTTCTGATAATTTGACCGTAAGGATGGAAATCAAATTCTTTATTTGTTGAATTAATTACTTTTTGTTTAATGGTGAATAAAAACTTATCATCTAAAGATATCTCTTTTTCAAAAGTAATTCCTTGATCATTCGTCCATATTAATTTTACAGAAGATTGATCGGTGAGTGTATCATTTCCTGATATAGACCATACTGAATTTGAATTTGGAATATCAATATTTTTATCATTAGTTAGAAATCCACTTTCTATTAAGTATCCATCTTTAGTACTTCTAGGTGATAATAATTTAACTTTTTCATCACTTTCTAAAGTTATATTATATTCTTTAAAGGTTAAGTCATCAATTGCTGCGCCCTTAAGAGATATAGAACCAATTATACTCTGATTTTCAAATTTAATTCTTTTACTTTGGCTTAAAGCTTCTTCTCTTGAAACTTCAGTTATAGTCTCTTTTTGATCCAAACTAGGAGCATCAGTAGTTTGTTCAGTTTTATTTTTTTCCGCAAGTTGTTCTTTAGTAATTGGAGGCGGAGCAAAGTAAAGCGAATAAAGAATGATTACAGCTGCTGATAAAGAAATTGCCGCAATAACATTCCGTGTATCCATTATTTTTTAACCTTTATATTTTTTTTTTACAGGATCAAAACCATCACCACCGCCTAAAAATTTTATTGGGTGACATGATAAAATTCTTTTTAAACTTAAAAAAGTTCCCTTAGCTAATCCAAATTCTTTCAAAGCTTCAATACTGTATTCTGAGCATGTAGGCAAATATCTGCATGAATGACCAAATAAAGGACTAATCAAAAATTTATATCCTTTTATAACTTTAATTAAAATATTGGTGAAAATGTTCATTATTTAATCTTTTCTAAATCCTGAAATATGGTTTCTTTTATATTTTTGTACTCATTGTTTAACATAGTTGACTTAGCAATAACAAGATATGAATAGTTAAATTTAACTGATATTTTTTTAACAGCATCATTAACCATATTTCTTAATCTTCTTTTAATTTTATTTCTTATTACAGCATTGCCTATTTTTTTCTTAGTCACAAAACTTATATTAAGTTTTTTATTATCTTTATTTTTTAAACTCCCAAAAAAAATTGTAACAAATTTATTAGAAATTTTTTTTTGCTTAAGTAGATTTTTGAATTCTTCGTTTTTTGAAAGAGCAAGTATTTTGCTTTTCATTTATTTAAACTGATACAGTTAACGATTTTCTTCCTCTTGCTCTTCTTCTAGCTAAAAGTTTTTGTCCACCTTTAGTTTTCATTTTAGACCTAAAACCATGTTTTCGGGCTCTTTTAACGTTAGATGGTTGATATGTTCGTTTCATAAATATGGTTAATTTTTATTAAATTTCGCCCTTTATAGTAATTAAATATATAAATAGCAAACATAAGATTTTATAAATTGTATTAGATTTGATGGAAAAAACAAAAAAAATTAAAACAATTATAGGACTATCCTATCTAATTTTAGTTTGTTTATTTTTATACTTTTTCTTTTCAAAATTTAGCCTTCAAGATTTCACATCATATGACTTCATCAAACAAAACAGATCTTATTTCTTTGAACTTAAAAACTCTAATTTGTTTTTAATATCAATAATCTTTTTATTATTAACAATATTATGGGTATTTCCATTTTTAGGCTTTGGATCTCCAGTAGCCTTGTTTGGTGGATTTATTTTTGGAAAATGGATTGGAACTCTAATTGTTGTTTTGGGATTAAGTATTGGCGCAACTTTTTTGTATATATTTGGAAATTATTTTTTAAAAAATATTATTAGAGAAAAATTTTTAAAAAAATACCAAAGCCTTAAAATAAAATTTAAAAAATCTGAATTTATTTATTTATTGATATATAGATTTATTGGAGGAGTACCTTGGCAATTAAGCTGTCTATTGCCGACACTTTTTAATGTGAATGTAAAAAATTTTTTCTTTGCAACGATCATAGGAATTATACCTCAAACTTTTTTAGCTGTTTCTATTGGTAGCGGGATAGAAAAAATAATTGATCAAAATTCAAAGACTCCTAAAATTTCAGATGTAATTTTTTCTCACGATATATATATTCCAATCTTAGCTTTCTTTGGATTAATTTTAGTTGCAACTTTTTTGAGAAAAATTTTTTATAAAAACTAATTATGGTGCTCCCACCCTGTACTGACCAGGGAATTAGTCATTACCAATGACTTGATATACCATTTATCTATAGGAGCTAATAAACAATTTATATTTTATTGATAATAAAGCATTTTTTTCAAAATATTGCCTTAATTTTTTAGGTAATATGATTTATATCTACGTGAGGAAATTTTATGGGAATTCATTACGATTATAAATCTACTAAAGGTAATAAGCTTATGGAGAAACAAGCTAAAAGAGAAAAGAAGCTTGCAGAAAAAAAAGCTAAACGTTTAGCAAAGGAAGGCCCAAAGGAAGTAGAGGCTAAACCCAAAACATTAGACACTTCTAAGCCAATAACTTTAGACTTCCTCACAAATCCAGATAAAGAATGAATTCAAAAGATAAAAATGAGCGTTTAAGCTTAGCGTTAAGAAAGAATTTAAAAAAAAGAAAACTTTTTCAAAAAAAAACAAAAAAGAAAAATAAATAATGTCAGTTCTTTCAGATAAGTGGATAAGAAAAATGTCTAAAGAAGAAGACATGATTAGTCCGTTTGAAGAAAAACAAGTTAGGGGAAATAGTATTTCTTATGGTTTATCTTCTTTCGGTTATGATGCTAGAGTATCTGAAGAATTTAAGATATTTACAAATGTGAATTCTGAAATAGTTGATCCTAAAAATTTTAAACCAACAAATTTTGTAACTAAAAATGTTTCAGAGTGTATTATTCCACCTAATTCTTTTGTATTAGCCAGAACAGTCGAAAAGTTCAAAATACCAGATGATGTCCTAGTTATTTGTCTTGGTAAATCTACCTATGCACGATGCGGAATTATAGTAAACGTAACACCTTTAGAGCCTGGATGGGAAGGGTATGTAACACTTGAGTTTTCAAACACCACACCACTGCCTGCTAAAATCTATGCAAATGAAGGTGTAGCACAATTCATTTTTTTAAAAGGAAATGAAAAACCAGAAGTGACTTATGCAGATAGAAACGGAAAATATATGGGTCAAACTGGAGTAACTTTACCTAAAGTTTAACCATGCAAAAACTAGAAGTCCTAGGAGCAAATAAGCTCAAAGGACAAATAAATATATCTGGTTCAAAGAACGCTTCTTTACCAATTTTAGCGGCAACCTTGTTATCTAGTAAAAAAATTTATTTAAATAATTTACCAAAGGTAAAAGATATTGAGACAATGATTAATTTATTACAATCATTAGGATCAAAAGTAAAATTTGATAATAAAAAATTAATTATTGATAATTCTAAACAACAAAAAAAAATTGCGTCCTATAATTTAATGAAAACTATGCGTGCAGGTATTTTGGTTCTTGGCCCACTACTTGCAAAGTTTGGTAGTGCAAAAGTTTCACTACCAGGAGGATGTGCAATTGGTACAAGGCCAGTAGACATTCATTTAAAAGCTTTATCAAAACTTGGTGTAAAATATAAAATTATTGAAGGTTATGTACATGCAACTGTACCTAAAGGTTTAAAAGGATCTAAAATTCGATTTCCAAAAATTTCAGTTGGAGCTACCGAAAATTTAATTATTGCTGCAAGTTTAGCAAAAGGCACTACTATTTTAAGTAATTGTGCAATAGAGCCTGAGATAAAAGATTTAGTTAATTTTTTAAATAAAACTGGATGTAAAATTAAATGGATTTCAAAACGCTCAATTAAAATTGAAGGTGTAAGCAAAATTAATGAAACAAACTATAAAATTATGTTCGATAGAATTGAGGCTGGCACTTATTTAGTTGCAGCAGCTGTTACAGAAGGAAATTTAATAATTAAAAATGTCATACCAAGTATTATTCAAACTGAAATTGATACCCTTAAAAAGATAGGTGCAAAAATTAGTGTAAAAAAAGGTGATATTCATATTATTGGAAATAAAAAGATCAATAACATAGATATTAAAACAGCGCCTTACCCAGGTTTTCCAACAGATCTGCAGGCGCAGATCATGGTATTATTATGTAAAGCAAATAAAAAATCTTTAATAAAAGAAGATATTTTTGAAAATAGATTTATGCACGTTGCAGAGTTAAATCGAATGGGTGCCAATATCTCAACTAATGGCAATAAAGCTGTAGTTGAGGGAAATATAAGTTTTGCACCAGCAGAATTGATGGCAACTGACTTAAGAGCTTCAGTTTCATTAATTCTTGCTGCATTAACTGCAAAAGGTAAATCCGTTATAAATAGAATATATCACCTAGATCGTGGATATGAGAGTTTAGAGAAGAAATTAAAAAAAGTTGGTGCAAAAATTAGAAGAGTTAATTAATGGATAAAAAATATCTAGCTCAAATAATTGCTACAGATAATGAGGGTTTACAAATGATTTCTGCATGTACTGCTGGTGCAAAAGTTAAAGTGGCAGATATTAAATATCTTGCTTCAAATAAAGTTTTTTTATTATCTCTTGAACGAACCAAAATTGAAACAGATCAAGCAGATAAAAAAATTAACAGTATTTGTAGGTTTGATTTTGTTGATAAAGTAAAGTCAAAAAATATTGATCAAAAAAATGAAGAATTAGTTTTAGACTTAATAGCTATAGATTATTTAAAAAATAAAGATGATTATGAAATTAACTTAATTTTTGATAAAAATGCTCACATTGCTTTGACTACAGAAACAATTGAGGTAAATCTAGAGGATCAAAACGAAATTAACAGTAATGAAAATATTAAATAGTAATAGTAAAAATTTTGATAAAGTTTTGGACGCTTTGCTTTTGCAAAGAAAAAATAAAGTCCAATCCAATTCAGTTTCAGTTGTAGGTATTATAAAAGATGTTAAAAAAAATGGCGATAAAGCTCTTTTAAAATATGAAAAAAGATTTAATAAAAATAATATAATTGTACCAAGCGCTAATCAAATTTCTAAATTAATAAAGTCTTTAGATAAAAAAGTTAAAAATGCAATTGATCTTGCGTATACTAGAATTCATAAATTTCACTCTCTTCAAAAATTTAAGAATATTTCATACACAGATAGACTAAAAAATAAATTGGAGTACAAATATGTTCCAATAGAATCAGTTGCAATATATGTACCTGGATCAACTGCTTCATACCCTTCAAGTGTTTTAATGAACGCTATTCCAGCAATTGTTGCTGGCGTTAAAAGGGTAATAATGATCAATCCTGGATATAAAGGAAAGCAAAATCCAGCAGTATTATACGCAGCGCGTAAATGTAAAATTAAAGAGATTTATTCAATAGGAGGACCATCAGCAATTGCTGCCGCAGCTTATGGAACTAAAAGAATAAAAAAAGTTAATAAAATTGTAGGTCCTGGTAATGCATTTGTTGCAGCTGCTAAAAAAGAAGTTTTTGGCGATGTTGGAATTGAGGGAATGACTGCAGGACCATCTGAGGTTACGATAATTTGTGATAAATTTTCAAATCCAGAATGGGTTGCAAGTGATCTAATAGGTCAAGCAGAGCATGATAATCTTTCTCAATGTATTTTAATTTCTAAAGATAAAAATATTGTAGAAAAAGTTAAAATTGAAATATTTAAACAGTTAAAAGAAATTCCAAGACAATCTGTTGCCAAAAAAAGTTTAATTAGTAATGGAATATTAATGAATATTAGCTCTGATAAAAAAATTATTGATGTAGTAAATAAAATTGCGCCCGAACACTTGGAACTGAATGTTAAAAATTATAAATCATTTATTCCGAAAATCAAAAATTCAGGTTCTATTTGTTGTGGAAAATATGCAGTTATGGCAATGACAGATTATAATGTAGGATCAAATCATATACTTCCAACAAACGGTTCTGCAAAATACTCAAGTGGAGTAAGTGTAAACGAATTTTATAAACGGATTTCCTACATAAACTTATCTAAAAAGGGTATTGAAAGTCTTGGGCCATCCGTTATAACACTTGCAAATTACGAAGGCTTAGCAGGACATGCTGAATCTGTAAAAAAAAGAATTAGGAGAAAATAAAATTGACTAAACAAGATTTGTTGGAGTTTAAAGGAAAAATTATAGATCTCCTTCCAAACGCAATGTTTAGGGTACAGCTTGAGAACGGGCACACAATTACGGCCCATACAGCTGGTAAGTTAAGAAAAAATCGTATCAGAGTTTTGCAAGGTGATAGCGTTACTGTAGAAATTACTCCTTACGATTTAACTAAAGGCAGAATAATCTTTAGAGGTTAATTTTTTGCCTCGGTAGCTCAGGAGTAGAGCAGAGCCCTGAAAAGGCTTGTGTCGGAGGTGCGAATCCTTCCCGAGGCACCACCATCATTTTTCATCTTGAAATTCTAAAAAAATCAAATTAGCTTTACAGAATAATAAACAACATAAGGACTAAGAATAAGATGAGTACATTAACGGGTAAAATTAAATGGTATAATGGTAAAAAAGGGTATGGTTTCATTGAAAGAGATGACAAAGAAAAAGATGCCTTTGTGCATGCATCAGCTGTTAAAGCAGCTGGCATGAGATATCTAAATGAGGGTGATAAACTTGAATTTACATTAGAAGATGGTCCTAAAGGTCCTTCAGCAGTTAACTTAAAAAAAGTAGACTAATTTTTATTAAAATATTTTAAAGGGCGTTTTATCTATTGAAAAATAGATAACGTCCTTTTTTATTTTTTGTCTTGAATAATCGGAATTATTGTCTAAAAGACTGCTCATGATTATAAATATTACATATAGAGAGACTTCAAGAAGTACTCATAGAGTTTGTTTCCATAGCCTGTAGGCTATTTATTTATAATATAATTTTAAATCCACACAAAAATAATATAAAAACAAGGAATGCCTGGGTGGTGTAACGGTTAGCACGAAAGTTTGTGGAACTTTAAGTTTGAGTTCGATTCTCAGCCCGGGTACCAAAAAATGAATAAAGAAAATAAATTAGTACCTGGATTACCTTCAGGTTTTGAAGATCGTTGGGATAAAAAACTTCTTCTCAAAAAAAAGCTATTAAAAGCGATTGAGAATAATTTTATCAAGTTTGGAGCAGAAGCTCTTGAAACACCTTCGTTTGAAATTAGTGAAAATATAGGATCTTTTCTTGCAGAAGATGATAATAATCCTATGTCTGATGTATTCTCATTTCAGGATGGGGAAAAAAGTATTACACTTCGATATGATTTATCAAGTCCACTAGCCAGATTTGTTGCACAAAATAATCAAGAACTACCCTCAATTTATAAACGATATGCAATTCAAAATGTATTTCGAAATGAAAAAGCTGGAAACGGCCGTTACAGAGAATTTATGCAAGCTGATTTTGATATTGTTGGAAACGTTAATCCTGCTCAAGCTAATGCTGAACTTTGTAATTTAATATCAAGCACATTATCAGATTGTGGATTAAACAAAGATCAATTCACAATAAATGTAAGTAATAGAAAAATAGTTCAAGGACTAATTGATGAATTAAAAATTTCTGAAGAAAAACAAATTAAAGTTATTCGAGCAATTGATAAATTGGATAAGCCTGGATTTGGCTTAAAGGGAGTTGAAGATTTACTCAAAAAAGAAAGAAAAGACCAAAGTGGTGCAATTACTAAAGGAGCAGATTTATCAGATGACCAAGCTCAACAAATTTTAAATTTCTTAAAAATAAAAGATTTAAAACAATTAAAAGAAACTTTAAAAAACCCACTTTCTCAAGAAGGAATAAAAGAATTAGAGGATGTATTTGAAGTACTTGGATATGGATCAAATTTAAATCAAGTTAAGACAAATTTAACAATTGTAAGAGGGCTAGCTTATTACTCAGATTTTATTGTCGAGACTAATCTAAACTTTAAGGTGACAAACAATAAAGGAAAAGAAGTAGATATTGGAAGCATATGTTCTGGCGGAGCCTATGCCAAACTTATCTCAAGATTTAGAGGAGTTGATATACCAGGAACAGGAATAAGCTTTGGTGTAGACAGATTGTTATTTGCTTTGATGCAATTAGATCAAATTAAAATAGAAGATCAAAAACCTGTTTTAGTTTGTGTCATGGATCAAAAGTATCTAAAAAATTATTATGAATTGGTGGATATCTTAAGAGACAATAATATTAATGCTGAAGTTTTTTTGAACACTAAAAAAAACCTAGGTAAACAACTTGATTTAGCAAATAAACGTCAATTAACTGTTGCTGTTATTTGTGGAGAAAATGAATTTAATGATAATACAGTCACTATTAAAAACCTTAAAGGGGTTAAGGGTGAAAACAATCAAACAATTCCAAAAGCTGATTTAATTAATGAAATCAAAAAACTTATCTGAAAATATCCTTAGATCGGTCAAATCTAAAGGATTTAAGCATATTGATTTACCTTCAGTAATTGAGGCCAATCATATTGTCCAAAGATCAGGTGAAAACTTTAGAAAATTTATATTTTCGTTTATTGATCAAAACGGAAGTGAGCTTTGCCTGAGACCTGACTTAACTATTGCTTCATGTCTTAGGTATTTAGAGAACAATTTAAAAGGAAAAGAAAAGATTTTTTATAGTGGTCAGGCTTATCGTAAGTCACAAAATAAAAAAGATTCTATAATTAGAGACCAAGTTGGATTTGAAATCATTGGATCAAAAGATGAAAAGAATGATGACAAAGAAATTATCAATACTTCATTAAAATCTCTTCAAAATATCAAATATACATCAGGAACATTAACGATTGGTAATGTTGAAATCTTTAATTTATTAATTTCAAAACTTGATATTCCAAAAAGATGGAAACTAAGATTATCAAGACATTTTTGGAGAGAGAAGTATTTTAATGATCTTTTAAAAAGATTAGAAACCAACTCAGATGTAGATCCAACTATCGTTGAGATTGATAAAAAGCGATATTTTAAAATGTTAAAAGAGGATCTATCCAAAGTTATTGCCGGAAGGTCAATTAATGAAATTTTAAAAAGATTTGATAATAAAATTAGAGATCCGAGGGGAACAAGAAAAGGAGAAAATGTATCAAAAATAATCAAAGATTTTTTAAAAATTAAATGCCCAATCAATAAAGCTGCAAGTGAATTAAACAAGTTTTTTAAAAAGAATAAGATTAATTTAATAGTTGATCAAAAATATTTTCCACTCTCAAATAATAAAATTTCAAAATTAAATGTTGTGTTCTCTGCTTCATTTGGAAGACAATTAGAATATTACACAGGAATGGTATTTAAAATTGATATCAAATCTAAATCAAAAAGCAGAAATATAATTAACGGTGGAAGATATGACAAATTGATTTCAGATCTTGGCGCTAAAAATCAAGTAGCTGCAGTTGGAGCTGCTTTAAATTTAAATTACTAATGAGCAAAAATATAATTAACATTGGTATTCCAAGTAAAGGTAGACTTAGAAAAGATATTCTAAAGATATTTAAAAAGAATAAATTAAATCTAGTTTCTGAGCGTGGTGAAAGAGATTTATTAGGATCCATAAAACAATTAAAAAATGTTAAAGTTTTATATCTTCATGCACGAGAGATAGTTGAAAGGCTTGGAGATGGTTCGTTAGATTTTGGTTTTTCGGGGTATGATTTACTAAAAGAAAGTGAAGTTAATATTCAAAATAAGATAAGTGTATCTAAAAAATATGATTTTGGAAAAGCAGCTTTAGTTGTTGCAATACCAGACCCATGGATAGATGTTCAAACTGTTGCAGATTTAGAGGAAATTGCATTTGAATTTAGAGATAAAAAGAAAAAAAGACTAAGAGTTGCAACTAAATACCCAAATTTAACCAGAGAATTTTTATTTTCAAAAGGAGTTACACAATTTAAGTTAGTCGGTAGTTTAGGGGCAACAGAGGCTTATCCTTTTACTGGATCAAGTGAAATTATCACCGATATAACATCAACAGGTGAGACCTTAAAAGCTAACAATCTTCGTATTTTAAAGGATGGAGAAATATTAAAATCTGAAGCATGTATGATGATATCAAAATCATCTACAAAAAAACTAGATGTTAAGAAATTGATTAAATTACTTTCTAAAGATTAGGTCTTTCCAATAAATTAAAATAATCTTAATAATATCAAGGTTTCTAGCAACTGCATAAAGCGCAACTACTAACCCTATTATAAATATGATTTTTAGTATTAAGAATAATTCCATAATTTAATTTAACTTATCAGAAAAAGATCACAAAAAAAGTTAATGTTTATTTACTATATATTCGTAAGACTCTTTATTAATTTTACAAATACCACCTTGAAAATAAAGTCCATACTTGTCCTTATTTTTAATAAAATTTAAATTATCTATATGATCTTTAATATTAATCTCTTGATCAAATATTTTCATATTTTCAAATTCTACATAAAAAAGTACTTTCTTAAACTCTTGATTATCATCAATCACGGTTGTTTTATTTTCAATCACATTTTTAATTCTACCGTTTGCAACAAAGCTTTGTCTTTTGTCGCCAGAACCAGCTATATAAAAAACAACATGTTTTCCTTGACTTACATTTAGTAATTGAGGAGTTCTATTATAAATTGGCCATTTGTTTTTTTCTATTCGTTCATGAAAAATATCAAGCCCAGTTTTTTTCCCATCCGAGGAAACAAATATTAAATAGTTAGTTTCAATATTATCTCTCATTTAATAGAATCATATATAAGGTTAATATTAAATATAAATAAAAAAAATGAAAACACTAGGTGGCTTATTTTCTGGCATTGGAGGTATTGAAAGTGGCTTTGAAAAAGCTGATTTTAAGACCTTGTGGTCTAATGAGAATGACCCTTACAGTATTCGAAGCTTTAAACATAATTATAAACATCAATTATATTCTGAAGATATTCGAAAAGTTAATTTTAAAAAACTAAAACCAGTTGATGTTTTGGTGGGTGGGTTTCCTTGCCAAGCCTTCTCTGTTGCTGGTTATCAAAAAGGTTTTAAAGATCCAAGAGGAAATCTTTTTTTTGAAATTTGTAGAGCTATTACAGAATTACCTAAAATGCCCAAAGCAATTATGCTTGAGAATGTTAAAAACATTAGAGGTCATGATGGAGGAAAAACTGCAAAAGTAATTACTAAATCTTTGAGAGATTTAGGTTACTCAGTTTTTTGGAATGTATTTAATACATCCGTTCATACAGATATTCCTCAGAATAGAGAAAGAACATTTATTATAGGCTTTAAAGATGAAGCTAATTGGGATTTTGAGCCTAATAAAAAAACATCAAGTTCAATATTTAATTCTTATTTACCTCTAGTAAAAAGCAAAACCAAAAAGAAGTTTAGAGAGATGTTGGAAAGTGATGAGGTTGAGGAAAGATATTATTATAAACAGGACTCTTACATGTACAAAGATCTTAAAAAATCAATTACATCTAAAGATACAGCCTATCAATGGCGTAGAATTTATGTGAGAGAAAACAAAAGTAATGAGTGTCCGACGCTTACAGCTAACATGGGAACAGGAGGACATAATGTTCCTTTAATTAAGGACGATCTTGGTATTAGAAAACTTACTCCAAGAGAGTGTTTAAATTTTCAAGGCTTTCCTAAAAGTTTTAAGTTCCCAGATGATATGCCTGTCTCTCAAAGATATAAGCAAGTAGGGAATGCTGTTACTGTTACTTTAATAGCAAAAATTGCTAAAATAATAGGTAAATCAATCCTTTAATTTGCTAAAGAATTTTTTATTTTTTTTAGTCTCTTTTAGAAGATATTTATTTTTTTTATTTTTATTTTTAAAGATTTCTCTTAAATTTTTAGTATTGATTTTGTTGTCTATATTAAAATTTAGAAAAGAATTATTTTTTATAAATTCTTGAGGATGAATACGTAACTCAACTCTTTTTTTTGACTTGTATACTTTTACATTTCCAAATTTAGGGTTAATAAAATCATTAAACCAAACTGATGTCTTTTTGCTGGATATATTACCCTTAGAAACTTCATCTAATTTATCAGGATTAATTTTAAGCAAAAATATCATTAATCTATTTTCAGGTTTGTATAGAATTAAATTAACCAAATATAGATTATCTAAATTTTGATCTGTAATAGTTCCTTGCCATTTCTTTTTTAGTATATTTTTCCAAGCTTTAATAATTTCATCATATTTTTCAGAATTGAATAAGCTATCTAAATTGTCATTTTCATTTCCAAAATTTTCATCTTCAAATTTTTGACTAAGGGATTTTTCACCTGTTTGTTTTTTCATTTTACCAGTTGGTGCTTGTCCTAGTGCAAGAGATGAAACATCGTAACCATTTTTTTCACTTATACCATCTATAGGATAGCTACCTTCACCAACAGGCTTCAAACCTAATGCTTGTATTATCCATTGTTCACATTGTTTTTTTTCTAAGTAAAGAGCTGTATCGTTTTGACCAGGTAAAAACTCAGGATAAGAATTTACTGTTCTTTGGAGAAGGTAATCAAAAACCTTTTTTGAATTCTCATCAAAAATTTGATTAAGTTCATCTATTCTAACCTCTTCTAAAACCATAATTAATAAGATTATTATGACAGCTTATTAATTAGATTTAAATAATAAATAAGCTTCTTATTTATTTAGTATTAAAGATCGTCATTGTTCCAAGTAAACAAATCTGTCTCAAAGGGAATATTTCTAAACTTTAATAATGCCTTATATTTTTCTAGTCGGTCTTCTTTTTTAGCATTTTTTAAGTAAGTGAATATTTGATCATAGGTCAGTCCTTTCAACCTATTTTTTTTAACATCAATATATTCTTCATATTCCATACCAGCTATTGCATAACCTTTTTTAGGATCGATATGTTCAGCATAGCTAATAGTATCCTCAGTTTCTTTTAGGATATCGTAATAATGAGCAATCTTATTATTAGAATCAAAAAGATAATCTTTTCTGTAATCAAACAGTTCTAGTTGTTTCATATATTGGGGGTTGTTTAAAATTTAAGAAATAAATTTTAACAATTATTAAATTAAACCGTGATTGTGTCTTTTGTATGTTAAAAAATCAAATATGAACAAATAGTTTTTTAATGATTTATAGTTCTTTTAAGATAAAAAGATTTTAATTATGCAGTGGAATAGAAAATACAATTATCCTAGCTCTATTCGAGCTATTTTAAATGGAAAACGTCATTACGATTTAGGTTCTGAAAAACTTCCAAGTGTAACAACTATTTTAAATGCTACTCAAAGTGAAGAAAAAAAGGCATCATTACAAGCGTGGAAAGATAGAGTCGGACATAAACAAGCTGAATTTATCAAAAGAGAGGCAAGTACTCGTGGGTCCTCAATGCATGATTTTTTAGAAAAATTTTTATTAGGAAAACTAAATCTAGATCTATTAGGAGACAATACAAGAGAAAGAATGATGGCTGATCAAATCATAGAAAATGGACTTAGAAATAAGTTAAGTGAGATATGGGCTACGGAATGCGTTTTGTATTACCCGGGTAAATATGCAGGAGCGGCTGATTGTATAGGTATATATGAAAATCACGAGACTATTATTGATTTTAAACAGACTAATAAGCCCAAGAAAGAGGAATGGATTGAGGATTATTATTTGCAGTGTGCAGCTTATGCATTAGCACATAATACAGTTTATGGATCTAATATTAATAAAGCAGTTATTTTAATGTGTTCAAAAGATAATATGTTTCAAAGATTTATAGTTGAAGGAACACGCTTTAAAGAATTTCAAAATAAATTTTTAGAAAAGGTTGAGCAATATTATTTTCAAATAAAAAATCAACCTAGTTGACAATATTCAATAAATACTTAATATAAACTTACTAAATTAAGCTACTTATTTAGATGCGAACTGTTTAGTTTTCTTATCAATTCCTCTAAAAATTTATCTTAAATTTAAACGAAGCTACTAATTTAGATGCAGAGTTAGTTTGAGTAAACTTTTTAACATTTAATTATTTCTTCGATAACTTTAAAGGAGCAAACATTGAATTACGTTGTATGGGATATTGAGACAGATTCAGCTCAGACGGATTGGGCTACTATTATTGAAATTGGTGGGATTTTACTAGATGAAAATTTTAAAGAAAAAGAGCGTTTCTCCGCTAGATGCCGACTTCCTCAGGATAGGGTTCCATCTGCTACAGCACTTTGTATTAATAAATCAAATGTAGATTTGTTAACAAAAGGAAATCTAAGTCACTATGAAATGCTTTCTCAAGTTGAACAAAAATTTAGACAGTGGTCTCCTGCAACATTTTTAGGTTATTCAAGTATTAACTTTGATGATGAGGTAATTAGAAAAGAGTTTTTCAAATCTCTCAGAAAACCTTATTTAACTAATACAGAGGGAAATGCAAGACATGATGCATTAAATATAGTTAGAGCAGCATTTGCAATTGAGGAAGATGTTCTAAAAACAGAATTAAATGCAAAGGGAAACAAATCTATGAAACTCGAGTCTTTAGCAAGATTAAATGGATTTGAGTCTTCTGGAGCTCACTCTGCATTATTTGACACCGAACTTACAGTAAAGGTTCTTGATTTAATTAAACAGAAACAGCCAACTTTATGGCAGGAGTATTTTAAAACTAGTAGCAAAATCATAGTTGAAAACATGATTAAGCAAGAAAAAATTATAACGTTAAATGAATATTTTTATGGCAATAGTCGTCTTTATCTTTGTGCTCCACTTCATCCAAATGCATGTATGCATCCAGTTTACAAATGGGGGCAGGCTGTCGACTTGCGGGTAGATGTGGAAGCTATTCAAAAACTAAACTATGAAGACCTTAAAAAGGAAATGAAAAAATCTCCTAAATTTTTAAGAACTATTAGATCAAACAAAGCTCCAATAATATTAGATAAAAGTTATGCATTAAAAGTTGAGCCCTATAACAAAATTGATCCTAATTTGATCAATAAGAGAGCAGATTTGGTTAAAAATAATGAAAAGTTTTCAATAGATGTTTGTAATATTTTAAGGGAGGCAGCTGAAGAAAAAATGGAAACTTCGTCTCAAGAAGATATTGAGCCAGAAGAGTCTATTTATTCAGGTGGCTTTACATCGCCTAAAGATCAATCTTTATTTACTAAATTTCATGCAGGAGATTGGAAAGAAAAATTTGCATTAATAGACAAATTTGAAGATGAAAGGTTAGTTACATTTGGTCATAGTTTAATATTTAATGAAGCACCTGAAATTTTACCAAAAGAGATTCATAAAAAAATAAAGAGAAGAATAGCTTCAAGAATTTTAAGTACAAATAAAGAAAAATGGTGGACAGTTTCTGCGTTTTATTCTGAGTGTGATGAAATTAGAGAAAATGAAGATAAAATGTTTTCGTTTAAAAATAATGATGAAAAGCTTAAGTTTTTAGACGGTATAAATGATTATGTTATGAATTTAGAACAAAAATACTCAGATGCTTAATTTGATAAAATCATTTGAAAGTCGTAAAATTCTAAAAGAGAATCGATAATGATAGAGCAAATTTCTTACATATCACTAGGTGCACTATTAACCTTGTTAGTTGTTGCGTTTTATTATTTTAAAGTCCTAAAACCATCTCTTAATACAGATGATAAAGAAAAAGAACTATTAGAAAAAGATAAAGAATTAGTTAATGTTCAACATCAATACGAGTTGTTAGAAAAAGAATTAGAAAGCGTTAAGTCAAATTACCTAACTATAAAGGATAGTTTAGAAAATGAAAAAGATAGAAGTAAAGAACAACTTTCAACATTAAAACAAGTTGATCAATTTAAAACAGCAGTCACTGGTGATGTAGGTGAATACAAAAAATTCTTAAAAGATCAGCAAGAGTTTATAGATAAGTTAACAGGTAACTCAAAGTTTCAAGGTAATTTTGGTGAAAAATTTCTTGAACAACTTCTTCAAATGCATGGATTTAAATTAGACATAAATTATTCAAAACAAAAAAAAGAAGAAGTTTATGATTTAGATAATGATGGCTCATCCTCAACAAACCCAGATATTATGATTAACCTAACTGATAATAGTTATTTAATCTGTGACTCAAAAGTTTCTTTAGATAATTGGAAAAAATTTGTTACTGAAAAAAACGATCCACTTGAAAGAGATAGGCAATTAAAAAAACATGCTGACTCAGTTAAATCTCACATCGATAAATTGTCTAAAAAAGATTATATCAAAAATCTTAAAAAAAATGTTTTTCCTAAAGTTGTGATGTTTATGTGTCACGAGGCAGCTTACTTATCTGCACTTGAATGTTACCCGGATCTTTATGAATACGCATATACAAAAAATGTTTTATTAGTTGGTCCAGGAAACATTTTAGCTGTGATAAGCATTATTGAAACTATTAAAGCTAAAGAAAAGCAAATAGAGGGTGTCAGGGAAATTACCGAAACAGCTAAAAATTTGTATGATAAATTCGCAGTATTAAAAGGTCATTTAAAGAAGACTATAACTACTTACAACTCACATGGAGCAAACCTTCAACAGGTTATAAACAACGCGTGGGCAGGTAAATCTAGTTTAGAAAAAAGAATTGAAAAATTAAAACAGGATCATGGTTTAAATGCTACAAAAACACTTGAAAAGACTAGCCCAGTTGATGACCGGATTAGTGAAGTGGTGGATAGCGAGGAATCAAAAATTGTTAATTAATCAATTTTGTCCATTGAATAATCAACTGAATCAATTATATCAATATTATGCTTAATGATTTTAAAGACGATGATTTTGATAGTAAAATAAAAAACGAAGATATTTCAGTTATTCAGTTCTCAGCTGCTTGGTGTGGACCATGTAAGGCTCTTGTACCGATAATGACTAAGCTTTCAGAAGAATATAAAGATAAAGCTGGCTTCTATTACGCAGACATTGAAGATGGTGGAATTAATACTGGAAGTGCTGCAGGGATTAGAGGTGTGCCGACAGTTATTATCTACAAAAAAGGTGTTGAAGTAGATAGAAAAGTTGGTGGAGTTCCTGAAAGCCATATGAAAGAGTTTTTAGATAAAAATATCTAATTTAAATTCAATACTTCCCCAGCAAGATAAAGAGATCCAGTAATTAAGATAATATCGTTCTCCTTGACCGGAATTGACCTAATAGCCTCCTCTATACTTTCTTTGTAATTGATATTTTTGAAGCTATTTAGTTTATCTTTAAGATCTTTTCCTTTAATTGATTTTGGTTGATTTGGGATATCTATAGTGGTCAAGGTTTTAACACCCTTAAAGTAACTCATATATTCATTATGATCTTTATTAGCCATCATTCCTAAGATGATATGTTTGTCACAATTTAAACTTTCTAAATATTCATTTAATACTTTTGCCCCTAAAGGATTATGTGAGCCATCAACAAAAAGTTTATGATCTTTTATAAGTTCTTTAAGTTTACCTGATTTTATTTCTTGTAATCTCGCAATACTATGTATTTTTGTAATACCTTTCTGGATATGTTCATCTTTAATATCAAAATCTTTTATAGTTCTTATCGCTGCAATAGCTGTTGAGATATTTTCTAATTGAAATTGGCCTTTAACATTTGGCATTGGTAATTTTATTCCACCCAATTGATCTTCATAATAAAAGAAATCATTTTCTTTCAATGTAAAACTATAATTTTCATTATGAAAAAGCTTATTTGAACTGTTATTCAAGATTGTCTTTTTTATACTATCAGTAATTTTTTTAGAACTTTGTTTTGCAACTATAATATTTGAATTTAAAAGAGTTGAAGTTTTCTCATAAATAATTTTTTCAACAGTTTGTTCATCTTTAGGTAGCCAGTCTAAATGATCAAGACCAATTGAAGTTACAATGCTAGCGAGATTAGTTTTAAGGATATTTGTTGCGTCAAATCTATGAAATAAGCCAGTTTCTATTAGATTGATATTATCTGGATATTGAGAAGCTTTTAAAAAATAAGCTGCAGTTAATATCTCAAAAAAAGTAATGGGTTCATTATTATTAGCATTTTCAATTTCTTCAAACAAACTTGCTAATTCTTCATCATTAAGTTCTAGGTTATTAAAGACAAATCTTTCATTGATACTTTTGATGTGGGGACTAGTGTAAATATTACATTTAATATTTGCTTCTTTAAGAATAGCAAATATCGCTTGGATGGTTGAATATTTTCCATTTGTGCCAACAATTGAAATTGTATGAAGTTTATCTTGAGGATTTCCTAATCTTTGACAGAGATTTTGAATACGATCTAAACTAAGATCTATTTCTTTAGGATGCAGCTCTTGTAAGCGACTGACTATCTTCCGAAGTTTCATTTTGCTCAGAACTTATAACAGAATTTTGCTTTAACAATATTGATAATAAAGTTCCTATTTTTGATGCAAGATCTTTACGCTCGACAATTAAATCAACAAAACCTGTTTTTTCAACATATTCACTTTTCTGAAATCCTTCAGGTAATTCCTCTTTAACTGTTCCTTGAATAACTCTAGCACCTGCAAAAGCAATTAATGCACCTGGTTCAGCGATGTGAATATCACCAAGCATTGCATATGATGCTGTAATACCACCAGCTGTTGGATCCGTAATGCATACTAAATAAGGTAAACCATTTTTCTTTAATTCATTGATAGCAAGTGTTGTTCTAGTCATTTGAGATAAAGATATTAAACTTTCCATCATTCTCATTCCTCCACCAGCGCTGATACACAAAAAAGGAGTTTGGTTTTCAATTGCATGTTGAATTCCATATAAAAAAGCTTCTCCTTCAGCTGCAGCCATTGAAGCTCCTAGAAAATCAAAATCAGAAGCAACTGCTGTAATTTTAATATTGTTAATAGTTCCACAAGCAACCATCATTCCACATTCCATACCAGTTTTTTTACGAGCAGCTTTTAATCTATCTTTGTAAGATTTTGAATCTGTCCAATTTAAAGGATCATCTTTTGGAATAGGTGTTTTAAAAATTTCATAATTATTTTTACCAAATAAGATATCAAATCTTTGACTTGGTTTAATTCGATGATGTCTGTTACAGTCTGGACATACCCATAAATTATTAGCTAAATCTTTTTTTAGTATTGGTCCTTTACAACATGAAGTCCAATCACTTTTAGCTATATCCTCTTTAGAAGCTCTTTCATGAAAAGCAGTTTTAATTTTTTCACCTGCTTTAATTATTTTTGTAATCCAGTTCATTTAATTTTATTTTTTAGTCTCTTGACGATATTAGTAACATTTGTGACGGTATTTTGTCTTTTATTAATTGAATTAGAAATTTCCTTACAAATTGCACTTCCAACAACTAATCCATCAGCTTTTTTAAGTGATTTTATTGTTTTTTCAGTAATTCCGAATCCAATTACAACATTTTTAGACTTATTTTGGTTTTTAATTTTACTATATTTTTCTAGTATTTTTTTTGGTGAAACTTTTAATATACCTCCAGTTGTTGAAAGCATACTTATATAATAAATCATATCATGAGAATCTTTGATTATTTTTTTTAATCTTATCTCAGATGTAGTAGGGGATACTAATTGAATAAAATTAATTCCTTTTTTTTTACATTTAGCAGCAAAACTTTTATTTTCTGGATAAGGTAAATCTACTACAATTAATCCATCAACTTTTGATTTTTTGCATTTTTCTAAAAATTTATTTTCATTGAATTGAAAAATCATGTTGTAGTAGCCCATTAGAATAATAGGTTTATTTTTTTTCTTACTTTTAAAATCTTTAGCAATTGAAAATACATCATTAATTTTAATTCCATTTTTAATAGCACGATAAGCACTGGTTTGTATTTGGCCACCGTCTGCAATAGGTGTGTTATGTGGAAAGCCTAATTCACAAATATCTGCATAATTAGAAATTGATTTTAATATCTCTAAGGATCTTTTTTTATTATTATCTCCAGCTACTGTATAAGTAAGCAAAGCTGGTCTGTTTTCATTTTTAGCATTTTGAAAAGCCTTATTAATTAAAGAACTCATTATTTTTTACCTAATCTTTCTCTTAAAATATCTCTATCTTTTTTTGCATCACCACATGAATTTACAATTATAATTATATCTTTACTTAATTTAGGAGCTATTTTAATTGCTTCTGCAAATGCGTGACTTGGTTCAAGACTAGGATTTAAATTTTCAAATTTAGTTACCATTTGATGTGCATTCAATGCTTCTTCATCTGTTGCATATGTATATCTCGCCCTTTTAGTGTCCTTTAAAAAACAGTGCATAGGACTTACACCAGGATAGTCTAGTCCAGCACTAATAGACTCAGTTTCATTTATTTGGCCCTCTTTATTTTGACATACGTAAGAGGCTGCTCCATGCAATATTCCAATTTTTGTTTTACGGCTTAATGGGGCTGCGTGCAGTTTTGAATTTTTAGGTCCACCTGCCTCAACACCAATTAATTCAATCTGTTTTTTATCATAGTCAATAAACTCGCTCCAAAATCCGTATGCTGAACTTCCACCTCCAACACAATTAATTAATTTTATTTTATTTGGTATTTTTTTAAATTCTGATTTTAATTGTACTTTTAATTCTCTAGAAATTTGTGCTGTGCTCCAGCCACAGATTTTAACAAATATATTTGGACCAACGGTGCTTCCAACACACATATGAGTGTTATCACAATTTGATACCCAGTATCTCATACATTCACTTACAGCATCAACTAACGTTTGGCTTCCAGAGTAAACAGGAACTATCTCAGCTCCATTCTTTCTCATTGCATCACAATTAGGTTTTTGTCTTTTAATATCTTTCGCACCCATGAATATTTTGCACTTAAGGCCAAATTTTTTAGCTGCCATACTTAACATTTTTCCCGCATAACCTGCTCCGGTGTCTCCAACTATGTATTTTTTACCCATCGCCTTGCAAATAAGAGCATGAACAGTTGCATTATATATCTTATGCGCGCCTCCGTTTGCTTCAGATACAACTTTCGCCCAAATTTGAGCACCACCTAGTTGATTTGTTAAATTATCAAGTTTTACAAATGAGGTAGGAGCTCCAATATAGTTTTTGAAATAATGATCTCTTTTTTTAATAAATCTTTTATCTTTTCTTAGTTTTTTAAATTCGTTTGTTAAATCTTCGACCGGTTTTTTTAAAGTCTCAGGAATAAAACTACCTCCAAATTTACCACCCCAAAAACCGTGTTGATCATGCTGATCAATTAGTGGAATTCCTCTTTTAAGTTTCATTATGCACCTGTTTTATCTTATTTAAAAATATATCTATTTTGGATTTATCTTTTACCCCAGAAGTTTCTAGACCCCCAGATATATCTATAATATCTGCTATTTTTTTATAATTTTCAAGATTATCATTTATTTGTATGTTGCCAGCTAACATTAATGGTTTGTTAATCTTTATTTTTTGAATAAGTTCATGGTCAAAAGCCATACTTTTTTCGTAGCCTTTGCTGTCAAATAAATAAATATCAGTTACTTCAGAAAATAAATTATGTTTTTGAACATCATTTTTATCTTTTACAGTTAAAGCTGTAATAATTTTTTTATCATACTTTTTTTTAATTTCTTTAATCTCTTCAGGTGTACAGTCATATAATTGATAATAATCAAATGGGAGATGTTTAATTTTCTCTAAAATATCTTCATCAGGCTTAACAAGCACAGCTACAAAATTAGAATTCTTTTTATCTAATTTTAATAATTCATTAAGCTTTTCAATCTCAACATATCTTGAGCTTTTTTTATAATTACAAATAAAACCAATAAATTGAGGTGGATATTGATGATTAATTATAAAATTAAGAGTATTAAGATCTGAGATCCCACAAATCTTAGAACCTTTCATTAGTTTAAATGATTGATTAATGTTTGAATGTTATTTTTAATGTTGCCTTTAGTAATTGGTCTTCCAATCACAAGCCAATCACTTCCATTTTTATATGCTTGTTTAGGGGTTAAAACTCTTTTTTGATCATTTAATTTTGAATCAAATCTTATTCCAGGTGTAATAATTTCTTTTTTAAATATTTTTCTAACTATTTTAACTTCTTGTGCACTACAAACAATAGCGTCTAATTTTGCTTTTTTAGCTAACTTAGCTTGTTGGTAGACTAATTTTTCAACATTTTTATTAAAACCAATTTCATTAAGAGCTTTATTGTCTAATGATGTTAGAATCGTAACTCCTACTAATTTAGTTTTACCAGAAACCCTCTTAGCTGCTTTTAATGCTTCTAGTCCTGAACTAATGTGTATAGTGCAATAATTAAATTTAAGATCTTTAATTGCTTTTATAGCTGAAGCACAAGTATTTGGTATATCTGAAAATTTGTAATCTCCAAAAGTTATTTGATTATTTAATTGTGAAACAAATTTTCTTCCATTTTTAGAATTTAAAAATTCTAATCCAAATTTATAACCTATCTTTAATTTTGATGTTTTTGATTTTTTTATTATTTCTTTAATTCTTGGAATATTTGTGCTGTCACAAGCTATGAATATTTTATTCTTCTTCATTGTTTAATTTTTTAAACAAGTCTTTTGACATTTTAAAGTGAATTGTTTTTTTTTGAGGTGTATTGACTTTCTCTCCTGTTTTTGGATTCCTTGAAATTCTTGCTTTTTGGATATTCGTTGAAAATACACCAAAACCCCTTAATTCAACTCGATCTCCTCTTTTAAGGGCATTTTTAATTTCACCAAGAATAATGTTGGTAAATTTTTCTAGATCTTTTTTTAGAAAATTTGGATAATTATCTGAGAGTTGTTTTAGAAGCTTTGATTTTACAATAGCCAATTTTAATCTTCTTTTACTCTTTATCTTCTTCTTTTTTCTTTAAATCTTCAGAAAGTGATGAGAATGGCAAGTTTTTACCTGATCCTTCAGATCCATATTTATCTAAAGCTTCTTTTTTCTCAATTTCTTCTAGTAATTTTATGCTCAATGTAACTTTTCTTTTATCTAGATCAAGATCTGCAATTGCACAGTCAAGCTTTTCACCACCTGTCCATCTACTTGGTCTAGCATCAGCTGCATTAATTGCTATAGCTGACTTCTTAATTTGGAAATCCATTTCACAACCTTCAGGTCTGACCATCAATCCTTTATTATCAGTTGAGATTACTTTTACTGTTATTGTTTGGTTTTTAGCTTTGTCGTTAAAAAATTCAAAAGGATCTGCTTGTGTCTGACGTAGTCCAACCCTAATTTTTTGTTCAGATACTCTAATTTCAAGCACTTTAACTTTTATCTTGTCACCTTTTTTATATTTTTCTAATTCTTGTTCAGCATTATTTAAGTACGTTAAATCATTACAATGTAAAAAAGCATCCACATCTAAGTCTTCTACTTTTACAAATAATGAATACTCATTTTTATTAACCACTTCTCCTTCAACATTAGTTCCTACAGGATATCTTTTCTCAAAAGTTTCAAATGGATTTTCTTGAGTTAGTCTATGTGAAATTGCAACACGTCTTTTATCTTTATCAATCTCTGTAATAACACAATCTATTTCATCACCAACTTTGAACATTTTTTTTGCAGAAATATTTTTTTTAGTCCAACTAAGTTCACTTGAGTGAAGTAAAGTTGTAAGACCTGGTTCTAATTCACAAAAAGCTCCAAAATCCATTAATTTAGAAACTTTAACTTTATAAATTTTATTTAATTCATAGTTTTCGATGTGTTCAAAAGGATCTGGTGATAATTGTTTAACTGAACATCCAACTTGTAATTTATCTTTATCTACTGTGATTACTTTAAGATCATGTTTTTCACCAATATTAAAAATTTCATCAGGATGATTAACTCTTGAATAAGAAATTTCTTGTAGATGGACTAACACATCTAATTCACCGTTTACATTAAAGAAGCATCCAAATGTACTATAACCTTTAACCTCAGCACCTTTAATAATATCTCCAACTTTATATTTTTCTATTATTTTTGCTTTATCTTCTTTTTTAAAAGATGAAATAATTTCTCTTCTTGAAACACATGCGTTTCCTCTAATTTTATCTAATTTAATTAATGCAAATTTTTGTGGTTCATTCATTAAATGACTTATATCTTTTAATGGTTTATCGCTTATTTGGGATCCTGGTAAAAACATTAAAGAGCCAGTATCTATATGTTCAACAATGCATCCACCCTTACATTTTGATGTAATTTTACCCATGATTGGTTCATTTTTTTCATAAGCTTCTACAAGTTTGTCCCAACCTTTGATTTTTTGAGCTTTACTAGCAGAAACTAAAACTTCACCGTGTTTATCTTCAATTTTTTCTAACAATACTGATATTGTTTCACCTACTTTTATTTTATCAGCAAGACCCATGCTTTTTAGTTCGTTTATATCTAAAACAGGTTCACTTTTTAAACCCTCAACAAATAGGAAAACAAACTTTTCAGTAATTTTGTTAATCTTGCCATCAATAATTTTTCCTTCTTCTATTTGGACTTTTGAAAGTTGGCTGTTTAATAGTTTTTCGAATTCTTGAGATGCTGTACTTGATAGGTCTTTATAAATTTCCATTAAATATTAATTTTCCTGTCTATAATTTTTTTTATTTTTAAAAAACACGCTCTTTTAGATAAATTTGTAGTGTTAATCAATACCGAATCTTTTGTTTTCTTAAGGGGTGAAATTCTTCTATTGTAGTCACTTTTATCCCGTTTTTTGATACTTTTAAGCACCTCTTCATAAGAAATTATTTTTTTTAAACTTTTTAGCTCTTTATATCGTCGTAAGGCTCTTGTTTTTATACTGGCGGTAATAAAAAACTTAAATTCAGCATCTGGCACAATATTGTAAGTAATATCTCTTCCATCCAAACATGACCCATTATATTTTTTTGGTGGATTGTATGCAAAATTTAATTGAAAAGAATGTACAAGCTTCCTTATTAATTTAACTTTTGATATAATTGAAGCTTCTGTACCTACCTCATCAGATAATAATGCTTTTTTAGCCAAGTCTTTAACTTTTAAAGAATTTATTTTTGATTTAATAAATTTTTGATTAAATTTTTTTGGATATCTCAATTTTAAGTATGCAATCATTCTATATATTTTTCCTGTATCGAGATAAAATAGATTGTAATGTTTTGATATGGCTTTTGCCAAAGTTCCAGCTCCAGCTGCTGCTGGAGAGTCAATTGCTATTTTTAAAATGCCTTTTCTTTTGATCATTAATTTTTTAATTGACTTATAATTTTAAGAAAACTAGGAAACGATGTTTTAATCGACTCTTTATCATGTATATGCCACTCACCACCAAATGAAAGAGCTGCAATAACACAGGTCATAAACACTCTATGATCTTTTAAGTAATCTTTAATTACTATCTTTTTTTTTATTTCAAAATCAGGGTTACCAAAAATTTTTAGAGAATTATTGGTTACAATATTTTTTACACCCATTAAACTAAGAATTTTTGCACCCCATTGTAGTCTTGGGCTTTCTTTTTGATCTAATTCAGCTAAATCTTTAAAATATGAAACACCTTTAGCTTTAGCAGCTAATATAAAAATTATTAAAAATTCATCAATTGCACCGCTATTAAATTTTGTAGGACAATTAATGGCTTTAATTTCTTTTCCACCCTCAACAATGATATCAGCAATTTTTTCACCTTTATAAATCTTTTGATTTTCAAAAGTAATTTTTGCACCCATTTTTTTTAAAATAGAGATGATAGCTACCCTTGAAGGATTAATATTTACATTCTTAATAAGTAATTTTGAATTTTTTGACAATAATGTCAGAATGATAAAAAAAGCACTAGAGCTAATATCTGAAGGAATAATATAATCAAATGGTTTAATTTCTTTTACTTTTTTTACTTTTATTAAGTCGTAATTTTTTTTATTCTTTACTGTGATTGGTAATTTCAGATATTTACACATCAATTCAGTATGATTTCTTGATTTTTTTGCTTTAATAAAAGTATTTCCTTTAGTTCTCATGCCTGCAAAAATCACAGCACTTTTGCATTGTGCCGAACCTTTATTTTCTAAGTAAGATATGGGTCTTAAATTTTTGGGACTATAAATAGTTAAAGGTAAGTTTTTTTTATTTTTTAATTTAAAAATACCTCCAAATTTACTTAGAGGATCTGATATTCTTTTAAAATCTCTTGATGATAAACTTTTATCACCAATAAGATTTATTGTTTTTGTAGTATTTATTAATAATCCGAGTATTAATCTTCCAAGCGTTCCTGAATTTTCAGCATTAAGAGTAAGATTTTTTCTATATTTGTATCCATCAATTCCTTTTCCATAAATTTTACAAAAATTATTTTTTAAATCGACTTTAATGCCCAATTTTCTTATCGTTTTGATTGCCGCTTTTACATCTTCTGAAATTAATAAATTTTTTGCTTTAGAATTTCCATTAGCTAGTGAAGCAAATAAAACCCATCTTATACTTATACTTTTATCTCCACTTACAAATATTTCTTTATTAAAATTTTTTAATTTTTTTTTTATTATTACTGGGCTGGACATTAATACCTATTTAAAACTGAAGCTCTCACCAAAATAAGCATTTTTAGCGTTAATATTATTAACTAATTCTGAAGGGGTGTCTTGAGCTATAACTTTTCCATTATTCAAAATCATTGCAACATCAACACACACAAGTAAATCTCTTGCTTGGTGATCACATATACAAATTGTAATTGTATTTTCTTGTTGTAAATTAACTATTGTTTCTTGCAACATTTTAATAGTTAAAACATCTAATGCTGCGAAACATTCATCTAAGAGAAGTACTTTTGGATCACTTATGAGCGATAAAGCAATCACTAATTTTTTTTTTTGCCCTCCAGATAAAAATTTGGCTTTAATATCTTTTAAGTTGTCAAGTTCAAATTTTGAAATTAAATAATTAATTTTATCGTTTCTAAAATTTTTATCTTCTATTACAATTTCACTTATAGCTCTAAGATTATCTTGGAGAGTAAGTTCATTAAAAAAGCCTCCATACTGAGGAACATAACCAACCTTAAATTTTTTACTTCTTAGATATATTGGATATTTAGTAACATCTTCTCCATTAATCCTAATTATTCCACTTTTAGGGCTAATTAATCCCGTAATAAGATTAAATATTGTAGATTTTCCAACACCATTTGGTCCAAGCATTCCAAAAATTTGACCCTCGTTTATTTTAAAATTTATGTTGTCTAAAATTAGTCTATTTCCATAAGCTAATGAAACATTATCAAATTCGATTACTGAATTTGTTTTTTTAAATGATTTAATTCTAAATTTTTTAATAACAGCCATTTTAATCTATGCTTTTTATATTAACTTTTTTATTATCTTTATACATAAATATTTTTGTGTCCTTAGTGGTAATATTAATTTCAACAACATCCGCTTTTAGAATATTTTCAAGATTTGAATAGATTACTTTTCTTGAAATAATCATTGAATTCCTTTCTATTGAAAAGTCAAGATATTCACCAGTAATTTTATTTTCTAAGTAGTTGATTATTACGTTTTTTGAAAAAATAGTGTCAAAATTATTAGTATTATATTTCCCGAAATTTGAAGTTATTGTGACATCATTTGAATTTGTTAACTTAATAAAAGCTCTTACATTTGTAAGATATATTATGTTTGGTCTGTCATAATCTATCTCACCTTTAGATGCATTAACTATGTATTCATTTCCTTTAGCATCTTTAGATGAATAGCTAACATCTTCCATTATATTTGATTTATAGGGTTCTTCTAAAACCTCTTCTTCTATCTTAGAAACACCCTGTTCTTTTGAGTGCTTAAGATATAAAATTAACGAAAAAACTAGTAAAAATATAATTAAAAAAAATATAATATTTTTCTTTTTCATTTACACAATATTAGAAGCAAGAATATTATGTATGTGAATTACTCCTATTGTCTTAGACTTATTTTTTTTATTGAAAACACTCAAAGAAGTAATCTTTTTATGATTCATTAGAGCCAATGCTTTAACAGCCAACATATCTTTTTCAACACTTATTGGATTTTTTGTCATTACATTTTTTACTTTTAATGAATGAAAATTATTTTTTTTTGCATTAAATCTTCTAATTTGACCGTCAGTGATAATTCCAATTGTTTTTTTATTCTTATTTTGAATAATTAAAAAACCTAACTTCTTTTTAGTTAATATCTCTAAAGCTTTATTCATGCTAGTATTCTCTTGAACAAATGGAATTTGAGTACCAGTAACCATTAGATCTTCAACTGTTTTAAGTTTTAAGCCTAAATTACCAGCAGGATGAATTTTTTTAAAATCTAATTTTCCAAAATTTTTATATTGCATTGCTGATATAGCAAGAGCGTCACCAAGGGCAAGCTGAACGGTTGTGCTAGATGTTGGAACTATACCCCCAGACTCAATTACCTGTGGTATTAATAATTTAATGTCTGCAGCTTTATATAAAATAGAGTCTTTTTTTGACATTATTCCAATCAACAATACCTTATTTCTATTTGCATATTGGATAATGTTTTTAAGTTCATTAGTTTGCCCAGAATAGCTTAATAATATTAAAACATCTTTTTTTTGAATAGATCCCAAATCACCATGTGATGAGTCGCTTGCTGATAAGTTAAATGCAGGAGTTCCCACAGAAGAAAGTGTTGCTGCTATCTTAGATGCTATTAAGCCACTTTTCCCAACCCCACATACAATTACTTTGGATTGACATTTTACTATTTCGATTACAGCTTTATTAAATGAATTATCAATTTTTTTTTTTAATTTTTGCAAACTTTTAATTTCTAATTCAATTACGTTTTTAGCAATCTTTGTAAAATTTTTTTTGTTCATTAATGTGACCAAATATCATCTTTGAATAAGGCTAAATCAAGATCAACTCTAGTTTTCAAAAACTTTAAACAATCTTTGTAAAGTTTTATCCTGTTTTCTCTCTCAAGTATCTTGAATAACTCAACATGAATTTGATGTAAATAAATAACATCATTTGCGCAATATTTTAGTTGTGCTGATGTGAGCGTACCCCCAAAATCAGAACTTTGAAATTGTTTACTTACATCAACATTTGCAAACTCTTTAATTAATGTTTTTAAAGAATGATTATCAGAATAAGATCTAGCTAGTTTAGAGGCAATTTTAGTGTCTAGAATATTATTTGTGTCAGTTTTTAAATAATATTTAATATGAGCCATATCTGCTCTACCATAATGAAATATTTTTGTAATAGTCTCATCTTTAAGTATTTTTATTAAATTTGGGGCTTCATAGTTCTCTCTATCAAGTTGAACAATATGAGCATCTGAATTTCCTGATGATAATTGTATTAAGCAAAGAGGGTCTCTTCTCACATTAAGACCCATGAACTCACCATCAACTGCTAACACATTGCCTAAATCTAAATCTTCTGGTAAATCTTTTTGGTGCAATTTAATATTATTACTCATTTTTAAATATATATATGACGAATTCAAAGCATTGTCTAATTTTTGGAGGTAGCGGCCAGATTGGTCGAAACTTGATCAGAAAATTAACTAAGAACAATTATAGAGTAACTGTTGTAACAAGAAATATACATCAAAAAAGCTACATTATCAAAACCCAAGCAAATGCAGGTTATATTGATATTGTAGAAGCCAATATATTTGATGAAAAAAAAATAAGAGCGCTTTTTAAAAAAACAGATATTTGTATTAATTTAATAGGAATATTATTTGAAAAAAAAAAAGGAAACACATTCAAAAACATTCATTCTATTTTTCCATCTTTGTTAGCAAAGCTTTGTAAAGAATATAATTTAAAGCATTTTATTCATTTATCAGCACTTGGAATAAATGATGCTGTCGATTCTGAATATGCTAAAAGTAAATTAGAGGGTGAAAACAATGTTTTAAAAAACTTTCCTTTGGCAACAATCCTAAGACCATCAATAGTTTATTCAGTAGATGATAATTTTACAACCAATTTCATGACACTTTTAAATAGATTACCAATATTTCCACTTTACTATGAGGGAAAGACTAAATTTGCTCCGATTCATTGTTCAGATTTAACTGATACAATTCATCATATTATTTCTAAAAATATTTATTCAAAAATAATTGAATGTACAGGACCCGAAATAATATCTTTTAAAGAATTATTGCAAAAGTTATTAAATTTAATTGGAAAAAAAAGGATTTTGGTGCCTTTCCCTTTAACGTTAGCAAAATTTTCAGCCCAGTTTTTTGAGTTATTACCCAACCCTCTTCTCACAAGCGATCAACTAAGATTGTTAAAATATGACAATATATCATCTGGGAAATATAAAACTAACTTTGAAATTGGAATCCCTAGTGTTAGATATTTTGAAGAAGAGGTAAAAAAATATTGTTATATGTGGAGAGAAGGTGGACAGTTTTCAACTGAAAAATATACTTCAGAAAATTTAGAAAATAAAGTGAACTAAATTATTTTAAGCTGACTGGATCTTTTTCTCAATAAAATCAGGAACGTCTTCTTTATCTGAAACTTCCTCTTTTTTACCTTTAGGCTGATAAGCGTATAAAAGATGAAGCTTACAATAAGAAAAATCTTTTAAAGAGGATCTTCCACAAAAATAAAAATCTTTCTCATCTGGATGACCTATGGGCCATTTGCATAAGCTTTCATCAAGTTCCTCTAATTGTTTTGGATTTTCAGGTTCAAAATCTTTTTCAATAATCAAAGATTTAAATTTACTTTTTCTTCCCCTTCTAGATTTGATATCTTTCTGTTCTTTTGAATTTTCGAAATTTTGATTTGAAGTAGCTGCTCTGGTTTTAATTTTAGCAGACAAATTCAATCTATGAGCTTTTCCAATAACTGCATTTCTACTAATACCACCAATAATTTCAGCAATTTGACTTGCAGTATTTCCTTTGCCCCACAGCTCTTTTAATTTATTAACTTTTTCCTCGTTCCAGCTCATTGTCTATATGTTGTATTAATGTTTATAATAACATCAATATACTGATATATTGAAAAATGAAACAAGCAAAATCTTATAGTTATCAACAAAAATAACTTAAAATTGGATTATATGTATTTTCAATCATAACTTGTATCTAATAATTAAAATTTATAAAAACTGATTTAAATTATGAGCTATTTAGCAAAAAATTATAATAGAAAAAAAATTTCATTTAAATATGGCAAGGGAAGTTTCCTCTATTCAACCAACGGAAAAAAATATTTAGATTTTGTTCAAGGCATAGCCGTAAATTCCTTAGGCCATGCACATCCAAAGCTGATAAGCTCTGTTAACAAACAATCAAAAAAACTTTGGCATGTTTCAAATGCATTTCAAATCCCAGAAGGGGAATTATTAGCAAAAAAATTAGCTAAAAAAACTTTTGCTGATTATGTAATGTTTCAAAACAGTGGTGCAGAAGCAACAGAGGCAGCAATTAAAGTTGCTAGAAGATTTTTTTATTCAATTGGCAAACCAAAAAAAAATAGAATTTTATGTGTCAAAAATAGTTTTCATGGAAGAACAATTGCAGCAATTTATGCAAGTGGTTCAAAAAAAATGACTGAAGGTTTTGGACCAAAGGTAAGTGGATTTGATCATTTTGAATTTGGTAATCATAACTCTTTAAAAAAAAAGATTTCAAAAAATACTGCAGCCATAATGATAGAGACAATAATGGGTGAGGGAGGCATAAAAGTAGTGCCTGACTGGTGTTTAATAGAGTTAAGAAAAATTTGTGACAAAAAAAATATATTGTTAATTTTAGATGAAGTTCAATGTGGAATAGGAAGATCGGGTGATTTTTTTGCTTTTGAAAAATCCAAAGTAAAACCAGACATTGTACCAATAGCAAAAGGAATTGGAGGTGGATTTCCAATTGGTGCAGTTTTAATGAATAAAAAAGTTGCTTCAGGAATGATAGCAGGAACTCATGGTTCTACTTTTGGAGGAAACCCACTTGCAATGTCTGTTGGTAATACGGTATTAGATATCATTCATAATAAAAAGTTTTTAGATAATGTAAAAAGAATTTCAAAATATTTTTTGTTTAATCTTAATCTTATTAAGAAAAAGTATCCTAACGTTATAAATGAAATCAGAGGCAAAGGTTTATTAATTGGAATACAACTTAAGGCAGATCAAACAAAATTTATAAAAAAACTGATGGACAATAAATTATTGACTATAAGAGCTGCTGAGAATGTAGTTAGAGTTTTGCCGCCATTAAATGTAAAAAAAAGTGAAATAAATCAAGCTTTAAAGATAATTAAAAAAGTTTGCTGGGAAATGAATTAAAATGAAACATTTTATTAATTTAAAAGATATTCCAGCTAAAGATCTTAAAAAAATTATAATTGATGCGAAAAAAAGAAAAAATTTAAGAAAAAAACTAAGCACACTAGAAGTAGACAAAGCAGCTCCATTAAAAGGAAAATTACTTATACAAATGTTTGAAAAATCAAGCTTAAGAACACGACTAAGCTTCTATTTAGCTATTAAACAACTTGGGGGAGGAACTTTAACACTTAGATCTAATGAGCTTCACCTTGGTCAAGGTGGAGAAAGTATAGCGGATACAGCAAAAATACTATCAACATATGGCGATGGTTTTATGTTAAGAACTGATAGTGATAAAAAAGTTGAAAGTTTTAGAAATCATTTAACTATACCAGTAATTAATGGCTTAAGTCCATCCTCACATCCAACTCAAGTATTATCCGATGTGTTTACTGTTGAAGAAATAAAAAAAAAACCAATTTCAAAATTAAATATTTGTTGGATAGGAGACTCTAATAATGTGTTAGATAGTTTAATAGCAGCTTCGGTTAAATTTTCATTTAAACTAAGTATAGGATGTCCAAAAAAATTTGAACCGAGCAAAGAAATTAGGTTATGGGTTAAAAAAAATAATAAAAAGATAGATATTTATAATGATCCTAAAAAAGCAGCTGTAGGTGCTGATGTTATATTTTCAGACAAGGTTATATCTTTGAATGATAAAGTTAATAAAAAGAAAAAAATTGCACAATTTAAAAAATTTAAAATAGATAAAAAATTAATGAGTTTTGCAAAAAGAGATTGTATTTTTCTACACTGTTTACCTCGTGGATCTGAAGTGAGTGATGAAATTTTTTTAGGAAATAAATCACATATTTGGCGACAAGCTCTTAATAGAGTTCATGTTCAAAAAAGTATTTTATTATATTGTTTTGGAAAATTAAGGTAGTGGTAAAGGACTATCAGAGTTTTGATTTAAATATTTTATAACTGAGGCTCTATCTTTTTCTTTTCTTAATCCGGCAAATGCCATTTTTGTTCCCTTAATCCATTTGGCAGGTTTAATTAAATACCCGTTTAATTCTTCAAAAGTCCATTTTTTTTCATACGATGCTAAAGCCTTAGAATATTTATAATCTGTAACAGCACCAGTTTTTCTTCCAACTACATTATATAAAGCAGGACCAATATTATTTTTTCCACCTTTGACTATTGAGTGACATGCAGCACACTTTTTAAAAACTTTTTCACCTAAAGCAATATCTCCTATCGCCATTAATGCAGCAATATCAATTTTCTCTTCAACAGTAGCTTTAGTTGATGATGACACAGTAGAAGCTTGTTCCACTTCAATTGCATAACCTGGAGTTTTAGGTTTTTCTACATGAAATATTACGTTAGATAGTTTTCCAATACCAATTACCAAAAGAGCAACCATTAGAACAGCTGCTACTATTTTATTAATTTCAAAAGGATCCATTTTTGTAATTTTATTTTTGAACGTATATCACGATAAATTGAAAAAATTACTTAAATTTAATGTATAAATTTGCCTCTATTGCTATTTAAAATGTATAATAATTTGTAAATATAATGAAAACATTGACGATTATTCCATCGAGATTATCAGCAACTAGACTACCAGGCAAACCTTTACTTAAAATAAAGGGCTTATCAATTATCTCACATGTATTTAGAAAAGCTCAGGAAGCCAATATTGGGGAGGTTGTTGTTGCAACTGAAGACCAGGAAATAGTTGACGATGTTATTAAAAATGGAGGTAAAGCTATAATTACAAGCAATAATCATAAAACTGGTACTGACAGAATTTATGAAGCATGGAAGAAATTATATATCAGAGACGTAGACTTAATAATGAACTTACAAGGTGACGAACCAGCAATTAATATTGAAGATATTATAAACTTAAATGAGAAAATGACTGTTTATTCAAGTCAAATAGGAACTCTTGCTGCTGATATAAAAAATGACAATGATTTACAAAATGAAAATATAGTTAAGGTTATTACTAAAAAGAAACTTAAAGATGATGATTTTTCTAAGGCTGAAAATTTTTTAAGAAACTCAACAAATATGGATAATATTTATCATCATATAGGAGTTTACTGTTATTCAACTGAAACATTAGAAAAATTTGTAAAATTAAAACAATCTCAAAATGAAATTAAAAATAGATTAGAACAATTAAGAGCGTTAGATAACAATATTGAAATAAATGTAGCTTTAGCAAAATCCTCACCAATAGGAGTTGATACTGAAGAAGATTATCTGGCCTTAAAAAAAATTATGGAATATAAAGCCTAATGTCAAAAATATATTTTCAAGGTGCTTTTGGAGCATATTCCCATTTAGCTGCTTTATCAGTCGATCCTGATGCAGAAATTTTACCATGTAAAACCTTTGATGACTGTTTTAATAAAGCAGGTCTAGAAGCTGAGTGTAAAATAATTATCCCAGAGACGAATAGAATTACAGGTAATATCGGTATTGAATATTTAATTTTTAAACATAGACTTAATATTTACGAAGAGCATTTTCAAAAAATTGAACATAATTTGTTAGGACAACCTGGTGCAAAGCTAAGTGATATAAAAGAGGTATATTCTCATGCTCAAGGGTTATCTCAATGTTCAAAATTTATAAAAGATAATAATTTAACGGAGCATATTAGAGCTGATACTGCAGGGTCCGCAGAAATGATTTCTAAAACTAAAGATATTAAGCAAGCAGCAATAGCCTCCTCTTTAAGTGCTGAAATTTATGGTTTGAGTGTAATTAAAAAAAATATTGAAAACGAAAATGGCAACTTAACAAGATTTTTAATTATGGGTAAAAATATTTTGCAACCAGAATTTACAGACAGAAAATACATCACTTCTTTTTTATTTAAATTAAAAAGTAAACCAGCTGCACTTTACCAATCACTTGGAGGCTTTGCTATTAATGGAGTTAATTTAACAAAATTACAGAGCTATCCAGAAAAGAATACTTTTGACTCATTCTTTTTCTTATGTGAGTTAGATGGACATATCGAAGATCCAAAAGTTCAAAAATCTTTAGAAGAGCTTGGACTTCATTGTGAAGATTTTCACGTTCTAGGTGTTTTTGAGGCAGATAAGTTAAGGGAAAAAAATAATTAATCTTTTCTTGTGGAATAGAAATTATAACTGCTATAATAGTTTTGGAGGCTAGAGGTGGATGCTGCTTGAACCCGACCAGATCTTAACAGAAGCAGTCGTAGAGACAGTTATTCAGGTTCTAGTCTCCTTAAAATAAATAAAATGAATAATAATTCTAAAGTATTAGCATTAAAGTATAGGCCACAAACCTTCGACAGCCTTATAGGTCAGGAAGTAATGTCTGAAACTATAATTAATTCAATTAAAGCAGACAAAGTGCCCAATGCTTATTTATTTACAGGTATACGAGGCATAGGCAAGACCACGACTGCAAGAATTGTTGCAAAAACACTTAATTGTCTAAATGGAATCGAGAAACTATGTGAAAAAAATTTTTGTGAAAATTGTGAAGCAATAATAAACTCAAGTCATATAGATGTAATGGAGATAGACGCTGCTTCCAACACAGGCGTTGATAATGTACGTGAGTTAATTGAATTTTCTAGATATGGGCCAACTTCATCTAAATATAAGATTTTTATAATTGATGAGGTTCATATGCTTAGCAAACAAGCTTTTAATGCTTTGTTAAAAACACTTGAAGAACCACCGAAATATTTAAAATTTATTTTTGCAACAACTGAAATTAAAAAAATTCCAATTACAGTAGTGTCAAGGTGTCAAAGATTTGATCTTTCAAGGATTAAATCTTCAGAATTATTTGAATTTATAAAAAAAATTAAAGATAAAGAGAATGGCAAAGTATCGAATGAAGCTTTAAAGTTAATTGTTAAAATATCCGAAGGATCTGTAAGAGATGCGTTATCTTTATTAGATAGAGGTTTATTAAGTTTAGATGAAAATACAGAACTAGATCTTACCGGGGCACAAAAAATTTTTGGATATTTTGATAAATCTCAATTAATTAACTTATTTGAATTAATATTAAAAGGTGAAGAAGAAAAAGTTATTAATATTTATAGAAAAATTTATGATCAGGGAGTTGAGCCAAAAGCATTTATTAATGATTTTTTAGAAATACTTTATTATTTTAAAAATATAAATTCATTATCTTTGGAAAGCACTAATTTTTCACTTAATGATGAAGAGTTTACAAAAATTAAAAATATTTCTGACCAGATAGATTCTGAGGTTTTAATTTTATTTTGGCAGTTTGCAATATCTTCACTTGAAGAATTAGATTTTGTCTCTAATCAACATCTTTCCATTGAAATGTTTTTAATAAGATTGATGCATTTATACTCAATTAAGTTAAAAAAAAATTTAGATCAAGAGGAACGCAATGGCAATTTAGTTTATCAAACAGTTAATGAAGAAAAAGAACAAATATTTGAGGATAGTTCAAAAATTGTTAATCAAATAAAAAATATATCTCAAGAAGAAAAAAAGAAACCAGAGGTTAAACCAGAGATAAAAGCTATAGATAAAAATTTGATAAATTCATTTGATGATCTTCTTGATATCTGCAATCAAAAGAAAGAAATTAAACTAAAATATGAATTAGAAAAAAACGTAAATCTTGTAAAATTTGAAAGAAATAGAATTGAAATTTCTTTTAATGATAACTTAGATAAAGATTTTGTAAAAGATCTTTCCTCAAAACTTTTTGAATGGACTTCTGAAAGATGGATTATTACATTTAGCAAATCTAAAGGCGAGATGTCAGTTAAAGAGAAACAAAGGAATAAACAAGATAAACTGATTAACGAGGTTAAAAGTTCAGAGATCTATAAAATGGTGATGGAAACATTTCCTGATGCAGAACTTGTAGATGTTATGTTAAATGAAAAAAAAGAGGATAAATATGACTGATTTTTCTAAAATTTTGGAAAAAGCAAAGGAATTAGAAACAAAAATGAAAGAAAGCCAAGAAAAAATTAAGGAGATTAAAGCTGAGGGAGTTTCAGGATCTAATTCAGTTAAAATAATCCTTGATGGTGAAGGTGAGATGCAAAAAATTGAATTATCTGACGAAATTATTAAAGAAGATAAAACAATAATTGAAGATTTAATTGTTGCAGCTCACAATAGTGCAAAATCACAATTGAAAACAAAAACTACAGAAGAGATTTCAAAAGCCACTGGAGGTTTTGGAATTCCTGGTTTTAAATGGCCATTATAATTAATGCAAAATATTAATGAGATTGATGAATTAATAAAGTTAATTTCAAAGCTTCCTGGTCTAGGCCCCAAATCAGCAAAAAGAATTGTTCTAAAATTGATTAACAATAGAGATGAGTTAGTTAAGCCATTGGCAAGTACATTGGACCAAGTTTATAAAAATGTAACAAGATGTAAATTTTGTGGCTCATTAAAATCAAATTTAAGTGGATGTATTAATTGTGAAAGTTCAAAAGAAAAATATAATAAAATTTGTGTGGTAGAAGATATTGCAGACCAATGGTCAATTGAAAATTCAAATATTTTTCAAGGATATTTTCATATTTTGGGCGGAACTATTTCGTCCGTAGGGCAAAGAAAGGAAGATCTTTTAATCAACTCATTAGTAGAAAGGGTAAATAAAGAAAGTATAGAGGAAGTTATACTTGCTACCAGTGCAACTGTTGAGGGACAAACTACTGCTTACTATATCCAAGATAGTTTAAAAAATACTGGTACTAAAGTTACTAAATTAGCTCAAGGACTGCCAGTTGGTGGCGAAATTGAAAATTTAGATGATGGAACTTTATTTTCTGCTTTTAAAAATAGAGCTAATTTAAATTCTAATTCTGATTAATTTTTTTTTTAAGTCTATTTAAATGTAGCAAAGGTTCTGTATATCCTGAGGGCTGTTCTTTACCACTGAAAACTAAATCACATGCGGTTTTAAAAGCTAATGATCTATCAAAGTCGTCACTCATTCTGATATATTTATTGTCACTTTTATTTTGATTGTCAACAATTTTTGCCATCTCTTTCATTATTCCTAAAACTTGTAATTTAGTAGTAATTCCATGATGTATCCAGTTGGCAATATGCTGTGAAGATATTCTTAAAGTTGCTCTATCTTCCATTAGCCCAATATTATTTATATCTGGAACTTTGGAACAACCTACGCCTTGATCTATCCATCTAACTACATAACCTAACAATGTTTGTGCTGAGTTAGAAATTTCACTATTAATTTCTTCAATTGACCAGTTAGGTCTATTTGCAACTGGAATTGTTAAAAGATCATCAAGTTTTGCTTTTTCTCGTTTAATTATATTTTTTTGTTGATCAAAAATATCTATTTCATGGTAGTGCAATGCATGTAGGGCTGCTGCTGTAGGAGATGGTACCCAAGCGCAATTTGCACCTGCTTTTAAATGACCTGTTTTTTGCTCCATCATATCTTTCATTTTATCTGGCATCGCCCACATTCCTTTACCAATTTGAGCTTTTCCTGAAAATCCACATTTTAAACCAACATCAACGTTATTATTTTCGTATGCTAAGATCCATTTAGAAGATTTCATTTCTCCTTTTTTAATCATCGGTCCTGCTTCCATCGAAGTGTGCATTTCATCTCCAGTTCTATCTAAAAAACCTGTATTGATAAAAAATACTCTATTTTTAAGTGTTCTTATGCATTCTTTTAAATTGGATGAAGTTCTTCTTTCCTCATCCATAATTCCGATTTTACAAGTGTATTTTTCTAATCCTAAAACTTCTTCAACTTTAGAAAAAATTAGATCAGTAAATGCAGTTTCCTCTGGCCCATGCATTTTTGGTTTAACTATATATATGGATCCAGTTCTAGAATTATTTTTATTTTTTAAATCATGAATTGCGGCGGCAACAGTTATAAATGCATCCATTATGCCCTCAGGAACTTCATTGCCATTACTTAGAATAATTGAAGGGTTTGTCATTAAATGACCAACATTTCTTATCAACAACAAACTTCTTCCATGAAGTTTAAGTCCTTTACCATCTTTTGATACGTAGCTTCTATTTGGATTTAATTTTCTCTCAAGTAACTTACCACCTTTTTCAAATTGTGTTTTAAGATTACCTTTCATCAATCCTAACCAGTTTCTATAGCAAACCACTTTATCTGCAGCATCTACTGCTGCAACGCTGTCTTCGTTGTCACATATAGTGGATACAGCAGACTCTAAAATTATATCACTAATACCAGCATAATCTTGCTGAGCACTAAAAGCTCTTCGATCTCTTAAAATTTCAATATGTAAATTATTATTTTTTAAGATAATTGCTGACGGATTATCTGCTTCACCTCTATGACCAATAAATTTTTCTTTATCTACTAAATCGAAAGTTTCAATTCCTTTTAATGTTTTAAAACTTCCTTCTTTGATTGCAACAGTAGTAATTTTACTCCAGCTCATATCTTTCAATGGAAAATATTTATCTAAAAAATCTCTACCATATTTAATTACCATCTCTCCTCTTAAAGGGTCATATCTTTCAGAAACACTGTCCTCAGATTGTTCTATAACATCAGTCCCATATAAACTGTCATAGAGACTCATCCATCTTGCATTAGCTGCGTTTAACGCGTAACGTGAGTTCATAATTGGCACAACCAATTGTGGTCCTGCAATTTTTGTTATTTCATCGTCTACATTTTTTGTGTTAATAGAAAAATCTGGTCCTTCTTCTTTTAAGTAGCCGATCTCAATTAAAAATTTTTTGTATTCAGCTAAATTGAATTCATTAGATTTTTTTTTAATATGCCATGCATCAATTTTTTTTTGTAAAGTCTCTCTAAAATTAATTAATTGTCTATTTTTTGGTTCAAGCTCCTCAACAGTTTTTTCAAAACCTAGCCAAAAATCATCACTTGAAATATTTGTGTCTTTTAATAGTTCATCTTTTACAAATCTAGATAAACTTTCTGAAACTTTAAGTTTGTTAATGTTAATATATTTTTCTTGCATAGCACTAATATTTACCCCATCTGTATTTTTGCCTGAGAGTTTTGCTCCTTCGGCGGAAATTAATCTCTTTCCAGAGTGTTATGCGTTTAACGGTCCTTTTGCCTGAGAGTTTCCGGGGTGGTTGCTCCTTCGGCGCTAATAAGTTTATCAGTCTCTCCCGATTGATAAATTTTATCTTTAAAAAAAATTTAAGTCAATTGATAACATTTACAAAGGATATTCATCATCACTTTATTGCCTTTTTTATATTTTAATTGTCCGATATAAATTAATTATGAAAAATTATCTTAATTTTGAAAATGATATTAAAAATTTAGAGAGTGAAATTGAAAAACTAAAAGATCCCTTTAATCAAGAGGGTTTATCTGAAGTTGACACTCAAAAAATATCAAATACGCAAGCTGAATTGGATAAAAAATTAAAGGATATTTATTCAAATTTAGACCCTTGGCAAACTACTATGGTTGCTAGACATGAAGATAGGCCTAAATCAAAATTTTTTATAGATAATTTGTTTGATGATTTTATCTCTTTATCTGGAGATAGATATTACGGTGAAGATAAATCGGTATTAACTGGTTTTGCAAAATTCAATGGACAATCAGTATTGGTAATTGGACAAGAAAAAGGTGAAAATTTAGAGAGTAGAATTGAAAGAAATTTTGGGATGATGAGACCAGAAGGTTATCGAAAAACAATTAGGCTAATGAATTTGGCAAATAAATTTAATATTCCAATAATTTCTTTTATAGATACTCCAGGAGCATATCCAGGAGTTGGTGCTGAAGAAAGAGGACAGGCGGAGGCAATTGCAAAATCAATTGAATGCTTCATGGAACTTAAAGTTCCAACACTTGCTATTATAATTGGTGAAGGTGGATCTGGAGGTGCGATAGCTTTAGCATCATCTAGTAAAGTAATAATGTTGGAAAATGCTATTTATTCTGTGATATCACCCGAGGGATGTGCAACAATTTTATGGAGAGATCCAAAAAAAATGCTTGATGCAGCAAAGGCCATGAAATTATCGGCTAAAGATTTATTAGAACTTCAGGTTATAGATGAAATAATTCCAGAGCCATTGGGGGGAGCCCATAGAGATAGAGATTTAATATTAGACAATTTAAGAAATTCGATATCTAAAAATTTAGAATATTTTAAAGATTTATCCTCCGAGGAAATCATGAGTGAAAGAAAAAATAAATTTTTAAAGATTGGAAGAAATAAAGGATTTATAAGTAATTCAGAAGACATAAGTACGCTTACAATAAAAGAAAATAATATTTTAGAAATTTTGAAATCTAAAAAAATACCTATAGGAGCTTCTGTCTTAGGCTTTATATTACTTATTTTAGCATTTGCTTTACTTTAATTAACTTTATAAAGCTCCACAACAATGCTTGAATTTTTTACCTGAGCCACAATAACAAGGTTCATTTCTTCCAATTTTTTTACCTTTTTTTATTTGGTCCAACATACTAGTTTTATTTTCTTGTACTGGTGCTTGTTCGGTTACAACTTTTAAATTCATTAGTATGGTTACGAAATCTAACTTTAATTTTTCTAAAAGATTTGAAAATAGTTCAAAAGCCTCTTTTTTATACTCAATTAAAGGATCTCTTTGCCCATAGGATCTAAGGCCTATTACTTGTCTTAATTGTTCTAAATATTGTATGTGTGATTTCCAATTAAGATCAATTGATTGAAGAAATATTCTTTTTTCGATTTCTTTTGCGCGATTTTCACCAAGTAAATTTATTCTATCATTTCTTGTATCTTTAAATTTATTTAAAATTTTTTCTTTAATCTCATTATCCTTAGATGAAATTAACTCTTTAAATTCATTTTCTTCAAAACTTTTTCCAACAATTTGTCTTAGTCGATTTGAGAATTCATTACTTTTTGGATTTGATAATTTTTGAATTTTTAATTTTATAATTTCTTCAGAAATTTCCTTTAAAAATTCATCTGAATATTCAAAAATATTTTTACTATTCATCGCATTTTTTCTTTGTGAAAATACAACGTGTCTTTGATCATTTAAGACATTATCAAACTTAATTAATGTTTTTCGAATATCAAAGTTTCTAGCTTCAACTTTTTGTTGTGCTCTCTCCAATGCTTTATTAATCCATGGATGATCAATACTCTCTCCATCTTTTAATCCTAATTTTTCAAGCATATTATTCATAGACTCTGAACCAAAAATCCTCATTAAATCATCCTCTAAACTTACATAAAAGATAGAACTGCCTTCATCTCCTTGTCGACCAGCCCTTCCTCTTGCTTGATTATCAACTCTTCGAGACTCCATT
>CACJQI010000008.1 GCA_902595535.1 uncultured Pelagibacteraceae bacterium
ATCAGTTAAAATATCTGCTGTTGCAACTTCGCCTGCATACGTTCTCATATCATGTAAAGGTAAAACTGCGACACTAGTTGAAATTGAAATATTTTTTGTTAATGAAGCTATTTTAACTGCCATTTGTAATGGTGACGGCATCATTAGTAAGTTTATTAAATGATGTTCTGGTATAGATACTTTTTTATAACCAAGTTTTTCTGCTAAAATAGATTGTTCAATCATATTTCGGAAATGTACTTTTGACCCAACATTGGGATTTGGCATATAACTTGTTAAAAAATGGTTAAAGTCCATTAAGAAATTATATACTTATGAGTGGCTAATCCAAATAGTTTTTGTTTGAAGAAAAGAATTAAGTGCTTCGGTACCTTGGTCTCTAGATAATGATCCAGATTGTTTATAACCTCCAAATGGAGTTTTGATATCTCCTTCAGAGAAAGTATTAACTGATACTGTTCCACAAGGTAGACTTTTTGCTAAATGAAAAGCCCTGTCTATATCTTGAGTAAATACGCTAGCATGTAATCCATATTTTGAATTACTTGCAATCTTTAAGGCTTCTTCATCATTTTTGACTGTTAAAACGCCAAGAACAGGACCAAAAATTTCTTCCTGCGCAATAGTCATATTTTCTTTTAACCCATCAAATAAAGTTGGTTTTGCATAAAATCCTTTTTGTCTACTATCTGAAACTCCACCTAATAAAAGTTTTGCACCCTCATCTATTCCTTTTTGAATATATCCATCAACAGTTTGCAAGTGTCCTTTTGAAATCATAGAGCCCATATTAGATTTTAGACTTAATGGATCACCTACTTTTAATTTTTTAACTTTTTTAGAAACTTTGTCTAAGAATTCATCTTTAACTTTTTTATGAACAATCTGCCTCATATTTGCAGAACAGTTTTGACCACCATTCCAAAAAGCTGAATTTATCGCATTATCAATCAAATCATCATTAATCTTAGCATCCTCTAAAACTATAAATGGACTTTTTCCACCCATCTCAAGTGCAACTGGCTTTAAATTACTTTCACTTGAGTATTTAAGAAAATAACCACCAACTTCAGTTGAGCCAGTAAAAGAAACTGCATCGACATCTTTATGTCGACCAAGTGCTTCTCCAACATCACCATAGCCTGGCAATACATTTAAAACTCCATCTGGTATCCCAGCTTCTTGCGCAATTTTAGCAACTCTTATAGCTGTGAGTGGAGTATCTTCAGCTGGCTTAATGATTACTGAACAACCAGCTGCTAATGCAGGGGCCATTTTCCAAACTGCCATCATTAATGGAAAGTTCCAGGGAACAATTCCAGCCACAACTCCTATAGGTTCTTTAACTATTAAACTTGTTATCGATGGTTCTGTTGGGCCAACTTTTCCAAAGACTTTATCAATTAATTCTCCATACCACTGAAAGTGCATTGGTGCATCGTTTGCTACTTCATTAATGCAGTCTGCAATTAATTTTCCAGTATCAACACATTCTAAAACAGAATTTTCATCTCCATGTTTTCTAAGTAGCTCAGCAAATTTTAATAAAACTTCTTTTCTATGTTCCGGTGAACTTCTTGACCAAACACCGCTATTAAAAGCTTTTCTTGAAACTTTAACTGCTAAATCAACATCTTTATGATTGCATTTTGCAACAGTACAAAGTTTTTGTCCAGTAGCAGGATTTATAGTTTCAAATTTTTTTCCGTCAATTGCATTTACATATTTTCCATTAATAAATGCTCTTCCTTCAAATTTTAATTTTTTAGCAATGGCTTTATAATTTACTGGCATAATTGTTGTAGACTATTATTTATAATAAAAATTAGCAAGATATAATTATTTAGTCAAAACAAATAAATACGTCTTAAAAAGAAAAATAAAGGCTAATCTTTAAAATCTAAAAGTTGATTAAGCGTATTATGTTTTTTTAATGCTTTAAGAAATATAGAAAGTTCGTTTAATTCTTTAATTGCAAATGGTTTTATTGCTTCTTCAACTTTGTCAGAAGGAAACAAACCATCTTTTCTTGAATAGTTAATGAGTTTTTTTTTTCTTAAAATTCCAATTTTTCTTCGGACTGTCTCTTTAGGTAGTTGCATTATATTTGCTAGTGCAAAAATAGTAAGTTTTTTATCGGTATAAAGTTTATCAATCTTTTTTGATCTTGTTTGTTCCCACAAACTATCCCAATTACTTCCCTGTTTTGTGTTATGTTTTATATAATGAGATCCGATGCAAGACATGATCATAAAAGTTTCATAATCAATGCCAATCATTAGTTTAGAATCTATAAACTGTCTGTTACGAAAATGCATTAAGTGAAACAAAGTTTCACTGTATGCATCGATTTTTTTTTTCATTAAAAAATGAAAAACTAGTCAGGATTATTCGTTAAAGTTTTGATTTCTAAAACATTTTCATTTGGATCTTTTACAAAAAATGTTTCTTGCTCATATTTTGTACCTTTAAACCTGAGATATGGTTCATCATAATATTTCGTACCATTATCCTTAAGTCTGTTTTTCAAAGTATCGAAATCTTTTCTTGATAAATGAACTCCAAAATGAGGAACAGAAACATTTCCCATATCAACGTCGTGTCTTTCATTATCAAGTTTATGTTCACTTGCGTGAAGAGTTAATTCATTACCCCAAAAATCTACATCAGCCCATTCTTGAGCAGAATTGTCTAATCTACATCCTAAGGTTTCACTATAAAATTTTTTTGCCGTCTCTAAATCGCCACATGGGATTGCTAGATGAAAACAGTTTGTGTTTTTGTACATAATTGCTCCTTTAATATCTGGATAAAGTAACTATATAACTGAATAATTAAATTTCAAGTTAGCAAATTAATATGAGTGAATTTTTACAATCAATAATTGACCGTGATCCTGCGGCAAAATCTAAACTAGGTTTAATTTTAACTTACCCAGGTGTTAAAGCAGTTTTTTTTCATAGAATTGCAAATTTTTTTTCTGTTGCAAAATTTGACTTAATTGCTCGAATAATATCACAATTTTCAAGGTTTTTAACTGGAATTGAAATTCATCCAAAAGCAAATATTGGAAAAAATTTATTCATTGATCATGGTATGGGAGTTGTAATTGGTGAAACATCAAAAATTGCTGACAATGTTACCATTTATCATAATGTAACCTTAGGTGGAATTGCACCTAGTATTAATTCTAATGATCAAAGAGATATGAAAAGACATCCAACGTTAGAAGATAACGTTGTCGTTGGTTCAGGAGCTCAAATATTAGGACCAATTACAATAGGAAAAAATTCTTTAATTGGATCTAATTCAGTAGTCACAAAAAATGTACCTGAGAAATCTGTCATGGCTGGAATTCCAGCAAAGAGAGTTGGAGATGCTTCAAAAGGATTTAAACCTTATGCTGTGACTGATGAAGAAAAAGATTAATGAAAAATACAAAAAATAATTTTATCGAATCAATTGGTAACACTCCTCTGATTAAATTAAAAGCTGCATCTGAAATTACAGGTTGCGATATTTATGGTAAAGCTGAATTTTTAAATCCTGGTGGATCCGTAAAAGATAGAGCAGCACTTGCTTTAATAAAAGATGCTCAAGAAAAAAAATTAATTTCAAAAGGCGGTATAGTTGTTGAGGGTACTGCTGGAAATACCGGAATTGGATTAGGATTATTAGGAAATTCTTTAGGATACAAGACAATCATTGTGATGAACGATAATCAAACACAAGAAAAAAAAGATTTACTAAGAAATCTTGGTGCAGAATTAAGATTAGTTCCAGCAAAACAATATAAAGATGACAATAATTATATAAAAGTTGCATCAAGGTTAGCAGATGAACTTAAGTCTTCAAATAATAACGGAGTAATTTGGGCCAATCAATTTGACAATACTGCAAATGCTAAAGGTCATTTTGAAGGTACAGGTCAAGAAATTTGGGAACAAACTGAAGGTAAGGTAGATGGCTTTGTATGTTCATCTGGAACTGGAGGTACAATTTCAGGGGTAAGCAATGCTCTTAAAGAAAAAAATAAAGATATTAAAATTTATCTATCAGACCCAAGTGGATCAGCACTTTATAATTACATTAAAAACGGCGAATTAAAATCTGAGGGGGGATCAATTACAGAAGGTATTGGTTCAAGTAGAATAACAAAAAATTTTGGAGAAGCTCAAATTGATGATGCATATTCTATAGATGATCACGAGTCTTTACCTATTCTTTATGATCTAATTCAAAATGAGGGTTTAAGCCTTGGTACAAGCTGTGGAGTGAATATTGCTGGTGCAATTAGACTTGGTAAAGAACTTGGTCCAGGAAAGACGATTGTAACAATTTTATGTGACCGAAGTGATAAATATTCTTCAAAGATGTTTAATAAGAAATTTTTAGAGGAAAAAAATCTTCCTTTCCCCACTTGGTTGTAATTAAAAGTATTTAGCGTCAATATACTCATATTCTAAATATCCAAATATATTAGTTTAGAATAATATTAATAAGCATTCTTAACTGTATTACTTATAAGCATAGCAATAATGCAATTTTAACGCTGCTGTAACAAATAATTAATACCTAGGATGTAGTTTTGGAGGACTAAGCAATGCAAGCAATTTATACAAGAACAATAAGAGTGAAAGACGATAGCTTAGGTAAAGCTATGGAGATCGGCCAAGGTTTAGCAAAGGTGAGAAAAAAATATTACCCAAAACATAATATTTATTTTTCATTTCAAATTGGTGGTGATCCCAGAACAATCAGAGAAACAGTTATTGGTCCAATGTTTGAAGGAGATAATGAAGCTGATGCAAAAATGTCAGCAGACAAAAAATATCAAAGTCTTCAAAAACAATTAAAGAAAGTTTCAGTTGAAGGAACTATTCAAGATGAAATTAGAGTCATATTTAGCGAATAAAAAGAAAGGAAAATAAAAATGAGAAAAATATTAATATCAATAATTTTAAGTTTAATGACAACTGTATCTTTTGCAGATGGACATACTTCAGGAAAATTTAATGCAAGTGGTATGGGTGCATGGGAAGTAAATGTTATGAATGCTGGTAAAGGAGATATGTCAGTAACTTATGATGGTATAGCTGGTTTATCAGATGATACACCTAATAGCATATTTCATAAATCAACAATGCATTGTATTGGTGGATTAACTTTACAAGCTGGTAAATTTAAAGATGAAACTGGTATGTGTAGGTTTGATTTATTTGATGGTGAAAGTGTTTACATGAAATATGAAGGTGAAGGAACTGGTGGAGTTGGTGGAACTGGTACATTTGAAATTATAAGAGGAACTGGAAAGTATGAAAATATTACTGGTTCTGGTTTTTCAAGTAGACAAAATCTAAAATCTAAAGCACCAGGATTTTCAACTTCAATGAACCAAATGTCTGGTGAATACAAATATTAATATTATGAAAAAAATATATTTTATTATAATTTCAATATTACTTGTCACAAATTCATTCGCAGGAATGAATGATTCAGATAAAGAAAAAGCTTGGGATTGCAGTGGGATCTACATGGCAAATTACTTTTTACCATCTGGTGAGACATTTGAATATAGTATGAAAGAAAAATCAATGGCATCAGTTAAAGTTTTTAAAGCTTACGCTTTAGAAATTGGTATTGCTGAAACTAAATGGGATGAAGGGGTTAATAAAGCTGTTGATAAGCATTATGGCTCTAAATACAATAAGCAAAAAACAGACGCTTGTCATACTTTTTTAGAAAACTTAATTCCTAATGGAAAAGAAAGAGTTAAAAAAGTTATACAAACGCTTTATTAATAAAGGAGAAAAAATGGAAAAAGAAATGTTAGTAGTAGCTAAGTTTAAAGAAGGAGAAGGTAAATTTGAAAAGTTTATGGGATTTATGCAATCTCCTGAAGGTTTAGCTGAAAGATCAAAAGTGGCAATTGTAGAAAAAACTATTGGTTCTGTAACTCCCGATAAGAGCACAGTAATGTTTAAAATCTTTTGTACTGACGAAGCAGCTTTACATAAATTTATTGAAGGTACCGAAGTATCAAAACCTATTATGGATGATGTGCTTGGTAGCTACACAATCTATGATTTAACTAAAGTGAAGGAAGGATAATCTATGAAAAACTATATGGTAACACACACATTTAAGTCAAAAGAAGCGAAAGCTAAAATGATGGAACTTGTTGGCTCAATGAAAATGGAAGATATTGTAAAGTCAATGACTGGAGAAAATGCTAAATGTCAAATGACTTGGAATACTCCAGGTGAAACTCTTCAAATGTTTTGTTGGTGGAAAGGCACTGATCCAGATGCAATTAATAAACAATTAGGCCAAATGAATGATTTTTTTGAACCTCATAATTTTGTTGAATGCGAAGATAATGTAATGGATTATAACGCTTAATATAACTTAATATAACTAAGGGGGGGAATAATGGCTGGTGTAGAAGTAAAAACATTTGATAAGGCGGATGAAGTAAATAACAATTTTAATAACGCTAAAATTGAAGCAGTAAAAGTTGGAAATCAAAGGGTAATGAAACTTACTTTGCAGCCTGGTTGGCAGTGGTCAAAAGATATTAAACCAACAGTCGGTGGTGATAGTTGTCAGGCAACACATCTCGGTATAATTGTTTCTGGCGCTGTCTGTGCAAGACATAATGATGGAACTGAATTAACTTATAAAGCTGGAGACGCATATTCAATTCAACCCGGACATGACGGATGGGTTGTTGGAAATGAAGAAGCAGTAGTCTATGAGTTCCATGGAATGTGGGGAGAATAAATATGTCAATATTAGCAAAATATAATGCTGCAATGGAAACAAAAGATGAAGCGGCAATGAATGAAATTTTACATGATGATTATAAATTTACAATGCACGCATCAGGTAATGTTTTAGGTAAAGCAGATGTTATCAAATGGGCCATGAGTGGTGATATTAAAAGAGATAAAATAAGAGTTTTGTTTGAAAATGATGAAATTGGAGTTGAACACTCATTTGTATCATTTAATGATGGTAATACTGAAGCAGTAATGGCTGTATTTAAATATCAAGATGGAAAAATGATTTCACTTGAAACAGGCGCTACAAAAATACCAAAATAAGTGAGCGGTATAGACTTCTATTTCTCGATAGGAAGTACTTACACCTATCTATCTGTCACAAGAATACTTGAAGTTGAAAAAAAACATCGAATTAAATTTAATTGGAAGCCATTTTCAGTTAGAGCAATTATGAAGGAAATGAACAATATCCCATTTCCAAAAGATAAGATGAACAAAGTTAATTATATGTGGAGGGATATTGAAAGGCGTGCAGAAGGATATGGTTTTATTGCAAAAACACCTGTTCCATACCCTTTATCTGAATTTGATTTAGCTAATCAAATTGCAGTTCTTGGTTTAGAAAAAGGTTGGGGAGAAAAATTTGTTATTTTAACTTATAAAAAATGGTTTCAAGAAGGTAAAGAACCGGCAATAGAGCCAAGTATTTATGAAGTTTGTGAGGAATTAAATCTTAATAAAGATGAAATTATTTCTGAGTCAAAATCATCTGATATTCAAAACAAATATTCTGAAAATACAAATTCAGCACGAGAAAATAAAATATTTGGTAGTCCATCTTTTGTTGTGAAAAATGAACTTTTTTGGGGAGATGATCGAATGGAAGATGCAATCAAATGGTCACTTAAATAATTCTATATATTTCAACAAAATTCATTTAAAGTTACACTGTGAGTCTTATAAGTTCATATTTATTTTTAGCTTTAGCAGTAATTTTAGGGGTAACTTCAAACAGTTTTGCTAAAAGTGCTGAAGGATTTACTCTCCTTTTTCCAAGCATTATTACAGGGATTACAATTGTTATGTGCATGTATACCCTTTCAATGGTAATGAAAAATATTCCAATGGGGATTACTTATGCGTCATTTGCAGGTTTAACAATTATTGCAACTGTAATCGTTGGAGTGTTTAGATTTAATCAGATACCAAATTTATATTCATTAATCGGTTTAGCATTAATCATTGCTGGTGTTTTGATGGTAAATTTATTGGGAGACAACTAAATATGATTTCAAAAAAATATGCACAACCTTTGTTTATGATTTTTATGTCTTTTGGAATGAGCGTCATAATGAGTGGAGTTGTTGTAGCAGTTAATACAAGTTTCTCAGATGGATTTATTGATAGATGGCTTTATTCTTGGATGTTTGCTTTTCCGGTTGCTTTAATTGTAGCTTTTACAATGGCTCCCTTGATGAGACCCTTGGTAAATAAAATTGCATCAAAAGAATAGATCAATAGCTATCTGGTAATTTGTGACTTCCATCATCTTTTAAAATAATTTCATATTCATCAGCTACATTAGCTAAATCAAGTGAAGAATATAGATGCGGAAAAAAATTACCATCTGAAGCTTGCTCCCAAACTAAATGGTCTAAATTTAAAGTTTCTATTTTAAGCAATATTAAGTTTTGCTGTCCTTTGTAATATTTTTGAAGAGTACCCTCAACTTGATCTTGACCTGAAAAATGAATATAGCCATCCTCAATATCTTTAGAGGATCCTGAATAAGTTCCAGATAATTTAGCTTTTTGCAATTCATCGTTATTAATAATTTTATAAACAAATTTTAAATTCATTTATTACCAAGATGAATTAGGTCTATTTAAGAATGCGATTTCTTCTTCAGTAGACTCTCTTCCAAGAATTTTATTTCTATGAGGGTATCTGTGAAATTGACGTATAGCTTTGGTGTGATCTTGCCAAAATTTTTTAATCTGAACATATCCTTCATGTTCTCTTAAATATTTATTCAATAAATAATATGCCATATCATGATCTGTTATCTCTTCACTATGGATAAGAGGTAAAATCATAAAGAACCTTTGGCTTTCATTCATTGCTTCAAGATAACCAGCATAAACCGCATCATTTACAATTAGTCTTGTTTTATGATCTTGCGCAAAAGCTTTTTTATCATCTCTAAACATATTTCTAGAGAACTGATCAAATAGAATAACTAATGCTAGAGCACTCATTGGTTGATCTTGCCAATCATCGTATTCATTTTGACTTGCAAGTTCATAATCATTTAAAAATCTATCTCTTATAATTTGATCAAATGCATCATCCTTTTTAAATCTTTTATCTGACGGCGTTTCCTTAAACCAAAAATCTAAAATTTCCTGAGCTTTAGCTGGTATCATTTTGAAACTGGTTTTAATAATTTTAAAAATTTACTATGAATAATTTTATTTGAAGACACTAGAATATTTCCAGCATTAATAGCATCTCTATTATCCCAAGTTGAAATATATCCTCCAGCAGCTTTTATTATTGGTATCAGTGGATGTATGTCCCAGATTTTATTAGAGCATTGAATTACAATATCTACTCTACCTTCAGCAAGATGAGAATAACTCAAAGCATCACTACAAGGAAATTGCATTAATTTTAAAATTTGAGGAATCTTTTTTTGTTTATCTAAGGGCAACCAACCATGGAATGCAGCTGAAACTTTTACATTTTTAAATGCAGCTTTCTTATTAACTGAAATTTTTTTTCTTATCCCATTATTAACCACATAAGCAATTTTATTCGAATAATTAAGGTAATATTTTTTGAGTACTGGAAAATTTGCTAATCCTAAAATTGGAATTCCTTTGTAATTTAGAGAAATCAAATTACTCCAAGTAGGGTTACCAATTACAAATGATCTAGTTCCATCGATTGGATCAATTATCCAAGTAAAATCACTTTTTGATTTTTTATGACCAAACTCCTCACCAATAACTTGATGGTCCGGAAATTTCTTTTTTATTTTAAGTCTTATAAATTTCTCAAAAGCCTTATCTGACGTTGTTACAGGATCGTACCCCTTTCCTTTCAGTTTATTTGAGATTTTGAATGGTTTGTTTAATTTAGAATAATAAAACCTTGTTAGTTCTTTTGCTAACTTGTTTAAAAAATTAGCATAAATAGGGTAATTTTTTGAATTAAACTGATCCACATCAAACTCTTACTATTTTATTTATGTTGAATAAAGTTAAATTTTAAATAATTCTTAGATTAATAGTATGAAAATCGAACTCAACGAAAACAAAATTTACTTTAACAACGGTTCATTAAAAAAAGAAATACATCCTTTCTGGCTAAGAGAAAGAGTTAATGGAGAGGAATTTTTAGATAAAGGAACTCAACAAAGACTATTTGATCCTACATCATTAGATAATGACATAAGTATTAATAAAGTAAATATTAATGAAAAATTTTTAGAAATAGATTTTAATGATGGTGTAAGTTCAAAAATAGAGATTAATAAAATTGCTCAAGAATTTTCAAACGAAGATACTGTAATTAAACCAATTACCAAAATAAAATGGGACTCAACTCTAAAAGATATTAAGAACTTTAGATATCAAGATAATTTTTTTGAAAGTAAAGAAATGCATGACTTGCTAGTGTCTTTTTATAAATATGGTTTTGTAGTAATTAAAAATATACCAACAGAAGATAATTTTATTGTAAAATTTGCAAATTCAATTGGAAGTGTAAGAAGAACTAATTTTGGGGAATATTTCGATGTAAAATCAAAACCAAATCCAAATGATTTAGCCTACACTTCACTTGCTTTAGCACCTCATACTGATAATCCTTACCGTAATCCTGTTCCTTGTATTCAATTACTCCATTGTATAGTAAGCGAAGTATCGGGTGGATTATCAACATTAGTAGATGGTTACACTGTTACTGAAGATTTAAAAACTGAAAATCCAGATTTTTATAAAATTTTATCTGAAGTAAAGGTTAAATTTAAATTCATTGATAAAGATGTTGTTTTAGAAGATTGGTCTGAATTAATAAAACTTAATGATGATAAATCTTTAAAACAAATTAGGTTTAGTCCTAGATTAGATTTTGTGCCAATATTAGAAAAAGAAAAATTAGATTTATATTATAGAGCACGAAAAAAATTATCTGAAATGTATAATTCAGACAAATATAGAATTGAATTTAAACTTGAGGAAAAAGATTTGATGATGATGGATAATTACAGATTACTTCATGGAAGAACCGCTTACAAAACTAGTGAAGGAAATAGATTTTTACAAGGGTGCTATATTGATTATGATAGCACTGAAGGAAAGCTAAGACATTTAAAGAGAAAATATAATTTATAACTCTATTTAGTTTTATTCTGATTTTCTATTTCTTTATATAAAGCGCTATGATCATCATTGTCATTGCCTCTTTCTACTAATGAATTAAACATCTCTTTGATTAAACTTGAAATTGGTAGTTTTGTATCAAAATCACCTGCACATTCTAAAATATTTTTCATATCTTTTAAGTGAGTTGACACTTTACCCTTAGGCGAAAAATCTTTATCTATCATTCTTTTTCCATGATTTTGGAGAATTTTCCCATCTGCAAAACCGCCTGACAATGCTTTAATAAACTTATTTGCATCCACACCTGCTTTTTCACACAATGTAATGGCTTCTGCTACTGCTCCAATTGTAACTCCTACAATGATTTGATTAGCAAGTTTTGATACTTGGCCACTACCAATTGGACCTACTAAAGTAGGATTTCCCATGATTTTTAAAGTATCAAAAGCATAATCAAAAGTTTTTTGTTCACCACCAACCATTATGGCCAAACTTCCATCTTCTGCACCAATGGTTCCACCAGAGACAGGTGCATCCAAAAAATTAATTCTTTTTTCTTCTAATATTTTGCCAAATTGAATTGCAATTTTTGGTTTGATTGATGACATATCAATCACTGTAGATGATGGTTTTAGATTATTTAAAAATTCTTTATCTCCTAAGACTTTTTCAACAGCTTCATCATCTGTTAACATTGTAATAATAATATCAGTATCTTTGACAGCTTCCCCCAAAGAATTAGATATATATGCTCCAAGTTTTTCTAATGGTTTTGCCTTATCAATGGTTCTGCTAAAAACTTTTAAATTTAATTTTTTTTTAAGAAGATTTGAAGCCATTGGGTAGCCCATAAGTCCCGTACCAATAAAAGCTATTTTCATTTTAGATTAGATGATTATCTTTTCATGCAATTATTAACTAGTATTGCCATTAAAATCCAAATTATAAAAGCTTCACCATTAGTGAATGTATAATCTGCTCCAGCAAATCCTGCTATAATGTTTAAAGCATAAATGATTATAGTAGAAACTATTAGACTAATTGCTAAATCTCTAAGTGCACATAAATAATTCATTATTAAACCTTATACATATAAATTAATTATGTAAACTTGAATAAATTAGAAAAAAATTCTTAAAAAAAATTTTTTGATAATGTAAAGATTAGAACAAATCAGTTATCGAGAATCTACTAAAGCACTAGGTTGTATTCAAGAAATTTATTTGCTTAAAATGCAAATAAATTTATTGATAATTATAATTTAAATAATTAACTTATTTAAAGGAGGTTATTATGTTAAAACTTACACCACCTGACACTTAGCTGACAAAAAGCACATATTTCAAACAAACAAAAATAAAAATCCAAACGGATTTTAAAGCCAAAGAGGCAAATTAAGGGAGCTCTTTAGGCATTTGCTTAAAGAGCGACCCCTTCAAAAAAATATATAATTATTATTAAACTTTTCTAATCTTTAATATTAGCATTGGTAAAAAAGTTGCTACTAAAAAAGACCAGAATAATAATGATTGTGATATTAAAGGTGTAAAAATTTCTTTAGGTAACAATACTCCTACTAATAAACTTTTTGAAAAATCTGGAAATGGAAACATTAAAAATCCAGCAATTAATCCTACTACAATTGAAATATATGCAGTTTTTTCATTAATATTTTTGTTATAGAAGCTTAAGAAAACAGTTAAAACAAAGGCACAACAGAACAAGTCTGCTAGTAAAAATAAATACAAAATATCATATCCTTTTGAGGCAACAACAAAAGTGATCACAGATAAAAAGATAATAAAATATTTAGATAATTTTAGATAATCAGTTTTTTTATTGAAATTAAATGTTGCCTTACCATCTACAACAAATAAGCTTGAAATAGCATTTACTAAAGTGTCGACAGTTGAAATTGTCAAAGCTAGGCCTAATGTAACAATTATTAGAGATAATATTTCAGTTTGTTCTCTTAATAATAATGTAAAAAAACCAAGATCAGGTCTGGTACTAGAATCAATTGAAAATGAAACCATTCCAGCAAAACCCATAAAAAAAACAATTGGTACAATAATTAAAAAAGAAATGATTAAACCTTGTTTTAGAGTTTTATAATCTTTTGCAGCATAAACTCTTTGCCAATTTCCTTGGTGAAACAAATTCGTGGCCGCAACTGCTATAAAAAAAGTTAGACCTGCAGTATAATTTGGGCTGTAAGATCTGCTTAATAACTGTGGATTTTTTTGTTCTATATAAGCAAAAGAAAACTCACTGCCAGTAAAAGAAATTATATACGTTACAGAAATTAATAGAAGTATACCAATAACAATCATCTGAATATTATCTGTAAATATTGAGGCTCTTAATCCTCCATATAAAGTATAAGTTAAAGTAGCTAGGAGTACAATAATTGCTGTAATCCAAAGTTCAGTTCCAGAAATATAATTAATTAAAACGGCAACAGCGGTTACTTCTGCACATAAAAAAATAAACATATAAAAAATAGTCATTAATAAAATTAATTTAAATAGACTTTTTCCAAACTTTTTTCTCATAAATTCAATTAAAGATGATCCTTTTGGAAAATCTTTTCTAATTTTTTTTCCTAAATAAATTAAAAAAATCATTGGAAAAGCTGTTCCTAGTGCATAACCGATAACTGCTCCTATCCCACCCCATGTCGCTGCAGAAGCTGGACCAAATAATATCCAAGCACCTAAAGCTGATGCAACTAAACTTGTGGTTAAAGAAAATAAACCTATGTTTCTATTTGCGGTTAGATAATTATTTATACCTTTAAACTTTTTAGAATGATAAAGACCTAAAATTGCAAATAATAAACTAATAATTATTACAAATGATAATGATGTTGATTGACTTATAAAGTATGTTTTATCCATTATTCTCCCTTTCTGAATTACCGGACAGGTTCTTAGGGTTTAATCTCAGTCTGTTACGACACCCCTTTTTGAATTAGATATAATATTTTTAAGATTAAATAAAGCTTAATCAAATAATTTTTGTTATTAATTATTTAAACTATTAGGTTTTTTGATTCATTATTTCAATCATACATTGAGTAGCGTATTCTCGCCATTCTGACGAATTTTTATTTTTTAAACTATTCAAATGATCTTTATTACTCTGAATATCATCTTTATATTTTAATTTATCAGCACCATTCAAATTTTTTTCCATATTAGATAAGTTTGTCTCCATTGCATTTATCCAATTTTTACCTATCTCAAGACATTTAACATCATCTTTTTCATCACAAATTTCTTTAAAAAAATTAAAGATAACTTCATCCGTCTTTATGGAGGTGTTCATTTATTATTTATTACAAACACCAATAGAATTTGGACCACACGTTTCGCCATTAGTCCAGGTTGCTCCAATTAAATTTGCTCCTTCAAAGTTTGCATTAGTGATATTTGAAGAAGTAAAGTTTGCTTCCATTAAGTTTGAATTTTGAAAATTAGCCTCAATTAAAGTTGCGCCCATAAAATCAACTCTTGTTAAATTGGAACCACTAAAATTAGTTTTTTCAAAATTTGCACCTATTGAAATTGTTTCATAAAGATTTGCTCTTACAAACGTGGACTCTGGGAATGTTCCAAAAGATAAATTAGAATTCATCATTATACTTTTATCAAAATTTACTTGGATAAAACTTGCAAAAGATAGATTTGAATTAGGTAAGTAACTTCCCTGTAAATCTTGTGCATCTGAAAATCTACAATTTGAATAATCTACTCCATCTGTCAATGGGTCGTCACATGCTGCATAGCTATTTGTAAAAAAGAATAAACTAAAAAGGATTAAAATAATTTTTTTCATGATTAATGATAGCAAATAAGAATAAATATAACAAATATAAGAATATTATAATTTTATTAGTATGTTAATTTTTTTATTTGATCTTCTGCATCTTTAATAGATTTTTTGTAATTTAAAGCCATTTGGTCAGCACTTACTACATCTATCTTTTTAATCCCAAAAAAATTCAATATAAATTTTAACCAAGGTGTTAAAAAGTCTTCCTTGCTATTAAGCTTTGTTCCTCCAGATGTAATAACTAAATATGCACGTTTATTTTTTAACAATCCTTCTCTTCGTCCATTTGGCTTGAATCTAAAAGTCTCTCCAACTCTAGCGGCTAAATCTGACCATGCCTTGAGTGTTGCAGGTGGACCGTAGTTATAAATTGGAGCTGATATAATAATAATATCACTTTCTTTAAGTTCTCTTACAAGTGTGTCAGATAATTTGAACATTTTTTTATGCTCTTTTGTTTGATCTTTCTTTGCAATCTTCATTCCTGACTCTGTTAATCCACTTACAAAAACCATCTCATCATCTAAATCTCTATAAATGACTTTATCTCCTGGTTCTTTAATTTTTTTAATTAATTTTTTTGCTAATGACCTTGAGGTTGAACCTTTTTTTCTTGCACTAGAGTCTATTTGATAGATTTTCATAATTTATCTTATCCAAATTTTTGCAAAAAAGGGAAAATATTTAATAAATAATATCCCAAAGTTTGTAATTGATTAGTTAAAATTAATATACCAGTAACTAAAAGAATAATTCCACCAATTTTTGATACTAAATTTATATTCTTTTTAAAATTTTTAGAAAATATCAAAAACTTTTGTATTAAATAGCCTGATAATATAAATGGTATTGCAAGTCCTAAAGAATAAAAGATTAAAAGTAAGACACCCTTGTTAATACTTTCCTCGGTAGCAGCTAAAACTAAAATTGAACCTAAAATAGGTCCAATGCAAGGCGTCCAACCAAATGCAAAAGCCATACCAATTAAAATCGGACTATAAAAATTATTATTCGAATTAGTATGAATTCTTTTTTCGAAACTTAAAAATTTAATATTAATAACGCCAATAATATGAAGTGATAAAACTATTATAACTATACCTGCAAAAATTCTGAGTTCATTTGAATTTTGTAATAATACTTGACCTAAAAAAGTAGAAGCTGCTCCAAAAATAACAAAAATAATTGAAAACCCAACTGTAAATAAAAACGTTGGTATCAAATTTACATTTTTTTGGTTTACCAGCTCGTTCAAAGAACTACCTGATATATAAGAAATATAACCTGGTATCAATGGTAGAACACATGGAGACAAGAAACTTATTAATCCTGCTGCAAATGCAATGAGTAACTCTATCATCTATCCAGTATTCTTCATCGCTGCCGAAATACCTGCGATTGATGTTAATAAAGCATCATTTAAATATTTTTTATCAACTTTATTTCTACTTGTTTTAATTTTTTTAATCACAATTGGTTGAATAATATTTAATACCTCAGAATAAATATTTCTGACTATTACAGATGTTCTAAATTGCTTTCTTGATTTAATAATTTCATTAGGTGTTATTTCCTTATTGAGTTTTTTTATTACATCAAATTGAAATCTTAATCTTTTTCCCACTCTTTTTAATTTTTCATCTGCAAGATATTCTTCATAAATTTTTGAGACATCAGGATCAACTTTTGAAATGACCATGTCTAATATATCAAGCATTGAATTGAAAAAAGGCCAATTTCTCTCCATATCATATAATGTTTTTCTAAATTCTTTGATATTTGCATACCTTAAAGCTTCAGCACTTCCCAACCATGCTGGTAGCATCAATCTAATTTGCGTCCATGCAAAAATCCAAGGTATAGCTCTTAAGCTTTGGATATTATCTACATTTTTTCTTTTTGATGGCCTAGACCCTATAGACAATTTCCCTAGTGAAACATGTGGAGTTACTGTTTTAAAATATTTTATAAAATCAGAACTTTGATTAATATTTTTTCTATAAGAACTTTTTGAAATTTCTGCCATTTTTTCAATTAACGCTCTCCAAGAATCTTTCGGTTGTGGTGGTGGGTTTAAAGATGCTTCTGATACTGCTCCTATATAACTACAAAGATTATATTTTGCCAAAGGCTCATAACCATATTTTTGTTGAATAACTTCTCCTTGGTCTGTAATCCTAATTCTTCCATTAACTGAATTGGGTGGTAATGATCTCATTGTTGCCTGAATAGGTCCTCCTCCTCTTCCTGCTGAACCTCCTCTACCATGGAAGAAAGTGATTTCAATATTAAATTTTTTTCCAAGTTTAACTATCTCTTCTTGCGCTTTATATTGGTGCCAGCTAGCACAAATTTTACCTGCATCTTTACTTGAGTCTGAATAACCAATCATTACTTCTTGTTTATGATTTATTAATTTTCTATACCATTTATGAGAGAACAAGCTCTCCATAATAGATTTTGCATTTATTAAATCATCTAAAGTTTCAAATAAAGGAACAACTCTAAGCTTATTCATAATTTTTGCCTCTTTTTGTAAAAAGGACACTGATAAAATGTCAGATGCTGCAGATGTCATTGAAATAACATAGGCGCCAAGACATTCTGTTGGTTCTTTAGCTAGAATATTAAAAGTTGACCAAACTTCACTATTTTCTCTATTTTTAAATTTGAATTTATTAATCACATTTTTAGGTGAATTTAATTTTGATTTTAAAAAATTAATTTTTTCAATTTCAGAAAATTTTAAATAATCTTTATTATATTTTTTTTTCACAAATTCACTTATTAACTGGGAATGTCTTGACGACTCTTGTCTAATATCTAATTTAGCTAGATTAATTCCAAAACATTTTGCTCTTCTCATTAAATCTAATAACTCTCCACTAGCTAAATTTTCATTATTATTTTGTTCTAAAGATTGTCTAACAACTCTTAAAGGTTTTAAAATTTCTTCTTTAGAATTAAGTAATTTTTTTTGATCTAAAGGTTTTTTATTTACCAAATGTTGCTCAATCATTCTATGCGTTGTTCTCATTTTATCTCTTAATGGTCTTAAAAAAACTCTATAGGGCTCATATGACTTACCAGTTTTCTTTAAAATTTGTTTTGAGCATTTTTCCATTGAATACGATCTAATTATTTTAGTTAAAGTTTTTTCGTATAATTTTGCTGCCTCCCATCTTGAAAGTAAAATTACCTCTTTTGTTACTTTAGCAGTAACATTAGGGTTGCCATCTCTATCTCCACCCATCCATGAACCAAACTCAATAGGGTTAAAATTTTTAGGTAATCCTTTATCCATATTTTGAACAAATATAGAATTCAATCTTCTATAAACCTTTGGAATTGTATCCCATAAGCTATCCTCAATAATTGCTAAGCCCCATCTAGCTTCATCAAATGGAGATGGTTTTACTCTTTTTAAATCATCTGTGTTCCAAATAATTGTAAACTCATCAAAAAGTTTTTTATCTAACAATTTAAGTTTAGAGGGATAATTTTTTAAAAGATCTCTTTGCTCAAGTATTTCAGTAATTTTATGATATTTTTGAATTAACGTTCGTCTTTTTACTTCGGTTGGATGTGCTGTTAATACAATACCAATATTTAGGTTTTTTGCATGATTATATATTTTGCTATCTGAAATATTCTTATTGTTAAAAAGATCTTCAAAAATTTCTTCTATAAATAAATTACTATTATTGATTTTTTTTTTATTATTTTCATATTCATTTAGGCTTCTAGATGCATCAATTGATTCTGCTAAATTTATTAAATTCATAAAATGTGAAAATGCTCTAGTTAACTTAAAGGTATTTTTTGAATTTAAACCTTTGATAGTACGAATAATTTTTCGGTATGAATGTTTGCTGTTTAAGTTTGTTTTATTTGCCTTAGAAAGTTTTCTTATTTTTTCTACTAATTCAAAAAATTTATCACCTTCTTGATCTTTTAAAACTTTTCCAAGTATATTACCCAGATATCTAACATTCTCTCTAAGGAGTTTTGTAGGTATTCTTTCATAATAAAGATCTCTTTTTTGCATACTTTATAATTTTATTTAGTAATAAGTTTGCTTTATTTATTGTCAAATTAACTACTTTTTAGATCATTTCATCTATTTTTTTATATTTAAAAATGAAATTTTCTACAGCCTGTCACAAAAATAGTTAAAGAATTAATACTTTAATAATAATTATGTAAGAACCTTAATCTTTAAAAGGTATAATAGAATGTTTTTGCTCACCTAATTTATCTATTCCAAGGATAACCTCTTCACCTCCTTTTAAATAAGGTGGGGGTGACATATTTTCCGCTACACCTGGTGGTGTTCCAGTACAACATATATCACCTGGATGTAAACTCATACATGAACTCATATAAGAGACTAAGGTTTTAATATCAAAAATCATTTTTTTAGTATTGCCTGTTTGCATTCTTTTACCATTAACATCTAAAAACATATTTAAATTTTGATAATCTGGTAATTCATCTTTTGTAACTATATAAGGGCCTATTGGACCAAAAGTATCGAATCCTTTTCCTTTGTCCCAAGTAAGGCCTTTGTTTTTTGAAAGTTTCTCTCACTAACATCATTTACTAAAAAGAAACCTAATACATGATCCATTGCTTTATCAATACTAACATTAATAGCTTTTTTACCGATTACAAAACCTAACTCTACTTCCCAATCAGTATGATTTGAATTTTTTGGAACAATAATAGGATCATTAGGTCCAGTAACACAACTTGTAAACTTTGAAAAAATAATTGGTTCTTGTGGAATAGGTAAATTTACTTCCTCTGCGTGATCTTTAAAATTTAATCCTATACCTATAAATTTTGATGGTTTTGAAATGCAAGCACCAATTCTGGAATTTGAATCTAATTTTGGTAAACTTGAAATATCTGATTTTTGGATTTTATCTATAGTGCTAAAATTTAATGTATCTGGATTAAAATCGTTTATTAAAGAAGATAAATCTCTAAAATTATTTTCTTCATCTATTATTGCAGGTTTTTCTTCTCCAACATTTCCTATTCTACATAATTTCATATTTACTCCTATTAATAAGTTGCTCTTCCACCACTTAGGTCAAAAACTGCCGATGTTGTAAAAGAATTTTCTTCACATGATAACCAACAAACTAAGGATGCTAATTCATCAACTTTAGCAAACCGATTTCTTGGTATTTTTGATAGCATATAATCAATATGTTCTTGGGTCATTTGATCAAAAATTCTTGTTTTTGCTGCAGCTGGGGTTACGCAATTGACAGCAATATTTTTATCAGCCAATTCTTTTCCTAATGATTTTGTAAAGCCAATAACTCCTGCTTTCGCAGTACTATATGCACTTGCATTAGGATTTCCCTCTTTACCAGCAATAGATGCAATATTAACTATTCTTCCATAATTATTTTTAATCATGTGAGGGACAACTGCTTTACAACAATAGAATGTGGAATTTAAATCAAGTTCAATCACTTTTTTCCATTCATCTAAAGGATAATCCCAAACTTTTGCATTCATGCCTGTTATTCCTGCGTTATTTACAAAAATATCTATTTTACCAAGTTCTTTTTCGGTTTCCAATAATGCCTTTTCAATTTCAGCAAAATTTGTGACATCTATTTTTTTAAAACTTAAATTTTTGGAGTTTACTTCGTCTAAAGCAGACTTAATTGCAATTTCATCAATATCCCAAATAACAACTTTTCCACCTGATTGAATAATCCTTTTTGATATTGCAAAACCAAATCCTTGGGCTCCACCCGTGATTATTGCTACTCTATCTTTTAAATCAAAATTATTCATATTATTTTTTTTTCTTTAATAAAGGAAAAATAAGAGCAATGAAAGATAAAATAAAAAAAGTTACTACGATAGGTCTTGTAAAAAACATTAACCAGTTCCCATCAAATATTACCAATGACTGTCTCAGAGTTCCTTCGACTAATTCTCCTAATATTAATCCAATAATTACAGGCACTACAGAAAAACCAAATCTTCTCATAAAAAAACCAAGGACACCAAAAAATAACATTATCCATACGTCAAGTATTGATTGACTTAAAGAATATGTCCCACACACTGAAACTGTAAAAATCATTGGCCATAAAATTTTATTGGGCACCAAGGTAATTCTGGCAAATATTTTTGCACCAAAAAAACCAAATATAAAAAAAAGTATATTTGCAATTAACATTGCTCCAAAAATTCCATATAGAAAATCTGGTTGCTCTCTAAATAAATCAGGACCTGGTCTTACACCGTGAATAATTAGTCCTGTTAAAATTACAGCTGTTGTCGCACTACCAGGAATTCCAAGTGCAAGTGTTGGCACCATAGCTCCACCTGTTGCAGCATTATTTGCAGCTTCAGCACCTGCAATTCCCTCTATTGATCCCTTCCCAAATTCTTCGGGGTTTTTAGAAAATCTTTTAGCCTCAGAATAACCAATCAAGGATGCAACTGTTCCTCCTTCTGCGGGTAGAACTCCAATAAATGATCCAATGCCTGAGGATCTTAATATTGTTTTCCAGGTTTTTTTATAATCTTCTTTAGAAGGTAATTTTACAGCTTTTAAAGCTACTCTTTTAAACACTTGATGTAACAATGTTGATTGAGTTAACATTTCACTAATCGCAAATAGACCTACTACAACAGGAATAAACCCAATACCTACTGAAAGTTCATTAATTCCATAAGTAAATCTATCTATAGAAGTCATAAAATCTTTACCAATTGTAGAAATTAAAATTCCAAATGCTGCAGCAATTAAATTTTTAATTGGACTACCCTCGCCAATAGAAGCCAGCATAGTTAATCCAAATATAGCTAATGCAAAATACTCAGGTTGACCAAACTCATAAGCAAGTTTTGCTAATATAGGCGCAAAAAATACTAAAATTACTACACTAAATATCCCTCCTACAGTACTAGAGACAGTTGCCATACCTAAAGCACGTCCAGCTTCACCCTTTTGAGCTAAAGGATATCCGTCTAAACATGTTGCGGCAGCTGCAGGAGTTCCTGGTGTATTAATTAATACTGCGGTGATTGCTCCTCCATAAGTTCCTGCACAATAAATAGATGTTAACAAAACTATTGCTGATAATGGATCTAAGGTCATTGTAAATGGTAAGATCAATGCCCCTCCAGTTGTTGGGCCTAGTCCAGGTAACACCCCAAGTATTAACCCAAATAAAGTTCCAAACAATAAGACCAATAATAATTTGGAACTAAACAAAGGTGCCATCATTAATAAAAGATTATCCATACTAATAGTAATAAAGGTTTGTAATTATTCCTGGAGGAAATCTTAATCCTAAAATCATTTCAAAAAATACAAATACAATAAAGGGAAAGATAATCCCTACTAATAATAAATAAAAAAATCTTTTTTCACCCCAATTATAAGAAACAAAAACTGATAAAACAGAAATTGCTAGAAAAAAATCTAATGTCTTTGAAATAATGATAAAAAAAATAAAACTTAAAAGTGTTAAAAAAAAATTTTTTGGTAATTCTTTTTCTTTTTTCCAAGGTTTTTTGAAAGACAAGTAATATATTAATATAGTTAGTACTATTATTAAAACTAATAAACCTTTTGGGAATGTAGCTGGTTGAATTCCTCGATTTAGAATTGGTGGAACAGTATCAAATGAGAATGTTGATATAAGTAAAATGGTAGAAACAACAATTATTACAAAAAATACTTTAAATTCATCTTTAAAAAAAAAGGGCAAACTTTTGTTTGCCCTTTTTTTATTTCGTACATTGTTCATTATTTAAAGAATGTACTTTCTTTAAATTAATTAATGTAACCTAAAGCTTTTAGCTGAGCAGTCATTTCAGCAAGCATAACTTCCATTTGCTTGCCCCACTCATCAGCTCCAACTACACTAGTTGAATCAAGACCAATGTCTGTTAAAAAACTTTGGAAATATTTGTGTTCCATAGCTTTTATCATTGCATCCTCTAATTGTTTCTTTCTATCTGCAGGAACACCTTTTCTTGTTACAAAACCTCTTACAGTTGAAAGGACAACAGGAATTCCTAATTCAGTTGCAGTAGGAACATTGCTTAATTTTTCCATTCTGTTACTAGCTAGAACAACTGATACACATAATGTGCCATCTTCTATCTCAGTTACAGCTTCACCTAAGTTTAAAACACCTACATCAATATCTCCTTTGATAAGGTTAGTTTTAATAGGTCCTACACCTTTATAAGGAACGATTGTTGGATCTGTTAGTTTTCCTTTTTTTGTAAATGCAATCGCACTAACATCATCAATTCCACCTACATGAGTTGTACCATATTTAAGTGATTTTGATTTTTGAGCGCTAATAAATTTCTTAGCATCTTTTATGTCATTTTTACAATTAACAACAAATAACTGAGGATCGTCTGTTCCTCTAGCTAATGGCTGCATATCACTTAATTTAACTTTAGTTTTACCTAAAGCCATTGATACAGCATGACCAGTAGTCCAAGTTAATGTGTGTTGGCCGTCAGCTGGTAACGTCATCATGTAATCCATAGACGCAGCTCCACCACCACCTTTTTTGTTAACTAATTGCATGTCTTGTTTTAGATACCTTCTAGTTCTTAATAACATCATTCTAGTAGTTACATCTGTACCACCCCCAAAACCAGCGTGAGTAATTGCTTGAATTGGATGACCATCTGCTTTTGCAGAAGTGATCATTAATGGAAGTGCAACAACGAAAAATTCAGTTACTAAAACTGCAGCAGCTAAAAATAGTTTAAAACTCTTTTTCATTATTTCCCTCTTTAGTTAATTTATAATTAATTATATAAACATAATCTGATACAAAGCGTAAAGAAAAAAATGCCCCAAAATAAAATTAATATGGCCTTACTCTTAGGCGACCCTTCTGGTATTGGACCTGAATTAATTTCAAAATTATTAACAGAGGAAATCACAAACAAAGCCAACATAGTTGTTATAGGTGAAAAAAATATACTAGAACAAGGTAATAAAATTTCTGGTAACAAACATGACTTCAAATTTGTAGAAGATTTTAACCAAATTGAATTTCAAAATGGAAATAAATATTTTTTAGATATCTCTAAAGGTAAAAACCATGATTATAAATTATCTGAGTGTTCTAAAGAATCTGGTGAAAGTGTATTATCTGCATTAAATTTAGCATTAGAACTTGCCAAAGAAAATAAAGTTCATGCGATTAATTTTGGCCCATTCAATAAAACAAGCATGAAGCTTGGAGGTAATAGATATTCAGATGAATTACATTTAATGGCTGAAAAGCTAGATGTAAAAAATTTTTTTTGTGAATTTAATGTAATTGATAATTTTTGGACAGCTAGAGTTACATCCCATATTCCAATTAAAGAAGTTGCTGATCATGTTAAAAAAGAAAAAATCATGCAACCGATTAAGTTGATTAATGAGGCAATGAAATTGAATGGTATTAAAAGTCCAAGAGTTGCCGTACAAGCTCTTAATCCTCACGCTGAGTTTGGGACAGAGGAAAAGGATGAAATTATTCCAGCAATTGAAGAGGCTAAAAAACTTGGTATTAATGCAGATGGTCCTTTACCTTGTGATACATCATTTATAACTGCTTATAAAAATAAAAATCATGATTGTATTGTTGGTATGTACCATGATGCCTTGCAATCAGGTCTGAAAGCCTTTGGTTTTGACAGAGGTGTTACTGTTCAAGGTGGTTTGCCTGTACCCATAACAACTCCTGCTCATGGTACAGCCTTTGATATTGCTGGTAAAAACAAAGCTAATTTAGAACCTACTTTGAATTCATTTAAAATTGCATTAACAATGGCTGAAAATAAATTAAATGAGCAAAATTAAAAATATTAAAACTTCTGTATATCAATGGACAGGAAAAACAGTTCCACCACAAAATAATTTTTGTACGAATGCTTCTGATGTACTTTACGAAAAATCAGATGCGATGGGATCTTTTAGATTTCATGAATGGTTAGTTTGTGAAATTGAAACTGATGATGGTGTGATTGGTATAGGTAATGCAGCCTTAGCTCCTCAAGTAACAAAAAAAACAATTGATACATATTTGAAACCCCTCGTAATTGGAGAAGATCCATTTGATTATGCTTATATTTGGGAAAAGATGTATAGAAGAACTTTGGCATGGGGCAGAAAAGGTGTCGGCATGACAGCAATATCAGCTATTGATATAGCTCTTTGGGATATTATTGGAAAAATTTCTAAAAAACCTGTTTTCAAATTATTGGGTGGAAGAACTAAAGAGAAAATTCCTGTTTATGCATCAAAACTATACAGCCAGCCACTAAAAGAATTACAAAAAGAAGCTGAAATTTATAAAAATCAAGGTTTCAATATGTACAAAATGCGATTTGGTTGGGGACCTAAAGATGGTCCAGAGGGCATGAAAAATAATATTAAATTAGTTGAAGCAGTAAGAGAAGTTATTGGTGAGGATGCTGATTTAATGCTTGAGTGCTACATGGGTTGGAATTTAGATTACTCAAAAAGAATGATACCAAAATTAATGAAATTTAATCCAAGATGGTTAGAGGAACCTGTGATTGCAGACGATATTCATGGTTATGCAGAACTGAATAATATGAATATGATACCAATATCTGGTGGAGAGCATGAATTTAGTTTGTTTGGTTTCAAACAATTGTTAGATTTAAAAGCTATCAGCTATATCCAATATGACACTAATAGAGTTGGAGGTATAACTGCAGCTCAAAAAATTAATGCATTAGCTGAAGCTTATCAAGTTCCTGTTGTTCCGCATGCTGGGCAAATGCATAACTATCATTTAACCATGGCAAATGTAAATTGTCCTATATCAGAATACTTTCCTGTTCATGACGTAGAAATAGGTAATGAATTATTCTATTATATTTTTGAAGGTGATCCTTCTCCTACAAAAGGTTTTATTGATTTAGATGATAATGTTCCAGGTTTAGGTTTAAGGCTTACTGATAAATATAAATCTGATTTTAAAATAATTGAATAATTACCCTTTTATTCCTAAATGAGTGTATTTAACATTCAGATAATCTTTTATTGCCATAGACCCACCTTCTCTTCCATATCCACTTTGTTTAATTCCTCCAAAAGGTGCTTCGGCAATTGCAACAAAGCCTGTATTAACAGCAACAGATCCAGTCTCTAGTTGTTCAGATGCTAAATGAGCTGTTTCCATTGAATTTGTACAAACATAGCTACACAATCCTAGTTCGTGATCATTGGCTCTTTCAATTACTTCATCAAAAGATTTAAAAGATAACATGGGAACTAAAGGTCCAAAAGGTTCTTCTTTCATTATGGTGAAATCATCTTTTACATCATCAAAAATTGTTGGTTCATAAAAAAATCCTTTATTAAAACCAGCTGGTCTTTTTCCACCCAACAAAACTTTTGCTCCTTCTTGTTTAGTTTTTTCAACTAATGCCTCAACTTCATTTAATCTTTTTTGAGTTGTTAATGGACCTAATTGAGTATCAGGATCCATACCATTGCCAATTTTTAATTGTTTTGTTTTCTCTACGAATAAATCTATAAATTCATTTTTCTTATTTTCATGAATATAAAATCTATTAGGTGAAATACATACTTGTCCATTATTTCTAAATTTAGCAGCAATTGCCATATCAGTTGCTTTTTTTACATCAGCATCATCAAAAACAATAAAAGGTGAATGACCACTTAATTCCATTGTCACTCTTTGAACCTTGTCTGCAGCTTGTTTTAGAATTAATTTACCAACTCTGACTGAGCCTGTAATTGAAATTTTTTTGATGATATCAGATTGAATTAATTGAGAGGCTATACTTGGCGGATCACCTGATAAGAGATTTACTGCTCCAGGAGGAACACCACATTCTCTACAAATATCAACTAATTCCATTACCACACCAGGTGTAATAGTATCTGGTTTAATGATTACTGAACAGCCAGCTGCAAGTGCTGTTGAAATCTTTCTAGCAGCTAAAACAAGTGGAAAATTCCATGGTGATAAAGCTGCAACAACTCCAACTGGCTGGTAATAAACGTGTACTCTTGTTTCTTCAAACCTGCTTTCTATAGTTTGACCAAAAATTCTTTTTGTTTCTTCAGCATTCCATTCAAAAATATCAGCTGCTCCATTTGTTTCCCCAATACCCTCTGCTAAAGGTTTTCCATTTTCTAATGTCATCCATTTAGCTAACACATCTTTTTTTTCTCTCATACGATCTGCTATTTTTCTCAAAATATATGATCTGTTCCATGGTGTTGTTTTTTTCCAAACCTCTAATCCTTTTTGAGCAGACTTTAATGCGTTATCAACATCCTCAGAAGTAGCTTTTGATGCATCACCTAAAACTTCTTCTGTGGCTGGGTTAATTACTTCATAAGTTTCTTTATTCTTTGAGGGTGACCATTTACCCTCAATAAACTGCCCAAATTTTTCGTACATTTAATGATTTAACCTTTGTTGATTATTAATAATTAAATACTTTAACAAATAATTTTTTTTCATTCAATTAATAAAGATGAATTTAATAACCCTTTGAAGGATTAATTCTATTTAAAACTTTATTTCTTTTTATATATTTTTGAAAATTGTCTAAAAAAAAGTTAACCTTATCCACCATCTCGTCTTTATATCCACCTCCAGTGTGTTGTGTAAGTATTAGGTTCGGACAAGACCATAATGGATTGTTTTTTTTTAATGGTTCTTCAGCTGTAACATCTAAAATAGCTCCTTTCAAAAGATTACTTTTAAGTTTTTTTATAAGATATTTTTCATCTATTAAATTTCCTCTACCAACATTAGCTAAAATAGTTTCCTTTGATAAATAACCAATCATCCTTTTATTAAAAAGCATTTTAGTTTTTGCTACGCCAGGTAATGCACAGATAACTAATTCTGCTCTTTTTAATTTCTTAATAAACAAATTTTTTTTTGATTTTGAGTTAACAAATGAATATTGACAATTAAAAACTTTTAGATATTTGGATATTTCTTTATTTATTGACCCTTTACCAAAAAATAAAACGCTTTTGTTGTTTAAAATTTCTAACTTAGCTCTCAAAGGATCACCTATCCATTTTTTTTTGTTTTTTAATAGAGTAAATGTATCAAGACCCCTATAAAAAGAAAAAATTCCAGCTAATGTTGTTTGAGCTACTTGACTAGCAAAAAAACTTTTAAGATTTGTAATAATTACATTTTTATTTAAAAAATTTTTTTTAACACTGGAATATTCTCCAAACCCTGTTGATTCTAACTGTATCCACTTAATTTTGCTACTTTGCTTTATCCAGTTTGACGGAATATTTCCAAATACAATGTCACATTTAAGAAAATTATTATCAGCTATTTTTTTAAATTTTAAATTAGAAAAATATAAATTATGTTTTTTTAAATTGTCTTTAAGAATTTTTCTTTCAAATTTTTCTAACTCACATGCTATATAAATATTCATAGTTTTCTATTTAATTATCATTTAAGAAGAATTAAATTCTTTCATGATAATTTTTTAATTATTCCTTCCAATAATCATCATTTGGTTGCCCTCTATCAACCACAACACACGAATAAACCGCCTTTTCATCAAATGAAAAATCTTTTTCAATTTTATCATTCATTGTAATGCCAATTCCTGAATTTTCGGGTCTTAAAAGTTTTCCCTCTTTAATAACTCTTTGATCTCCAAACATTATCGGTTCAAGTTTGAATGGTATCATGGGAAATTCAACTAAATTACCATTACATCCAAATGCAACATGATAATTTGCCATAATTGCTACAGGTCCACCCCAAGCATGTACAACAGGTATTATTTTTTTTGTTTTTGCATGCTCGAAAACTTCTTTCACTGCATGCATTCCTCCAATAACTGAGGCATCTGGTTGAACAAAGTTGTAAATATCCAAATTTATTCTTTGTATCATTTCTAGTGGAGTAGTTATTACTTCACCTCCACAAATATCTATGTCGAGAGTTTCTTTCAGTTTTTTAAACCCCTTAATATCCATTGGTCCAACAGCTTCTTCTAAAAATAAAATTTTTTCTCTAGAAATATTTTTTACATTATTAATATAGCTTATTACATCATTTGAATTTATTGGTGGATCAGCAAGATTTTGACACATGTCAATACCAACATCAACATCATATTTTCTAGCTTCATTAAGTATCCATGCGGTTCTATTAACATCACTTGGAACTGCTCTAATTTTATATTTTTTTATTCCTAAATTCTTTAAAAGTTCTAACTCCTCTATAAAATGTTCTTTTGTGTCACAAATTCCTCCACTCCCGTAAACTTCTATGTTTTCTTTTAAACTTTTTCCAAATAATTTATACGCAGGACATTTTTGAGTTTTGGATTTTGCATCAACTAAGGCTGTTTCAATTGCACTTGTAGTGTGTCTTGCCGCTCCTTGTAATGACCAATAATCACAAACACTACATAAATCTTTATATCTTCTTAAAATATCAAAACCATCTTTGCCAACAATATAAGGTGCACAAAGTTCAACAATTGTCTTAAAAACTTTTGGCGCGAAAACACCTAAATAACCTTCACCGTATCCTTTTACACCATTTTCTAATGTTACCTCAACTAGTCCAATGGTTCTTTTAGGTCCATTTGGAAAACATTCTAAAATTTCTGGATGTTTCTCATCACCATATTCTGCACTTAATAAAATTGTTCTTATATTTTCAATTTTACTCATTAAGACTTTAAATGAGGTACTTTAATTTTCTTCATGTAATCTAGTGTTTTTTGTCTATATTTTTCACGCATATCCCTTGTTGGTGGTCTACATCTGCTTGAAGGAAGACCTACTAACTCCATACAAAGTTTATCTAAATATCCATCACCGGAGGTAAAGTTAGTTTCTATTTCTACCCACAATTTATAAAAAGGCATAGCTTCTTCAACCATCATTCTAGCAATTTCCTCAAAATTTTTTTGATTCACTTCATTAATTAATTTTGCTCCCCACTCTGGCCAAAAATTACACATGTGAACTTCAAAGGCTTTTGCATTTAATGACTTCATTGCTGAGTAAGGAAAAAATAAATTATTATCAATTATTGTAAATCTACTAGAATAAGTTGAAGTCACATCTTCAAATTCCATTGCATCAGTTCGTGGTGTTGCCCATTTTAATCCAACGATATTTGGAAGATCTTTAATTTTTTCAATAAGTTGATTTGAAACACTAGTTGAAGTCCAAAAAGTATTATATAAAATGATACCTGGTCCACCATCAGCTGCTCTTGATGCTGCTCTCACATATTCAATAAAATCATCTTCAGTATGTTTGAAATAAAAAGGACATGAAACTTGAAGGAAATCATATCCAAAATCTTTAGCTACATTTGCAAGTTTTTCTAATTCTTGAGTATTCGTTGTTTGACCGCCTAAAGCAATTGGAGTTCTTCCATTGACTATTTTCGCACTTTCTTTAGCTAAAGATAACCTTTCATCAAAGCTCATTGCTGAAAAATCACCAGCAGCGCCACCAAAAAGTAATGTACAATTCTTACTATTTAAACCATTGCCCAATAAAAACTCAACATAATCTTTAAGTGCATCAAAATTTAGAGGTAAATTTTTTGTATCTTTAAAAGGAGTTGGAACTGTTACATAACAACCTTCTAGTCTTTCTTTTAAATTTTCATAATCCATAATATGTTCCCCTATTTATTAATTCTTTTCATTGATATATGCCAAGGTATTAATATTTTTTCCATCATTGTAACAAAACCAAATATTGTTAAGCCTAGAACTGTTAAAAAAAATATTCCTGCGAAAGCTAAATCTGGTCTCATATTTCCTGTTACTATAGAGATATAAAAACCAAGTCCTTTATCTGATCCAATAAATTCTGCTATTGTTGCTCCCACTGTTGCATTAATTGCTGCGTATTTAAAACCAACAAAACATTGAGGTAAAGCAGCTGGCAAACGAATTGAAAAAAATGTTTTCAATCTACTTGCGCCAGTAGATTGATAAAATAGAGTTAGTTCATTGCTTAAAGAATTAAATGCTAAAATTGCATTTAATACTATCGGAAAGAAACAAACTAAGACTACAATAATTACTTTAGGCATTAACCCGAAGCCAAACCAAGATATGAATAGTGGAGCAAAGGCTATTTTGGGTGTCATCTCAATACTTACAAAAAAAGGATATAAAGTTCTTCTTAATATAGATGAAAAAGAAATAGCTATTCCAAAACCTACGCCTAAAATTAAAGCAATAATATAGCCAAGTACAGTCTCTAGAGCAGTTACACCTGTATAATAAATTAGTTTATCTAGATCAGCAGAGCCTTTTAAAACAATTTCTGATGGAGATGGTAAAATATACCTTGGTATATCAAATAGAGGTATAGAATATTCCCAAAATAAGAAAAAGCCTATAAAAAATAAAATTAACATCCATCCACTAGCTATCCATTTAATAAATTTTTTCATCTTTAGTATTGCTCTCTAAATTACTCCATATTTATGGAAAACTTCCTGTATTGAATTCACGTATTCAGCAAATTTAGGTGATCTTTTAACTTTTAAATCTCTTGGATATGGAAGGTCTATTTTTATTTCTCTATCAATTTTACCTGGTCTTGGTGTAATCAAAATGACTCTATTAGATAGCTGCACTGCTTCCTCAATAGAATGAGTGACAAATATAACTGTTGGTTTTTTAACCATCCATAATTTTTGAAAATCTGCTCTAATTTTTTCTCTAGTCATTGCATCTAACTTACCCAAAGGTTCATCTAGTAAAATTATTTTTGGATCATGTATCATTGCTTGACAAAAAGCAGCTCGTTGCTGCATACCTCCTGATAATTCATTTGGAAATCTATCTGCAAAATCATCTAAATTTACAGACTTTAAAATATTATTAATTTGTTCTTGATAATCTTTTAGATTAAGCCCTCTTAACTCTAGTTGTAGTTCAATATTACCTTTAACAGTTCGCCAAGGAACTAGGGTATTATCTTGAAACATTATTCCAATATCTGTCTTTGGTCCATTTACAAGTTTGTTTTCAAATTCTACTTTTCCACTTGTTGAATCTAATAATCCAGCAACCATAAGCATTAGAGTTGATTTTCCACACCCAGATGGTCCTAAAACTGAAACAAATTCTCCAGCATTAATATTTATAGTTGCGGGTCCAAAAGCATGAACTTCGTCCTCTCCATTTCCAAAGACTTTTTTTAACTCTGTTACTTCTATGAAATTTTTCATTTATAAAATTTATAACTAGCCGAATATTATTTATACTCGGCTAGTAATTTAATGTGTTATTTAATTTACGAATTTATTAGTGTAAAAGTCAGATGCCTTAGCACTTTTGTCTAAGTCATTATATTCTTTCATCAATTTTACCATACTCTCCCAATCCGAAGGAACATTTAGACCAAGAACTTTATTTTTGTTTGCTCCAGAATATAATATTCCTAAAGTTACATCTAAAACTTCTCTTGATTGAGCTTTACCAGCATCTTCAGCCATTGAACCACCAACAATATCAGCGATTGCATCTACTGCAGCATCTGGATTTTTTTCTGCTTTAGCATAAGACTCTATTGTAGCTTTCATAAATCTTTTTGCTACATCAGCATTATTTTTAATAGTATCATTATGAGCACCTATACAGTATCCAACTTGATTTACGCCAAAATCAGAGTATGGAAAAGCTACTGGTTGAGCACCGCCGTTTGCTTTAATTTCAGCTGGTTTATCATCTAATCCACCTAAAATTCCTACAGAACCACCACTAGCTTGTAAGTAACTTGATACAAGAGCACCGTCTGGAACAACTGTTATATTAACATCTGATTCCTTAAGGCCAGCATTTTTTAAAACAATTGGGAAAAAAGTATTTACCCCAGCATTAGCTGTTGTTAATATTTTTTTTCCTTTTAAATCTTGAATTGTCTTAACTCCCGCATCAGGTCTTACTAGAACTGCTTCCGTTCCCATAGCATCAATTACACCAATTGACTTTAATGGTGCTCCTTTAGACACAAGATCTGTCATAGCTCCACATGAACCATAAGAAAAATCACTGTCTTTGTTGGCCACTAATCTATGTGCTGAACTTGATCCATTCCCTGATCTAATGTCCAAGTCAATACCATGCTTAGCATATGTTCCATCAACAAAACCTAATGCAAAGCCTGCATGTGATCCATAATACATCCAATTCAATCTTAATTTAACCTTATCTGCGGCAAATGAAGTTGAGGCTGTTAATAAAAAAATAACTGCAACTTTGCAGATATTATTTAAAAGTTTAATCATATTGTCCCCTATCTGTTATTATTTTTAATAGTTTCTCAATAATTTTTACAAAATAAACTATTTAAAACGACAAATTATCATTATTTATAGACAATAATTAAATGGTTTAAATGCTTAAATAATTCTATGATACTGTCATAAATAAATAAAATTGTGTCGTTAATAGTTAATTTTTTTATCAATTAATATTATGGGGAAAAAAACATTTTCATTTGACATTATTCTACAGCCTGAATTTCCATCTAACTCTCTTGTCTTAATACAGGAGGCGCTAAGGATAACTAATCAATATAGAATTAATGAAATATTTAAAAGTAAACTTATAACAATTAATGCAAAAAAAATTAGATCGAGCAATGGTCAGTGGTGGAAAGCAGATGGTGGATTAGAAGCTATTAAAAATCCAGATTTTATAATTGTGATAGGTGGCAATTTACCTGTACAAAAAAAATCAAAAAAATTATTTTCTGTATTAAGAACAGCTCATAAAAATTTATCTAAAATAATTGCAGTAGATACTGGAGCTTTTTTAATTGCTGAATCTGGCTTAATCAATAAAGAAACAATTGTTTGTACTCATTGGGAAACTAAAAGTAATTTTATAGAAAGATATCCAGAAATCAAAATTGTAGACCATATTTACACTATAAATGCTAATGGATTAATGTTTGCTGCAGGTGGAATATCTACCCTAGATTTAATACTTGAGTGTGTTAAAAAAATAAAAGGAAAAGATTATTCTGACGAAATTGCTCATGCATTAATTTACAGACCAAGAGAAAAAACAACAACACAAAAAACTGAGCAATATAATCTATCAATGGAAAATGTGTGCCAAAAATCAATTTTAATTATGGAAAAAAATATTGAAACACCCATCAAAATAAATGAGATTGCTAAAAAACTAAATATTTCTTTAAGAACATTAGAACGCAAATTTTATAAATTGTACAAAATGTCTCCGATTAAATATTATGTTAATTTAAGAATAAAATTTGCTAGAAACCTTCTTTTTTACGATGATCGAAAAATTAATGAAATATCAAGTATTGCTGGATTTAATTATAATTCTGTATTTATTAATTCATTCAAAAAAATTTATAACAAAACACCATCTGAATATAGAAAATATTTTAGAGAACAACAGTTCGATAAAAATATTATTGAAAAATAATCTTTTTCTTTGAAATTTTAAAAAAACGTGTTTAAATTTTAGATTAATAATAAAGGAGGAAAAATGTCTAGATACTATGTAATGGGTAATTATACGCCTAAAGCTTTTCAAGGTTTTATTAAAGATCCAACTCAAGATAGATCAGCTGCAGTAAAAGCATTAACTGAGTCTGCTGGTGGTAAATTAGAGTCGTTTGCTATAACAAGAGGTCAGTATGACTTTTGCGCAGTAACATCTGGAGACATGCCTTTTGAAAATTTTGCTGGTGTTAAATTAGCCGTAGAGGCAAGTGGCACAGTAGAAAATATGATTATCCTTGAAGAAATGGATATGAATAAAGCTGCTGAACAAGCTGCAAAATCAATGTCTGGTTACAAGCCAGCTGGTTAGTTACTTAAATTAACTTCCAGTTTGTAAAAATTGGAAGTTAATTAACTTCATATAAAGTAGGAAACATTTTACCACCTAGGCTATCTCCTTTTTTATACCCTCCATCTTGCATAGCTTTACGATAATTAAAACTTGTCCAATCACCAACATAATTAATCTTAGTATCTTCTTTTGCAACTCTTAACGTATATCTACTTAAAGTCTTCTGTGGAATTGATGAACTAAGTGTTCCATGAAGTGTTCTCATATCAAATATAACTGCATCTCCTAATTGGCAATCCCAATGTAAAAATTCATATTTATCTTTATTGCCTAAAATATCTGGCGGAAGCTCATATTTTTTCCCATCAATTACACATTCATTTCCCTCTACCTTATGCCCATCTTTAAAAAGTACTCTTAAAAAAAGTTTATTCCATAAATGAGAGCCTTTTACCCATACCACACCCTCATTTTTACCAGTGGGTTGAAGGGGCAACCAAAGAACGCACATAGTTCCATCCATATCAAAATAACTTATATCATGGTGAAATGGAGTTGAAGATTTAGAACCAGCTTCTCGCAAAAACCAATTATCCATAACCAAGTTAATTTTTTTTGCTTCCATCAGTTCCGAAGCAATCTTTGCATATGGAGAATTGTATACAAAATCCTTAAACTCTGGAACTAAATCCCATGTCCAATAATCTTCTAAATATTTAGGAACATTTTCTTCAATGGTGTGAGATTTAAATCTAGGGCTAGGGTTTTTTATGTCTCTTTCAATACCTTTTTTTAGTTTACTAATCCAATCAATATCAAACTTATCTTTTAAAAATATTGCACCATCGTTTTTAAATTGGGTAATTTCATCACTAGTTAAAATTTTGTCCATGATTTATGATAAAATATAATATAAAAAAACATCAATGAAAACACTTACAGATACTTTTGGAAGAAAATTTCCATACATAAGGTTATCTATTACCGATGTCTGTAATTATAAATGCATCTACTGTTTACCACAAGGATATAAAAAAACACCAGGCGATACGAGAAGTTTTATGTCAGGTGAAGAAATATCAAGGTTAACAAAAGCATTATCAGAATTGGGTGTTTGTAAGATTAGGCTTACTGGTGGAGAACCAACGGTTAGAAAAGATTTTTTTCATATTCTTAAAGATATGAAACAAAATTCGAATATTCCAAAGATAACAATGACCACAAATGGTTACCGATTAAATAAAATTGCTAAACAATTGCATGAGTTTGGATTGGATGGAATTAATATCAGTATAGATAGTTTAAATAGAGAGACTTTTAAAAAACTTACTGGTCATGACAGACTTCTTGAGATTTTAGAAGGGATTAAAATCCTACAAGATCTTAATTTCAAAAATATCAAAGTTAATGCCGTTTTACTTAAAGATATAAACGATACACATGAAGATTTTGAAAAATTTGGAAATTTCATAAAAAACAATGAAATAGATTTTAGATTTATAGAATTGATGCAAACTGGAGATAATTTAGACTATTTTAATAAAAATCATGTTTCGTCAAAGATATTTAGAGATTACTTGGAAAATAATAATTGGATTTATCAAACATTTGGAAAAGATGCGGGCCCATCATTAAATTTTATTCACCCAGAATACAAAGGTAAGTTTGGTTTAATTGCACCTTATTCAAAAGATTTTTGTAAAACATGTAATAGATTAAGAATTACTTCAAGAGGCGACTTAAGATTATGTTTATTTGGAAATACTGGAATCAGTATTCGACATTTATTACAAAATGATGATCAGAAAAATGAACTTGTAGATCTTATTTTAAAACAATTGCATCTTAAAAAAGAGTCCCATTATTTAGAGCTTGGTGACACAGGATTAACAAAAAATTTGTCTACAACAGGTGGTTAATATGAAAAACTTAAAAGTTATTAATAAAGATGAATTAAAAGATTGGGCAGATGAAATTTTTAAAAAAAATTCTTTTAATATGGTTAATGTTTCAACAAAAAAAGAAACTTTTAGAAGAGCATTAGCCTCAGGTAAGATTTATGTTGGCAAACAAGTATTTGATTTAATTAGCAATAAAAAAATGCCAAAAGGAGATCCAATTACTTTAGCTGAAATTTCTGCTGTGTTAGGTGTAAAAAAAACAAGTGAATTAATACCATTGTGTCATCCTTTGCCAATTGATCATACTGCAACCAAAATAATAATGAATGATAAAGATAATTCTCTTGAAGTTTTTTGTGTTGTATCAGCTGTTGCAAAAACTGGTGTTGAGATGGAAGCAATTATGGGTGTGAATGCCGCATTAATTACGATTTACGATTTAAGTAAAATAGTTAATCCACATCTTAAAATTGATAATATCAAATTGCTAATTAAAGAAGGAGGAAAAAGTGGTTTATGGACAAACCCTGATGGTCTTCCAGAATTTTTAAAAGATATATTTTAAATCATAAAAGTTAATGAAAGTACAAATAGAACTATTCGGTGCTAGTAGAGACTTCAGTAATCAAAATTCTTTACATTTTGATTTAGATCAAAACTCAACCATTAAGGATGTAAGAAAAAAATTAATTGATTATTTGGATAATAATTTTAATGGAAATGAAAATTATAAAAAAATCGTAAATTCATCAGCATTTTGCTCTGAAGATAATAATATTGTAAGCGACAATTATAAAATAACAAAAAATGAAAAAATTGCTATTATACCGCCTATTGGAGGAGGTTAATGCTTCACACTAAAATAATTGATATAAAAAATAGTAAATTATCAATTCAAAAAGCGGAAAATTTTATTTCATCACATGACTACGGTGCTTCAATTTTTTTTACTGGCACAGTTCGTAATCAAAATAATGATCAAATTGTAACTGGAATTACTTATGATAGTCATGACGAGCTTGTTATCAAAAGTTTTGAAGAAATTTATGATAAGGCAAATCAAAAATTAAATATTAAAAATAAATCAGTATTTATTGAACATGCTAAAGGCTACTTAACAATTGGTGAAATAAGCATTGTAATTGCTGTTGCCTGCAAACACAGAGATGAAGCGTATATTCTATCAAGATATATTATTGAAGAAATTAAGAAAAGATCTCCAATATGGAAAAAGGAGCATTATAATAATAAAGAGAGTGCTTGGCTAAAAGGAAACCCTATTCTTCATGAAAAAAATTAAATATTCAGAGATTACTCCAGAAAAAATTTACAATAACAGAAGATCTTTTGTAAAATCTGTAGGTTTTGGTGCTGGTTTATTAGCTATAAGCTCGCTACCCTTTTTAGATAATGCTATTGGAAGCGATCAAGACAATCTTACAAGTTATAAAGATATTACGACTTATAATAATTATTATGAGTTTGGTACCTCTAAAGGTGACCCATACAAAAATTCTCAAAACTTTAAAACAAAACCTTGGGAAATAACTATTGAAGGTGAAGTTGATAAACCTATCAAATTATCTATGGAAGAAATTTCAAAATCATTCATCTCTGAAGAAAGAATTTATCGTCTAAGATGTGTTGAAGGTTGGTCAATGGTTATCCCTTGGATGGGTTTTTCATTAAGTAAATTACTTTCTAAAGTAAATCCAACCAGTAAGGCTAAATTTGTTGCTTTTGAAAGTATTTATGATCCTGAACAAATGAAAGGTCAAAGATATCCTGTTTTAAATTGGCCTTATAAGGAAGGACTGAGAATTGATGAGGCGATGCATCCATTAACAACTGTAGTTACAGGATTATATAATAAAAAACTTCCTAATCAAAATGGTGCGCCTCTTCGAATCTTTATACCTTGGAAATATGGTTTCAAGAGCGCAAAAGCTATTGTTAAAATAAAGTTGGTAGAAAAAATGCCAACATCCTCTTGGATGTGGGCTTCCCCTAGAGAATATGGTTTTTATTCAAATGTAAATCCAAATGTTGATCATCCAAGATGGTCGCAAGCAACTGAAAGAATAATTGGTGAAGGTATTTGGGCTCCAAGAGTTAAAACTTTAATGTTTAATGGCTATGGAGAAGAAGTTGCTAACTTATATACAGGTATGGATTTAAAAAAATACTTTTAATGAAAAAGTATTACAAGCCATCAATATTTTTTTTAAGTTTAATTCCTTTTTTTTTAATTCTTTATAAAATAATATTTAATAAATTAGGACCTGAACCTGTAAAAGAAATAACTCATTTTACTGGAGAATGGACACTTTTATTTATTATTTTTACTTTATCCATGTCTCCTTTAAAAAAAATTACAAAATTAAATATTTGGATTTCTTTCAGGCGTATGCTTGGTTTGTTTCTTTTCTTTTATGCAACTTTACATATGTTAACTTATGTTGCTATTGATTACCGGCTAGATTTTCAAAGTATTTCAAAAGATATTTTAACTAAAAAATTTATATTTGTGGGATTTGCAGCTTGGATTTTACTGTTACCATTAGCTTTTACTTCATCAAAAAAAGCAATAATTTATTTAAAAGATAAATGGAAAAAATTACATAGATTAATTTATATAATCTCCATACTTGGAATAATACATTTTATTTGGTTGGTAAAGAAAGACCTTACCGAACCACTAATTTATGCTGCAATAGTAGTTATTCTGTTATTATTTAGATTTAATATAAAAAGGTATAAAAATTAATTTATGCTTGTTCCATCTGGAATACAGATTTCGGATCTTGTCAAAAATCTTCTACCTGTTCCATTGTCTAATGAGAACATTCCACCCATTCCTTTAACACAATCAATTATAAGGTCAGTATTTTTCCATGCCTCGTGTTGTGTTTCACTTATATAAAAAGGAATACCTCCAATTTCACCTATCATTACATCATCTTGACCTACCTGGTATTCTTTAGCTGGATAACACATAGGAGCACTTCCATCACAACAGCCACCTGATTGATGGAATAATAATTCTTTACCGTGATTTTTTTTTAATTCTTCTATTAAGTCTAATGCTGAAGGTGTTGCTGAAACTTTCATTTTTATATGGCCCGTAATTTATTACGGGCCATTATAATATATCTATTAAAAGAAGCCTAATTTTTTCTCACTGTAAGACACGTGTAAATTTTTCACTTGTCTATAATGATTCAACATCATTTTGTGAGTTTCTCTTCCTATACCAGATTGTTTGTATCCGCCAAATGCCGCATGAGCTGGATAAGCATGATAACAGTTTGTCCAAACTCTTCCTGCCTCAATAGCTCTACCCATTCTGTATGCTATATTACCATTTCTAGTCCAAACACCTGCTCCTAAACCGTAAAGAGTATCATTAGCAATTTTCAATGCCTCTGCTTCATCCTTAAATTTAGTTACTGATACAACTGGTCCAAAAATCTCTTCTTGAAAGATTCTCATTGAGTTATCACCTTCGAAAATAGTTGGCTCAATATAATTTCCTTTTTCTAAACCACTATTAACATTAGCAACATTTCCACCACATAGAACTTTGGCACCCTCTTTCTTACCTAAATCTAAGTAAGATTTGATTTTTTCCATTTGTTCTACAGATGCCTGAGCACCAATCATAGTTTCCATTTTTAGAGGATTGTCTTGCTTAACAGCTTTCGTTCTAGCAATTGCTCTTTCCATGAACTTGTCATAAATAGATTCTTGAACTAGCACTCTACTTGGACAAGTACAAACTTCTCCTTGGTTAAGCGTAAACATTGCAAAACCTTCTAAACATTTATCAAAGAAGTCATCATCTTTTGCCATAACATCTTCGAAGAAAATATTTGGAGATTTTCCACCAAGTTCTAAAGTAATTGGAATTAAGTTTTGAGATGCATATTGCATAATCAAACGACCAGTTGTTGTTTCACCTGTAAAAGCAATCTTTTTGATTCTCTTTGATGAAGCTAATGGTTTACCTGCTTCTAAACCAAAACCACTAACAACGTTAACAACTCCTGGAGGTAATAAATCACCAATCATTTCCATTAATAACATAATAGAAGCTGGAGTTTGCTCAGCTGGTTTTAGAACAACACAGTTACCTGCTGCTAATGCTGGAGCAAGTTTCCAAGTTGCCATTAGAAGTGGAAAGTTCCAAGGTATAATTTGACCAACTACACCTAGTGGTTCTGGTATATGATAAGAATATTCATTATTACTTATCTCAGCAACAGAACCTTCCTCAGCTCTAATAACCCCTGCAAAATATCTCCAGTGGTCAACCACTAATGGTAAGTCTGCAGCCATACATTCTCTGATTGGCTTTCCATTATCCAAACATTCTGCAGTAGCTAATGTGTTAAGATTTTTTTCTATAACATCAGCTATCTTTAAAAGAATGTTAGATCTTTCTGTTATTGAAGTTTTTCCCCAAGTTGGAAATGCAGCGTGTGCAGCATCTAAAGCTGCATCTACATCTTTTGCATCTGATCTAGCTATTTGGCAAATTACCTCGTTGTTAATCGGTGTAACATTGTCAAAATATTTGCCAGACTTTGGTTCTACAAATTTCCCGTTAATATAATTTCCATATTTTGCTTTATAAGGAAACGGGACTTTCAAGTGAGACGTGTCCAACAAAGGAGACGAAGCACTTTTCATTGTTTCAGTACTCATTTTTTTTAGTCCTTTTGTTTTTTTTGTTATTATAAGCTTATTATTTTTTCTAGATTTTTTAGAACGCTTCTTAGTCGCAGACTTTTTTATCACAACTTTTTTTTTCGTTTTAACTTTTTTTCTAGAAGTTTTGACCAATTTTGATTTTTTTTTCTTGGTCTTTGGCTTAGTTTTGCTTTTTCTTTTGATTGCCATGTGACATTAAACTTGCAATACTTACGCATGTCTATTTTTAATTTTTAAATTTTCTACTTTGAATTGTATAAATACTATATCTTGTGCTCTTTAAAAAACTTATTAATATTCTGAGTATGAATGAGAATGAAAAAAAAGAGATCCAGTCAGCATCTTTTAAAAGGCTATTAGAACATTTAGATGAGAGAAAAGATGTTCAAAATATTGACCTCATGAAATTAGCAGGTTTTTGCAGGAATTGCTTATCGAGATGGTACCGAGAAGAAGCTGAAAAAAAAGGAATATCTATTTCTGATCCTGAGGCAAGAGAACATGTTTATAGAATGCCTTATCCAGAATGGAAAGAAAAATATCAAAAATAATTATTTTTCGTTAAGTCTTGGAAATAGTTCTACAAAATTACAAGGCTTATGATTAATATCTAATTGATGCTTTAAAATTCCATCCCATGCATCAGTTACTCCTCCAGATGAACCCGGTAATGCAAAAACATATTTACCATTTGCCAATACTGCACAAGCTCTAGATTGTATTGCGGATGTACCAACTGTCTTTAAGCTAATATTTCTAAAAACTTCACCAAAACCTGGTATTTGTTTATCTGCAATTTCATCAATTGCTTCAGGAGTTATGTCTCTTCCTGTTAAACCAGTTCCACCTGTAGTAATCACTACATCTATATCTTTTTTATTTATCCAATCTTTTAAGATTAAAACAATATCCTCTTTATTATCTTTGCAAATTTTTCTTTCGGTTAAATTATGATTTGCCTCTTTAATTTTTGCAACAAGGATTGCGCCAGATTTATCATTATCAAAAGTTCTAGTATCTGTTACAGTTAGTAAAGCTATATTTACAATCATAATAAATTTTAAATGGTTATATTATCAATATTTTTTTTTATAACAGCAATATTATATTCTAGCGTTGGATTTGGTGGTGGATCTACTTATCTAGCTTTGATGTTAATTTGGGATATTCCATATTATATTTTTCCAATAATTGCATTGTTTTGTAACATTATTGTCGTGTCAGGTAATTCTATAAACTATATCAAATCAGGTAATCTTAATCTTAAATTATTAACACCCTATCTTTTTGGATCTATACCTTTTGCTTTTATAGGTGCATCAATTTCAATAGAAAAAGAATTATTCGAAATTTTACTTTTTTTTGTTTTATTTATTGCGGGAATATTTTTATTAATTGAGAGCAAATCATATAATAAAGATCATATAAAATTAAAACAAATACCAAAAATTTTATCTATTTTTGTTGGATCTATAATTGGATTTGTATCTGGTATAGTTGGAATTGGAGGGGGTATATTTTTAAGTCCATTTTTATTTTTAATGAAAGCTGGATATCCAAAACATATAGTAACATCAGCATCCTTATTTATTTTGATAAATTCAATATTTGGTGTGATAGGACAATTTACAAAAGATGCTGTATTTAATGAATTTTTAAATTATTGGCCTCTTTTCCTATCTGTATTTATTGGTGGTCAAATTGGAAATTTTCTAAATATAAAATTTTTATCTAATAAAACTCTTACCCTGATAACATCTTTATTGGTTATTTTTGTTGCAATAAGAATGGGATTTAAAATATTACCATAATGTTGATTTAATTTACTTTTAATATATTTAATATTTATGAAAAACATCAAACCATTTGGGCCATCAATAGGCAAAACAAAAATTTCAGATAAATTTTATAATAAATTAAATAAAGAATTTGATACAAAATCAAAATCAAAAAAAATTGATTATAGTTCAAAACTGGCTAGCCAAATTAAAAATGAATTAAAAATTTCTGACAAATTCATAAAACAAAATTTAGAAAAAGAATTAAAACTGAGTGTTAAAAAATTTTTATTTAATGAAAATATTAAAAATATTAAAGAAATTAAGATCTTAAATCTCTGGGTAGTTCGTCAATTTAAAGGTGAATATAATCCAATTCACTATCATGAAGGAGATTTATCAGGTGTTGGGTATTTAAAGTTACCAAAAGGAATGACTAATAATAAATTAGTCAAAAATAAGAAATTAAAAACTAATGGCACGATAGATTTTATAAATGGACAAAAAGGTTTTTTAAGCAAGAGTATATACAACGTAATCCCAAAAATTAAAGAAATGTTAATTTTTCCAAATTATTTAATGCACACTGCTTATCCGTTTAACATTGATGGAGAAAGAAGATCTTTTTCATTTAATGTAAAAATTATATTTAAATGATATCTTGTTAGTAAATGAACAAAGATTTCTTTAAGCAAGTAAGGATTCTTGATGGAGGAATGGGCCAAGAACTTCTTGCTAAAGGATTAATTACTATGGGCACATTATGGTCTGCAAGTGCTAATTTAGAAAAAAAATTTCACAATTTAGTTGTAGATCTTCATCTTTCATACATTAATTCAGGTGCCGATGTAATTGTTACCAATACATTTTCTGCAAGAAGAATTAGATTAATTCAAAATAAAGTAAATGAACACTTTAAGTATATTAATGAACAAGCTTGTTTGCTTGCAATAAAAGCAAAAAATCTATCTAAAAAAAACGTACTAATTGCAGGAAGTTTACCTAGTCAAAGCGATACTTATGTAGAAGATCAGCGTAAATCTAATGAAATTGAAAAAGATTTTTTAGATCAAGCGACCATAATTAATCCTTATATAGATTTTTTTTATTTAGATGTTTTATCTAGCGGTAAAGAATTAGATATTGCATCTAATGTAGCTGCTAAACTTAAAAAACCTATTTTAGCAGGTGTTCATTTAAAAAAAAATTGCTTACTTCCTTCAGGTGAGTCTATTACAGAAGTTGTTCAAAAATATAAAAATGAAAATTGGCTTGGTTTAATAGGTGCTTGTGTATCACCTGAAATAATTGAGAGTTCTATTGAAGAGCTAAGAGAAATTAATTTACCTTTTGGATTTAAAGCTAATTTATGGGAAATTGAAGAACCTGGACCTCAAAGAACTTTCAATACAGCTAAATATGATGAGATTGGAACAAATCCAAATATAGCATTTGGAAAAAGAGACAAATATGATCCAAAATTATTCTATGAATTTTCTGAAAAAATCAAAAACAAAGGCGCGACTATTCTTGGTGGTTGTTGTGAAACTAGACCTTCGCATATTGAGGAAATAGCAAAGCTTAAATAGTTTTTTTATTATCGGCTTTTTTTACAAAATAGATACCAATACAAACTGCTATTAAAGATATTAATACTTTAATTGTTATTAGTTCTTTTAGAAATATATAGCCCAAAATAGTTCCGAATATTGGTATTAGGTAAGAAACTTGAGATTGAAAAATTAAACCATTATTTTTTAAAATCCTAAATCTTAATAACCAAGCAAATCCAGTTGGTACAATACCAAGATAAATTACAGATATAAGTGAGTCTGCTCTTGGAATTGATTGCCAAGGTTGTTCTATAAAACTTACTAATGGAATTAAAATTATAATTGCCCAGATTAAAATTGAACCAGTTACATTTTCATTTTTCTTTTTACTAATTTTTAAAGTTAAAACACCACCTATTACATAACAAGTTGATCCAAGTAATATTAATAATGCTGAAATAAAATTATTTTCATCAATTAAAATATTATCTGAAAATAAAAATATTATTCCTGAAAAACCGATTAAAATTCCAAATGTTTTAACTAAATTAAATTTTTCATTTTTAGTATAAAAATGACCTAAAACTGTAGAGCTCAATGGTGTTGTTGACATTAAAATAGCTGCAAGATTACTCTGAACAGATTTTACTCCATAGGCTATTAAAAAAAATGGAGCTACTAAATTAATAAATCCAATCATTGCGAACCAATGCCAATCTTTTGAAAAAGCTTCAATTTTAATATTTTTATAATAACAAAGAAGTAAAACTGGAATAGCTCCAAAGAAAACTCTTAAAAATGCTATGGTTACTGGTCCAAAAGAATAAGTTGCAATCTTTATATTAAAAAAAGCTGAAGCCCAAATTAAAGCTAGTACAGTTAACAATATGTAATCAATTAATTTTGGTTGTCTCATTCAGTAATTTCTTTAATTTTGCCGGAAGTTAATTTGGTTAACTGATTAAATTCTATTTTAAAAACACAGTTTGGGTGACCTGCGGCTGCAAAAACTGTTTTAAATCTTTCTAGATTAGTATCAATATAGATTTTTACTTTATTTAAGTGCCCTACTGGAGAAACGCCTCCAATCGTATACCCAGTTATTTTTTTAACATCATCTGGTTTTGCCATCGAGACATTTTTTTCATCTAAAATTTTTTTAAGTTTGTTTAATGAACACCTTTTGTCTCCTGAAACTAAACAAAGAATAAAACTTTTTCCCGTGCTAAAAAGCAAACTTTTTACAATTGCTCCAACATTACAACCTAAGGCTGTAGCTGCATCTTCTGCTGTCCTTGCTGTTTTCTCTAAACATATAACTTCTAGATTTTGATCAAATTCTTTTATTGATTTTTCAGCTCTTTTAACTGGCTCTTTTTCTAAAATAGTATTCACTGGTTTTAAATTATTTGTTTAATAATATTGCATAAATACACCACTTATGTGAAAATTGCATAGGTGTTATTTATTAAATAAGCAATATCTTTTGCGTTTTTTTTGTTATTTACCACTCATAAAATTATATAGGAGACAAAATGAGCACAGCAAATGTTTTAAAATTTATAAAAGAAAAAGAAGCAGAATTTGTAGATCTTAGATTTACTGATCCAAGAGGAAAACTACAGCATTTAACAATGGATGTTTCAGTTGTTGATGAAGATATGCTTAACGAGGGCGTATTTTTTGATGGTTCGTCTATTGCTGGTTGGAAAGCTATTAACGAGTCTGACATGATTTTAAAACCTGATACTGCTAGAATGTTTATGGATCCATTTACATCTCATAACACTGTTGTTTTATTTTGTGATATTTTAGATGCTGTGAAAAAATCTCCTTATGAAAGAGATCCTAGAGGTGTTGCAAAAAAGGCTGAAGAATATTTAAAATCTTCAGGAATTGGTGATAAAGCGTTCTTTGGTCCTGAGCCAGAGTTTTTTGTATTTGACGATGTAAGAATAAACAATGATCCAAATAATACTGGATTTGTTCTAGATAGTAAGGAAGGTCCTTACAACTCTGGAAAAGTTTATGAAAATGGTAATATGGGACATAGGCCTCCAGTAAAAGGTGGTTATTTTCCTGTGCCACCAGTTGATAGTGAGCAAGATATGCGTGGAGAATATCTAAAGAATTTAAAAGAAGTTGGAATTAAAGTTGAAAAACATCACCATGAAGTAGCTCCAAGTCAGCATGAGCTTGGTATGTACTTTGGTACTTTAGTTGATCAAGCGGACAATGTTCAATTATATAAATATGTTGTTCAAATGGTTACTCATTCATTTGGAAAGACAGCAACGTTTATGCCTAAACCAGTTGCGGGCGACAATGGTTCAGGTATGCATATTCACCAATCTATTTGGAAGGGAGATACTCCAGTGTTTTCTGGTGATGCTTATGCAGGTTTATCAGAAACTGCTCTACATTATATTGGTGGAATTTTAAAACATGCTAAAGCAATTAATGCATTTGCTAATTCTACTACAAATAGTTACAAAAGATTAGTTCCAGGTTTTGAGGCTCCTGTGCTTCTTGCTTATTCAGCAAGAAATAGATCTGCTTCATGTAGAATACCTATTACATTAAGTAAAAAAGGTGCAAGATGTGAAATTAGATTCCCAGATGCATCTGGAAACCCATATTTAACATTTGCAGCTATGCTAATGGCTGGACTAGATGGAATAAAAAATAAAATTCATCCAGGCGAGTCTTTTGATAAAGATTTATATGAATTACCACCAGAAGAAGTAAAAGCTATACCAACCGTTTGTGGTTCTCTAAGAGAAGCCATGGAAAGCTTAGATAAAGATAGAGAGTTTTTAACTCAAGGTGGTGTATTTACGGATGATCAAATTGATGCTTACATTGCACTTAAATTTGAAGAAATTCATAAGTTTGAACATGCACCTCATCCAGTTGAGTTTGAGATGTATTACAGTAGCTAATAACTAATTACTGTCTAGTTGTTGCAATTGTATCTTTGTTAACACCTTTTTTTACGACATAGTCTTGAGTGCCATTGGCACCTGTTTCTACTTCTTTACGTAAATCTTTGAAAAAAGTTCTTTGCTTTAAAGAATTTTTAAGGTTTTTAACTAAGTTTTTAAATTCAAAAGTATTCATAGATAATTAATACACTAGATATGCATTTAATGCAATACTGATATGCAATTAATAGGATATTATATTTTACTCTACTTTAAAAGATTCACCACAACCACAACGCTCAGTTTCATTGGGATTATTGAATACAAAAGATGAGGAAAGTTCCTCTTTTTTATAATCCATTTCTGTTCCAAGCAAATACATCACAGCAGCTGAATCAACAAACACTTTAACACCTTTGTCTTCAATAACTTCATCATTTGGATTCGCTTCTTTTGTATACTCCATTACATAAGACATTCCTGCACATCCGCCTGTTTTAACAGATACTCTAACTCCAAGTGAATCTTTTTCAGCATTAGACATTATTTCTTTAATTCTTAATGCTGCATTGTCACTCAATTTAATTATAGGGTTCATTATAAATTTAACTCCAATTTAGCTGCTTCTGACATCATATCTTTGTTCCAAGGAGGGTCCCATACTAATTCAAGATCAACATCCTCAATTCCTTCGACTTGCATAGCTCCCTCTTTAACTTCTTTTGGCAAGCTTTCAGCAACAGGGCAATTAGGTGTTGTTAGTGTCATTTTTATTTTTGCAAAATTATCATTTTCAACTACAATATCATAAATCAAACCTAATTCATAAATATTTACTGGTAATTCAGGGTCATAAATTTTTCTAATTTCTTCAATGATTTGCTCTTTTTTATTCATATATCTAATCTTCGGTTTTCACAGGTTCTTTTTTATTTTCAAACGCAGAAACTAATGTGTGCCATGATAAAGTTGCACATTTAACTCTCATTGGATACTGTTTTACTCCCGATAAACACATAAGTTTTGTTTTTTCATCCTCTGCTAAATTTTCAGATTTTAGCTCAGGATTTTCTTTTATCATTCCTAAAAAATCTTCTACAATTTCTTTTGCTTCATGCTCATTTTTTCCCTTAATCAAATCAGTCATAATAGATGCTGATGCCATTGAAATAGCACAACCACTACCTTCAAATGAAATATCTTTTACAATTTTTTGTCCGTTTAGTTTTAAATAAACATGAACATTATCGCCACATAAAGGATTATGACCTTTGGCATCTTTATTAAAATCATCAGTCTTACCAAGATTTCTTGGATTTTTACCATGTTCTAAAATTATCTCTTGATATAATTCTTTTAGGTTCATTTTAAATTAAATATTTTTTTACAATTATTTATAGCGCCATTTAGTTTATCAAGATCATCTTTAGTATTATAAATTCCAACTGATGCTCTTGAACTTGCTGGTATGTTCAATTTATCATGAAGTATTTGACAACAATGATGACCAGCTCTGATTGCAACACCATCCTCATCTAATATTGTTGCAACATCATGAGGATGAATACCTTCAATAGTAAATGATAAAACTCCACCCTTATTTTTAGGATTACCAATTAATTTTACAGAATTATTTTTTTGTAATAATTCTTGTCCATATTCAACTAACTCAGCTTCATGCTTCATTATATTTTCTATTCCAACACTCTCTAAAAATTTAATAGACTGATCAAATGCAATTACTTGAGCTGTAGCCATAGTTCCTGCCTCATATTTATTAGGTAAATCACCATAGGAAATTCTATCTTTTTTAACCTCATTAATCATTCCTCCACCTCCTTGATAAGGTGGTAATTCCTCTAACCATTTTTTTTTACCATACAAAACACCAAGACCTGTGGGGCCATACATTTTGTGACAGGAGATAGCATAAAAATCACAGTCTAAGTCCTCCATATCTAATTTTAAATGAGGCGCACCCTGACAACCATCAACAACAACAATTATACCTTTTGCATGAGCTAACTCTGTTATTTCTTTAATAGGTAATATTGCACCTGTTACATTCGATAAATGCGTAATAGATATAATCTTTGTTTTAGGGGTTATTTTTTTTTCAATCTCTTCTAATGTAATTTCACCCTCTTCATTAATTTCGGCAAAATTAATTTTTACGTTTTTTGACTTTCTTAAAAAATGCCATGGAACATAATTAGAATGATGTTCTAACTCAGTGATAAGAATTTCGTCTCCTTCTTGTAAATAATTTTGACCTAAAGTATTTGCAACTAAGTTAAGTGCTTCTGTTGCACCTTTGGTAAATACAATTTCATTTTTATCTTTAGCATTTATATATCTTTGAACTGAAGTTCTTGTGTTCTCATATAAGTTTGTCGCTGCGACAGCTAAATAGTGTACGCTTCTTCCAACATTTGAAAACTGTTTTGTATAAAATTCGTTAATTCTATCAATTACAACTTTTGGTTTTTGAGATGAGTTTGCGCTATCTAAATAAACTAAGTCATTATTATGAATTTTTTCATCGAAAATTGGAAATTCTTGTTTTACTTGATCTATATTCATTCTTTTATTCCTATTAAATTTTTAATGAGATTTTTAATTTCTGAGTCAGTTATTTTTTCCACTACATCAAGTAAAAAACCATTGATTAGTAATTCTCTTGATTGATGATAATTTAATCCTCTAGACATTAAATAAAATATTGAATCTTCATTTAAACTACCAGAAGCTGACCCATGTGAACATTTAACATCATCAGCATAGATTTCTAGTTCTGGTTTTACATTAAATTCTGACTCTTTGTTTAATAAAATTGCTTTACTTAACTGATATCCATCAGTTTTTTGCGCTTCGGAATTTACAAATATTTTTCCTTGATATGCCGCTTTAGAGCTATCTTCTAAAACACTCTTTATTAATTGATAACTTTTAGTGTTTTCAGTTAGATGATTTATTATTGTTCTTATTTCATGATGTTTGTTATTATTTAAAGAAAAAATACCATTTACAAAAGCAGAAGAAAATTTCCCGTTTAAATTACAATTAATCTCATTTTTAAAAAAATTTGATCCTGTAGATAAAATAAATGTTTCCGAAATACTATCTTTATCTTGTTCAATATTATTAAACGAGTATTTAATATTTTTATTTTCAAATTTATCTACTTTATAGTTTTTTAAGACAGCATTTTCTTTTAAGTCAAAATTATAGAATATATTTAAAAAATTTTTTTCAGAAGTATCATTGAATAAGTCAATCAATCGTAATGAGCTATTTTTATCTAGCTCAAATTCTAGTCTTAAATTAATATTTTTAGAACATATTTTAGAGTTAGTTGTGTGATACAAAATAAGTGGTTTTACTAACTGATAACCATTTTTAACCAATATTTTGAATGATTTGTTGGTAAATGCATTATTTAGATCAGATAAAGAATTATCATTTAATTTATTAATAGTTTCAGATTGATCAATTATTTCTATTTTATCTTTTTGCTCATAATCAAAATCAATTTTTTCAATTCTGCCATTTATAAAAACTATTTTATTATGCTCTAAACCATCTACGAATACTGAAGTATCAACTTTATTAGTATGTGTGTAATCACTATAAAAACTTAGTTGTCCAATTTCTTTTTTTATTATTTGATTAAGATCTGAAAATTTCCAATCTTCTTCTTTTCTGTTTGGAAACCCTCTGTTAATAAAATTATCTAAATAAAATTTTTTTATTTCAATATCTTTTTGAGATAAATTTAAATTTTTTACAATATTATCAAAATCTTTTTGTAATTGTTCTTTCATTTAATTAAAATTTTCATATCCTTTTTTTTCTAATTCTAGTGCAAGATCTGCACCTCCAGATTTAATTATTTTTCCATCCATTAAAACATGAACATAATCAGGTTTGATGTAATCAAGTAATCTTTGATAGTGAGTAATTATTAAAAATGAGTTTTTATCATTTCTTAAAGTGTTAACTCCATCTGCTACAATTTTTAATGCATCAATATCTAGACCTGAGTCTGTTTCGTCTAAAATAGATAGCTTAGGAGATAACATTGACATTTGTAAAATTTCATTTTTTTTCTTTTCTCCTCCAGAAAAACCAACGTTTAGTTGTCGGTTTAATTTTTCTTCATCAAATTTAAGTTCTTTTGACTTTTCTTTTACTAATTTAAGAAATTCAATAGCATCTAATTCTTTTTCACCTCTTGCTTTTCTCACGGCATTTAATGAAGTTTTTAAAAATATATTTGTATTTACTCCTGGAATTTCTAAAGGATATTGAAAGGCTAAAAAAATTCCTTTGTGAGCTCTTTCTTCTGTTTCAAGCTCAAATAAATCCTTATCTTCAAAAAGAATTTCTCCTGATACTTCATATCCTTTTTTTCCTGATAAAATATTTGATAACGTACTTTTACCCGAACCATTTGGACCCATTATCGCATGAACTTCTCCAGGATTTATATCAAGAGAAAATCCTTTTAAAATTTCTTTGTTATCAATTTTTGCATTTAATTTGTTTATTTTTAACATTAACCTACACTTCCTTCTAAACTTATTCCTACTAGTTTTTGAGCTTCAACTGCAAATTCCATAGGTAACTGTTGCAAAACTTCCTTACAGAAACCATTAACTATTAACCCTACTGCTTCTTCTGCATTTAAACCTCTTTGTTGACAATAATGTAACTGCTCTTCACTTATTTTTGATGTTGTTGCCTCATGAGCAATATTAGATTCTGAATTCTTATTTTTGATATATGGAACTGTGTGTGCTCCACACTTGTTACCCATTAATAGTGAGTCACATTGAGTATAATTGTTAGAATTAGAGGCTTTAGGAGAAATATCTACAAGTCCTCTATATGTCATGTCAGAAAATCCAGCACTTATTCCTTTTGATATGATTTTACTCTTAGTATTTTTGCCTAAATGGATCATTTTGGTTCCAGTGTCAGCTTTTTGATGGTTGTTAGTAATTGCTATTGAGTAAAATTCTCCAACTGAATTATCACCTTTCAGAATACAACTAGGGTATTTCCATGTGATAGCCGATCCAGTTTCAACTTGTGTCCACGAAATTTTAGAATTTCTACCTTTACATAAACCCCGCTTAGTAACAAAATTATATATTCCTCCCTTTCCATCTTTATCACCTGGATACCAATTTTGAACTGTTGAATATTTTATTTCAGCATCATCAAGTGCAATCAATTCAACATTTGCAGCATGTAACTGATTTTCATCTCTCATTGGTGCTGTACAACCTTCTAAATAACTCACATAGCTTCCTTTATCTGCAACAATCAGAGTTCTTTCGAACTGGCCAGTATTTGAGGCATTTATTCTAAAATAGGTAGATAATTCCATCGGGCATCTTACGCCTTCTGGTATATAGGCAAATGATCCATCAGTAAAAACAGCAGAATTTAGAGTAGCAAAAAAATGATCTGTTGTAGGGATTACAGATCCTAAATACTTCTTTACCAATTCAGGATAATTTTGAATTGCTTCAGATATGGGACAAAAAATAATTCCTAATTTAGATAACTCTTCTCTAAAAGTTGTGGCTACAGAGACTGAGTCAAATACCGCATCAACTGCAATACCATTTAATCTTGCTTGTTCTTGTAGAGGGATACCAAGTTTTTTATATGTTTCTAAAAGTTTAGGATCTAGCTCATCTAGACTTTTTGGTTTGTCGTCCATACTTTTTGGTGCTGAATAATAATATAAATCTTGATAGTCAATTTTTGGATACTTAGGTTTTTGCCAATCTGGCTCTTTTAGTAGCTTAAATCTTTCAAATGCTTTTAGTCTAAATTCAAGCATCCATAGAGGTTCTTTTTTAATTTTTGAAATAAATTTTATTACATCTTCATTTAATCCTTTTGGAGCTCTAGTATTTTCAATATCAGTCGAAAAACCATATTTGTAATCTTTTAAATTTTCTATTTCTTTTTGTCTATCGTCCATTTTAAATTCTATTCTCAGTGTTAGATTTTAATAAGTCTTCTAAACTTTTTTTATCAAAAAAACTGTTAATATGATTTTCTAATTCATCCCAAAGATTGTGAGTTACGCATTTGGTTGCCTTGCCATTACATCCTTTTTTAGAATCTTTTTTGCATTGTACGGTTTTAACTTTTTCATCAACAGCGTGAAATATATTTGTAAGTTTTATTTCATTAGGTTTTTTTGATAAAACATATCCTCCTTGTGTTCCTCTAATACTCTTTACAATTTGATCTTTTTTTAATTTAGAAAAAATTTGTTCAAGATAATCTAATGAAATACCTTGTCTTAAAGATATATCTCTTAGAGATACTGGATTGATGTTATCAAACCTTGCTAAGTCAACTAATGCCATTACAGCATATCTTCCTTTTGATGTCAGTTTCATATTACCCTTTTATATCGACGCTTTTTATACATACCTGACTAAAATGGTCAAGTATAGTTTTAAAAAAAAAGTTAACATATTGTCGCTCAGTTATGATAAACGTAACTTTTTTTTGAGAATAATAATCAATATCGTATATGGAAAATAAAATTTTAGAAATATTCATTCCAGGACCAGCTGGAAGACTTGAAGCTAAATATTATAAAAGCAAAAAAAATACATCCCCAATTGCATTAGTGCTCCAACCTCATCCTCAATATGGTGGCACAATGAATAATAGAGTTGTTGTGGATACTTTTCACACATTTATGGATAATGATTTTTCAGTTTGTAGAGTAAATTTTAGAGGTGTTGGAAAAAGTGATGGCGAATTTGACAATGGCCAAGGTGAATTAGCAGATGCAGCGGCTGCTCTAGACTGGTTAGAAAGAGAAAACTTTGATAATTCACAATGTTGGGTATCTGGATTTTCTTTTGGTTCCTTAATTGCAATGCAATTATTAATGAGAAGACCTGAAATAAATAGATTTATTGCAATCTCTCCTCAACCAAATGTGTATGATTTTTCTTTTTTATCACCATGTCCAACATCAGGCTTAATGATATACGGAAAAAAAGATGAGCTTGTTCCTTTGGAATATATTACAGAACTAGATAAAAGATTAAGTGCACAAAAAGGTATTAAAGTAGAGTTTCAAGCAGTTGGGGATGCAAATCATTTTTTTTCAAAAACTGAAGGTGAATTAGTAAAAAATTTAGATAAATATATAAAAAAAGAAACAGCATTATATTAATTAAAAATTTTCAACCATCTTTCCACCCACTGTTGGCTTATCACAGCCTGTAGTTTTTGGAAATGATATTGGTAAATTTAAAAGAGATCTAATTGCAAGATAACCAAAGGCCTGCGACTCTATATAATCTCCATCATATTCATAATTATCAATTATATCTAAGTTGAGATTTGTTTGGTTTGATAAATAATCTTTAATACACCTAATTAGAAAATTATTTTTCCTCCCACCGCCACATATTAAATATTTTATATTTTTACTTTTGTCTTCATTGGAGTATTCAATTCCTTTTGCAATTAAATATGCTGTAAAATTTGTGATAGTTGCACATCCGTCTTCAAGTGATAATCCACGTGCAAAAGAAATATCAAAATTTTTTATGTCTAACGATTTGTAATAAGATTGAATTTCAAAGTTATCTATTGCCTGATTTAGTGTTAATTGATGAATTTTTCCAGATTGAGCTATTAAGCCATTGTTATCAAATTTTTTTTTTGAATTTATTCTGATCCATTCATCAATTAAACAATTGCCAGGACCTGAGTCAAAAGCTTCAATATTTTCATCTATTTTTCCGTTTGGTCTTAATACTTTGGTAATATTTGATATTCCACCAATGTTAATAAAACCAATTGGGAATTGAATTTGATTATGCTTATTTATTTTTTTTGATATAAGATTATGGAAAATAGGTGTTAAAGGTGCGCCTTGACCATTATTATCAATATCTTCTTGTCTAAAATCAAAAATAACTTTCTTTTTAATTAACTGAGATAGCAATCTACCATCACCCAGCTGCTTAGTAATTTTTTTTTCAGGGTTGTGATAAATTGTTTGTCCGTGAAATCCAATTAAATCAATTTTATCTTTATATTTAAATAATATTTGGTCGACAATTTTGCCATGAAATAATGTAATTTCTCGCTCTATTTCATCAATTCTTGACGAATATTTCTCTAAATCTTCAAAATTTAAAATGAGATTTCTTAGGTCAATTAAACGTTGATGAAGCTTAGTGTCATATTCAAAATATTCATCTAAAATTTTAGTAAATTCATCAATTCCATTTGATCTTATTAAAGATGCATCAACACCGTCCATCGAAGTACCGCTCATTAATCCAATAACAGTATATAGTTTATTATTCATTGATATTCTTTTTAATAAAAAATTGTATATTGTAACTATAATCTTATGAATAAATTTTTAAAAGAATTTAAAGATAGAGGCTTTTTCTATCAATGCACTAGTGAAACTGAATTATCTGATTTAATGGATAATGAGAAGATTAAGGGTTACATTGGGTTTGATTGTACCGCCGAAAGTTTGCATGTGGGTAGTTTATTGCAAATAATGTGTCTCAGGTTGTTACAAAAAAATGGTCATAGACCAATTGTATTGCTTGGTGGGGGTACAACACGGATAGGTGATCCATCAGGAAAAGATAAAACTAGAAAAATTTTAGATGAAGATGAGATCGAAAAAAATATTAAGAATATTCAAAATATTTTAAAAAAGTATTTAGATAATGATAATTTAGATACGAAACCAATTTTTGTAAATAACTATACTTGGCTAAAAGATTTAAATTATATTTCTTTTTTACGTGATATAGGAAAACATTTTACAATAAATAAGATGTTAACTTTTGATAGTGTAAAAACAAGATTAGATAGAGAACAATCATTAAGCTATATGGAATTTAACTACATGATATTACAAGCTTACGATTTTTTAGAATTAAATAAAAATGAAAATTGTGCTTTACAGATTGGTGGATCTGATCAATGGGGTAACATTGTTAATGGTGTAGACCTTATAAAAAGGTGTTCTAATAAACAAGGATTCGGATTAACAACGCCTCTAATTACATTAGCATCAGGTGCTAAAATGGGTAAAACAGAAAATGGAGCAATTTGGTTAGATGAAAAGTATTTGCCGGCATATGATTACTGGCAATTTTGGAGAAACACAGATGACAGAGATGTAGTAAAGTTTTTAAAATTTTTTACAGATTTAGAAACTGCAGAAATAGATAAACTTAAAGAAAAAGATATTAATGAATTAAAAATATTGTTAGCAAATGAAGCAACTACAATGTTACATGGTCAAAAAGCTGCTCAAGAGTCAGAACAAGCTGCTAGAGAAGCATTTTCAGGAAATTCACTTGGATCAAATTCTCCATCAATTAAAATTAGTAAAGAAGATATTGATAAAAAACTTGGTATTATTGATTTAGTGATTTTATCGAAATTAGAAAATTCTAAGAGCGAAATTAGAAGATTAATTAAAGGCAATGCAATTAAAATAAATGATGAAATCATTTCAGATGAAAAATTAATTATTAATCATGATTTATTTAAAGAAGATTATCTTAAATTATCAATTGGAAAAAAAAGACACTTAAAAATTGTAATTATTTAATTCTTTTTAATTTTTTCTAATGTTCGTGTAATAAATCTTGGTGTTAATGTTTTAATTGGATTTACTGTTGTTTTAAGATCTTTTGGTTTTCCTTTAATCTTAAAACTAACTCCAAATATTCCTTCACCTGTTTTATCTCCAACTAAAATTTTACCTATAATCGGTATTGAACTAACAGTTTTATTAATTGTTGTTGCTGGTACTAATGTTCCCCTCAAGCTAACAATTTTATCTTTCTCTATATAACCGCTCATCAATACTGAAATAGCAGGACCAATTGCGTAAAGCTCATCAATAGTCATTAAATTAGAACTATTTTTAAAATTCATTTCCATTTCATCAAATCTTATACCTTCTCCTGATAATAAATCTGCAATTCCTTGTAATGATGCAAGAGTTAAAAGTTTAGTTAGAACTGGAAGTTTCTTGAGTTTAAAATCATAAATCTTAAGTTTTGATTTTGAAATATTATTTATTTTTGAAGAGTAAAAATCTAAATAACCCTCTTCAAACCCTTTGATAAATTTGTATCTCTTTACAAGAGGTTTTGCCTTTGAAGAAAATAGAGTTGTAATTTTTTCATCATTATTTGTATTAATTGTAAATATTAATTTTTCATTATTTTCAAAAAAAGCTAAAATATTTGCTTGATAAATTTTATTGTCTTCAATGTATAAATTTCCTTTTAAATCACTAATTAAATTTTTGTTATCTAAATAAACATCTTTTAAATTAAGATTGATATTTATATTGTTTTTAAAAATTCTAGCATGTTTATCATCTTTACTTTTAAGCAAATCTGAAATCAATTTGTTAGCATTAAATAAAGATCCATTTAATTCATAATTATTTTTTTCTTTTCTTTTAATTAAAACTTGATTTTTTTTATCTTCATTATCAAAATAATTAAGTGAAATTTCATCAAATTTTACAATTCTATGATATTTATCAACTAAAAGGTTTTTTAAGAAGAGTTTATTATCTTTTGTTCTGATTAAAAGTTTATCTATTGCTAAATCATTTCCTTTTATATAATTTCCAGAAACATATAGCTGTAATTTTGACTTGCTATCATTACTAAAATTTATTCGTTCAAC
>CACJQI010000009.1 GCA_902595535.1 uncultured Pelagibacteraceae bacterium
TCTAAACATCCTATAAAATCTCATAACTTTAATTTAGCTTTTAATCAAGATTAGAAAGTAAGGGTTAATTAATTTGTGCAGACTTGTGCATAGATTAATAAAATTATATAGTTGATTTTATGAGGAAATTTCTAACTTTGATAATAATTTCTCTTCTACTTTGTACTAACGTTTATGCTAAATGGAAATATAAACCAGGAGATATAGTTCAGGGAGAGGTTGTTTTTGGTAAGAAAGATTCATTTAAATTACCACCTGGTGAATTTATTGTTGGAGTAAAAGCTAGAGAAAAAGAATTTAAAGATTTAATGGTTTATCAAATTGATGAAAAAAGTGGATATGTAAGATGGGCCATTCATTTTTATGCAACCGGTCAAACAGAATGGGGGTGGTGGAATCCTCCAGAATTTTGCGACAGAACAAATGTTTATTTTATACAAAAGAAAAAAGGAAACAGAAAATATGCTTGCTGGATGGTTAATCATTCAAGATCAGACATTGCAGCTAATAAAGGTTTTTGGGCAAAAGTAAGAAAATATGAAATTGCAAAAAATATAAAGAGTCCTGATATCTATGTTTATAGTTTATACGAATATGCAAAAGGATCAAAATTATGGGGTGCCAGTTATTTTTACAATCCTGAATTAGATGGAGTTCCAAAACCAAAAAGTTTAGAATGGGAAACTAATGAGTTTCACAAACAAAGAGTGATGAATTATCCAAAACATGAAGAATTTTTAAAGAAATTTATAAGTATAAGCGCAGGTTTTGTTGATGCATTTAACACAACACGTAAAATAAAAAGTTCAAGCGGTTTATCATTAAATGCGAGCGATTATATTACCAATGTATCGATTAATACAGGAGATGGTGCTTCAATTAAAAAAGATAAAGCATCATCATTAAGTTTAACTGAAGAATTAAAAATTTTAGATAGTACTTCAATTAAAAAAGATAAAGTATCATCATTAAGTTTAACTGAAGAATTAAAAAGTTTAAAAGAACTTCTTGATTCAGGTGCAATCACTAAAGAGGAATTTAAGAAGGCAAAAGATAAGTTACTTAACTAATATAGGGTTTTATAGGACAACCTGTAAACAACATGTACACAGAATGAAAAAATTTTTAAGTTTATTTTTTATAATAATATGAAAAATGAATTTATTGATACACTTGTAGTTGGTGCAGGTCAGGCAGGTTTAGCAACCAGTGAACATTTAAGTAATCACGGAGTTTCACATATAATTATTGAAAAAAATCGATTAGTTGAAAGTTGGCGTAGTTGCAGATGGGACTCTTTAATAGCGAATGGACCAGCTTGGCATGACCGTTTTCCAACATTGGATTTTAATGATCATTCACCAAGTTATTTTGCTCATAAAAATGAAGTAATTGAATATTTTGAAAAATTTGCAAAAAAAATTAATGCACCAGTTAGAACAAATGTAGTAGCTGAAGAAGCAATTAAAAATAATATTAAAGATGAATTTGATGTTAAGACTTCTGATGGATTAATTAAATGTAAAAATATTATAGTTGCAACTGGAGCATTTCAAAAACCTGTAATCCCATCGATTATCCCTGAGCAAGAAGGGTTAAATCAAGTCCATTCACAATTTTATAAAAATCCAGATCAATTTAAGGAAGGTGCCATACTAGTTATTGGTTCAGGTTCTTCAGGCTCACAAATTGCTCAAGAGCTGATGCTATCTGGAAAAAAAGTTTTTCTATCTATTGGGCCTCATAATAGACCGCCGCGAAGATATAGAGGAAAAGATAATGTTTGGTGGTTTGGAGTATTGGGTGTATGGCAACAAAAAACTCCAGATCCAAATACTCAACATGTTACGATTGCTGTGAGTGGCTACGAAGGGGGCAAAACTATTGATTTTAGAAATTTTGCCAATCAAGGAATGAATTTAATAGGAATGACTAAAAATTTTAAAGAAGGTAAATTATTTTTTAAAAATGATTTAAAGCAAAATTTAGATAATGGAGATAAAAATTATCTATCTGTTTTAGATCAAGCTGATGAATATATTAAAAAAAATAATTTAGATTTTCCTGAAGAACCTGAAGCAAGAAATATAATTCCTGATCCTAACTGCGTTACGAAACCATTATTAGAATTAGATATTAAAAAAGAAAATATAAAAAATATAATCTGGGCTACAGGCTATCAGTATGATTTTAATTGGTTAAAAGTAGATACATTTGATTCAGCTGGCAAACCTGAACATTATCGAGGTGTAGGTAAAGAAAAAGGTATATATTTTATTGGTTTGCCCTGGTTATCAATGCGTGGCTCATCTTTTATTTGGGGTGTTTGGCAAGATGCAAAATATTTAGCAGAACAAATTTCAAAAAAAGATAATATAAAAATAACAAATTAAAAATGATACACAAAAGAATAAGAAAATTTAATACTAAAGACACTTATCCAGAACAAAATCTGGATAATGATTTATGTCATGCAGTAGTTACTGAAGGTGGCAAGACAGTATGGATGCGAGGTCAATGTCCTCAAAATTTAGATGATGGCATTAACATAAAAAGTAATGACCCAGCAGAACAGACGCACAAAGTAATGCAAAACATAAAGCAATTAATTGAAGAAGCGGGTGGATCGATGAAACATTTAGTTAAAATTGTGATTTATATTACAGACATCAATAATAGAGAGGCGATTTATAATGTGATTGGAGAATATACTGAGGGAGTTTATCCAGTTTCAACTGGCTTAGTAGTAAATCGGTTAGCAAGACCAGAATGGTTAGTTGAAATTGATGCAACAGCGGTAATTCCTTCATGACATTTTCATTAATTGCAAGATGTGAAAAAACTAACATGTTTGGTGTAGTGATTTCATCATCTAGTATCTGTGTAGCTAGTCGCTGCCCATGGGTTAGAGCTGGAGCAGGTGCGGCAGCAACTCAAAACGTGACTGACCCAAACCTTGGTAATGTAATGTTAGATTATTTAGAGCAAGGTATGTCGCCACAGGACGTAATTAATAAAATAAAAAATGAAAAAACAAATATAGATTATCGTCAACTACTTTTGATAGATAGTTTTGGAAAAACTTTTTCTTATTCAGGTAATAAAATATTAGGCACTCATGAAGTGGCAGAAGGAATTAATTGTATAGCTGCAGGCAATATGCTTAAGTCAAAAAATATACCATCAGCAATGGTTGATAGTTTTAAAAATAATTCTAATTTATTTTTTCCTGAAAGATTAATGCTTTCATTAAAGGCTGGGTTAACAGCAGGGGGAGAAGAAGGGGCAATACATTCTGCTGGTATTAAAGTTGCAGATGATACTGCATGGCCATTAATTGATTTAAGAATTGATTGGTCTGATAATGATCCAATCGAAGAATTGTATAAATTATGGAAAGCTTATGAACCTCAAATGAATGATTATAAGTTAAGAGCGTTAGATCCAACTAAAGCACCAAGTTATGGTGTTCCAGGTGATTTATAAATATATGGTTGAAAAAAATTCGATTGAAATTTTAAGAAAACTTGTAGGTTTTGATACGACAAGTTTTAAGTCTAATTTAGATTTAATAAAATTTATTGAAAATTATTTAAATGATTTCAATATTAAATCCAAACTTGTTTATGACGAAACTGAAAATAAAGCCAACCTTTTTGCAACAATTGGTGGAGATTCAAAAGGAGGAATAGTTTTGTCAGGTCACACAGATGTAGTTCCAATTAAAAATCAAAAATGGTCATCTGATCCTTTCACTTTAACTGAGAGAGATAATAAATTATTTGGTAGAGGCTCTTCAGATATGAAAGGTTTTATAGCAGTAGTGCTAAGCAGAGTTTCAAAAATGGTAGAGACTAAACTCAATAAACCCATCCATCTTGCATTTTCATACGACGAAGAAATTGGGTGTGTTGGAGTTCATGGATTATTAGATCTAATTGAAAAAAAATCGATTAACCCTGAATTTTGTATAGTTGGTGAGCCTACGAGCATGGAAGTAGTTATAGGACATAAAGGTAAACATGCTTATGGTGTAAAAGTTGATGGATTTTCTTGCCATTCAGGACAAGCACCGTATGGAGTAAATGCCATTAACTATGCTGCAAAGTTAATTTCATATATTGAAGAACTAAATAAAGAAAAGTCTAAGATAGGTCCATTTGATAATGAATATGAAATTCCTTACTCAACATTAAGTACAGGATTAATTAACGGAGGTACAATTTTAAATATTGTTCCAAATTTGTGTCAGTTTGAATTTGAAATCAGACATTTAGCTGAAGATGACCCAAAAGCAATTATGCAAAAAATTCATGAATATGGTGATGAATTGATAACGAAAGAAATGCACAAAATTTCTCCAAAGGCTAATATAACTTTTGCAGAAATAATAAATTATCCAGGCTTAAATATTTCTGAAACCATTAATCCAGTAAAACAAGTTAAAGATATTCTTAACGTTTCCAAACATAAGAAGGTAATATTTGGAACAGAGGGAGGTTTATTTAAAAAGAAATTAAATATACCAACGATTGTTTGTGGACCAGGTAGTATTGATCAAGCTCATAAACCTGATGAATATATAGCCATTGAACAATTGGAAAAGGGTGGAAAATTTATTGATAAGTTAATTAGTAGTTATTCATAAACGCAGAACCTCATATTCATATACAAATTTTTATAACTTTTCTTTTAATATTTTCTATAACATTTTATTTTGCTCAAACTATTACAGGACTATTACACAGAGAGATAATATTATATGATTTTAATGATGAAAAAAATTTTAACCATTATTTCTATACTAATATTTTCAACTACAGCTTATGCAAAAAAAAATAAAAACACATGGGATTATCCGCTTTTAGCTTATAAAGGGTGGGAAATTAAAGGATCAGAAAATCATTACAAGTTTAAATCAAACTTAAGGCAGAACAAAAACGTTTTAAAAGAATTTAAAAATAATAAAGAAACAGGGATAATTAGTTATTTATTATTCGAAGATGATAAAATTGTTATCGACGAGTCAGATATACCAACTTCAATTCAAGGAGACGATATCATTAATGGTTTGTTACCATCTCATTCAATGGGTAAAAGCTTAGTATCTTATGTAACAGGACATGCTATTTGTGAGGGTTATATTGATAACGTAAATGTAAAGTTAGATGATTGGCCATTAATCAAAAACACTCTCTATGAAAATTCTATATTGCTAGATCTTTTAAATATGAAAGCTGGAGATCAGAAATGGGTAGGTGAGAGAAGAAATGTTGGTTCAGATAATAGAATTAAAGGTCCTAAGAATGAAAATGTAAATGTCATTGGTCTAATGAAAGTAATGAATGAATATTTGAAAGGCACAGAAAAAAGTAAATTAATTTATAATTATAGCGCTTTAACAACCAACGTTATACTGAACTACGTTAAATACAAAGCAGGGAATGATTGGGAAAAATTATTAAACAAAGTTTATAATGAACATGTTGGAGTTAAAAATAGTGTTTATCTTCAAAGATCAAAAAAGTATTCTAAAACAGATTTTGTTTCAGCAAGATACTCCTTTTATGCAAATAGATATGATTTTTTAAGAATTGCAAAAACAATGATGGATGACTGGCATAATGATACTTGTGTTGGGAAATATTTAAAAACTATTTATGAAAATAGAGTTAAAAAGAAAGATAATACAAAAGAAGCAGACGATGTAGGTCTTTATACAAAAAGTTATGGGGGCCAATTCCATTTTGATATGTTTGGACTAAAAAAAACAAGAAAAATTATAGGATTGAGTGGATTTGCAGGTCAGCAAATTTTGATTGATTTGGATAACAAAAGAATAATTGTCGTCAATTCACTCTACAAAAACTATAACTGGAAAAAAATTGTTCATTCAGCAATTAAGAACTAACTATAAAATGACTTTTAGGTATCGTGGTTCTGGTTTTAATTATAGGATAATATGAGACAACTATTACAAGACTATTACATAATGAGATAAATTAAAAAAATTTTACTTATTAGACTTGTTCAATTATAAATATTAGCATAAATACTCATGAAATTCACAAATGCCCTCGTGGTGAAATTGGTAGACACAAAGGACCAAAACATAGTGTAGGGATATTTTATAGTCTCATGCAGTCTCATACGGTCTTAAATCCTATTAAATCCTACAAATTACAAAAACTTTAAATTATTTTTATTGAAAAATATGAATAATAAATTCTGTCAAACTAGAACTAGACTAGAACCTGGGGAGATAATATGTCTTTGATAATGAAAAATTATTTACAGAGTATAACCCATAGGTATATTTGAATTAATGAAAAATCAAAAAGGCATTAAAATTATAGGAATTTTTTTAGGATTAATTATCATTTTAGGTTTGCTGTATTACTCAACCGAAAAAAATAAAATAAATGCTCTTACAAAAGCAGTAGAAAATAAAAATTGTACTTCACCAAGAAAACTATGCGTGTATACAAAACATAAATATTTTGATGAAAGACTTCAAATAAAAATATTACTATTTCCTGGAAATTATTATTTTCTTGATAAAGATTTTAAAGAGCCAACAAAATATGATTATTCTTCCACAACTTACTCCTTAAATGAAAATATCGTTGATAATTGGGTATCAAGTATTAACGGAAAAGATACTTATATTTCACTAGAGTTTGAGGATAAAGACGGCTTTTTAATTGAAACAAAAAAAATTACTTTAAATGGACTTTATAAAAGAACAAGAAAAGTCAATTCAGATGGCGCCGCCTATGGATTAGAATTTTCTACAAGTTTTAAAATATCAGAGGAAAGTTATAGAAGAATTTCTGATATTGATCTTACATGGCAGACTAATTTAACTTCATTGCTCCCAGATTAGAGAATGAGATAATAAAGGATAACTAGAACTAGACTAGAACCTGAGGAGATAAAATAAAAAAATTTTACTTATTCCTCTTGTTCAATTATAAATATTAGCATAAATACTCATGAAATTCACAAATGCCCTCGTGGTGAAATTGGTAGACACAAAGGACTTAAAATCCTTGCCGCTTGCGGAGTGCCAGTTCGAGTCTGGCCGAGGGCACCATTGAATGAACAAGCCTCAAATTATTTCTGATAGAAATAAAAAATCATCAAATATTAAAAATTCACTTTTAAAAAAGATTAATAAAAATCAATTTAAACAAGAAGATCTAGTAATTGTAATTGGTGGTGATGGGTTTATGCTTGAAACATTAAAAAAGAACAAGAATTCAAAAAAAAAATTTTATGGAATTAATTCAGGAAATTATGGGTTTCTAATGAATAAGTTTTCCTCAAAAAATATAATAAAGAATTTGACTAAAGCTAACATGATTTCAATTTCACCTCTAGAAATGATAGTAAAAAATAAGAATAATCAAACAAAAAAATCTTTAGCTATAAATGAAGTTTCAGTTTTAAGACAAAGCAGACAAGCAGCATCTTTATCAATAAAACATGGTTCAAAAAAAATTATCAAAAATTTAGTTGCAGATGGAGTGCTAGTTTCAACACCTGCTGGTAGTACCGCTTATAATCTTTCTGTCCACGGACCCATCTTAAGCTTAAATTCAAAAAAACTATCAATTGCTCCCATTAGTCCATTTAGACCAAGAAGATGGAAGGGCAAAATAGTTGGTGACAAACTAAAAATTACAATTACTAATTTAAATCCCACTAAAAGACCGATCAGTGCTGTTGCTGATAATTTAGAAGTAAGAAATGCTAAATCTATTTCTGTTCAAACTAATAATAAAATTAAATTTAAACTTCTTTATGATAAAAGCAGAAGCTTACAAAAAAAAATCAAAATTGAGCAACTAAGAAAAGAAACTAGTTAAATTTATGATTAAAGATTACAAAGATGGTTATTTTTTTTCTAAATCAATTATCCTGAATAAGGTAATACTCTAATTGTTTTTCCAAATATAATAACTACTCTCTCACCATTTTTTATTACAGTTTCACTTCCTTGAACAATAGCAACATGATCAACACTATCATCAATATTAATTATGTATTGATAGCCATCGTGATTACCCAGTAAAGCTTCAGTAACATAACCTAGAGCTGCACCACCAATTGTTGCATAAACTATTGCAATCTCTTCACACTTTGCTCCTGCAATTAATTCTTTTCCGCATACTTGAGTCCCTAAAAGACCACCAATTAATCCACCAGTTGTTGATCCAATCAGACTCCCTTCTCCCTTAACTTTAACAGGAGATGAGTCAATTATATTTCCATATTTAATAGACTTTATTTTCTGAGTATCAGATTTTTTTACAATATTAGGATTAGTAGTATTGCAAGAAGCTAAAATTATAGAAAAAATAAAAAGCAATATTATTTTTATTTTCATATATGTAAAATGAAATAAAAATTAGTCATAAATACGGCAATGTTGCTCCATTATAAGGTTTATGAAATATAAAGTATCGTTTAAATTATTGGAATAAATGAAAAAATTCTTAGGAGTCATGGTTTTGGGTTTGTTATGGTGCAATGTAACGTTATCTGATAATCTTCCCAAAAAGTTATTTGGCATTAAGGTGTCAAACAATCTCCCTGTAAAATTATTTGGCATCAAAATTAATGATGATGCATCTAAACATGTTGATATATCAAAAGGAAAAATTTCTGAGACAAGGCCAGATATAATTTCGTATTTTGAAAATAATGACATTGAAATTAAAGGGTTGATAAAAAATAGCAAACTTGATGGTTACTATATTAGGACAGATAAAGAGAATAAAATACTGATTGTCTCTGGCTATACAACTTTTAAATCTATGTGGAGTGAAGATTTCCAGAACAAATGCTTAGACTCGAAAATTGATTTTATTAAATCATTATCGAGTTATTATGATTTTGATTTAAATAGAATTCAGAATAATTACTATAGATATTTATCTAATAAAAATAGATTGTGGTTTTACGACAGCGCAGAACTTGATTATAGAAAAAATTTAAATAAATTTACTTTACAAATTTTGTGCTCATACACAAATTATGATGACAAGGTTAGATCAAGATTATTTATCACTTTGATGGACCAGGATTATTATAAAAATAACACCTTATCATTATGGGAAAAAATCAGTCAATTCGATGACACCGTTATCAAATCTAATTTATCAGGATTTTAAAATTTATTAAAATCTAAATTAATGATTACTTAATTTTGTAAAAAGATTTTGACTTAGTAATAACAAGTTAATAATGGTAATGTATTTTATGAATCGAAATGGTTTCACCTTAATTGAACTTTTAGTAGTTGTAGCTATCATTGGTATACTGGCTGCAGTGGGTGTGGTTGCTTATAGCGGTTATACGAGTGGTGCTAAAAGAAATGCAACGCTAGCTCAACATAAAACAGCAGTTAAATTTATTCAAAACACTTTAGGGATGTGTGATATTAATGGTGGTGGAACTCTAAAGATTTCTGAGAAACGTTCAATTAATTGTAACATTACAAATAATGCTTCAGGAATAAATCAGCTAAACGATATTTTCATAAAACATTTTTTAGATATTAACTGGAAAAATCCATATGGTGAAACAGATCCCGTTGTCTATACTGCAAGAAATGGATCTGCAGATCGAGATGGTAGAATGAGATTTGATGAAACTGAATGTTTTTCGGGATCCTCAAAAAAACAAATTGCACTTTGGGTTAAAACTCCAAAAGATTATTATCCAATTTTAATTAAGAAAGATGGATGGTGTGACTAAGCAAAATAAAAAAGGCTTCACTTCTAAATGATGTCCCACTCGCACCCGAGCTTCTGATTTATTGATTATAAATCAATTATATAATTTAAAATTAATATTTATTTGATATAAAATTTGTATAAAAATTCTAGCTTGGCAACAATATGGTAACAGTGATAGTGTTATTTTATGAAGCGAAATGGATTTACATTAATAGAACTCCTAGTCGTAGTAGCAATCATAGGTATTTTAGCTGCAGTAGGGGTTGTTGCTTACAGTGGATATACGAGTGGTGCAAAAAAATCAGCAGCTACTTCTAATCATCAAGCTGTAGTTAAATATATAACGACAGAAGCTCTAAAATGTTCAATAGGTGAAAGTACTGCTATGGAAGGAAAATTAGATTGTTCAAAAAGTGGAACTGCAACTTGGAAAGATATTGTCGCAAAAGCAACCGTGGAAGTTTTAAACACAAATTTTAAGAATCCTTATGACTCTAAACCTCCAGTTTCTCATGGTGGAAATATTACTAATGATACGGATGTTGGATACAATAGGTTGAGATCTCCTGGAACAAAAATTCAAGTTTTAACTTGTGTTAAAACTCCTTGTTCTGGAACTCAATGTAGTATTCCAAATCATGTTTGTAGTAATGACATTGATTTAAGTGGTTTATAATCTTTATGACTAAGCAAAAAGGCTTCACCTTAATAGAACTCCTAGTCGTTGTAGCTATCATAGGTATCCTAGCTGCTGTAGGTGTAGTTGCTTATAGCGGTTATACGAGTGGTGCAAAGAAAGCTGTTACAAAAGCTAATCATAAATTAATTTTAAATACTATGGTAAGTCAAATCCAAATGTGCGAGGTCGATTCATCTTTGGGTCTTTTAGATAAAAAACTTAATTGTTCAGATATTTTTACATCAACTAACAACTATGGAAAAGTAACAAGCACTATGAGCTCACATTTTAATTCTATTATAAAAAATGCCTATAGCTCACTTATACCATCAGCCCATGGAGGAAGATATCAAGGCAAATGTGTTGCTAGTGGATCTCAACCTAAAGGTTGGGGAGGACTTAATGAACAAGGAGTTCATCATGTTGCTATGGGATGGGTAGGTAATGTTGTTACATTATATGTTGATAGTTGTGTTGAAGAATCTGGTAGTGCTTTAAGCTCAACATATAAATTGATATTATAATTTATGAATAATAAGGGTTTCACATTAATAGAACTCCTAGTCGTAGTAGCAATCATAGGTATTTTAGCTGCAGTAGGAGTAGTTGTTTATAATGACTATACAGCTAGAGCAAAAGACACGGTATTAAAAAAAAATCATAATATAGTCATGAAGTTTTTGAAGACCAAAGCAATGGAATGTGAGTTAGGTAATCAGAATATAATTTTTAAAGATGCATCAGGAAAAGATGTTAATTATAGTTGTAGCTCAAAAGATAAAACAGATTTTGCAAATAAAATTAAAACTCATATAAATAATCATATTTGCAAAAATATTTATAGACCAAATAGAGGATGTATGGAGCTTACAGGAGGATACATTGAGGAAGCAATTGCAGTTGATATCAATACTGGTCGTAAATCGTGTGCAATTTATATAAGAACATTTGTAGATAAAAATTTAAATGCCTCACCATGGGAGTATGGAGGGACAATCTTTGAAATGCCAAGTTGGTGTTAAAATTAAATGACTGTTAGATTAGTCTATAAATCTATCCACACTCTGACTGCACTCAACATAAAGAATTAATTAAACTTTAAATTTTAAAAAATAAAAAATGTTAATTTTATTGAGTGATGGTGCCTCTGCACAGATTCGAACCATGGACCTATTGATTACAAATCAATTGCAATTAGTAATTATATTAGTAATTACTGATTGATAGTATTCATTAGATTTTGCAAAAGCATGAGTTGTAAAACTAAAAAGAAATAAAAAAATAATAATTTTAATTATTCTCAAAATCACCCTCCTTGTTGTATTTTTCAATTGTTTTTTTGTAATCGTAAAAATCCAAGGTATCAGCCTCAAGTTTACATATTCTTTTAATAATTTTTTTTTGAAGCTGTTCTAATTTTTCATCACTTAGTTTAGACATCTTATATTCAAATTTATTTCTAAACTTAGAAATGGGGACTTTATTGTTCTTCACATATTATATGTAGTTATTTTATGTTTGTTCTCTAGTGTAAAATAAATTAATATTTTTCACTAAGTAAATTTAAGATTGTTTTAAATTTTAATAAATTTACATAAATTTTATGACAAAAATAAGAGAACCTCTAACAATAGAAAAAATTCTTCAAGATGTAATAGTAAAATTAAAAGAAAATGAAATTAAAGATTTTACAGGTAAATCTGTTTCTCATTTTAGAAAATGTAGTGATCCAAGCGACAAGGATCACAACCTTCATTTAACTGATGCAATTAAATTAGACATACTTTCTTTAAAATCACAAAAAGGGAGTCCTTTTCTAGACAACATTAGTCTTATTATTAATAAGGAATTTGAGGATATGGAAACACTAGAAGACGTTTCAAGAAATTTAATAAATATTGGCGGAAGAATTGGAAATTTGATGGATATAACTGAAAAAGCACTTCATCCCGAAGGTCCTAAAGGGGAAGAAATATCAAAGAGGGAAAAAGATAAGATCTTTAATGCAATTTCAGAAGTAGAGGAAAAAATTGCAAAGTTGAAGTTGTCTATAAAATAAACTAGGTTTTTATTATTTTATGAAAGCAAAAATTTTACAAAAAAAAGAGGACAATAAACCATCAGCTTTCGAGCATGATATTTCTTTAAAAGATGCAAAATCATTAAAAGTAGAACTTTCTTCTTTTGTTTATAATGATTTCAATCCAGACTCAGACGAATATGAAGAACAAGAAGTTTCAGTTAAAAAATCTGATGTTAAATTTAAGATCAAAAACAATAAAGGTAAGTTAAAGATTATTTTAGAATCAGCTAATGCTGATTTTGAAATAGATGATGATCAGAGTGAAAGATTTATGGATAAGGACTGGGAAACAGAGACAATTACTCCTACTTTAAAGCTAACTGATAAAAGTAAAAAAGAAGAGTATGTCACTTATGATGGCGGTCATCTATTTACTTTAGAAGTAGTTTATTAACCGTGATGGCTCAAAGCATTCAAAATATCTTCATCTTTTCTTAATGATTCATCGATCAAATCCATAGCATCCTCCCCAACACTTTCTACAGCTGCCAAGGCAATATCTTTATCTTTCTTAAATTTTTCATTAACAAATTCAAGTGCAGTTCCATTATCTTGAGCAGCTTGCAACACAAAATCTTTATTATTTTGAAGTGATGAACTTGCAAATTGCATTGCCGCGCCATCGTTACTTACAGCAGTAGAAACTATATCTTCGTCCTCTTGTAAAGTTTTGTCCGCATGTTCTAATGCAGCTCCACAATTTTGTACTGCAGCCATCACAACCTCGCTGTCTTTTCTTAAATCTTCAGATAGCTCACCAAGCTTACAACCATCTTCATACATTAGTTCAATTGCATCTTCTTTTTTCATTGTTTTTATCCTTTTTTAATCTCCAAATGGATCTTTATCTTTGTTAAGACCTAGTAATTGATCACGGGACCATAGTGATAAAGACTCAAACCATTTTATAATTTTTTTGTCTGCAAACTTTAAGGAATCAATATCATTTTTTATTGCTTCAAGAACAACCTCTTTATCAGCCTTTAATTGTTTGTCGGCAAATTTAAGATTGCTTCCATCTTTTTTTACTGCTGCAATTATTACCTGCTTATCTTTACCAAATTTTTTTATTTCATTTGTAGAAACAGAGTTATTTTTAATCTTTTTTAAAATTTCTTTTGTGTCCATAGAAAAATTTAATTTTTTTGTATTCTTTTATTAATTTGGATTTCATTTAATTTTCGAACTCAAGATATCTAGAATTTTAGGTAATTCCAATACCTCATTTAATGATGAAGAAAAGGTTGAATTATTAATAATATTTAATTTTTTTTTTAAATTATCAGTTGAATTATTTTCATTTGGATATTTCTTTTTTGCAATCTCAAAAACATCTATTTTTTCATTTGATATTTCAACATTTAATTCTTTATTTAAGAAACTAAATATAAAATCATTATTATGTCCAATCAATGTTGAAGAATTAATAAAATTAATAAAACTTTTATTAATCTCATTTATTTTAGGATATTTTTTTAATTCCTCATTTGAATAACCAATAATATTTGAAATATTTTTATCTATTTCTTTTTCAGGATTAATAATTTGATGAAACAAACTCTTAATATTATTTTTATCAATTTTTAAGGCTGCAATTTCAACTATTTTATCAGTAGAAGTATTAATCCCAGTTGTCTCTATAGATACAAATATTCTATCTGGCATAAACTAGTATTGGATCCTGATAAATATCAAAATGACCAGATGATAACTGACTCAAGTCTATTTTTTCATCATTGATAAATAGTTTCGATCCATCCGTTTTAATTAATACATCCTCGGTAGATTGGGCTTCACCTATTTGTTTAATAACAAAGATACCAATATCACTATTAATTTCATTATTAGGGGAGTCAAAAACGACTTCACCACCATTTTCTTGCATGAAGTCATAAAGCCCATCCTCATCCTCATTATCAGCGCACATTAATAAACCTGATAGAAATTTTGTACTGGTTTCATATTTATTTTTTTTTATTAAAAATTCAGCAACTTCTTTTGACCAATCATAAAAACCTTCTTCTTTTTTATCAATTTTAGTAACTTCATCTCTATCATAGTATAAAATATACGTGCTATTATCTGCTGATAGAATAGCAACGCCAGGTGTAATAATATCGTAATAATCTTCGCCAGCACTATTTGTGAAAGTGTTACCGGTATTGTAGAAGGATATATTTGTTATGTTATCCATTTGTTATTCTTAAATATTTTCTAAATATTATCCAGATATAATTTAACATAAATGCTTTACGAATAAAATCTATTAACTAGTATTATAATATTATGAATTTTAATTCTTTAGTCTGGTATTCTTCATTAGCAATAGGTGATGAAAAAAATAGTTATGTAGCTGACTTTCTTAATAGAAGTTGTGAACTACTTAATGAAGAAATAAACCAAGAAATTAAAGAAAAGAAACTTCCTATTAATTTTAAGATTGATTTTTTGCACATACCTAAGGGTGAAGAGGGGGTTGGTTTATTAAATAATAAACTAACAAGTTACACAAATCCTGTATTTACAAACGGACACTCAATTCCAAAGTACAATCCTTCAATTGTAGAGAATATAAAGGATAAGAGTTTTTTTTATTTTCCTCAAAATGTAACTAGTGCAAGTTACGATAAATTTGAAGAAAATGTAAAAAAAAGGATTTTCAAAGTAGGTAGAGCTGATCAACCAGCAAAGTTAGCATTTATTGATAATGAAATAAAAAAACATTCTTCATCCAAAGTTTATTTTTTTCATCAAGAACTAAGATTATCTGAAAAAATGTTAGCTAATCATAATGATGATAAAAATTTTACAAGCTTTTCTTTTAAGGATTTTGACGAAACAACAGCTGATGAAAAAATAAAAACTATTTTGAAAGATTTAAAACCAGAGGACTTATTAGTTTTAGATCTTAATTTAAGTAGATTTAAATATATATTTAATTATTTAATTAATAGTAATCTCCAAAACAAAGTTATCAATACATTTGGATCAATTGAAAATAGGTTTGAAAAGATAAGTTTCAACTTAATTCAACTAGTAGGTAATCATGGAATTCCATCTGTATCTATTGAAGATCTGATGTCGAAAATTTATGGAGAAAATGTAACACCAACAGGTAAAGCTTTGTTATTAGATAGTACATTTAGATTAGAAATTCCTATTTTAGCTTTCCAAACTTTAAAAAAATGTATTAGTTCTGGATTAACTAAAATTGAAGATCAAAATATTTTAGAAACTTTATCGTCTTTTAATAATGATAGCGATGTCTTTGTTGGAAAACGTATTCAATATGGTTTTAACGAATCAAATGAAAATATTTTAAAAGAAAATTATGCTTTTACTTTCCCTAATTCTTTGCAAAATGAAAAATTTAAAATTCCAAAAATTCTACATCCAACTCAATTTTCAACAGTAAATGGTAAGATACAGCAATTTAATACTGTATATAATTACATCGATGTACTTAGAATAACTAATATTGATATAAAAGAAAAAACATGGACTGCAGAATTTTATTTAGATCTTGTATCGCAGTCAGATAACCCTTTAGATCAAGTTATCTTTAATAATTTATCCTCAACCAATGATAAATTTTCTTCAAAAGAAATTTGGAGAAGGAAAGATGATGATAATTATAATACAGTTAGATATTATGTAGTCGCGAACTTTGACTTCTTAGCAATTGCAGATAATTTTCCTTTTGATTGGCAAAGTGTTTATATTTCAATGACACTTAAAGATAATTCTAAGCATATCTTGCAACCAATACCACTAGAATTAGTTGATGATGAATTTGATATAAATGAGTGGCATATTGAAAATGCTTTCTCTGGCATAAAATATAAGAAAAACTTTTTATACAAAGATACTGATCTTAAAAAAACAGTTACTGTATCAAGTGAAAATAGGTTGGGTTGGACTTTGAGAAGAAAGAATACTGCAACTCTATTTAAAATTGGTATACCAATGTTCTTCCTTACTTTCCTAGTTTATTATTCTGTATTTTTAGAATTTGACAGATCGAGCGAAAGTATTGGAATTTTAACAACAACCTTCTTATCAGCAATTGCTTTATATTTTTCTGTAGAAAAACCTGAACCAAAAAAATTAACAATTATAGATATTGTTTTTATTTGGTTTTATATTGTAAATGGTTTCACTATTACTGCTTTTAGCTTATCTTCATTAATTACTGAAAAAATACATTATTACACAAGTGGATTTTTAAAATTTATTATTCCTATATCGTTAATTAGTATAGCAATTTACTTAAACAAAAGAGTTCAAAACAACAGAAAAGATATAATACTAGACAGGGATTTATAGTTTTATCTAAATTATGAATAAAGATATAAAAAGGTTCAGATCAATAGATAAAATATATTCAACTTATGAGAACACTAGAAATTTTAAGAAGATATTTGGCGTTACAAGAAAAGCTAAAGTAGGTGGTTTAGAACCCGGAAAACAAAAAGATAAAATTGATCCTTTATTTGAGATAATTAATACCTTTATACCAGAAAAAGAAAATGGCAAAATCCAAGTTAGAAAAACTTTAAAAAAACTAGGCCTTGAAGCTAAAAGCAATATTGAGCCAGACTATTTCATTGAAAGTTTGGGATTGGTTTTTGAATTTGATGGGCCAAATCATTATACAGATTCATTTAAGGTAATGAAAGATGAGAGAAAATTTAAAGGATTGGAGCATATAAGGAAAAATGGAAAAAATTTTAATATAAGGATTATTAGAATTCCTTACTATCTTCAATTGACAAAAGATGTAGCTAAATTTATTTTTAGAGATTTAATTAGTCATTTTAGCAAAGTTCTAAAAAATTTACCTTCAAAAGGGTTTTATACAGACAAAAAATATGAAATAGCATTGTCAAAAACATATAGAAATATTTTCACAGGTAAACCGGCCAAATCAGAAAATGAAGTATTAAGTTGCGGTCTTCATTCAAGCTTAAGGGTTCCTTCTGAATATACAGAAAAAGGTATAGAAAAAATGTTAAGTGATTTTAGTTTTATTAGAACACATGAGGATGAAACTATAAAAGCACCCAAGTCGATTGAACACCAATATATGTGGAGTCTAAAATATTTCATTGATGATATTATGACTTACAATGATGATAAAGAAAATGAAAAATTAGTTCTTCCTACGTGGCATAAAGAATTTATGAAAAGGTATAATCATAATATTGAAAATAAAGATAAAAATCTTTTAAAATGTATTTTTACTAGAGATTGGGATAGTGTTATAAGAACTAAATAGTTCCTTATGACGTTCTTATAAAAAATAAGAAAGTTATATTAATAAAACTATTATTAACCCACCTCATTTTTTAAATATTCTTTAACACGCTCAAAATAAAATTCTTGTCCAGGGTGTTCTTTGTTTTTCATATGGTCTTCTAATACTATTTCTTCTAAATTATTCACTTCCATATAATCAATAACATGTAATAGAGCATCATTGAATTGAAGACCTAGATTATCATCATAGTGCATGGAATCATCTGTTTCTCCTTCAGTTAGTTTGTTTTCGTGTTTCTCTTGTAGTTCAACAAGATAATCTCTTTTAACTGTAGACATATGTAACCCTCTTTATAGTAACTAAATTCATAGGTACGACTTTTTTTTTCATTTTTTTAACTCCATATTACTTAATTTTTGAATAATTGGCTGGAATTTTTTTTTTAAGATTACGTTTTAATTTCACAAGAATTTAATTTAATTAAATATTTAAAAATATTTTCCTATACCATTATAACTAGAATATAATTTTTTAATTTCTCCGTTTTTTACCTCAATTACCGTTATTAGATCATCATAACCTCGATCTACCAATTCAGCATCTAGGAATTCTTGTAAAGACTCTCCTTTGTAAACACAGTCAATCATAATATTAAAATCAGAATTGCCGTATCTTTCATGCTCAATAATTTCTGGAAGCCTTACAGGAACTGATCTTTCTTGAAATTGTTCAGAATCAAATTCCTCTTTATCTTTAAGTTCAAATTCAAATTGAATAGATCCTTTTGATAAACTCAATAAAGTTAAATATAAACCGTCCTCATACTTATCTTTTTCTTTTGGAATATGGATCTTGTTATCTTCAAAAACAATTATACCTTCGTTACCTCTGTCACCGTTTTCACCATAATTAAATACACCTTCATATTCCTCAAAATTAGGTAGGCCTCCATAAACTAAATTTTGTAAATCTTCTACTACCTCCTCTTTTCTAGAATATTTTTTGTAGAAAAGTTCTTCTTGTGATTTATCAAACTTACCAAAGACAACTTTACCTGCAGGCTCAGTTTTTATGTAAATTTCTTTATTTACTTTTAAGTCTTGTTTAAAAGATTTGTCAGCAAATTGAATTGCACTTTCATCTTGTTCTATTGCTGCATCAACAATCTCTTTATCTTTTTTTAGACTTTCATGAGCATATTTAAGATTTTGACCACTAATTTTTACTAATTCTAAAATAAATTCTTTATCTTTAGTTAAAGATTCATCAGCAATGTATTCAACAGCACCAGAGTGGTATTGCCTCACTGCTTCAATTATTAAATCTTTATCATATTTTAAGTCCTCGTCGGCATAATCAAATGCACGACCACTATTTTTTACAGCTTCTAAAACAATTTCTTTATTTTTTTTGAATGTATCATCTGCATATTCTAAGGCATCTCCATATTGTTTAACCGCCTCATGAACAATTTCTTTATCTTTTTTAAAACTATCATCAGCAAATTGTATAGCTGAACCCTCACATTTTACCGCAATTAAAACAATCTCTTTCTTTTTTTTAAAACTATCATCAATATATTCAAGAGCATACCCATCTCTTTTTACAGCTTCTAAAACTATCTCATTATCTTTTCTAAAATTTTCATCCGCATATTGAATAGCTGAGCCATGTTGTTTCACGGCCTCTAAAACTATCTCTCTATCTTTTTTGAAGGCATCATCCGCATACTCTAATGCTGCACCATGCGCCTTAACTGCGTGTAAAATAACATCTCTATCCTTAGTTAAACTTTTATCCGCATATGAAATAAGTGTTCCATCGATTTTAATTGCCTCAAGAACTATTTTTTTATCTTTTTTAAAAATTTGATCTACATATTCAATTGCATAACCGTTATTTTTAATAGCTTCTAGAACTATCTCTTCATCTTTCTTTAAACTATCATTTGCAAACTGAATCACTGTACCGTTTTGTTTTACAGCTTCTAAAACTATTTCTTTATCTTTTTTAAATTCATCAGATAAATTCTCTAATTCATAACCAGAGGATTTAACTATTTCTAATGCTTCTTTTTTATCCATATATGTTTATATTTTTAATTCCATATTACTTAATCTTAAGATTAATTGATATTGGTTCTTATTAATTCTGCCATCCAAAAATCCTCTATACGGACTTCCATTTGTTTGAAAAATTAAAGGCTCTTTTCCAGTTTTACCACCACCTAAAAACATTAAACTCTTTTTATTATCTAATGTTTTTGCCATATCGTATAAAAATTCAAAAGTTAAACCATCGGTGTGTCTTAGTTGAATACTTTTATTAATTACAAATTTTTTTAATATTTCATCTCTTTTAAAAAATTTACCGGTCCATTTAAGGGGAGGGGTGTCATCTCTTACATTTGGTACTATTTCTTTTGGATCTTGTTTTTTTATCTCTTTTCCATCTTTGTTGAACAAAACCTCTTTAATTTTTGGAGGAGAATAGAGAATTTCATTCTTTGAGTTAAATAAAATTCTATCTGTATCTCCTATAAATTTACCCGCATATTCAATATCAATATCAACGTCATTATTTAGAATATTTTCCGCTAGTTTAGATTTGTATTGTTTAATTAAACTTTCTTCAGAGGTTTCATCTGAACTTATAAGTAATCTAGAATTTTTTATGGATTTTCCTTTATAAGCAAGCTTGGGATCATTTTCTTTTATCAAAGATACAAATCTTACATTTGCGTCTCTCTTCTTTTCGTTTGATATATGTATTTCTTTTAAAGCTATTGTCATTACATCATCTCAAAATCTAAATCGTTATCTTCAAATTCTTCTACCTCTTCAGGTAGATCTTCACTATGTTCTCCAACCCAATTACAATTTGTTTTACGTCCAATTAAAGCAAAATAATCTTTTTCACCCTTTAAAAGAATTCCATCCTCGAGTTTAAAATCAGCATAATAATTAAATGGAAAACTAAAAACTTCGCCTTTGTCTAACTTTGATTTTAAATCTTTATCAAAATCTTTTGGTTCTAAATGATATACAGAATTAACCTTTAAATTTAGTGCTTCTTCAATAGATGTTGTTGTTAAATCTACCTCTTTACCAAGAGTAGATTCTTCTTTTTTAACTTTTTTACCTTCATCATTAATTGCCTCTAATTCTTTTTTTTCAACAAAATTACCTTTATGATCTAAGTAACTACTGCTTATATCACTACTTACAAATACTATTCCTGTTTCTTCTTCTAAATTGGCTTTTGAACACTCTTTTCCTTTTTCATCTAAGAATAATCTTTTTTTAAATCCATAAAGTTTTTTTCTATCAATTTTAGATATTCCAAAAGTAGATTTATTTTTGTTAAGATTAAGAATTAATTCACGCGCCATGTTTTTCCCAACCTTTTTTTATGTTTTCTGAAACAAGATTTTTATAATGATTTAAACCAAGTTTTTCATCCTCAAAGGGATACAATTTTCTTTTTATTGGATCACTTCTTCCTTCAGAATAATCTAAGTAATAACAAAGATATGACGGGTAATCTGATGTTTTTTCTTTATTTGATTTCCAGAACAAAAATTTTCTTATAGCAGTTCCTTTTTTACTTTCTTTTTTAAAAATTTCTTTTTTGATTATTTTACTTTTAGGAAGATCTTTATTGTTAACTTCTTTAAACTCATCTTTAGGAATACCACTTACTTTTATAATTTGATTTATTCCACAATCTTCAAAATTTGCTTTTTTATCAGATCTAATATTAACAACATTGCAGTTTAATATTGATACCGATCTTGATCTTCCTGTGGCATTTAAGGATTTATTCGAGTATTCATATTTTAAATGTCTTATAGGTTCATCATTAGACTTATCTCCTTGAAATTCTAATAATTTAATTTCACAAACTATTTCAGGTTTTATAAAATTATATGCAGACCCATTTGAAGCTATTTTTTGAAAGTTTGAATTAATTTTTAATTTAACTAATTTTTTATAAAGATCTTTTCTTAAGTTAGTTGGTATATTACCACACGACCCCACGTGTAAAATTTCATTTTCATTTAAAAAAACACCAAGTGAAATTGATCTAATTTGATTGAGTGTCTTACCTAATGTATATCCAGTTATTAATAAGTCTGCAGTTTCTTCTTTTTTAATTTTATAAACAGCACTATCATTTCTAACAATTAAACCTTCGGCATTATTTTTAATTACTATTTCTTTAAAATGTTTATTTACATCTGAATGTTTTATTTGTTTATGCTCTAATACATGAGATAAGTCTTTAGAATTTTCACCTAAATTTTTTTTTAAAAATTTATATTTTTCATCAAAACTACTTAAAAGTTTATCAGATATAACTAAATCAAAGACACCCAATCTAAGATTTTTTCTTTTTGATTTATCTCCTAGTCCAGAGATGGTATTTCCGTAACGCTCTCTTTCTTTTGTTAAAGAATATAATTCACCTGCTAGGATAATATTTTTTGTCTTTGATAATTTTTTGTCTAATTCTTTTTTAATATCACTTATTAAAGTTGAAATATCATTTTCATTAGAATTAATTATTTTTGAGTTTTTATTTGATTTACAATAAAACCATAACTGACCATCATATTTTCTTGATAACCAGTAGTCTCCTTTTGTAACTACATCTATTTCATCGTTAGATAACGAGATATATTTACGTATAACCGAATTTTTATATTTTTTAATTGAACTAGCTATATCCATTTGAGTATAGTCTATTTTATGGGAATGAATCTATCAAGATTAGATGATGGAGAATTATTCGAATGTTCTAATGGGATGTGGGGTATAATTATGGCATCTGCTTATAAGACCGGATGGAAACCTTTAGGAACCTTTAAAATGGATGAAAATGATAATCCTGATACAAATTGGGATAAAAATGATTATTCATCACATCAAGGACAGATAGTTAATGAAACAGATGCTTATGAATTGTCTAAAGCTCTGAAAAAATATATTGAGATTGAAAAAGAAGTTATTGATCCAAATGAATTCTCGGCAATATCTAAATTTATAGAATGGCTTAACATTAACAGCCATAAAACTAATATTGATGATTATTTTCCAGGTTTTGAAATTAATTAAATTTATTTAAGGTTCTTTTATAATTAATGGATAAATATTATTCACTAACTAAAACACTTATACTAAGTGGTATTCAGTGTGAAAAAAAACTTTGGTTTGATTTAAATGACAAGATCAAATTGAAAGATAAAGCTATATTTAGATCTGGAAATAGATTTAATAATGTGGTTCGAAAGCATTATGGTGAAGGCCTTGATTTATCCGATGAAAAAGAACATCAAATAGTTATTGAAAGGACCAAGGAAGCAATTCAATCTGATAATATTAATGTTATTTATGAAGCAGGTTTTCTATTTAAAAAAACATTTATTCGAGCCGATGTATTAATCAAGAAAGATGATCAATGGACAATGTTAGAAGCAAAAGCTTCTACTGGTGTAAAAGATATCAATATATCTGATTTAGCTATTCAAAGTTTTATAGTTAAAAACTCAGGTTTAGATGTAATTTGCAATAAAATAATCCATATTAATAAAGAATTTATTTATAAAGGTGAAGAAAATTATAAAGATCTCATTGTAGAGGTGGATATTACTAAAGAAGTTTTAGCTGAAGAAAATGAAGTTGAGCATTTAATTAATAAATTTTTACCCTTAAAAAAAAGTGATTGTCCAAAAAAAGAAACAGGCCCACATTGTAAAGATCCATACCCTTGTAACTACATTGATAAATGTTCTCCACCAGATACTGATATTAAAAATGTTAGTTATAAAATTTTACCTTATTATGGTAAAAAAATTGAAAGTTATTGTAAAACAAACAAAATTGAAAAATTAAAAGATATCCCTAAAGATTTATTGCAAAGTTCTAGAAAAGATTACGCTGAAAATTATCACCAAATAATCCAAGAAGCTCATATAAAAAATACTGGTTGGATTAATAAAGATATTTCAGAACAATTTAAGAAATGGAAAATGCCTTATTATTTTATGGATTTTGAAACTATTCAACAAGGGGTGCCAATAATTAAAAATACTAAACCTTTTGAACAAGTGCCATTTCAATGGTCAGTGCATAAATTGAGTGAAAAAGGAAAAGCACTTGAAGAATTTTCATTTATTAATTTTGACCATCAAGATATTGAATTTAATTTTTTAAAAAAACTAATTGAAACACTAGGAGATAAAGGGACAATTTTTGTCCATAATCATCCATTTGAAAAGGGGGTTTTAAACAAATTAAAAGAAAAACCTAAAATGAAATCTTATAGCGATCAAGTGGACAGTATAATTGATCGAATTGAAGATACATTAGAGTTAACACGTAAGAATTTTTATTCACCAGAAATGTTTGGTAAATACTCTCTTAAGAAGATTGTTCAAGCTATTCCAACTAAAATTTCTTATGAAAGTGAAGATGAAGATGCTGTTAGTGATGGTGGAGATGCTCAATTAGCTTGGTTTAAATGTACAGATCTTGAAACCAAACCGGAGGATAAAGAAATTTATAAAAAAGAACTTATAAAATATTGTTCAAAAGACACAGAAGCTATGTATGATCTAATTAATTATTTTTTAAAGCTAAAGACTTCAAAAAGACTTCAGTGAATTCTACTTCCTTCCTTTCTTTAGTCTTATTCAACGATTTTTATTTTTAAAAAAAATTAATTAATTTTTAAGTTTATTGTAAATAAACAAGTATTTGATGGTGCCCCCGCACGGATTCGAACCGCGGACCTATTGATTACAAATCGAGAGTCTAAATTCAAAAAGATAAATACTATCAACGTTAATTGAAAGTTTATACAAATCTGTACACACTATAGGCACAGTTAGACTTAAACTTTATAATTTGATAATCTATTTAAGTGGATACAAAACCTTTTGAATTAGGAAGAACTAATTCTGATCCGGATGATTGGATCAATTCCACAGTTGATATCACTGTTAATATTTTAAACCATAGAAACAAAACAAAAAATGATTATTCAAAAGAAAGTATGCGAGTTAATGATTTAATCACCAGAGAGTTATTGGGCAGATGTATTTGGAAATATAGTGAAGCTTTTGGGAAATTTAAAGGTTGTCCGTTTTGGAGTATCAAAGCTTATAATTTTTATGTTAGTCAAAAATCAAAATCTACAGCTTTAGTTGCAAAAAATTTAAGACACGAGCATACTTTTCCTCAAATATTATTAATAAAAAAAATGTGGAATTTAAAAAATCCAACAAAAAAAATTATTAGAGATCTTTATGATAAATACGCTATAGCAACAGTCGTCACTAAAGAAGAAAACTTAAAACTTAATAGTAGTGTAGTTGGTCTAAGAAGTGAAACGATTAGTGATAGCAATATTTGGTTAAGGTATAATAATGAGAAAATTGTTATTAAATTGATGCAAAATCCTTTAAAGAATATATTTTATAATTATCACATAAAACAGATGAAAGAAGCCAAAGTCATTTAATGAAAACGTTTGAAAAATTTTTTAGACATAGAGTTTCTTATGAGAAAATTGATAAATATGTGAACTTGGTGCTTAAAACTCTAGATCCTGATGATGAGGTTTATGTTCATTATGATGAAGACAATAATTCACAATTTGTGAGAATTGAAGTTTTAGATAGGGTGCTACATTAATGAAAAAACTTTTAGGGATCGTGGTTTTGGGTTTGTTATGGTGAGAAGATTCTTTAGTTATATTTTTTCACGAAGCAATACAGTATTATTTTTAAGCGCTTTTTTTCTATCTATTTCATTAACAGCAAGTTCTTTGTATTTAGGTTTAGAACAGCCGCATCTTTTATTCAAAGATTTTGATGGAGATTTTTCGTTTTGGAAATTAACTTTGCTTGGGAAATTTTTTATGTTTTCTGGAATTTTTCCCAATTTTTTACTATTAATATTAATTTTTAGACTTATAAAATTTTTAATTATTCTTTCTTTAAAGCTGGTGGGAAAAATTTTAAGTATAATATTTTCAGATAAAAATTTAGATATATTTAATGAATATGTCACTAAACTTGAAAAAACATTAATAAAGAATAAACCTAAAGTAGATGAAGCTTTAAATAAAATTAAAAAAAAAAAAATAAAAAAAGACTACTTGATGCCACTTTCGATTATTATTTCAGCAACAATATTGGCTTTAGCAATATTGTTTCAATAAATAAAATTAAACGACTACTTGTTTGATACACAATTCATACACACTCTATACACAATCAAAGCACAGTATAAGCACAGTTAGAATAGAAATTTAATTTTTAGAAAAAAATTAACGTTGATTTTATTGAGTGATGGTGCCCCCGCACGGATTCGAACCGCGGACCTATTGATTACAAATCAATTGCTCTACCAACTGAGCTACAAGGGCATGAGCAATAACTATTAATTATTTATAAAATAATCAACTCTTTTTTTTTATATAACTCAAGTGATGAAATACTATTGCTGCACTATTTGAAATATTAAGACTCTCGATGTCTTTATTTATGTCAATTTTAACAAAAAAGTCAGCATATTTACCTGTGTGTTCTTTCATGCCAAAACCTTCAGATCCAAAAAGAAGAACATTTTTTCCTTCCCATTTTACTTCTGTAAAATTTTTTTCACCTTTTGCGTCAAAACCATAAACCCAAAAGTTCTTCTCTCTTAAATTTTTAAGTGTAGAATTTACATTTGATACTTTAAAAATATTTAAATGCTCCATACACCCACTTGCTGACTTGTACATCAATTTGCTGTCACTTGGAAAATGTCTTTCTTTGACAATTAATCCATCAATCTTAAATGATGCGGCACTTCTTATTAGTGAACCAATATTTCTTGGATCAGTTACTTCATCTAAACACACAAAAGTACAATCTTTTTTTTCTTTTATAAATTCTTTAAGATCAGGTTGTTCAAGGTGTTCAACTTCTGCAATATATCCATTATGCATCAATTGTTCTTTTGAGGTGTATTTGTCTAATTCTTTTTTTGATTTAAAGTAAACTTTGACACCCTGTAAGACATTTTTTCTAGGGTTCTTTTTATGAATATTTTTTTTTGCGTCCTCAGTTAAAAATACTCTTAAAACTTTTCTATTCGGATTTCGAAGAGCTTCTATGACGGCGTGTTGACCGGCGATGAAAAATGATGATTTATTCATAAATTTCATAGAGTTTTACACGTTTTTTTAATATTTTCTTATTAAATCACGTGTTGCATTTGCATAAATAAAATATATAAAACGCATGTTGTTTGAAGCTTTATTGAACAGGGGACACTTCCCCAAAGGAGGGGTTCCAGAGCGGTCAAATGGGGCGGGCTGTAAACCCGTTGACTTCGGTCTTCGAAAGTTCGAATCTTTCCCCCTCCACCATTCAATAAAATTTTAATAACGTGGAGTGTTACTCTTGGGGTTGTGCGGGTGTAGTTCAATGGTAGAACGCTAGCCTTCCAAGCTGGATGTAAGGGTTCGATTCCCTTTACCCGCTCCAAGAAAAATGAAATTATTAATAGAAACAAAAACTGAGGTAAAATAGTAATGTCAAAAGAAAAATTTGTTAGAAGTAAACCCCACTGTAACATTGGGACTATAGGTCATGTCGACCATGGTAAAACAACTCTTACTGCAGCTATTACAAATGTATTAGCAGAAGCTGGTGGTGGAACCGCTGTAGCTTACGATCAAATCGATAAAGCTCCAGAAGAAAAAGAAAGAGGAATTACAATTTCAACTGCACACGTTGAATATGAAACAGAAAAAAGACATTATGCTCACGTTGATTGTCCAGGACATGCCGATTATGTAAAAAATATGATTACCGGTGCTGCACAAATGGATGGAGCTATTTTAGTAGTTAATGCTGCTGATGGTCCCATGCCTCAAACAAGAGAACACATTCTTTTAGGAAGACAAGTTGGAATTCCAGCTATTGTAGTTTACTTAAATAAAGTAGACCAAGTTGATGATAAAGATATGATCGAACTTGTTGAAGAAGAAATTAGAGAACTTTTAACATCTTATAAATATCCTGGAGAAACAACTCCTATCGTTAAGGGTTCAGCTTTAGCAGCTGTAGAAAAAAGAGATGACGAAATTGGAAAAAATTCAATTTTAGAATTAATGAAAGCTGTTGACGAACATATTCCACAACCAGCTAGAGAAGTTGATAAACCTTTCTTGATGCCAGTTGAAGATGTTTTTTCAATTTCTGGAAGAGGAACAGTTGCAACTGGTAGAGTTGAGTCAGGTGTTATTAAAACTGGTGAAGAAGTTGAAATTGTTGGAATTAGAGAAACTAAAAAATCAGTTTGTACTGGTGTTGAAATGTTCAGAAAACTTCTAGACTCAGGTGAAGCTGGTGATAACGTTGGAATTTTACTGAGAGGTATTGAGAGAACTGATATAGAAAGAGGACAAGTTCTTTGTAAGCCAGGTTCAATTACTCCACATACTAAGTTTGAAGCTCAAGCGTATGTACTTAAAAAAGATGAGGGTGGAAGACATACACCTTTCTTTACTAAATATAGACCGCAGTTTTATTTTAGAACAACTGACGTGACAGGTGAAGTAGAGTTACCTGCAGGTACAGAAATGGTAATGCCAGGTGATGATGCTAAATTCACTGTTAAATTAATTACACCAATTGCAATGTCTGAACAATTAAACTTTGCAATTAGAGAAGGTGGAAGAACTGTTGGAGCAGGAGTAGTAACTAAAATTATAGAGTAACTCTATAAATAGGAGTGTAGCTCAATTGGTAGAGCGCCGGTCTCCAAAACCGGAGGCTGAGGGTTCGAGTCCCTCCGCTCCTGCCAATTAGAGCTTAAAATTATGAGAAACCCGATTAAATTTATTCAGGAAGTGAAACAAGAGGCCTTTAAAGTTTCATGGCCTACTTGGAAAGAGACGTTACAAGGAGCTTTAATGGTATTTGTAATGGCTGTTGTAATGTCATTGTTTTTTCTTCTATTAGATCAGGTTTTAAAGTTTTTTTTAGAATTACTACTTAAAGTGAGTATTTAATGAAAAATTGGTACATTGTTCAATCGCATTCAAGTTTTGAAAACAAAGTAGCTGGCCTTATTAAAGAGGAGGCTGACAAAGCAAAAATTGGTGAAAAATTTGAGGAAATTATTGTTCCAACTCATGATGTAACTGAAGTTAAAAGAGGCAAGAGAGTTCAAAGAAAAAAGAAATATTTTCCAGGATACGTACTGATTAAAAGTGAGATGGATAATAATATTTACCACATGATTAAAAATATAAAGAGAGTGAGTGGTTTTCTCGGGTCTAAAGGAATACCTGTTCCAGTCTCAGATAAAGAAATAGAAAAGATATTAGGTCAAATAAAAGATGGTGTGGCTCAGCCAAAATCTGGTATAGAGTATAGCGTTGGTGAAAAAGTTCAGGTTGTCGACGGTCCTTTTGCATCATTCAATGGAATGGTTGAGGACATAGATGAAGAAAAGTCTAGACTTAAGGTCTCAGTTTCTATATTTGGACGTCCAACACCAGTAGATTTAGAATATAACCAAGTTGAGAAAGTAAGTTAATGGCAAAAGAAATAAGTGGATTTATAAAATTACAAATTAAAGGCGGTCAAGCAAACCCTGCTCCACCTGTTGGTCCAGCATTAGGTCAGCGTGGTGTTAATATAATGGAATTTTGTAAAGCATTTAATGATAAAACAAAATCAATGGCAGGAAAACCTGTGCCAGTTGAAATAACTGTATATAAAGACAAAAAATTTGACTTTAAAATTAAATCACCACCTGCATCTTTTTTTATTAAAGAAGCAGTTAAACTTAAAGGTGGATCAAAAGAACCAGGAAGAAATATTGTTGCATCAATTTCAAAAAAACAATTAGAGGATATTGCCAATCAAAAAATGGAAGACTTAAATGCTCACGATTTGGATGAAGCCGTTAAGATTATTGCAGGTTCTGCAAGATCAATGGGCATAGAGGTAAAGGAATAATGGCTTCAAAAAGATATAAAAAATTACCTGAAAATACTAAAGATTTAAATGCAGATTTAATTGAAAAATTATTACCTCAAGTAAAAGAAAATTGTACAACCAAATTTGACGAGTCTTTAGATTTAAGCTTTCAAATAAATAACAAACAAAAGAAAAATGAAGTTAATATTAGAACAGTTGTAAATTTACCTGGCGGAACTGGTAAAGATGTAAAAGTTGCTGTTGTTTGTGAAGACAGTAGAGCTCAAGAAGCAAAAGATGCTGGTGCGGATATTGTTGGTAGTGATGAATTTGTTGAAAAAATTAAAAGTGGTGAATTAAATTTTGAAAAATTAATTTGTACACCTAGTATGATGATCAAACTATCAAAATTAGGAAAAGTTTTAGGTCCAAAAGGATTGATGCCTAATCCAAAACTTGGTTCTGTGTCTGAAAATATAAAAGAAGCAGTAACAAATGCTAAATCAGGCCAGGTTGAAATTAGAAATGATAAAGATGGCAACATAGGTGTTAGTATTGGAAAAAAATCATTTCATGATGACCAATTATTAAAAAATTTTCATGCAGTATTAGACGCTTTGGAAAAAGAAAAATCTAACAACACTCTTAAAGGTGATTTAATTAAAAATACTTTTATAACTTCAACTATGGGTGTTTCTTATAAAGTTAAATTAGGGAAGGCGATATAGTTATGATGACCAAAGATCAAAAAAAAAATTATATCGCTGAAATGTCAACACAGTTTGAAAACAGTAAAGCTGTTATGGTTACTCATTATCAGGGATTAACTATGGTTCAATTGGATGAATTGAGAGCTCAGATGAGAAAGCATGGAATAATTTTTAAAATTACAAAAAATAGAATCACTAAATTAGCTTTAGAAAATACTAAGTGTAAAAAATTGTCAGACTTATTTACGGGACCGACGGCAGTAGCTTTTGGTGAAGACGCAATTATGTCTGCAAGAATTTTGTCTAAATTTGCAAAAGATAACGATAGTTTAAAATTAATTGGTGGAATTATGGATAATGAGGTCTTAGATCAGGCCGGTGTCCAAAATGTAGCGAGTTTACCAACATTAGATGAGGCAAGAGCTAATATTGTTGGTATTTTAAATGCTCCAGCATCTAAATTAGTGAGTATTTTGCTTGCATACTCAGAAAAAATGAGTAGTTTGTCCGCAGAAAATTCTGAAACACAACCTAAAGAGTAATTAAATATGCCTGACCTAAATAAAATTATTGAAGACCTTTCGAGTTTGACTGTCGCTGAGGCAGCTGAACTTTCAAAACAATTAGAAGAAAAATGGGGTGTAACTCCAATGGCAGCAGCAGCTCCAGCAGCAGCAGGTAGTGCAGCTCCAGCAGAAGACAAAGATGATTTTACAATTATGCTTATGTCAGCAGGTGAGAAAAAAATTAATGTTATCAAAGAAGTTAGAGCAGCAACTTCATTAGGTTTAAAAGAAGCTAAAGATCTTGTAGAAGGAGCACCAAAAGAAGTTAAATCTGGTGTTAACAAAAAAGAAGCTGAAGAGATCAAAGCTAAGTTGGAAGCTGCAGGCGCTAAAGTAGAACTTAAATAAATTAACAAGAAAGAATTCGAATACTGATTATTTTTAATCAGTATTAATAAATATAAATGCAATTATCTTTTACTGAAAAGAAAAATATAAGAAAAAATTTTGGTAAACTAAAAGAAAGTTTATCTATTCCAAATCTAATTGAAGTACAAAAAAATTCTTACAAAGAACTAACAGAGTTTTATTCTGAAGCAGAGTTAACAAAAGGTTTTGATAGAGTATTTAAAAGTATATTTCCTATTGAAGATTTAAACGACAAAGCAACATTAGAATATGTGTCTTATAGACTAGATAAGCCAAAATTTGATGTTGAAGAATGTATAACTAGAGGCCTAACTTACTCATCTGCACTTAAATGCACATTAAGATTAGTGGTTTATGAAATAGATCAAGACAACAACACTAAAGATATTTTATCAGCAAAAGAGCAAGAAGTTTACATGGGTGAAGTTCCTATGATGACAAACAGTGGTACTTTTATAACTAATGGAGTTCAAAGAGTTGTAGTTAATCAAATGCATAGAAGTCCAGGTGTATTTTTTGATCATGATAAAGGTAAAACTCATGCAAGTGGTAAACTATTATTTAACTGTAGAGTAATTCCGAATAGAGGATCTTGGTTAGATTTTGAGTATGATGTAAAAGATTTTTTATATTTTAAGATTGATAGAAAAAAGAAAATTTTTGCTTCAACATTATTATTAGCCCTTGGATATTCAAAAGCTGAGATTGCCGATGAGTTTTATGCAAATGAACAATATACTTTTGATCTAAAAACTGAAAAATGGAAAACTAAATTTAATCCTGAAAACTATAAAGCTAAAAATTTCTCTGAAGAGGTAATTGATGCTAAAACTGGAGAAGTTGTAATTAAGTTAGGTGATAAAATTAATTTTTTAAATGCAAAAAAATTAGCTAATGATGGTTTAAAAGACATTTTAGTTTCAAGAGAGTCTTTATTTGGTAAATTTTTACATAGAGATGTTAAGGTCAGTGAGGAAGAAGAGGGAGTATTTAAAATTGGAACCGAACTTAATGATACAATAATTCAACAAATTTTAGATGCAAATATCCATTCTTTACAAATATCAGTAACAAATTCTATTAATAAAGGACCTTATTTATTGACTACAATCCTCAACGATAAAAACAACTCTAAAGACGAAGCTATAACTGAAATATATAAAATGTTAAGACCAGGAGAACCACCTACAATTGAAATAGCTACACAGATATTTAACAATTTATTCTTTAGCTCTGACAGATATGACTTATCAGATGTTGGAAGAGTTAAAATGAACTCAAGATTAAATCAAGATTGTTCAGATAAAATAACTATTTTAAGAAATGATGACATTATTGCGATAGTTCATAAAATGCTAGATCTAAGAGATGGTAAAGATGATGTAGATGATATTGATCACCTTGGAAATAGAAGAGTTAGATCTGTTGGTGAATTAGTTGAAAACCAGGCAAGAATTGGCGTTTACAGAATGGAAAGAGCGATTAAAGAAAAAATGACAACGCTTGATGTTGAGTCAGCTATGCCTCAAGATTTAATTAATGCGAAACCATTAACAGTTTCATTAAAAGATTTTTTTGCAAGTTCACAACTTTCTCAGTTTATGGATCAAACAAATCCATTATCTGAAATTACTCATAAAAGAAGAGTTTCAGCCTTAGGGCCTGGAGGATTGACTAGAGAAAGAGCTGGATTTGAAGTACGTGACGTGCACCCAACTCACTATGGAAGAATTTGTCCAATTGAAACGCCTGAGGGGCCAAACATTGGTTTGATTAATAGTTTATCGACTTATGCAAAGATTAATAAGTACGGTTTTATCGAAAGTCCATACAAAAAAGTGAAAGATGGAGTAGTTCAAGATAATGTTGTGTATTTATCTGCAATGGAGGAAACAAAATTTACTATCGCTCAAGCAAACACGAAATTAGACAAAAATGGAAAAATTATTGAAGAATTGGTTTCTTGTAGGCAAAATCTTAACTTTCTATTAGCAAAACCAGATACAATTGATTATATCGATGTATCACCAAAACAACTTGTATCAGTTGCAGCTTCATTAATTCCATTTTTAGAAAATGATGATGCAAATAGAGCTTTGATGGGTTCAAATATGATGAGACAAGCTGTTCCTTTATTAAAACCTGAGTCACCATTAGTTGGAACTGGTATAGAGAGTGACGTAGCATTAGACTCTGGCGTAACTATTGTTTCTAAAAGAGATGGAATTGTTGATAAAATTGATGGTAAAAGAATTGTTATTAAGGCTACTGAAGAAACTGATTTTTCAAAATCTGGTGTGGATATTTACAATCTACAAAAATTCAAAAGATCAAACCAGAATACTTGTATTAACCAAAAACCATTAGTTAGAGTTGGTGATAAAGTTAAATCTGGAGATATTATTGCAGATGGTCCATCAACAAAATTAGGTGAATTAGCATTAGGTAAAAACGTAACGGTAGCATTCATGCCTTGGCAAGGATATAATTTTGAAGACTCTATTTTAATCTCTGAAAGATGTGTAACAGACGATGTATTTACTTCAGTTCACATTGTTGAATATGAGATTATGGCTAGAGATACTAAATTAGGCGAAGAGGATATAACAAGAGATATTCCAAATGTTAATGAAGAAGCATTAAAGAATCTTGATGAATCAGGAATAGTTTATATTGGTGCAGAAGTTAATGCTGGAGACATACTTGTGGGGAAAGTTACTCCAAAAGGAGATTCAGCTTCAGGTCCAGAAGAAAAATTATTAAGATCAATATTTGGCGAAAAAGCTATTGATGTTACCGATACATCTTTAAGAATGTCAAGAGGAAGTAGTGGTACAGTTGTTGATGTAAGAGTTTTTAATAGACATGGAATTGAAAAGGATGAAAGATCTATTACTATTGAAAGAGCTGAAATAGAACAAGTTCAACAAGATAAAATTGTAGAGGAAGAAATTTTAGAGAGAAGTATCAAGCAAAGAGCATCTCAATTTTTATCAGGATCTTCTTTAACTAAAAAAGTTAGAGATTTATCAGAAGGTACTAAACTAGATTTTGAAACAATAGATAAACTTTCTATTAATGACGTATTTAAAATCACAGTTGGAAATGTAAATGATGAAGCAACACTTGCTCAACTTAAAGATCAATATAATAAAGCCAAACAAGATATAACTGAGAGATTTGAGGATAAAGTTTTAAAAATTAGAAGTGGTGATGACTTGCTTCCAAGCGTAATGAAAATGGTAAAAGTTTTTGTTGCAATAAAAAGAAGATTAAGACCAGGTGATAAAATGTCAGGAAGACATGGTAATAAAGGTGTAGTTAGTAAAATCGTGCCAGTTGAGGACATGCCATATCGTGAAGATGGGAGACCTGTTGATATAGTATTAAATCCACTTGGAGTACCAAGTAGGATGAATGTTGGTCAAATTTTAGAGACTCATTTGGGATGGGCTTGCAAAGAATTTGGTGAAGAAGTTAAAAAACTTGTTAATGAGAATAACAAAAAAATTGAAAAGACAGAAAAAATATCTAAATTTTTAAAATCTGTTTATGGGGAAGAAATTTTTAATGAAAAGGTTGAAAAATTAAGCAAACCTGAATTTAAAGATCTATGTGAAAATTTGCAAAACGGTATAGCTATTTCAACCCCAGTATTTGATGGTGCAAAAGAAAAAAATGTTACAGATATGTTGGAATTAGCAAATCTACCTGGTTCAGGACAAACATATTTATGGGATGGTAGAACAGGTGAAAAATTTGATAGACCTGTAACTGTTGGAATAATTTACATGTTAAAGCTTCATCACTTAGTTGAAGATAAAATTCATGCAAGATCAACAGGACCATATAGTTTGGTTACACAACAACCATTAGGTGGAAAAGCACAACTTGGTGGCCAAAGATTTGGTGAAATGGAAGTTTGGGCTTTAGAAGCCTATGGTGCATCTTATACACTTCAAGAAATTCTAACTGTTAAATCTGATGATGTCGCAGGTAGAGTTAAAGTTTACGAAACAATTGTTAAAGGTGAAGAAAACTTTGAATCTGGAATACCAGAGTCATTTAACGTACTGGTTAAAGAGATTAAATCATTAGCATTAAACGTGGAGCTTAACTAAAATGAAAAAAGAATTAACAGATTTATTTAAAAATACCGAAATATCTGAAGCTCAAAACTTTAATAGCATAAAAATTTCACTAGCTAGTCCTGAAAAAATTAAATCTTGGACATTTGGAGAAATTAAAAAGCCAGAAACTATAAATTACAGAACATTCAGACCTGAAAAAGATGGTTTATTCTGTGCAAGAATTTTTGGGCCAATTAAAGATTATGAATGTTTGTGTGGAAAATACAAACGAATGAAATTTAGAGGAATAATCTGTGAAAAATGTGGAGTTGAAGTAACTAAATCAAATGTTCGTAGAGAAAGAATGGGGCACATAAACCTTGCTACACCTGTAGCTCACATTTGGTTTTTGAAATCTCTTCCTAGCAGAATTGCTCTTGCAGTCGATATGAAACTTAAAGAAATTGAAAGAGTTTTATATTTTGAAAATTTTATTGTTATTGAACCTGGTTTAACCGGATTACAAAAAAATCAACTTTTAAATGAAGAAGAGTTAGCAAAAGCACAAGAGGAACATGGTGAAGAACAGTTCACAGCTGGAATTGGAGCAGAAGCTGTTCTTGAGATGTTAAAAAATTTAGATTTAGAATTAGAGAGAAAAAATCTAGTAAGTTTTATTAAAGAAACTAAATCAAAAGTTAATGAAGAAAGAGCTATTAAGAGATTAAAACTTTTAGAATCATTTATTGAAACAGGTCAAAAACCAGAGTGGATGATTTTAACTGTTGTTCCAGTAATTCCACCTGAACTAAGACCTTTAGTTCCATTAGATGGTGGAAGATTTGCAACATCAGACCTTAACGATCTTTACAGAAGAGTAATTAATAGAAACAACAGATTAAAAAGATTAATGGACCTCAAAGCTCCAGATATAATAGTTCGAAATGAAAAACGAATGCTTCAAGAATCTGTAGATGCATTATTTGATAATGGTAGAAGAGGAAGAGTAATAACTGGTACTGGTAAAAGACCTCTTAAATCACTAGCAGAAATGCTTAAGGGTAAACAAGGAAGATTTAGACAAAACTTATTGGGTAAAAGAGTAGATTACTCTGGAAGATCCGTAATTGTCGTTGGACCAGATTTAAAGCTTCATGAATGTGGATTGCCTAAAAAAATGGCATTAGAATTATTTAAACCATTTCTTTATGCAAGATTAAATAAATTAGGTTTAGCTTCAACTATAAAACAAGCTAAAAAATTAGTTGAAAAAGAAACAAATGCAGTTTGGGATGCACTAGAGTTAATTGTGAGAGAGCACCCAGTCATATTAAATAGAGCACCAACGTTGCACAGATTAGGCGTACAGGCATTTGAACCAAAATTAATTGAAGGTGATGCTATTGAACTACATCCATTAACTTGTGCAGCTTTTAACGCAGACTTTGATGGTGACCAAATGGCTGTACATGTTCCTTTAAGTTTAGAAGCTCAATTAGAAGCTAGAATATTAATGTTATCCACAAACAATATTTTATCACCATCTAATGGAAAGCCAATTATTGTTCCAAGTCAGGATATGATTTTGGGTATATATTATCTCTCTCAAGACCCTTTAACTGATAAACCAGCAGGATATTTTGTAGATGTAGATGCAATTGAATTCGCTTTAGCTTCAGATCAAATAAAAGTTCACAGTACGATTATATCAAGAATTGAAACTGTAGACGTTAATGGGAATAAGAAATATGAAAAATATACATCTACAGCAGGAAGATTCTTGTTAGCTAACTTGCTTCCAAAAAATAGTAATATTAAATTTTCTCTAGTAGATAGATTACTTCCTAAAAAGGTCGTGTCAGAAATTATTGATATTGTCTTTAGATTTTGTGGTCAAAAAACTACAGTTATTTTTTGTGATAAACTAAAAGACTTAGGTTTTAAACATGCATTTAAAGCAGGTATATCATTTGGAAAAGATGATCTTGTAATCCCAGAGAGTAAAACTCAACTTATCGAAAATACTAAAAAATTAATTGCCGATTATGAAACTCAATATGCTGAAGGTTTAATCACAAGAGGTGAAAAATATAATAAAGTTGTTGATGCGTGGTCTAAATGTACTGATAGTGTTGCAGGTGAAATGATGAAAGGTATTTCAGCAACTGAAAAAACGGAAGAAGGTTTAAAAATTAATTCAGTTTATATGATGGCTGATAGTGGTGCTAGAGGTTCAGCAGCACAGATGAAACAATTAGCGGGTATGAGAGGATTAATTGCCAAACCTTCAGGTGAAATTATAGAAAGTCCAATTATATCAAATTTCAAAGAAGGTTTAACAGCATTAGAATATTTTAACTCTACACACGGAGCCAGAAAAGGTCTTGCTGACACAGCACTTAAAACGGCAAGTTCTGGATATTTAACAAGAAGACTTTGTGATGTAGCTCAAGATTTAACTATCACTAAGGTGCAATGTGATAATCCTGGTTTTATTGAACTTTCAGAGATTTTAGAAGGTGGAAACGTTGTTGTAAGTTTATCGGAAAGAGCCTTGGGTAGAGTTGCAGCAGGTGATGTTAAAAATCCTTTAACTGGCGAAGTTGTTGTTAAAAAAACAGAAATGATTGATGAAGCAGGTTGTGATTTAATTGATGCCGCAGGTGTTAAATCAATAAAAGTTTACTCCGTAATGACATGTAGTTCAAAAGAGGGTGTTTGTGCAAGCTGTTATGGTAGAGATCTATCTAGAGGTAAAATGGTTCATGTTGGTGAAGCAATTGGTATGATTTCTGCTCAATCAATTGGTGAACCTGGAACACAGTTAACTATGAGAACGTTTCACGTAGGTGGTACAGCTTCAGTAAAACAAGACTCTCAAATTGTAAGTAAAAGCGATGGTACTCTTAAAATTATAAACTCTAATATTTTAGAAGATTCTAAGAAAAATTTAATAGTAATGGGTAGAAATACTCAACTTTCAATTGAAGATGATAATGGAGTTCAAATAGCGGTATATAAAGTAGCCTATGGATCAAAATTATTTTTTAATAATGGTGATAAAATTAAAGCAAATACTAAAATTTGTGAATGGGATCCTTACACAACACCAGTAATCGCAGAAAAAAGTGGTACAGCAAGTTTTGTTGATTTAATTGATGGTGTATCAATACAAGAAACTACAGATGATGCTACAGGTATTTCATCTAAATCTGTAATAGACTGGAGAGCACAATCTAAAAGTACAGATTTAAAACCAAGAATTACTTTAAGAGATGAAAAAGGAAATGTAATAAAAAAAGCTGATGATAACGAAGCTAGATACTATTTAGTTCCAGATTCCATTCTATCTATTAAAGATGGACAAAAAGTTTTTGCTGGTGATGTAATAGCTAGACTTCCTAAGGAAACCACTAAAACAAAAGATATTACTGGAGGTCTTCCAAGAGTAGCAGAATTATTTGAAGCAAGAAAAGCAAAAGATAGTGCGATTATTGCAGAGAACGATGGTCAAGTTGTTTTTGGAAAGGAAGTTAGAGGTAAGCAAAGAGTATCAATTGTTCCTGAAGATGGTGCAGAGGCCTCAAACTATTTAATCCCAAAAGGAAAACATATTAATTTTAATCCGGGGGAAAAAATTCAAAAAGGTGAGTATTTGTTAGATGGACAACCTTTACCTCATGATATTTTAAGAATACTAGGAATTAAAGAATTGACTGAATATTTTGTTAATCAAGTCCAAGAAGTATATAGACTACAAGGTGTAATTATTAATGATAAACACATTGAAACTATTTTAAGACAAATGCTTAAAAAAGTTGAAGTTAAAGTTTCAGGAGATTCTAATTATTTACCTGGTGAAGTAATAGATAGAATTAAATTCGATAATGCAAATGAAAAGCTTGTTGCTGAAGGCAAAAACCCAGCAGTTGGAGAGAGAGTTTTAATGGGTATAACTAAAGCTTCATTGCAAACTGAGTCATTCATCTCAGCAGCTTCATTTCAAGAAACAACAAGAGTTCTTACAGATGCTGCAATTAAAGGTAAGGTTGACCCACTGAATGGATTAAAAGAAAATGTTATAGTTGGTAGATTAGTTCCAGCTGGTACTGGAAATATTAAGAATAAATGGAACAAAAAAGCTCTTGAAGATGATAATAATTTTATAGCAGAACAAGATAAAATAGAATCAACAGAAGCTGCTGAAACCCCAGCAAATTAGACATTAATATCCCTTAATAATTGAAGTTTTAGTTTGACAAAGTCAGATTAATAAGTATTTTGGCGATGTTTTTGGTTGGAATGTAGTACCTACTAATAGTACTAAACGCTGCCACAAAATAACCTGTCAGTTATTTTCATCTAAAAATAAATTAATTAATTTAAAAAAATTTATGCCAACTATTAACCAGTTGTTAAGAAAAAAAAGGGTAAAACAAGTTTCTAGGAACAAAGTTCCGGCGCTACAAAAGCAACCTTTAAAAAGGGGTGTTTGTGTAAAAGTTTATACAACAACCCCAAAAAAACCTAATTCTGCTCTAAGAAAAGTTGCTAGAGTTAGACTTTCAAATGGCTTTGAAGTAACAGCTTATATTCCAGGAGAGGGACATAACTTACAAGAGCACTCAGTAGTTTTAATAAGAGGAGGAAGAGTTAAAGATTTACCTGGTGTGCGTTATCATATTTTAAGGGGTAATCTTGATACACAAGGTGTAGCAAATAGAAAGAAAAGAAGATCTTTGTATGGAACTAAAAAAGGTAAATAATGTCTAGAAAAAAAACTCAACCAAAAAAAAATGTTGTTCCAGATCCAAAATTTAATTCTACAGTAATTCCAAAACTAATAAATAATATAATGCATGATGGAAAAAGAGGTGTTGCAGCAAAGATAGTGTATGACGCAATAGAAAAAATTAAAACAAAATCAAAAGAAGAACCAATAAATATTTTCAATGAGGCAATCAATAATATTAAACCAACTGTAGAAGTTAGATCTAGAAGAGTTGGTGGAGCAACTTATCAAGTACCTGTAGAAGTAAAAAGTAAAAGAGCTCAAGCTTTAGCAATTAGATGGTTAGTAGACTCAGCAAGAAAAAGAAAAGATAAACACATGTCTGATAAAATATTCAATGAACTTTTTGATGCCTATGAAAAAAAAGGTGCTGCTGTTAAAAAAAGAGAGGATGTGCATAAAATGGCAGAGTCAAATAAAGCTTTTGCACATTTTAGATGGTAAAAAATTATGGCTAGATCACATACATTAGAAAAATACAGAAATATTGGGATCATGGCTCATATTGATGCTGGCAAAACAACTACCACAGAAAGAGTTTTATATTACACAGGTAAAAGTCATAAAATTGGAGAAGTTCATGATGGTGCCGCAACAATGGATTGGATGGAACAGGAACAAGAAAGAGGAATTACAATAACCTCTGCTGCTACAACTTGTTTTTGGAACGACCATAGAATTAATATAATTGATACTCCTGGTCACGTAGATTTTACTATTGAAGTCGAAAGGTCCCTCAAGGTACTAGATGGAGCTGTTGCTGTTTTTGATGGTGTTGCAGGTGTTGAGCCTCAATCTGAAACAGTATGGAGACAAGCTGATAAGTATAAGGTTCCAAGAATATGTTTTGTTAATAAATTAGACAGAACCGGAGCAGATTTCTTTAGATGTGTAGATATGATCAGAGATAGACTAGGAGCAAAACCGTTAGCATTACAAGTTCCTATTGGTATAGAGGCTTCGTTAACTGGTGTTGTAGACTTAGTTAAAATGAAAGCTCAAGTATGGAAAAATGAAGCATTAGGAGCTGAATGGGAATACAAAGAAATTCCAGATGATTTAAAAGAAATTTCTCAAAAATATAGAACTGAATTAGTTGAAACAGCTGTTGAACAAGATGAAAATCTTATGGAAGCTTATTTGAACGGTGATGAGATTAAAGAGACAGATTTGATCAAATGCATTAGAAAAGGAACTTTAAATTTTAGTTTTGTTCCTGTTTTAACTGGCTCAGCATTTAAAAATAAGGGGGTTCAACCATTACTAGATGCTGTCGTAAACTACTTACCAAGCCCATTAGATATTGGATCTATAAATGGCACTAAATTAGGTACTGAAGATGAAATTGAGATGAAATTTGAAGATAGTGCTTCATTTTCAGCTTTAGCATTCAAGGTTGCTAATGACCCTTTTGTTGGATCACTAACTTTCATAAGAGTTTATTCTGGAACAATTAAAACTGGAACGGCTGTATTTAATTCATCAAAAGAAAAAGAAGAAAGAGTTGGAAGAATGTTATTAATGCACGCAAACTCACGAGAGGATATTAAAGAAGCAAATGCAGGTGATATTGTTGCTTTAGCTGGTTTAAAAAATACAATAACTGGCCATACTTTATGCGATAAAGACAATCCAGTTTTACTTGAGCCTATGGAATTTCCAGAACCAGTAATTGAAATTGCTGTTGAACCAAAAACAAAGGCTGACCAAGAAAAAATGGGAGAAGCACTAGGAAGACTTGCAGCAGAGGATCCTTCATTCAGAGTTACATCAGACGAAGAGTCAGGTCAAACAATTATAAAAGGTATGGGTGAACTACACTTGGATATTATTGTTGATAGAATGAAAAGAGAATTTAAAGTTGAAGCTAATGTTGGAGCTCCTCAAGTTGCATATAGAGAAACATTAGAAAACGCCTCAGAAGTAGAATATACACACAAGAAGCAAAGTGGTGGTGCAGGACAATTTGCAAAAGTTAAATTATTAGTTGAACCTCAAGAACCAGGCGCAGGAAGATTAGTTGAAAGTAAAATTAAAGGTGGAGCGATTCCTAAAGAATTTATTCCAGGAGTAGAAAAAGGTATTGAAACTGTATCTGATGGTGGAATTTTAGCTGGATTTCCAATGATTGATTATAAAGTTACAATTTTGGATGGTCTACACCATGATGTTGACTCAAGTGTTCTTGCTTTTGAATTAGCTAGTAGAGCATGTTTCAAAGAAGCTTGCACAAAAGGAACATTAAAATTATTAGAACCTGTTATGAGAGTTGAAGTGGTTACACCAGAGGACTACATGGGAGATGTCATTGGAGATTTAAATAGTAGAAGAGGTCAGATAAGTACTCAAGAACAAAGAGGAAATGCCACTGTAATTACTGCAATGGTACCTCTAGCAAATATGTTTGGATATATTAATAATTTAAGATCTATGTCTCAAGGTAGAGCTCAATATTCGATGTTTTTTGATCATTACTCAAAAGTGCCTCAAAATGTTCAAGACGAAGTGACTAAAAAGATTGCAGGATAATTATGGAAAAACAAAATATTAGAATTAAACTCAGAGCTTACGATAACAAAATATTAGATGCTTCTACTGAAGAAATAGTTAATACAGTTAAAAGAACTGGTGCAACTATAAAGGGCCCAATTCCACTACCTACAAGAATTGAGAGATATACAGTATTAAGATCACCTCATATTGATAAAAAAAGTAGAGAACAATTTGAGTCGAGAACTCATAAAAGATTAATAGATATTATTGAACCAACACCACAAACAGTAGAAGCATTAATGAAATTAGATTTAGCTTCAGGTGTAGATGTGGAGATTAAAATTTAGTTATGACCGAAATTGCTTTAATTGGAAAAAAAATTGGTATGACACGTGAATTCTATAAAACGGGTCAATTAGTTCCTGTTACAGTTTTAAAAGTTGAAAAAGCTAGAGTTGTTCAAGTTATTGATGAAGAAAAACGTGGATATAAAGCAGTTCAACTTGGATACGGCAAAGTCAAAAACTCAAAATTAACAAAAGCAATGAAAGGATTTTTTGCAAAGAAAAATACTGAAGCTAAAAAAAAACTTAAAGAATACAGAGTAAAAGATACAGAAGTATATAAAGAAGGAAATGAATTTGGACTAGAAATATTTAAAGACATTAAATTTGTTGATACAAGGTCAAAAACTATTGGAAAAGGTTTTGCTGGAGCTATGAAAAGATGGAATTTTGGTGGTTTAAGAGCAAGTCACGGTGTGTCTATTTCTCATAGAGCACATGGATCAACTGGACATAGTCAGGATCCAGGCAAAGTATTTAAAGGAAAAAAAATGGCTGGTCATATGGGTGACAGATTAAGAACCATGTTAAATATTGAAATTATTAAAACAGATTTAGAAAATGAATTGCTATATTTAAAGGGTTCAATACCAGGATCTAAAAATACGGAAGTATTTGTTAGGAGATCAGTAAAAAATGTTAACAAAATGACAGTATCAGAAAAAATAGCTGCTGCTGAAAAAGCAAAAAAAACCCCAGATAAAAAGAAAAAATAATGAAATTAGAAAAATTAAGTATTGATGGAAAAAAAGATACTATTGAAGTATTAGATAAAATTTTTTCAGCAAAAATTAACAACAAACTTGTAAGCAGTGTTTTGTATAAAACAAATGCAAATTACAAAGGTAGACATGCGAAAACAAAACAACAAAATGAAGTTAGCGGCCCAACATCTAAAATTTATGCTCAAAAAGGAACAGGTGGAGCAAGACATGCAAGCAGAAAAGCACCAATCTTTGTTGGCGGTGGTATAGCTCATGGGCCTAAAGGAGAGCTTGCTTATAAAAAAAGAAAATTAAATAAAAATGAAAAAAAACTAAGTGTCGCATCATTAATTACTGAAAAAAATAAACACAAAAATTTATTAATCCTTAATGATTTTAGTTCTGAAATTAAAAAAACTAAAGAAATGAATGCAATTATTCAAAAATTAGAAATTACAAATTCTTTAATTATACTTGATAAAACTTCTAAAGAAAAAATTGAAAAATCAGCAAGAAATATCCCAAATGTCAAAGTGACAGATGTAAATCACTTCAGTTCTTATGACATAATAAAATTTAAAAAAGTTGTTTTTACTGAGAGTTCAGTGAAAGAACTAGAAAAGCGGTATTTATAAAATGGAAAAAATACATTTATACGATAAAATTATTTCACCTATGGTAACTGAAAAATCAACTAATCAATCGGAGCAAAATAAAGTGGTTTTCAAAGTTCCAGCAGGTGCTGACAAAGTAAATTTAAAAAAAAATATAGAAAAAATTTTTAAAGTTAATGTTACTAAGATTAATATTATAAATAAGCAAAATAGGACAAAAATTACTAGAGGAAAAAAAGTGAAAGTATCAGGTTTTAAAAAAGCAATAATAACGCTTAAAAAAGGTCAAAGTATTGATTTGACAACAGGTATTTAATAAATGGCATTAAAAACATTCAAACCATATACAAAATCTACTAGAGGAACAATTCTAGTTGATAGAACGGGTCTTTGGAAAGGCAAACCCTTTAAATCACTTGTATCACCAAAAAATGCAATGAAGGGAAGAAATAATAATGGTCATATCACATCAATAAACAGATCTGGTGGGCATAAAAAAATGTATAGACATGTCGATTTCTACAGAAAAAAATTTGATATGGAAGCTACTGTTGAAAGAATTGAATATGATCCAAATAGATCTTGTTACATAATGCTGGTAAAATTTGATGATGGTTCACATGCATATTATTTAGCACCTCAAAAAATTAAAGCTGGTGATAAAATAGAAAATGGATCAAAAAAAGAGATTAAAGTTGGAAATTGTATGCCGCTTCAGGATATTCCAGTAGGAATAAATATACATAATGTTGAAATTCAACCTGGTGCAGGAGGAAAAATTGCAAGATCAGCAGGCTCATCTGTAACTATTAGTGGTTTAGATGGAAATTACAGTTTAATAAAATTAGCTTCAGGTGAAGTTAGAAAAATAGACTCTAGATCACTTGCAACAATAGGTATTTTAAGCAATCCAGATCAAAAAAATATTAAAATTGGTAAAGCTGGAAGATCAAGATGGTTAGGCAGAAAACCACATACTAGAGGAGTAGTTAAAAACCCGGTAGATCACCCACATGGTGGTGGTGAAGGTAAATCTGCTGGTGGAAGACATCCTGTATCACCTACAGGTCAATCTGCAAAAGGATTAAAAACACGAGATAATAAGAGAACAGATAAATTTATAGTTAAAAGAAGAAACAAAAGGAAGGACACTAAGTAATGGCTAGAGCAGTATGGAAAGGACCTTTTGTTGAAGAAAGTTTGATGAAAAAAGTTGATAAATATAAAGATGATCCAAAAAAAATACCTATCAAAACTTGGTCTAGAAAATCAACAATTCTTCCAGATTTTGTTGGAGTTAGTTTTCAAATTTATAATGGTAAAAAGTTTATTCCAATTACGATTTCTGAGGACATGGTTGGACATAAATTAGGAGAATTTGCACCAACAAGAACTTTTTATGGTCATACACCAGCAGATAAAAAAGCTAAACCTGCAGAGAAAAAATAAATATGAAGAAAATTAAAAAAAAGAATAGAAAAAAAGTAGATACAGTAAAGTCTGTTAATAATAGTATAAGAACTAGTGTTAGAAAGCTTAATCCTATTTTAAAAAGTATTGTTGGTAAAAAAGTTGATGTTGCAATAAGAGACCTTCAGTTTTCTGCTAAAAGGATTTCAAAAGATATAAGAAAAACAATAAGTTCAGCTGTAGCAAATGCTGAAAATAACTTTCAGTACGATATAGATAACTTAGTAGTTAAAGAAGCTTATTGTGGAAAAAAAATAGTAATGAAAAGATTTAGACCAAGAGCAAAAGGAAGAGCAGCTCCTATATTAAAGCCATGGTCAACTGTAACTATAATACTTTCAGAAGTTAAACAAATGGAGAGTCATGGGACAAAAAGTTAATCCAGTAGGTTTCAGATTAGGTGTTAATAGAGGTTGGGACTCGGTCTGGTACGCAAAGAAAAAAGATTTTGGTAACTACCTAATAGAAGACTTTAAAATAAGAGAATATATCAAAAAAAATGTTATTAACTCAGGTGTTTCTAAAGTTATGATCGAAAGAACATCTAATAAGTGTTATGTAACAATTTATACATCAAGACCGGGATTTGTCATTGGTAAGAAAGGTAGCGATATTGATAAAATTAAAAATAATCTATCAAAATTTACTACTAACGAAGTAGCTCTAAACATTAAAGAAGTTAAAAAACCTGAAACTAATGCATATTTAGTTGCAGAAAATATAGCTCAACAACTTGTAAAAAGAATTTCATACAGAAGAGCGATGAAAAGAGCTATGCAATCATGCATTAGATTAGGCGCTAGAGGAATTAAAGTTTCGGTCAGTGGAAGATTGGGTGGAAATGAAATAGCTAGAACTGAATGGTTAAGAGATGGAAGTATACCTTCGCACACACTAAGAGCTGATATTGATTATGCAGAAGCGGAAGCCCTAACTACTTATGGAATTATAGGTATTAAAGTTTGGATTTATAAAGGCGAAGTTTTTGCAAGAGAATTTAGCCAAGAAACAAATAAAATAACACCAAAAGAGGGTAAAGAATAATGCTTCAACCAGTACGAACTAGATGGAGAAAAGCTCATAAAGGTAGAATTCATGGTACAGCTACTCGTGCAAGCTCTATTAATTATGGTGCGTACGCACTTAAAGCTTTACAGCCAGAACGTATCACAGGAAAACAAATTGAGGCTGCTAGGGTAGCATTGACTAGACACATGAAGAGACAGGGTAGAGTTTGGACTAGAGTTTTTCCCAACGTTCCAGTTTCAAAAAAGCCTATAGAAGTTAGAATGGGAAAAGGCAAGGGAAATCCAGAATTTTTTGCATGTAGAGTTAAACCAGGAAGAATTTTATTTGAAGTTGATGGTGTTTCTGAACAAATATCTAAAGAGGCATTATATAAAGCTTCAGCTAAGTTACCGATTAAAACAAAAATAATTAAGAGGTATGCGTAATGAAAAAACAAGAAATTAAAAAATTATCTAAGGATGAAGTTGTGAAAAATATTGATAAACTTAAAAAAGATCTTTTCAATTTTAGATTTCAAAAAATGAATTCCCAAGTAACAAATCCAGCAAAAATTGGTGAAACAAAGAAAACAATAGCAAGATTAAAAACAATATTAAAAGGAAAGATTAATGCCTAAAAAAATTTTAACAGGTGTAGTCATTAGTGACAAACCAAACAAAACAGTGACTGTAATGGTTGAAAGAAAATATTCACATCCAGTTTTAAAAAAAGTAATAAAAGTTAGAAAAAATTATAATGCTCATGATGAGAATAATACTTTTAAGAATGGTGACAAAGTTTCAATTATAGAGAGTAAGCCTTTCTCTAAAAATAAAAAATTTCAAGTTATGGAGAATATAAAATAATGATTGGTGTACAAACTGAATTACAGGTTGCTGATAATACTGGAGCAAAAAGAATAGAGTGCATTAAAGTCCTTGGTGGCTCAAAAAGAAGATATGCAAGTATTGGGGACACTATAGTTATAGCTGTTAAAGAAGCCATACCTAAAGGTAAAGTAAAAAAGGGAACAGTTCATAAAGCTGTAGTAGTAAGAGTAAAAAAAGGTATTCATAGAAACGATGGTTCTAAAGTAAAATTTGATAATAATGCAGCTGTTCTTGTTGATGACAAAGGTGAACCAGTAGGTACACGAATTTTTGGGCCTGTAACAAGAGAACTGAGAAGTAGAGGGCAAATGAAAATAATTTCATTAGCACCGGAGGTTTTATAAAAATGATTAAAAAGGGCTTAAAAGTAAGAGTTTTAACTGGAAAAGATAGAAAAAAAGAAGGTGAAGTTATTGAAATTGACAGAATAAACCATAGAGCAAAAGTCAAAGAAATCAACATGGTAAAAAAACATGTTAAGACAACAAAAGAAAAAAAAGGTGGAATTGTATCAAAAGAAAGTTTTATTCACTTATCAAATTTAAAACTAATTGACGAGAAAGCAGTAAAAAAAACTGAGGCTAAAAAATAATGACACCTAGATTAAAAGAAATTTTTAGTAAAGAAATTCAACCAACTTTAAAAGAAACGCTTGGTTTAAAGAATATCTATATGGCACCTAAAATCGAAAAAATTGTATTAAACATGGGCCTTGGATTAGATGGTTCAGACTCTAAAATTTTAAAAGCATGTGAAGAAGATATGGCTAAAATAACCGGACAAAAGCCAGTTATTACAAAATTTAAAAAATCAGTCGCAAACTTTAAGACAAGAAAAGGTTCTAACGCTGGTTTAAAAGTAACTTTAAGAAAAAATAAAATGTATGAGTTTATAGATAGACTAGTAAATATTGCATTACCAAGAATTAAAGATTTTAGAGGACTTTCTTCAAAAGGTTTTGATAAATTTGGTAATTACACTTTTGGAATTAAAGAACATATCATATTTCCAGAAGTAAGCTTTGATAGAGCTGATAAAGTGAGAGGACTAGATATCGTGATAGTAATTAAGGCATTAAATAAAGATCATAGTTTTGCTTTATTAGAAAAAATGAATTTTCCATTTATCAAAAAAGGAGACAATTAAATATGGCTAAGTTAAGCGCAGTTAATAAAAATAAAAGCAGAATAAAACTTTCTGACAAATTATTTAAAAAAAGACAAAGTCTAAAAAAAATAATTATGAATAAAAAACTTCCATTAGAAGAAAGATTTAATGCACAACAAAAACTTTCTCAACTTCCAAGGAATTCAGCTAAAACAAGAGTTATGAACAGATGTGAAATAACTGGTAGACCTCACGGCGTGTATAGAAAATTAAAGATTTCAAGAATTGCATTAAGACAACTAGGATTACAAGGAAAGATACCGGGTTTGGTTAAATCAAGCTGGTAGAAAGGAATAATTATGAGTTTAAGTGACCCAATTGGAGATATGATTACAAGAGTTAAAAATGCTCAAGCTAGAAATCATAAAAAAGTAGAATTGCCCTCTTCAAATTTTAAATCAAAGATTGCTGATATACTTAAAAATGAAGGATTTATAAAAGATTTTAAGATTAATTCTATAGATAAAAAACCAACATTGTCATTGGAATTAAAATATCATTCTGGAAACCCAGTAATTAGTGCTTTTGAAAGAGTATCAAGGCCCGGTAGAAGAATTTTTTCAAGTGCTGAAGGATTGCCAAAAATAAATAATGGACTAGGTATTGCAATAGTTTCTACACCAAAAGGTGTGATGACTGATATTGATGCAAGAAAACAACGTGTTGGTGGTGAAATAATTTGTAAGGTATTTTAATGTCTAAAATCGGAAAAATAAGTATTTCTATTCCTGAAAAAGTCAAAGTTGCTTTAACTGGCAATATGATAAACATAGAAGGACCACTAGGAAAAAAATCAGTTAATATTGATTTAGACATGTTCAACTTAGATATTAAAGAAGGTAAAGAAATTTCAATTAAACCAAAAGAAATAAATCAAAACTCAAAAAGATTATGGGGAATGAACAGAAGTTTGATTAATAACGCAGTTATAGGTTCTAGTAAAGGTTATGAAAAAACATTAGAGCTTGTTGGAGTGGGTTATAGAGCTGCTCTTAAAGGAAATCAATTAAACCTTCAACTAGGATATAGTCATGATATTGATTTTGATATACCTGAGGGTATTAAAATAACTGTTGAAAAACAAACTACTCTTAAAATTACAGGCTCAGATAAACAACTAGTAGGGTCAGTGGCATCTAAAATTAAAACATTTCGAAAAATAGAACCCTACAAAGGTAAAGGAATTAGAGAAAAAGGACAATATATTCTCAAAAAAGAAGGAAAGAAAAAATAATGAAACTAAATACTAGTATTAGAAAAAGATTTAGAGTTAGTAATAAAGTAAAAAAAGTCGCACCTAAAGACAGATTTAGATTATGTATTTCAAGATCATCTAAAAATATTTCTGCACAAATAATTGATGATATTAAAAAGATAACTTTATTATCATCCTCATCAATTGATAAAGATATAAAAGATGGAGTTAAAGTTAGCAAAACTGAGTTATCAAAAAAAGTTGCAGCTAATCTTGCAAAAAAAGCTCAGGAAAAGAAAATTACTAAAATATTTTTTGATA
>CACJQI010000010.1 GCA_902595535.1 uncultured Pelagibacteraceae bacterium
ATTTAAACTCAGAATAGCAGAAATTAATTTTTCTCTTATAGAGGATGCAAAATTTCTTTTAATATTTTTTTCATATATATTTTGTTCAAAAGTATCTGACTCATTTTTAATATTAATACTTTCTTCAAATTTGAAGATTTTAGTTTGATCTTTTAACTTTACCGAAACTTTTGATGTGGCTGAAAGATTATAGTCTGTAATTTCCCCAGAAGAATTTTTTGTTAGAACTTGTCTTTTGTACTCACTGTTAATTTTTACATTGTAAATGTTTTGTGAATCTGTGTTTGTATTTATTTTTATTTCATTTTTAATAAGATTGTTCATTTCATAATCACCTTCTGTTTTAATTATATTGATTTGAAAATCTAGAGATTGTTGATCTTTATAGATAGAAGAATATCCACAATGAGACAAAAATAATAAAAAAGTTAATATCGCTATATTTTTCATTTAATTTATATGATTATATTTATAAGTTTATTTTTAATATAAATCTGTTTTTTTATATTATTATTTACTAGATACTTAGCTATTTTTTGATCTTCATAAATCAATTTCATTATTTCTGTTTCAGATAAGCTAGAATCTGTTTTTATTAATCCTCTTTTTTTTCCATTTATCTGAATAACAATTAGACTAGAGTCATCTTTAATTTGCTTTTCATCATAACTTGGCCATGTAATTTCATCAGTATTTTCAATGATTTTTAGACACTCATTTGAAAGGTGAGGAATTATTGGATTCATTGTAATTAAAATTTTTTTATAATTATCAAGAATTGTTGATTTTTTGTAGCCTTTGCTAATTTCTTTTATAAAAAAAGAATGCATCTCGTGAAGATTAGCTACAATTATATTATAGCTAAAATTCTCTAAATTATTGCTAATTTTTTTTATGAATTTATTGGTGAATTTTATCAATTCATCACCTATATTTTCTGAATGATCTTTACCAATTTCCTCAATAATCTTCGTGTGTAATGTCCATAATTTTTGAATAAATTTATGTGATGCAGCAATACCTTCCTCTGACCATTGAACGTCTTTTTCTGGTGGACTATCAGATAAAATAAACAATCTGACAGAATCTGCTCCATAATTGTTAATTATATTTTCTGGATCTATAGTATTTTTTTTTGATTTTGACATGGACTCTGATGGCCCAACTTTAACCTCTTGTGATGGATTATTTTTAAGGTATTTTTTTCCATCTTTTGAAATTATCTCATCTGGGCTTACCCAATTGTTCTCTGGATCTTTGTAAGTTTCATGGCAAACCATTCCTTGAGTAAAGAGACCTTTAAAAGGTTCTGTAATATTTAAATTATCATTTTTATGAGAAAGTGCTTGCATGAAAAACCTTGAATATAATAAATGTAAAATTGCATGTTCAACACCTCCTATATATTGATCAACTGGCATCCAGTATTTAATATCTTCATAAGAAAATCCATATTCATTGTTTTTGGGAGAACAAAACCTTAAGAAATACCAAGATGAATCTACAAAAGTATCAAGAGTGTCTGTTTCTCTTGTATATTTTTTTTCATCAATTGTTAAATTTTTCCACTCATTTTCTTTATCAAGAGGATTACCTGTAGATTGTAACTTATCAATTTTAGGAAGTTCAACTGGAAGCATTTCTTTAGGAAGTTTTTGTGGATTGTTATTTTCATCGTATATTATAGGAATTGGACAACCCCAATATCTTTGTCTTGAAATACCCCAATCTTTTAATCTAAAATTAATTTTTTTTTCACCAAGTTTATTTTTTTCAAGATGCTCAATTGTTTTTATTATAGAGTCCTCTGGACATTTTAGACCATCTAAGAAACTTGAGTTAAATATATATCCCGGACCAGTATAAGCTTCATCAGTAACTTGAAATTTTAAATCATCTTTTTTTGGAGTAACGACAGTTTTAACACTGAGTTTATACTTTGTTGCAAAATCTAGATCTCTTTGGTCGTGTGCAGGACAACCAAAAACTGCACCTAGTCCATAATCCATTAAGACAAAATTGGCAAAGTATACAGGAACTTTTATATTTTCATCTAATGGATTAATCGCAATTAGGTCAGTTTTAAAGCCGATTTTTTCTGCATTGGCAATAGACTCTTCAGTTGTTCCAGTTTCAGAACATTTTTTCTTAAATTTTATAAACTCTTCATCTTGTTCATAAAATTTAGATAATGGATGGTCAACAGATAATGCTAAAAAAGATAGGCCAAACAATGTATCTGGTCTGGTTGTAAAACATTTAATTTCCTTAATATCTTTAGGTGATGATATTGGAAATTTTACTTCACAACCAAATGATTTTCCAATCCAATTCTTTTGCATTGTCTTAACTTTATTAGGCCATTGATTTAGAGTATTTAAACTTTCAAGTAACTCATTTGAAAATTTAGTTATATTAAAAAACCATTGATTTAATTTTTTTTTCTCAACTTGTGCGCCCGATCTCCAACCTTTACCGTCAATGACTTGCTCATTGGCAAGAACAGTTTGATCTACTGGATCCCAATTTACATCTTGTTCTTTTCTATATACAAGGCCCTTGTCATATAATTCTAAAAAAAATTCTTGTTGATGTTTATAGTAGTCTACTGAACAAGTTGATATCTCTCGATCCCAATCTATTGAAAGTCCAAGTCTTTTTAATTGAGATTTCATATTTGAGATGTTTGACTCGGTCCAGTCCTTTGGACTTAAATTATTCTGTCTAGCAGCATTTTCTGCAGGCATACCAAATGAATCCCAGCCCATGGGGTGTAAAACATTGTATCCTTGAAGCGATTTGTAACGAGCAAGAACATCACCTATTGTATAATTTCTTACATGTCCCATATGAATTTTTCCAGATGGGTACGGAAACATCTCTAAACAATAAAATTTTTTTTTATTTTTATCTAGTTTTGTAGAAAAAGTTTTATTCTTTTCCCAATATTTTTGCCAGTTTTCTTCAACAGTTTTAAAATTATATCTTTCCACAAATTTAAAAATTAATTTACAGGTTAATCTTTTTTGTCTTTTTTAGCTTTAGCTTGTTGTTGATAGATAACTGCTTTTTTTAAAATTTCTTTTTTCAACTCTTTAGAAAAATTTCCGTCTTTTTCAATAATTTTACATTTGCTTGAAGAGTCACAATTTCTATAGAAAATTTTTACATCCAAAGCATCAGATCTAATTTCATTACTTAAAAATCTAACTGTGATTTTTACATTTTCATTTAAGTTTTGATTATCAGAGTACCAATCAGTTACAACTATGCCTCCGCTGTAGTTAGCAGTCGTTAAAGGCATAAAATCAATAGTATCTAAAGTTGCACGCCAAAGTTCGTTAGAACTAGCAAACTCATAAGTTGTAGCTCCGCCTGCTATCCCTTTTTCGCCAAAGAGTTTAAATGATTTACCTTCTTCAATATTTTTTTTTACCCTCTCATCTGGATCCCAGGGAACTTTTCTAGCATCAACTTTTTTATAAGCTAAAGGCCCACATGAGTTTAGGGAAATAATAAGTTGAAATAGTAATAAAATTTTTATTAGTCGCATAATAATTTGATTTGATTTTAAGAAGGTTTACAGGGTTTTTCTTAAATTACATAATTGATATTTTAAGATGTGATTAAATTAGTGTTGTAATTATGCAACACTATCTAACTAATATTTAATAATAACCATTAATTTAACTAAAAAACTGTCATTTTGTTAAAAACACATTGTTTGTAATTACAACAATAACAAAAGGAGTAATAATGACAAACTTAAAAAAAATCGGTTTGACTGCTTTAGCAGGATCACTGGCTGCAACAGCATATGCGCAAGCAGGTGCTCTTTCAGTAAGTGGTACAGCTAGAATGGAATACCAATCTACATCTACAGCTACTACTAGTGCTGATACATTCGCACAGAATGGATCAATTTCATTTTCTGGTTCAGGTGAATTAGACAATGGGATGACTGTAAGCTATTTGCAAGTTCAAGCAGATGGTTCTATGACATCACAAGGTGTTACACTTGATATGGGTGACATGGGTGTATTAAGTATGACTAACTACAATGCTGCTGGTATTGGTATAATTCAAGATAAAGTACCAAACGGCGGTGAGCAACCATGGGATGATTTAGGAACTCACGGTACTCCGGAACAAGGTGTAGCATCACCTCACTCTGGAAACAGACTTGGTTATAAAACTTCAATGGGTGGCGCAACTATTTCAGCATCAATGGATTATCAACAAAATAGTCCTACTACATCAATAGCGGTATCAATGCCACTAGTGGATGGTTTAGAAGTTGGTGCTGGTATGGCAACTGACCAAAGCTCTGCAACTACAGAACAAGATATCGAAACTATTTATGCGACTTACGCTATGGGTGGAATATCTGTTGGTTATCAAGTTACAGACGTTGACGTTACAGCTGCTAACTCTGATATCGAAAGAACTGCTTACGGAATCAGTTTTGCTGTAAACGATAACCTAAGTGTTGGTTATGGTATTTCAGACACTGAATTTGAAGCTCAATCTCTTGATGAAGAAAATACAGGTATAGGTATTTCTTACACTTCAGGTGGTATGAAACTTGGTATTATTAATAATACTAAGGACAATGCCGGAGGTTCTACTGGAGCTGACGAAATGACTGAGTTCCAATTAACTTTTGCGTTTTAATTAATAGTTAAATTTAAATTTAAAACGGCCTAAGTTTTCTTAGGCCGTTTTTTTTTGCCCAACTAATTGAGGCAAATCCACTTGTTCTTAATAATTTTAACATTTTATAATTTTTTTCATTAATACCTCCAAGAGCAATAAAATAAGCCTTTTTATTTAAAGTCATGAAATTAAATTTATTCACACCTAAAAATTCTTTAGATTTATTTATTTTAAAAATTGGTGATAAAAAAATCTCACTACACTTTTGTCTAAGTTTTACATTTATTTCAGTTATATTATGGGCAGACCCAATTATATCAAAATTTTTAGGTAAACTGTAATTTTGAACATAATTAACTTTATTATTGAATGAAGGAATATAAATACCATCTAATCTTAATTTTATTGAAAGTTTAATATTATTAGAAAGGTAAAATTTAGTTTTTTTATCTTTACAATACTTTTTGAGCTTCAAAATGTTTTCTAGATGATAAATATTGTCGTAATTTCTATAAATTATGCATATATCTTTACTTAATTGATGCAAATCTGATAAATTGAATTCATTAACAAAATTGTAAATTTTAAAGAAATTTTTTTGCATAATAGTATTAACAACTTAGCTCTAATAAACGACCAGATAAAGTCAAAATTTGGTATAGTAAAAAATCTTAAAATTATTGCGGTAAGCAAAACATTTCCAATGTCAGAAATTAAGCCATTAATAGAAAATGGCCAGATACATTTTGGTGAAAATAAAGTTCAGGAGGCTATTGATAAATGGTCTGATGTTAAAAAATTAAATAAAAATTTAAAACTTCATATGATAGGTAAACTTCAAACAAATAAAGTAAAATTTGTAGTTCCTTTGTTTGATTATATTCATTCTTTAGATAACACCAAATTAGCTGAAAAAATAGCTTCAGAACAATTTAAAAGAAAACGAAATTTAAAAATTTTTATTCAGGTGAATATACGAAACGAGTCTCAAAAATCTGGAATAAATATTAGCGATTTAAAAAACTTTTATGAAAAATGCACTAAAGAATTAAATCTTAATATTGTAGGATTGATGTGCCTACCTCCTCAATATGGACTAGTAAAAAATTATTTTAATGAAATGGTAGAGTTAAAAAAAATACTTAATGTTGGAGATTTAAGTATGGGCATGTCAGAGGATTATTTAGAAGCTGTCGCTTGTGGTGCCACTTATATTCGAATTGGATCTAAGATATTTGGTGATAGATCTTAAATAATCATAATTTTAGTTTTTTTATTAATTATCTTTAACAATATAATCATATCTTTTTCTTTAATTGCAACACAGCCTTGCGTTTTTTTATAGTTACTTGTTAAGTGTAAGAAGATCGCACTACCTTTATTCTTTTTCGGTCTTTTGGAATTATATTCAATTGGAATTAATAGGTCGTATTTTTTATCATTTCTATATAGTTTTTCGTGTCTAACTTTATTATTTATTTTTATAGGTTTGTTATAAAGTTTACTTTTTACATCATCGCACCATCCAAAATTTTTTTTTATTTCTATTTTTTTTAGTTTGGTTGATAATTTAAAGAACTTATCTTTTCTATAATATAATGGGCCTAATGCATAAAGACCCTTAGGAGTTTTATTATCTCCTTCAATTTTTTTTGTGGTTTTTCCATTTTGACCTATCGAACATTTAAATTTAAATTCATCATATAAAAGTGTATTATTTTTTATAATTATAATTTTCATATAAACATTATGATTAAAAAAACTCTATTTGTATATAATTCGTTGAGTCTATTTAATATATTGAATGAAATTAAGGAAAATTTTTATTTTGAATTAAAATATATTGATACAAAAAATCATAAAAAGATTAATTTTGAACAATACAAAAATTATTTAATTATTAGTACTAATTTTGATGAAAAAATTAAAAACTGTACCATAATTGACAATTTACCAGCAAAAATTATTAAATTAGTTGAAATAATTAATTTAAATTTTTTAAAAAAACAATTTCAAAATCAATCAGAACATAAAATTAAAAAATATACTTTAGATTTAAATTCAAGGAAAATATACTTAGATAACAAAAGTTTAAATTTAACTGAAAAAGAAAGTGATTTAATTCTATTTATTAATTCTCACAAAAGGGCAGATCTTAAAAAAATACAAAAAATAGTTTGGGGTCATTCTAATGATTTAGAAACACATACGGTAGAAACACATATTTATAGGCTTAGAAAAAAAATGATTAAAGCTTTTGAAGATCATAGCTTTATTAAACATGATCAAGATGGTTATTTTATAAATTAAATTCTAGCACCAATTTTTTGTATAATTTTAGATGATAATTCTGTACCTTTAATTAAGCACTCTTTGATTGAAAAATTGTTAATTATTCCATGGAGATATCCAGCTGCAAATAAGTCACCAGCACCAGTCAAATCTTTAATATTAAGATTTTTCTGAGCTTCACACTCAATTAGTTCATCATTTTGTATTGATAAAGCACCTTTTTTACCTCTTGTAATAATGACATTTTTTTTAATTTGTTTTGAAAAATTTACTATTTCTTCAAAAGAATTAGCATTAATTAGTGAAGTAATTTCTTGTTCATTGGCAAAAATAATATCTAGTTTATTTTTAGCTAGTTCTAAAAAATGCTTTTTGTGTCTTTCAACACAAAATAAATCAGATAATGACATTGCAACTTTATTTGAATTAATTATTGCTTTATCAAAAGCTTTTTTTGGCTCTCCTTCATCCCATAGGTATCCTTCTAAAAATGTTATCTCACTATTTTTAACAACTGACGCATCTATATCTGTGTCATTTATTTTACCTGCGGTACCTAAATAAGTACACATTGTACGTTCTGAGTCTGGTGTAATTAAAATTAAACAACTTCCTGTAGGAATAGTTTCTTTTTTTTTTTTATAAAAATAATTAACTTTTTCTTTTTTTAATCCTTCTTCATATTTTTGACCCAAATTATCATCACTTACTTTACCAATAAAACCAACGTTATTGTCTAATTGAGATAATCCAACTATAGAATTAGCAACTGACCCACCTGATACGGTTTCTTCAATATTTATAAGGGATAAAAGATTTTTAAATTTATCTTCATCTATAAGTTTCATAGTACTTTTTGTTAATGAATTTTTAACTAAAAAATCATCATTTACTTTACACAGAACGTCAACGATTGCATTTCCAATTCCTAAAATTTTCATATTATGCTTTTTTGGTTATTACAGGTTTTTTTCGATTAGGACAACAAGTGTTGCAAATTTTACAAGTCAAACCATAGCATTCTCTTGCTTTACAATATTCTCTTCCATAATAAATAATTTGTAAGTGAAGTTTAGACCAAGTATTTTTTGGAAATATTCTTTTCAAATCTTTTTCTGTTTGAACTACATTTTTACCACTAGTCAATCCCCATCTCTGTGCCAGTCTATGTATATGAGTATCAACGGCAAATGCTGGGTATCCAAAACCTTGAGACATAATAACACTTGCAGTTTTATGTCCAACTCCAGGCAATTTTTCAAGCTCTTCAAAAGTTTTTGGCACTTTACCGTTATGTTTTTCCAAAAGTTGCTCAGACATTAAGTAAATACTTTTTGCTTTAACTCTAAAAATACCAATTTTTTTAATTAAATTTTCTATTTTTTTTCTACCTAATTTTATAAAATGTTCTGGCTTATTATATTTTGGATATATATTTTTAGTTACATTGTTAACATTTAAATCAGTACATTGTGCTGACAAAACAACAGAAACCAAAAGTGTAAATATATTTCTATGTTTTAATGGAACTGGTGTAGTAGGGTAAATTTTATTTAAAATCCTTAATATTTTTTTTGCTTTTTCTTTTTCATTCATTATGAGAAATTCAATAAATCCCTCATAGAATAAAGGCCATGTTTCTTTTTCATTAGCCATTTTGCTGCTGTTAGGGCTCCATCTGAATAAAGTCTTCTATCAAATGCCTCATGATTTAAAGTGATTATTTCTTTACCACTTGAAAATTTAACCTCGTGTTCTCCAATAATTTTACCTTTTCTTATTGAATTAAAATTAATTTTTCTTCCATAAGGGAAATTTTTTTTATTTAGAAATTTTTTCCCTATTAAATTGTAGAGATCTTTGTTTTTTCCATCAGCAACACCTTTACCCAACATTAATGCAGTCCCTGATGGATAATCTTTTTTATGTTTGTGGTGAATTTCAAATATTTTACTTAAATAATTATCACCTAAAGATTTTGAAGCTATCTCAGTTAAATACATTAATAAATTAACTCCTAGGCTCATATTTCCAGCTTTTAATATGGGTATCTTTTTTGAATAGTTTTTTATAATTTTATCCTCTTTTTGAGTGAAACCAGTTGTTCCTATTACTACTCTTTTTTTGAGTTTTGATGCAATTTTAAGAACTTCAAAAGTGCATTTTGGTATTGTAAAATCGATAATTATATCTGCCTTTTTAAAAGCAATTTCAGTATTAGGCTCAGGCCTAATCCCATTAAATTTTTTATTTATTTTTATGTTTTCAGTAAGAGCTACCAATTTAAAATTGTTATTAGATTTTGATGATTTAATAAGCTGTTGGCCCATTCTTCCCATACATCCAGTAATAGCTAAATTTATTTTTTTCATATTAATTTAAAAACATTCTTTTTTTGTAAACGGGCAAGTGCTGTAGTGTACAACTCCCTTTATAGTATTTATAGCAACTGATGCAGTAGTATCAACCACTGTTACTGCTGTTGAACAGCTCTGTGTAAATATTAATATAAAAAATAAAATTGAAATTTTTTTTATAATATTTACCATTTACCTAATTAATAAATTATTATTGAATATTCTCAAGTATATCAAAATTAACTTTAGCAACGCGATTAATTTTAGATTCAGGTAAGATAGGATGTTTCTTAGCTATATTTCCAGGAATACATGAAAAGGGCCATATTTTTTTTGCGTTATTAGGGATTAATTTTCCATCATTAGTTTTATATCCAATTAATATTTCTTTTTCTTTTTTATTTAATTTTTTTATTTTTGTATGTTCATACGGACCAGTTTTTTTGAAAAATGTTACTGGATCCATCCAGTAACCATCTTTTACTAAGAATCCTCTCTTAAATGAGCTCCAATTTGGAGATTCGCTTTTAAAGACTGCGAAATGTAAAGCGGGTCTTCTAACTTTTTTACCCATTTTGCCAGAGTTTCCATTGGGTCCCAAAACGTCTCCTACTTTTACATTTTGACCAATTTTAAGATCTAGTGGCCATTTATTAAAATGAGTATATTGAGTATAAGTAAAAAAAGGTAAATTTGTTTGTTCAGGTGTATGCCTTAAAACAACTTCAACTCCTTTTCTAGACATTTCATTTTTGAACATACCTACAACTTTTCCATCTGCCATTGCCAATACGGGAGTATTAAATGGCATTGGTAAGTCTCTTCCTTTATGAAGTGCAGGTGTACCACCTCGTTTATGGGTATAATCTATAGCCCAACAATCATCACATTTTTTACATTTTCCATTTTCATAAAATTTAGGTTTCATACCTATTTTAATCATACCTCTCTTCTTTTGGATTTTTACATCTTTACTTGTTGGTGTTCCTGGAATTATTCCTGCCATCCTAAAAATTTCTAAGTCTATAGTGTTTGGAGCAACAAAACCTTCTAAATTTTTACATTCTAAACAATCTGTCTCTAAAACTGGGTATTTAAATTCAATCCATTTTTTTACTTTTTTTTTACTCTTTTTTTTCCCTTTATCTTTCTTATTTTTTTTATGATTATTAGCCATCAATTCATATGAAATTTGATCTTTAAACTCAGAATATTCCGAGCTTAAATCATGTGAATAGGAAGGATTTAAAAACAAAAATAAAATAGATATAATTCTTAACATTTAGCCATAACTTTATAAGCAATCTTACATATAATTAAGTATAAAATAAATTACTTTTTACTATATTTATTGAGTAATTTTTGCCAAAGTATTTCATAAATTACATAAATGAAAATACTTACGATCATTACTATAAAACTAAATAAAAAAGATTTATTCCAATTACTAAACCATAGATAGGAAAATAAAGTTATCCATACAATCCCAACCATTTGCCAAACAATTGCTTTATAAAAAAGCATTTTTTTACTCATAAAACTCCTTAAATTTAAAATTATTTTTATTTTAGAATTTAAGAAAAATTTATTTATCGTTACTATATATTGTTTTAATGAATAAATTACAGTTCCAGTTTTTCCAAAAATTAAAGATTGAAATATTAATCATCAATTTTTCCAAAAACTTTTTGCTTTTTGAAAAAATCTTTTGATACTTGGATTTGATTTTTCATTTTCGATTTCTCGAAATTTTTCAAGCAATTCTTTTTGTTGTTTATTTAAATAAATTGGAACTTCTGTGTTAACCTGTACGTATAAATCTCCGAAATCACCTCTCCTCATAAATGGCATTCCTTTACCTTTTAGCCTAAATTGTTTCCCACTTTGAGTTCCATCAGGTATTTTTATTTTTGCTTTGCCACCATCAATTGTTGGAATTTCGATTGTTGTACCAAGAGCCGCATCTGCGATAGAAATTGGAAATTCAAAAAATAAATTTTCATCCGATCTTTTAAAAAGTTCATGTGAATTAACATTAATAAATAAGTATAAATCACCAGTAGCTCCACCTCTGGTACCTGCCTCACCTTTTCCAGCTAATCTAATCCTAGTTCCATCATCAACACCTTTTGGAATGGTAACTGATATTTTTTTTGAAGCCTGTTTTTTACCTTGACCGTTACAATCATTACATGGGTTTGTAATTTCCTCTCCATTTCCATTACATTGAGGACAAGTTTGTTGAACAGTGAAAAAACCTTGATTAGATCTTATTTTTCCATTACCTCCGCAATATGTACATCTATCAGGAGAATGACCAGGTTTAGAACCATTTCCTTTGCAGGTGTTACATTTCTCGGTTGTAGAAAATTTTATGTCTTGTTTTTTTCCTTGGTAAGCATCCTCAAGAGAAATTGATAAATCGTATCTTAAATCTGAACCTCTATTATTTGAGCTTCGGTTGTTTCTTGATCTTCCTCCACCTCCAAAATCTCCAAAAAAATCTTCAAAAATATCTGAAAAGTCAGCTCCACCAAAACCACCAAAACCACCACTTTGTCTTCCACTGCCGCCCTCAAAAGCAGCGTGTCCAAAATTATCGTAATTTTGTTTTTTTTCTTTATCTGAAAGAATACCATAAGCTTCACTGGCTTCTTTGAATTTATCTTCAGCATTCTTATCGCCTGGATTTTTGTCTGGATGGTATTTGACAGCGAGTTTTCTATATGCTGATTTTAATTCATCTGAGCTTGCATTTTTACCAACACCCAAGACGTCATAAAAATCCCTTTTAGCCATTAGTTACCATTAGATGATAGTTGTTGAGTGTCTTAAGCGCTTTTTTCTTTTTCTTCTTCTTTATCTTGGTCTTTATTTTCCTCTTTTACTTCCTCAAAATCTGCATCAACTACATTATCGTCTTTCTTCCCTTCATCATTTTTATCACCATCGTTAGATGAATCTGGTTTTTTTTCTTGAGACTTATAGATAGCCTCTCCTAATTTCATTGAGGCTTGAACTAAAGTTTCTGTTTTTTTCTTGATATCTTCATTATCTGTTCCTTTTAATGCTTCTTTTAAGCCTGAAGATGCATCTTCAATTGCTTTCTTTTCAGCATCTGAAATTTTAGATCCATGTTCCTTTAGATTTTTATCAGTTGAGTGAATTAGAGTATCTGCTTGATTTCTGATATCCACAGACTCTCTTTTTTTCTTATCCTCTTCTTTATTAGCTTCAGCATCTTTAACCATTTTCTCTATTTCTTCTTCACTGAGTCCGCCAGATGCTTGAATTTGAATTTTTTGCTCTTTACCTGTTCCTTTATCTTTTGCAGAAACACTAACTATTCCATTAGCATCTATATCAAAAGTAACTTCGATTTGTGGAACTCCTCTTGGAGCAGGTGCAATCCCAACTAATTCAAAATTACCTAACATTTTGTTGTCAGTTGCCATTTCTCTTTCACCTTGAAGAACTCTAATAGAAACTGCCGGCTGGTTATCTTCAGCAGTAGAGAATACTTGACTTTTTTTTGTTGGTATTGTTGTATTTTTTTCAATTAATTTTGTTGACACGCCGCCTAAAGTTTCAATTCCCAAAGAAAGTGGAGTTACGTCAAGAAGCAATACATCTTTTACATCTCCTTGAAGAACACCTGCTTGGATGGCTGCACCCATAGCAACAACTTCGTCTGGATTAACACTTTTATTTGGGTCTTTTCCAAAAAAGTTTTTAACTTCAGAAATAACTTTTGGCATTCTCGTCATTCCACCAACCATTACTATCTCATCTATCTCACTTGCAGTAATGCCAGCATCTTTCAAAGCTGTTTTGCATGGTGGCAAAGTTTTTGAAATTAAATCTTCAACTAAAGCTTCAAGCTTAGCTCTAGTCATTTTTAGATTGATATGCTTTGGACCAGTTTTATCTGCCGTTATGAATGGTAAATTAATATCAGTTTGTTCTGCTGAAGATAGTTCAATTTTTGCTTTTTCAGCAGCCTCTTTTAATCTCTGAAGAGCAAGTTTATCTGATGTAAGATCAATCCCATTATCTTTCTTAAATTCTGCAATTAAATAATCAACAATTGCATTATCAAAGTCTTCACCACCTAAAAAAGTATCTCCATTAGTTGATTTAACTTCAAATACACCATCACCCAATTCAAGAATAGAGACATCAAATGTACCTCCACCTAAGTCATATACTGCAATTTTTTTATTTTGTTTTTTATCTAGACCATATGCCAACGAAGCGGCGGTCGGCTCATTAATAATTCTTAAAACTTCTAAACCTGCTATTTTACCAGCATCTTTTGTCGCCTGTCTTTGTGCATCGTTAAAGTATGCAGGAACTGTAATTACAGCTTTAGTAACTTCTTGACCTAAATATTTTTCAGCTGTCTCCTTCATCTTTTGAAGAATGAATGCAGATATTTGAGAAGGTGAGTATTTTTCCCCTTTAGCTTCAATCCAAGCATCACCTTTTTCTGAGTTAATAATTTTAAATGGAGCTGCAGCAATGTCTTTCTTTACAGTAGGGTCTTCGAAGTTTCTCCCAATTAATCTTTTTACTGCAAATATTGTATTTTCAGGATTAGTTACAGCTTGTCTTTTAGCTGGTTGACCAACTAATTTTTCACCATCGTCATTAAACGCCACAACAGAAGGAGTTGTTCTTGCACCCTCAGCATTTTCTAAAACTTTAGGCTGACTACCCTCCATAATTGATACACAAGAATTTGTAGTACCCAGATCTATTCCTATAATTTTGCTCATAATTTATTTATCCTCTTTCATATATGTGTTAAATTTGTTTCTACAAGTTCATCAAATGTAATTATTTTTCTGAATTTTCCTTATTTTTCTCACGTTTTTCATCTTTTTTATCTGACTTCTTCGATACCCCAACCAGCGATGGTCTTAGCAATCTATCTTTAATCATAAAGCCTTTTTGTACTTCTTGAATAATTGTACCTGGTTCTTTTTGATCATCTTCAATCTCCATCATTGCCTGATGTAAATTTGGATCTAATTTTTTATTAAGGCAATCAATTGGCTTGATATTATTTTTATTAAAAGTTGAAATAAGGTCTTTTTCAATAATATCAAAATGTTCTAATGTTTTTTTTAAGGCATCAGTATTTTTTAAAGTTTCATCGTTTTCTAAAATTGATTTTGACCTTGTAAGATTGTCAATTAAGTTCAAAGCTTCCTTAGCAAATGCAAAACCACCATAATCAAAGGCATCATTTTTTTCTTTTTCAAATCTTCTTCTTTGATTCTCCATTTCAGCAAAAGTTCGTGCAAGCTTATCCTCTAACTCACTAATTTTTTCTTCTGGAGAAATTTCTTTTTTTTCTTCAGTGCTGGAACTTTTTTCAACTTTCTCAGTTTGATCTTCAGGTTTATTGTTTTCTTCTGAAGGCTCTTTTGATGTATTGTCTTGTTTTAGGTTTTCCTCTTTTTCCATGAGCTCATATATGGTAAGAAATTCAAAAATTACTAGGTATTAATGAAAAAAATCTCAAAATTACTTATAGGAACTAATAATAAGGGCAAATATAAGGAAATTAAGGACTTATTACCAAGATATATTAGAACTTATTCAACAAAGGAATTTAAGCTTAAAAGTCCTAAAGAGGATGGACTGACATTTGAAGAAAATTCTATAATTAAATCAAAGTATTTCTCAAAAAAAACAAAATTAATATGTCTTGCAGATGACTCAGGACTTGAAATTGATCTTTTAAATAAGGCACCTGGGATTTATTCAGCAAGATGGGGTGGAAATAATGGAGATTTTAAAAAAGCTATTAAAAGAGTTTACAGAAATCTTTTTAAAACTGATAAAAATTGGCAAAGCAAAAAAATTAAAGCAAGATTTATTTGTGCATTATCAATTTATAATTTAGATAAAAAAATAGCCTCTGTTCAAGGGAAAGTTGAAGGGTTTATTTCAAATTTTCCAAAGGGGAACAATGGTTTTGGGTATGATCCGATATTTATCCCAAAAAATAAAAAAAAAACTTTTGGTCAAATGAAACCTTCAAAGAAGTATAAAATAGATCATCGTTACGCAGCATTTAAAAAAATTAAAAAATTTCTATAATTTTTTTATCTTCAATTTTATAAAAATTTAGTCGGTGATTAATTTTATTATTCTTAATGTCAAAAATTCCGATTTTACCTTTGAAGGAGTTTTTCTTTTTAAATAATTTGTTTAAATTAGATAAATTAGTCTTCAAAGATAAATAATAGACTAGACCAACAAGGTCGTAACTAAGCAAAGTTAAGTGTGAAGGGTATTCATTAAATTCTTTATAAAATTTATTTTTATAATTATTAAAATTATTTTTGTTTATTGAAGGGTAATATATAGGTTGAATATCAGTTTCATCAAGTAAGCTTAGATCAAACCATTGATTTAAAGTTATAAAATACTTATTTTTTGGCGATACATCGGTATAAAGAAGAGAAGTTGCTACACTTTTTAAGCTTTCATCAAAATCAGCAATTACGACTGCATCAAAATTTAATCCACCTAATGAATACCTTTTTTCCAATCTCTTGATTTTTTTCTCTTTATTAATTTCATTTGATTTTTTAATTCTATAAATTTCATCTTCTAAATTTTGTTTTCTAATTTTATAATTAGTGATCTCTTCAATTTGGCTGGTTAATTTAGTTGGATCTGTATTGTAAACATAATCTTTAAAAATTTTTATTTTAGAATTTTTAATACCTCTTTTTACCTCAAATTCGAAATCTTGTATTGGTGTTAAAAAAATAGTTCTTTGAATGTTATTTTTTTTTAAAAATTTTTTAATTGTATTTAATTGTGAAGTAGAATTAATTCCTGCAGAGATTACATTTTTTGGAAGATCTAAAGTTTTATTAGTTAAAGATAAAAATGTAAGATCCTTCATTTCGTCAAGGTATGTAATACTTTCATAAAATATTGGGCCAATTACAATCTTTACTCCCATTTCTTTTAACTCAAATGCAGATCTTAGAGTTTGATTTGGTTTTGTGGCTGTATCTTTTGGTATGATTTCAATTAAATCGCTATCTATATCTTTTACAGCCAATGATACTGCTTTAATAATTGATTGGCCTAAATCTTTATTTTTACCAGTCATTGGTACAAGTAGACCAATTTTAATTTTTTCTGAAGCCACAACTGTTTTGAAAAATAGGAAAACTAAACTTATAAAAGCAATAAAAATAATTTTAGTAGGTTTATTCATTTTAATGTTAGTATAATGCTTTTTAAGCATAAATATGATTATAAAATCACAATTTCAAAAAAAAGATAATGAAAATGGTCTTTATATAGTTTCGACACCAATTGGTAATTTAAAAGATATAACTTTAAGAGCTATTGAAACATTAAAAAAATCATCTTTTATTCTTTGTGAGGATACAAGAGTTTCAAAAAATTTATTAGATAGATACGAAATAAAATCAAAATTGATTTCAAATCATAAATTTAATGAGACCAAAAACTTAGATAAAATTATTAATCTTTTAAAAGCAGGAGAGATTATTTCTTTAATTTCTGACGCTGGTACTCCAAGCATTTCGGATCCTGGGTCAATTATGGTCAATGAGTGTGTTAAAAATGATATAAAAATTATTCCTATTCCTGGAGTTTCAGCAGTTTCAACAGCGGTATCAATAAGTGGTTTTTCTGAAAAATTTTTTTTTAATGGATTTTTATCTGATAAAAAACAAGCTCTAATAAATGATCTAAAAAGATTATCAGAATTAAATCAATCTGTTGTTTTTTTTGTTTCTCCTAAAAAAATTAATAGAATAATACCTGAATTAAAGAAATATTTTAAAGGCAGAAAAATTGTTTTTTGTAGAGAAATTTCAAAATTATATGAAGAATATATTAGAGAAAATATTAATGATTTAAAGCCTTTTAAAAAAGAACCAAAAGGAGAGCTTACAGTAGTAATTTCTGAAAAAAATAATGGTAAAAATTCTTCACAAGATCTGAGTGAATCAGATAAGAGTCTTATTATTAAAATGATTAAAAAATTAAGTATAAAAGAAATTACTAGTGTAATTAGTCAAAATAACAAAATTTCAAAAAAAACAATTTATAATTATTGTCTAAAATTAAAAAATGAAAATTAAATTTATAATAGTTATTTTATTTGGAGTTATTTTATCAGGTTGTGCAGGTGTATCTTCACAGGGTATTTTTGGAACAGGAGTGTCTATTGCTCTCGATCCCCGAACAGTAGGAACTCAAATTGATGACTCAATAATGCATAAAAATTTAACTGGAAAAATGATTATTAAAGATAAAAAATATCTTCTTTCAGTGAAATCTAAAGTGCTCGATGGCAGAATTTTTTTAACTGGTAAGGTTGATAATCCTGAAGAAAAATTACAGTTAACAAAGTTAGCGTGGGAAATTAAAGGCACTAGATCAGTTCGTAATGATATAAAAATTAAAGAAGAATTTAACTTTCAAAGATCTGCAAAAGATATTTTAATCACTTCTCAATTAAGAACAGCTCTAATTTTTAATAAAAATATTAAAGCTACGAATTATCAAATCGACACATATAAGAAGAAAATTTATATTTATGGGATTGCACTTACATCCGAAGAAAAAGATTTGGTCATAAGCGAGGCAAAAGAAATACTTGATGTTGAAGATGTAATTGCAAGCATTATACTTGTTGAAGATTTAAGAATTCAAAAAGAATAATTATTTTTTATAATCAATAACATCTGCAGAATAAGCTGCTATAGATGCTAGATTAATAAGTTCTGAAGTGGAAGATCTTAGAGGGGCAATTTCTATAGGCAGCCCAAGCCCAATTAATAAAGGTCCAATTACTTTTGTATCTCCTAATGTTTTCATCATTTTGTAGGATATTGCTGCACTATGTTGTCCAGGCATAATTAATATATTTGCTTTACCAACAATTTTTGAGAAAGGATAAAGTTCTTTGTATTCAGAGTCTAAAGCAACGTCAGGCTGCATATCTCCATCAAATTCAAAATCTACGTTCTTTTCTTTTAAAATATCTACTGCTTTTCTTATATGTTTCGTTCGACTTGTTAAAGGTTGGCCAAATGTAGAGTGAGATACAAAAGCCACCTTTGGTTCAAATCCAAATAATCTAACTACTCTAGCTGTAGAAATGGCTATGTCAGCCATTTGCTCAGAAGTGGGGTATTCATGAACACAAGTGTCCCCTACAAAAATTGTTTTACCTTTCTGAACTATCATATTCAGTCCAAACATTATTTCTCCATCTCTCACATCAACCACTTGTTTTATTTTATCAAAAGAGGCTCCAAATCGTCTGGTATTACCAGTAACGGCACCATCTGCATCTCCACAAGCAACCATACTTGCAGTCCATACAACTCTATCATTTCGAACCATTCTATCACAATCTCTCTCCAATAAACCTTGCTCTCTTTGTAATTTTTGAAATAGATATTTTACATATTTTTTTCTTTTTTCTTCATCTTTAGAGTTAACAATTTCAATGTTAAAGTTGTCACTGTAACCAATATTTTTAATTTGCTCTTTAATTTTCTCTTCTTTACCAACTAGTATAGGAATTCCTAATTTGGAGTTTTTAAATGCAATTGCTGCTTTAAGTGTATTTTCATCTTCTCCATCAGCAAATACAATTTTTTTTTGATTTTTTTTAATATAAGAATTAATACCTTGCATAATAGTAACAGTAGGATCTAATCTTTGTTTTAGTTGTTCTTTATATAAATCAAAGTCATCAATATTTTTTCTTGCAACTCCACTATCCATTGCTGCTTTTGCAACAGCCGCAGGGATTATACTTATTAATCTTGGGTCAAATGTAGAAGGTATTATGTAATCTTTTCCATACTGCGGTCTTTCTCCACCCATAGCAGCGACAACTTCATCAGGAACATCTTCTCTTGCAAGTTTTGCAATTGCTTGAGCAGCAGCAACTTTCATTTCTTCATTAATTGTTTTTGATCTTACATCTAGAGCTCCCCTAAAAATATATGGAAAGCCAATTAAATTATTTACTTGATTAGGATAATCTGATCTTCCCGTTGCAATTATAGCATCATCTCTTACTTCATAAATTTCTTCAGGAGTAATCTCTGGATCAGGATTAGCACAAGCAAAAATTATAGGATTTTTCCTCATTTTTTTTACCTGTTCTTTTTTTAAAGCTCCTTTTGCAGACAAGCCTAAAAAAACATCTGCGCCATCTATTGCTTCATCTAGAGTTCGAAGTTTCGTTTCATTTGCATGCTTAGACTTCCATTGATTTATTCCTTCAGATCTACCTTTATAAATTACACCTTTTCTATCAATCATAATCAAATTTTCATTAGATACTCCTGAATTTTTAAATAAATCAGCACAGGCTTGAGCGGAAGCTCCTGCTCCATTAATGACTACTTTTATTTCTTCTATTGATTTACCACTAACATCTAATGCATTTATTAATGCAGCAGTTGTGATTATTGCAGTTCCATGTTGATCATCATGAAAAACGGGAATGTCTAAAATTTCTTTTAATTTTTCCTCAATTATAAAACAATCTGGCGCCGCAATATCTTCCAAGTTAATTCCACCAAAGCTGGGTGCAAAATTTTTAATTGAATTAATTATTTCATTTGCATCTGAGCAGTCTATTTCGAGATCTATGGAGTCAATATCTGCAAATCTTTTAAATAAAACAGCTTTACCTTCCATAACTGGTTTTGAAGCAAGTGCCCCTAAATTTCCCATTCCAAGAATTGCAGATCCATTACTAATGACAGCCACCAAGTTACCTTTACTAGTATAATCATAAGCATAGTCTGGATTTTCACTAATCTTTCTTACAGGAGCAGCCACTCCTGGAGAATAAGCTAAAGCAAGATCTCTCTTAGTGGTCATATTTTTAGAGGAGATAACTTCTATCTTTCCTGGCTTTTTATATTTGTGAAAATCTAAAGCCTCTTTATCTGTGTAATGATCAATCTTTGTTTTTTTCATTTGGGTTAATTAGGTATACAATTAAGGTATAATTAAGACTAATATGATTTATGAACTTACTTAAGTCAACAGGCACATTTGGATTTTTTACCTTATTAAGCAGAATACTTGGATACTTAAGAGATATTCTTATTGCAATTTTTCTTGGTACTGGAGTTTTAGCAGATGCTTTTTTTGTTGCTTTTAGAATCCCAAACACTTTTAGAAGATTATTTTCAGAAGGAACTTTTAATGCTGCTTTTGTTCCAAGTTACACTTCTGAAATTGTAAGAGGGAAAAAATCATCTAACAAATTTGCTAATGATATTTTTAATTTATTATTTTTAGTATTATTTTTTTTATTACTTCTTGTGCAAGTTTTTATGCCAGCATTTGTATCAATTATTGCTCCTGGTTTCGTTGATGATAATGAAAAAATGGAGTTAGCAATTAATTTAACAAGAATAACATTTCCATTTTTATTTTTTATCTGTTTAGCTTCATTTTTTTCAGCAATCTTAAACTCACATAACAAATTTGGAGTAGCATCAGCGGCTCCTATGATTTTAAATATAGTTTTAATTGGTATTTTGTTGTTTTCTAAAACACTAGGGGATGAGCTTGTTTATTATTTATCTTATGGTGTTTCATTATCAGGCTTATTTCAATTAATTTTTTTAAGTAGATTTGTAAGAAAATATTATACTTTAAAATTTAACTTTAAGGTTAAAGTAAATAACAAAGTAAAATTTTTTTTTAAAAATCTTTTACCAAGTATTTTTTCATCAGGGGTTACGCAAATTAATATTTTGGTTGGAACTATTATTGCTTCTTTTCAAGCAAGTGCAGTTTCTTATCTTTATTACGCAGACAGAATATATCAAATAAATTTAGCTATAGCTGGAATTGCAATAGGTGTAGTTATACTTCCTCAACTTTCAAAGCATGTTAAAGCAAAAAGAAAAGATAAAATTTCATTAATTCAAAACAAAGCTCTAGAATTAAGCTTACTTCTTTGTCTACCAGCATCTGCTGCTTTATTGATTGGTTCTGAGGAAATTATTTCAGCTTTATTTGGATATGGTTCATTTGATGAGTTGTCAGTATTAAACTCTAGTAATGCTCTATATTATTTTGCATTAGGTCTGCCTGCTTTTTCTTTAATAAAAGTTTTTTCAAGCTTCTTTTTTGCCAATCATAATACTAAAATACCATTTTATATTTCTCTTATTTCTGTTTTAGTTAATATTATAATTAGTATTTCTTATTTTAGTGAAATTGGTTTTATCATTATTCCAATTGCTACAACAATTTCATCATGGCTAAATGCATTATTGCTTTTTATTTTTCTAAAAAATAAGAATTTATTCTCTTTTAACAATATATTTTTAATTAATTTAATTAAAATATCTGGAGCATCTATATTAATGGCTTTATTATTTAATTTCTTAATTTCATATTTTCAAAAAGAATTAGCATTTGATCAAAATATAAAATCATTTTATCTAATTTTAACTGTCGTATTAAGTCTTTTATTTTACTTAATAATTTCATATTTGATCAAAGCTTTTAAAATGACTGATTTTAAATTAAAGTATTAGTGATATGGGTAAAAAAATTTTTTCAGGTGTCCAGCCCACAGGGAATTTACATTTAGGAAACTATTTAGGTGCTATTAAAAATTTTGTAACACTCAATAATGTTACTGAAAATGAATGTATTTTTTGCGTTGTTGATCTTCATGCTATTACTGTTAAACAAGATGCAAAAGAATTAAGAAATAATATTAGAGAAACTGTTGCTACTTTCATTGCGAGCGGAATAAATCCTAAAAAAAGTATAATTTTTAACCAGTCACAAGTTTCGGCCCATGCGGAGGGCGCTTGGATTTTAAGTTGTGTTGCAAGAATGGGTTGGTTAAATAGAATGACACAATTTAAAGAAAAAGCTGGCAAAGACAAAGAAAAAGCTAGTATAGGCCTGTATTCCTATCCTGTTCTTATGGCAGCTGATATTTTATTATATGACGCAACCCATGTTCCAGTTGGAGATGATCAAAAACAACATCTAGAATTATGCAGAGATATTGCACAAAAATTCAATAATGACTTTGAAGTAGATAATTTTTTACGAGTCCCAGAACCTTTAATACAAAAAGAGTTTTCTAGAATCATGAGTTTAAAAGATGGATCAAAAAAAATGAGTAAATCTGAACTATCTGACTTGAGCAGAATTAACTTAACAGACGATAAAGATCAAATAATTAATAAAATCAAGAAAGCTAAAACAGACCCAATGCCAATGCCCAATAGTTCAGATGAGCTAATTGAGAGATTAGAAGCTAAAAATTTATTGGGGATCTATGCGAGTCTTACTAATACTACTTTAGAAAAATCTATAGAAAATTTCTCTGGAAAAAATTTTTCTGAATTTAAAGAGAGTTTGTCCGAAATCTTAGTAAATAAAATTGAACCAATATCGATTGAAATAAAAAAATTGCTAGCGGATCAAAAATATTTAGATCAAATTCTTCTAGAAGGAGTTGAAAAAGCAAATTTAATTGCATCCAAAAAAATACAAAAAATTAAGGAAATAGTGGGTTTTTAGTAAATTCTATTATGAAGTTTTAATTTTTTAAATATTAACTATAAATATTCTTATGTTCGTTCAAACTGAAGTAACCCCTAACCCAAATTCGTTGAAATTTTTACCTGGAAAAAAAGTTTCGAATAGTGGGCCACTCGAAGTTACAAAAAAAGATGGTATCAAAAATGATTTAGTAAGAAATATCCTGTCAATTAATGGCGTTGAGGGAATTTTTTTAGGAGAAGATTTCATTTCAGTTAATAAAAATGATAAAATAAAGTGGGATGAAATAAAACATATAGTAATTTCATTAATTAATGACTTTTATTCTGACGGAAAAGATTTTGTAATAGATGAAAATGCAAAACAGTCATTTAATAATTTAGATGAAATTGAGCAAAAAATAGTCAAAATTTTAGATCAAAAGATAAGACCGGCTGTAGCTAGAGACGGAGGAGATATCAAGTTTAAAGAATTTAAAGATGGCGTAGTAAAAGTTCAGTTACAAGGAAGTTGTTCTGGATGCCCAAGTTCTACTATGACATTGAAACAAGGTGTTCAAAATCTTCTTTGTCACTATTTGCCTGAAGTTAAAGAAGTAATAGCAATTTAAAGTCAATTTATGAGTGTTCGATCAAACAAAAAAATAAAATTAAAAACAAAAAATACCAATCAATTGGAATTAACTTTTAGAGAGAACATCAGAAATAAAAAAGATACTGATAATGAATATAATAAAAGTTTTAATGCTATTTCTAGAATACTTTTAAGTAGCTTAGTAATAGTTTCTTTTTTCTATATCATACCAATCTTCATTAATTTTACTGATAAAAATTTTAATAATAAAGAATTTACAAATAATTCAAAAAAGATTTTAACCTACACATTAAATAATAAAAACCAAAAAACAAAAGAGAATGAAAATTTAACTGAGGAAAATTTGTTATTTGATATTTTTAGTTTAAACGATTTAGAAACAGACTCGGTAAGACTTAATGCTGCTACGATAAAACAATTATTTGAGGACACTAATTATAGTCTTAATGATGTTAGAAAAAATAAACTAGTAAAACCCGTAGCCTTAACTTTGTTACCTCAAGAAATTAAAATGATTGAAAATACAAAAAAAAGAAAAGAATTTTTTATTCAAATCGTTTTACCTTTGATAGTTAAAGAAAATAACAATATTAGAATAGATAGAAAAACTCTTTTTAGTGTAATAAACAAAAGTAATAATAGTGTTGCAGAAGAGCAGTGGCTTGAAAAAAAATATAAACAGTATGGAGTAAAATCAGGAGATTTATCATCATTAAAAGTTAGAATGGATGAAATACCTGTTTCATTAGCTATAGCACAAGCAGCAAAAGAAACTGGATGGGGTACTTCTAGATTTGCTCAAGAAGGTAACGCTTTATTTGGACAATGGACGTGGTCTGGAGAGGGGCTGAAACCTAAAGATGCTGACGTAGATAAAGGCCACAAAGTAATGAAATTTAATGTTCTGCAGGCTTCAGTTAGAGCTTATCAAAGAAATTTAAATACACATAGAACTTACAGAGAATTTAGAAAAGCTAGAGCTGAACTTAGGGATCTCGATAAACCACTAGATAGCTTAGAGCTTTCAAAATACTTAAATAAATATGCTGAAACAGGCAATCAATATGTTGAAGTATTACAAAAAATTATAAAGCAAAATAATTTAAAAGATTTTGATGATGCCAGATTGTTACCATCAAGTGTTGATCTTGAAAGTCTTATTTAATTTTCTTTAATTGGAAATTGAATGCCAAACCATCTCCATTTACCATTATCGTTTAAAGAGCAATTTATTCTTCCTCTTCTTGGCACAAAAGGTTCTCTAAATTTAATTGTTAAAGTATAATTAGAAAAATTAGTTTTTGATTTTTCCCATTTGTTGCCTTCATTTGAATAACAATTAATTTTATCTAAATTCTTTTGTTCTTTAAAAAATTTTACTTCAAATTTAGGTGGATTATTTTCTTGAGATAAATATTTTTCCTCTGGAAAAATTTTTTTATATTCTAATGGAAAATAATTTATTATTGATTTAAATCTTTTCAGTTCTCCATATTTTTCGTTAATTGGAAATCTTGGTAATTCGAATCTGTCTTTATTAAGATCAATTACTCCCGAATGTTGTCCAAAGGCAAATTTAAAGTTTTCAGAGACATAATTTCTCATAAATTTTGAGTATTCACCAAATGGGTAAGAAAATAAAATTGGAATATAGCCTAATTCTTTTAAAAATATTTTGTTAGCTTTTTCTATATCTAAAATAAATTGATTGTTAGTTTCATTAATTAAATAATCATGAGTATGGGAGTGATGACCAATAAAAGCAAAATCTTCATATTCAACTTCTCTTATTTGATCCCAAGTCATATATCCTCTTTTACCAATAGGTTCAGTTGAAACAAATAAAATAAATGGAATTTTATTTTTTTTAAGATAGGGCCAAGCTTCTTGGTAAAAAGAAATAAAAGCATCATCAATAGTTATAAGTATTTCTTTTTTTATTTTTGGAGTATAAAACATTTTTTCAAATTCATTAGGGTTATTAAATTTATAATTAGAATTTTTGATTATCTCTATTTGTTGTTTAAAAATATCCATCTGAATATTTGTGGAGGGATACTTAGACTCATTAAAACGATGATACATTATTGATAAAATACCCTCATCATTTGAATAATATTTGATATTATTTTCATCTGAATTAGAACTTAGATTAGAGAATAAAATAAAAATGAATAAATTTATTATAGATGCTGTTAATGAAAAAATATTTTTGATGCTCATTACTAATAAGAATATTTATAATATTACTTATGATAATACTAAAATTAATTATGAAAAATTAACTATAATTATTAATAATTTCTTAAAAACTAAAAGTTTAAAAATAGAGGATATTAGCAAGATTTATATCAATATAGGGCCAGGAAGCTTTGCAGGCATAAGAAACTCCTTATCAGCAGTAAAAGCTTTCAATATTGCAAAAAAGATAGATTATTATTGTTATAGTTTTGAAGATTTTAAAGGTGAAAAAAATATAAGTTATGAAAACATCCCTAATTTATGCGATAAATTTAAAATAAAAAAAAATTTGATTAACCCTATTTATATAAGTTAAAATTAAATATGTCTGAAACAATTGAACAAAAATGTTTGTCTAAAGGAGTGAAATTAACTGATCAAAGGAAAGTAATAGCTCAAGTCATATCAGAGTCAAAAGAGGCTTATGGTGAGTCTGATCATCCAGATGTAGATGAATTGTATAATAGAGTTTCTAAAATTGATCCAAAGATTAGTATTGCTACTGTCTATAGGACTGTAAAAATATTTGAAGAAGCTGGAATATTAGCAAAACACGATTTTAAAGGTGGCAAAGCTAGATATGAAGCAATGATAGAAAGCCATCATGATCATTTAATAGATGTCAAGACTGGAGAAATAATAGAATTTGTAGATGATGAAATTGAAAAACTTCAAAAAAAAGTTGCAGAAAAACATGGTTATACTTTAGTTGATCATAAGCTTGAACTATATGGGATAAAAAAAAAATCCTAATAGAATGAATCAAAAAATATTTATTAAAACATTTGGTTGTCAAATGAATGAGTATGACTCTAATAGAATTTATGACTCTGTAAAAAAAATTGGCTTTCAAAAAACTGAAAACTACGAAGAAGCAAATTGTTATTTATTAAACACGTGCCACATAAGAGATAAGGCAAAAGAAAAAGTTTATCATGAAATTGGAAGAGTAAAAAAAATTTTCAGATCAAAACAAAAACCACTTGTAATTATTGCTGGTTGTGTTGCTCAAGCAGAAAATCAAGAAATGCTTAAAAGAGAACCTTATATTGATTTAGTTATAGGGCCTCAATCTTATCATAAAATTAATGATACAATTTTAAATTATATTGAAAAAAAGAAAAAGATTGAAGAAACAGAATTTGATGCGATATCTAAATTTGATTATCTAAATAAAATAAAAAATGACTCAGGAAAAATTTCATCATTTTTAACTATACAAGAGGGATGTGACAAATTTTGTCATTTTTGTGTAGTGCCATATACTAGGGGCCCAGAATATTCCAGACCATTACAACAAATTTTAGATGAGGCAAAATATTTAGCTGATAATGGTGCACAAGAAATTATTTTGCTTGGACAAAATGTAAATGCTTACAGTTATGAGCAAACTAAATTATCAAATTTAATTTTTGAAATAGAAAAAATCCCACAAATAAAAAGAATTAGATATACCACTTCACATCCGAGGGATATGTCTGATGACTTAATAGAAGTTTATAAAAGTTCAAAAAAATTAATGCCTCTTGTTCACTTACCAGTACAAAGTGGATCAAATAAAATTTTAGAGCGCATGAACAGAAAACACACAATTAGTGAGTACCACAAAATATTTGACAAACTGAAAGATATTAATCCTAATATAGAGTTCTCAAGCGATTTCATAATTGGTTATCCAGGAGAAGAAGAAGGGGATTTTCAAGCAACTTTTGAATTGATTAAAAAAATTAAATTTATCAATTCTTTTTCATTTATTTTTAGCCCAAGACCTGGAACAGTAGCTGCAGATTTAGAATTAATTGATAAAAAAATATCTTTAGAAAGATTAAAAATAATTCAAAATCAATTATTTGAAAATCAAACTAACATGAATAAATCTTTAGAAAATAAAACAATTAATGTTCTAGTTGAAAATTTAACTGATGATAAAACACAAGTTTTTGGAAGGTCAGAATATATGACACCAGTTATTTTTAATGGTAAAAAAGAAGATATTGGAAAAATTTTACCAGTTAAAATTATAAAATGTAATAGAAGTACATTATTTGGAGAAATTATTAATAACTCTAATCAAAAGGTGGCGTAAAAATTGAGCGGTTTAAGTAAAAAGAATATCGAAACTTCTTTAAAATTTGTTTATTCTGACAATAACTCACTTAGTGTTATTTTTCATGACAATGATTTATTGATGGGTGTTGTTGGAGAATTTAACAAAAATCTCAAAGAATTAGAAAAAATCACCGGCTCTAGTTTATACTCAAGAGGAAATTCAATTTTGATAAAATCTAATCCTCAAAAAAATGAAATTGTTAAAAATGCTATTCAATTTCTAGCTAATCAATATGTTAATAATGGTAGTATTGAGAATAAAGATATAGTTTCATCTGTAGATAAATTTATGATTAATGAAAAGGTTAAAAACAATAATGTAACAGATATAATTAAAACTCCAAAAAAATCTATCATACCAAGGTCTGAAAAACAAAAAGAGTATGTTAGAGCACTAAGGCAGAGTGATATTATAATATCCGCTGGACCGGCTGGAACTGGAAAAACTTTTTTAGCGGTAGCTGTGGGTCTTACTATGTTGTTAGAAAAGAAAATTGAAAGAATAATTTTATCTAGACCAGCAGTTGAAGCTGGAGAAAGATTAGGTTTTTTACCTGGAGATATGAAGGAAAAAGTGGATCCTTATCTAAGGCCTTTGTATGACTCTCTTTATGATTTATTTGATTTTGAAAAAATACAAAGAATGATTGAAATAGGTGATATTGAAATTGCACCTTTGGCATTTATGAGAGGAAGAACATTAAAAAATTCATTTGCTATTTTAGACGAGTCTCAAAACGCAACTGACACTCAAATCAAAATGTTCTTAACTAGAATTGGAGAAAATTCAAAAATAGTTGTAAATGGTGACCCAACACAAATAGATTTACCAAATAAAAATATGTCTGGTTTAGTTAGATCAAAAGAATTACTGGGTCATTTAAATGAAATCTCAGTAGTTGATTTTGATCATTCTGATGTCGTTAGACATCCTCTAGTTTCAAAAATAGTTAAAGCTTACTCAAATAATGATTAAAATTGATGTCCTCTCAGATGAGAGGGCGTGGTCAAAAAAAATAAGAAAAAAAAAGCTATTTTTTAATAATCTTTGCAAGCTTTTTCCAAAGAAATATCAATATTTAAATAAAGAAGTTAGTCTTACTTTGTTACTTTCAAACAGTAAAGGTATTAAAAAATTAAATAAAAATTTTAGAAATAAAAATAAATCCACTGATATTTTATCTTTTCCATTCAATAATAAAATTAAAATAAGTAAAGAAACTTATCTTGGAGATATTATTATAAGTTATGATTTTATGAATAAACCAAAAACCCAAGAGTTAAAAAATTTTCAAGATAAAGTAATTAAGACATTTATTCATGGTTTTTTACACCTGCTTAACTTTGATCACATTAAAAATAAAGATTATAAAAATATGTTAAGAGAAGAAAACAGAATATATAAATCGATAATTTCTAAAAAAAATTAAATTGAATAAAAAATTTTATATTGAGTTAATATTTTTAATTTTACTAGGAATGGTAACTTCTCTTAGTTTACCTCCATACAATTATGTAATTGTCAATTTTTTTACATTTAGTTTTTTTTTTATTTTTTTAATCAAAAAATCTATAACGATTGATAATAAAAAACTTTTCTTTTTATATGGCTGGCTGTTTGGTTTGGGATATTTCATTTCGAATATTTACTGGATAACCATATCTCTTACTTTTGATGAAAGTTTAAAATTTTTGATTCCTATAGCGTTAATTGTTATTCCTGCTTTCTTAGCAATTTTTTATGGCACCATTACTTATCTTTTTATTATTTTTAAACAAAAGAAACTAATAAGTTCATTCTTAATTTTTTCATTAATTTTTGGAATTGTAGAATTCATAAGAGGTTTTATTCTTACTGGTTTTCCTTGGAATCTAATTGCTTATAGTTTTTCTAATCAATTAAAAATTATAAGCATAACCTCAATAATAGGAACCTATGGATTTAATTTATTTTGTATTTCCTTGTTCATAAGTCCTGCAATTTTTTTTCTAAGAGAGACCAAAAAAGATATTTTGGTAAGTGGAGTTTTTATTATTATGATTTCAATTTTTTATATTTATGGCTCTTCTTATGAAAATAAATTTAAAACATCAGATATTGATGCTAATGCTTTTAAGATAAGAATAATTGGATCCAATATAAGCCTGGATAGATTTTATAGAGATATTGATCCAGTATCAGTAATTAATGATTTAATTGAGATAAGCGATCCAAAAAAAGAGGAAAAAACAATTTTTGTTTGGCCAGAAGGAATTCTTCCGGACATATCACAAAAGGACTTAGTTAAATATAATTGGTTATTTAATGAAAGATTTAATGACAATCACCTTTTAGTTATTGGTATTAATAGTCAATTTAACAATAAAAAAGTTACTAAATTTTATAATTCATTATCAATTTACGATCATAATCTTAAATTAATTAAATCTTATAATAAAATTAATTTAGTTCCTTTTGGAGAATTTTTACCTTTTGAAAATGTTCTTAAAAAGATTGGCTTAAAATTAATTACAAACAATTATCAATCATTTTCTAAAGGTGATAGTAGAGACATAATAAAAATTCAAAATAAGAATTTTTCATTAAAATTTTTACCACTAATTTGTTATGAAATTATTTATTCTGGTAAAATATTTAACGATAATAATTTTGATTTTATTATTAATATTTCTGAAGATGGATGGTTTGGTAAATCAGTAGGACCTAAACAACACTTTACTCATAGCATATTTCGAAGCATAGAAAGTGGAAAATATATATTGCGTTCAGCAAATAATGGAATAGCAGCAATAATCAATCCTATAGGTGATATAGAACAAAAGGTTGATTTTGGAAAATCAGGACATGTAGATTTTTATAAAAGTAGAAAAATACAACCAACTATATTCTCAAAACTTGGCAATAAAATTTTTGTAATATTAATTTTAATGTATATTTTTTTGATATTTTCATTTAATAGAAATAAAAATGAGTAATTTAAAAAATTATCTATTTACTAGTGAGTCGGTTTCGGAAGGACATCCAGACAAAGTAAGTGATAGAATTTCAGATATGGTAGTAGATAGTTATCTTTCTGGAGATCCATTTTCTAGAGTTGCATGTGAAACTCTTACAACAACAAATAAAGTTGTGTTAGCTGGTGAAGTAAGAGGACCTGAAATTAAAAAAGAAGATTTAATTGAAGAAGTAAGAAGTTGCATAAAAGATATCGGTTATGATCAAGATGGATTCACTTGGAAAGAGGCTACAAAAATTGAATGTCATCTTCACTCACAATCTTCAGATATTGCAATGGGTGTAGACTCATCAGGGAATAAAGATGAAGGAGCCGGAGACCAAGGAATTATGTTTGGATATGCTTGCAATGAAACAGATGTTTTAATGCCAGCCCCAATTCATTACTCCCATAAAATTTTGAGACTAATGGCTGAAGACAGAAAATCTGGAAAGTTAAAAAATATAGAACCGGATAGTAAAAGTCAGGTTACATTTGAATATGTAGATGGAAAACCTTCTAAAGTTAAGTCAGTAGTAATATCTTCTCAACATTCAGCTGATGTAAATCAAGCAGAAGTTAGAGATTTATTAAGACCTTATATGTTAAATTCTATTCCAGGAAATTTTCTTGAAGGTTTTAATGAGGATGAATTCTATGTTAATCCTACAGGAAATTTTGTAATTGGTGGCCCAGATGGAGACTGTGGTTTAACAGGAAGAAAAATTATAGTTGATACATATGGTGGTGCGGCCCCTCATGGAGGGGGAGCTTTTTCAGGAAAAGATCCAACTAAAGTAGATAGATCAGCAGCTTACGCAGCTAGATATATCGCAAAAAATGTTGTTGCCTCAAAAATATCTGATAAGTGTTTAATTCAATTAGCTTATGCAATTGGAATTTCAAAGCCTTTATCAATTTATGTAGATTTATTTGATAACGATTCAGACAAAAATAAATTTGTAGTAGAAAAGATAAATAAAAATTTTGATCTAAGCCCTCGAGGTATAAGAGAAATGTTAAATCTTAATAAGCCGATATATGAAAAAACAGCTGCTTATGGCCATTTTGGCAGAGTTCCAGAAAATGATGGTTCATTTTCATGGGAAAAAACAGATAAAATTAATGTTTTTTCTAAATAGTTTCTGTTGAATTAAAATTTTTTTTTACTATATTTCCCTTACATTATTGAATTTACAAAATGGGCCTAAGCCCATTTTTTTTTGGAGCAAACAAAAATATGTTAAATAAAAGAGCTGATAAACTTGAATTATTAAGAATTGCAGAAGCTGTAGCATTAGAAAAATCTATTGATAAAGAGCTTATCATTAGCTCGATGGAAACAGGTATTGCAAAAGCTGCAAAATCAAAATTTGGTCAAGATAACGAAATTAAAGTTTCTATTGATAGAGATAGTGGAGATATAGAAATATTTAGAAAATTAGTTGTTGCAGAAAACCCTGAAAATTCAAATACAGAAATTAAATTAGAAGATGCGATTATTCTAAATGAAATTAACAAAGATAAAGCTGTTGGGGATGAAGTTCTACAACCATTACCATCATTTGACTTTGGAAGAATAGCAGCACAAACAGCAAAACAAGTAATAAGTTTTAATGTAAGAGAGGCTGAAAGAGAAAGACAGTACAATGACTTTATAGACAAAAAAGACACAATATTAAGTGGCATTGTTAAGCGTCTAGAATTTGGAAATGTAATAGCTGACCTTGGAAAAACTGAGGCAATCATTCAAAAAAATGAAATGATACCAAGAGAGAATATTAAAGCTGGTGATAGAATTAAAGCTTACTGTTATGATGTAAGAAGAGAACCAAGAGGACAGCAGATATTTTTATCAAGAGCACATCCAAAATTTATGGAAAAACTTTTTGTTCAAGAAGTTCCTGAAATATATGATGGTTTAATTGAAATTAAATCTTCTTCAAGAGATCCAGGTAGTAGAGCAAAAATTTGTGTTAAAGCAGTGGATACTTCTTTAGATCCTGTTGGAGCTTGTGTTGGAATGAGAGGTTCAAGAGTTCAGGCAGTTGTTAATGAGTTACAGGGAGAAAAAATTGACATTGTTAATTGGTCTGAGGATCCAGCAATATTAGTATCAAACGCGTTATCTCCTGCTGAGGTTCAAAGAGTAAATGTAGATACTGAAAGAAAAAAATTAGATGTAATACTCACTGAAGAAAATTTAAGTAAGGCAATAGGAAGAAGAGGTCAAAACGTTCGATTAGCAACTAAGTTATTGAATTATGAAATTAATATCATGACTGATGCAGAAGACTCTGAAAGAAGACAAGTAGAGTTTAAAGAAAAAACAGAAAATTTTGTTAAAAACTTAGAATTAGATGAAACATTAGGTCAATTGTTGGTGGCTGAAGGTTTCTCTTCAATTGACGATATTAAAGATACTACTGCAGAAAATTTAATCAAGATTGAAGGAATTGAAGAAGATACTGCAATAGCTCTTATAGAAAGAGCAAAAGAATTTTATCAAAAAGATCAAGAAGATATCTCAGAGAGAATAAAAGAATTAGGACTTCAGGATAGCTTAATAAACCTAAAAGGACTAACTCCTGGTATGTTGGTTACATTAGGTGAGCAAAAAATTTTAACTATAGAAGATTTTGCCGATTTAGCATCTGATGAACTAACAGGTGGATATGATGTAGTAAAAGGTGAAAGAGTTAAAATTCAAGGTTATTTAGAGGATTTTGCTCTATCAAAAGAAGAAGCAGACGAATTAATTATGTCTTCAAGAAACATTGTTTATAAAGATTGAGTGATGAGTTATGGAAAAAAAAACAAAATTAACAATATCTGGCACAGCCAAAAAATCATTCAAAAATATTGAGATTGCTAAAACTCATAATAAAAATTCAGTAGTTATTGATAGACAATCAAATAAATTATCTAATAGAGGTGGCTCATCCAGACCTAGTAGTTTTAAACCTAAAACTGGATCAACATTTAATAGAAGTGCTCCACTAAAACCAACATTTACATCTAAATCACCCCCAATATCAAACGATTTTGAAAGACGAAAATTAGCTGAACAAAGAGCAACAAAAAGACTTAAAGGTAATAATGAAAGCAAAGATCGAAAAACTTTAAAAACAGGAACAAAAAAAAGAGAATTAAAATTAACAGTGTCAAGAGCTTTAAGTGACGAAATAGAAGCAAGAGAAAGAAGTTTAGCTTCTGTAAAAAGAGCAAGGTTAAAAGAAAATAAAAATTTGGCTAAAGGAGAAGCTCAAGAAAATTTAAAGCCAGTTAAAAGAGATGTAAATATTCCAGAAGCAATCACCGTTAGGGAACTCGCAAATAGAATGGCAGAGCAATCAAGCAATGTTATTAAATATTTATTTGGAATGGGTGTGACTGTAACTATTAACCAAACTTTAGCGGCTGATACTGCTGAATTTTTAGTCAAAGAATTTGGACATAACCCAATTAGAGAAGAAAAAGCTGAGGAGATCATTGAAAAAATTAAAGCGACAAGAGTTGAAAATTTAAAGAACAGACCACCAATTGTAACAGTGATGGGGCATGTTGATCATGGCAAAACTTCTGTGCTAGATGTTTTAAGAAGTGCAAATGTAGTGTCAGGAGAATTCGGTGGAATTACTCAACATATTGGTGCTTATCAAATAGAGAGCCAGTCAAATAAATTAACCTTTATTGACACACCTGGTCACGCTGCTTTTACAGAAATGAGAGCAAGAGGATCAAAATTAACTGATGTTGTTGTGTTGGTTGTGGCTGCAGATGATGGAGTAAAACCACAAACTGTTGAGTCAATTAAACATGCAAAAGCTGCCAATGTTCCTATTGTAGTTGCAATTAATAAATGTGATTTGCCAGATGCAGATCCTCAAAAAATAAAAAACCAATTACTAGAACATGAGTTAATAGCTGAGGATTTATCAGGTGATACTTTAATGGTTGAAATATCAGCTACTACAAAAATGAATTTAGATAAATTAGTTGAAGCAATAATTTTACAAGCAGAAATTTTAGATTTAAAAACAGATTTTGAGTCTAAAGCCACAGGTATTGTAATAGAGTCTAAAATTGATGTTGGAAGAGGACCAGTTGCAACTATCATTGTAACAACTGGAACTCTTAAAAAAGGTAATTTTTTTGTAAGTGGTTTGAAATGGGGAAAAGTTAGAGCAATAATTGATGACAAAGGAAAAAATATTAATGAAGCACCTCCATCCACACCTGTTGAAATTTTAGGAATTAATGGTGCTGCAAAAGCGGGAGATGATTTTATTGTTGTTGATAATGAAAAAGAAGCAAAAACTTTAAGTGAAAATAGAGCTCAAGAAAGTAAAGATGGAAAAAATCCTTTAACTTTTGCATCACAAGACTCAGCATTTTCAGATAAATCTACAGAAGAATTAAATTTGATAATTAAATCTGATGTACATGGCTCGTCTGAAGCCATTAAAAATGCAATCAGTCAGATCAAACATGATGAAGTTAAACCAAAAATTATTCTTGCAGATATTGGAATGGTTACAGAAACAGATGTTACTCTAGCAAAGGCTTCTAATGCAGTTTTGATAGCTTTTAACGTAAAGCCAAGTAAAGAAGCAAAAAAACTAGCTGAAAATGAAAAAATTAAAATTTCATCTTACAATATAATTTATGAGGTTTTAGATTTTGTTAAACAAAGAATGTCAGGCTTACTATCTCCTGATATTCAAGAAACAGTAACTGGTACTGCTCAAATTTTAGAAATCTTTAAGGTTTCAGGCGCGGGAAAAGTTGCAGGTTCAAAAGTAATGGAAGGTGAAATTACTAGTGCTTCAGATGTTAGAATAATAAGAGATGGAGCAATTATTTACACTGGTAAAGTTGGCACTCTATTTAGAGAAAAAAACCAAGTAAAACAGGTCAGCAATGGTCAAGAGTGTGGAATAACAGTTAAGGACTATATGGACTTTCAAAAAAACGATACAATAGAGGCTTTTAGTGTTACATCTACTGATAGGATGATTTAATGGCAGATAGAATTGGAAAACCGATTTCACAAAGACAGCTTAGAGTTGGGGAGATGATTAAGCAGTCTTTAAGCATGATTTTTATAAGGAATGAGGCTAAGGTGCCAAATTTAGAAACCAATACTATAACGGTTACTGAGGTAAGAATGAGTCAAGATTTGAAAATTGCAAAAGCGTATGTACTTCCACTTGGTGGAAAGGATGCAGATGAGGTGATTAAAGCATTAAAAGAATACTCATTTTTGATTAGAAAAATTTTATCACAAAAGGTGGTTATGAAATTTTTACCAAAAATACTTTTTAGAAAAGACGAGTCTTTTGAGTATGCGGAAAAAATAGAAAACTTAATAAAACAAACAAATAAATAGGAAAAACGAGGCATGAATAAAAAGGCACAAGAATTAGCAATGCACGATAAAGACACTGGATCTTCAGAAATACAGATTGCTTTGCTAACAGAGAAAATTGAAACTCTCTCTAAACATATTAAACAATTCAAAAAAGATAAACATTCATCTGTTGGATTGTTGAGAGCGGTAAATAGAAGAAAGAAATTGTTAGAATACCTAAAAAATACCAAAATGGATTCTTACAAAAATGTACTGTCGAAATTGGGATTAAGAAAATAAAGATCAAGATAGATAGAACGGAATGGAACGAAACGAACGAAACGAAATGGAAATGAAATGTTTAAAGTACACAAGAAGGAAATAGAAGTCGCAGGAAAGAAAATAAGTTTAGAAACAGGTAAAGTAGCAAGACAGGCAGACGGAGCAATCATCGCTTCATGCGGTGAAACAGTTATTTTAGCAACAGTAGTAGGAGCAAAAAAAGTAAATCCAGATATGGATTATTTTCCTCTATCAGTAAACTACCAAGAAAAATATTATGCAGGTGGAAAAATACCTGGTGGATATTTTAAAAGAGAAGCAAGACCAACTGAAAGTGAAACATTAATCTCAAGATTAATTGATAGACCAATAAGACCCTTGTTTCCTGATGCATTTAAAAATGAAGTACAGTTGTTACCAACAGTAATTTCATATGATAAAGAAAACCAACCAGATATTCTAGCAATTATCGCTTCTTCAGCAGCACTAGCTATTTCAGGAATGCCATTTATGGGTCCTGTAGGAGCATCTAGAGTAGGTTTTGTTGATGGTAAATATATTTTAAACCCATCAAAAGCTGAATTAGAAAACTCAAGCTTAGATTTAGTTGTAGCAGGCACGAAAGATGCTGTACTTATGGTTGAGTCTGAAGCGAATGGTTTAACCGAAGAAGAAATGTTAAACGCAGTTAAATTTGGTCACGAAGGGTTTGTTCCAGTAATTGAAATGATAGAGGAACTTGCAAAAGAATGTAGAAAACCAGAGTGGATTGTTGAGAAAAAAGATTTATCGGAAGTTAAACAAAAACTTGAGGAAACTTTTACTGCAAATTTAACAAAAGCTTTTGGTACTAGAGACAAGCAAGATAGATCAAATCAAATTTCAGAAATTACCGATAAAGCTAAAAAGCTTTTTGAAGAAAATGAAAATTATTCTGATCTTGATGTTAACTCAGAGCTTAAAAACTTAGAAAAGAAAATTGTTAGAACAGATATTCTTAAAAATAAAAACAGAATTGATGGTAGAGGATTATCTGATGTCAGACCTATCGAGTGTGAAGTTGGTGTATTGCCAAGAACTCATGGTTCTGCTTTGTTTACTAGAGGAGAAACACAAGCGATCGTCGTTGCTACATTAGGTACATCTGATGATGAACAAAGAATTGAAAGCTTAGATGGTCTTCAAAGAGAAAGATTTATGCTTCACTACAATTTCCCTCCTTTTTCAGTGGGTGAAACTGGAAGAATTGGAACTGGAAGACGTGAAATTGGTCATGGTAAATTAGCGTGGAGAGCAATTAACTCTTCATTACCCTCAAAAGAGGCATTTCCTTATACTTTTAGAATAGTATCAGAGATTACAGAATCTAATGGCTCTTCTTCTATGGCTACTGTTTGTGGAACATCTCTCGCATTAATGGATGCCGGTGTTCCAATTAAAGAGCCAGTTGCAGGCATTGCAATGGGATTAATTAAAGAAGGCGATGATTTTAGTGTGTTATCAGATATTTTAGGTGATGAAGATCATTTAGGAGATATGGACTTTAAAGTTGCTGGAACTAAAGATGGAATTACTTCACTTCAAATGGATATCAAAATTACAGGTATTACATTTGAAATCATGGAGCAGGCACTAAGCCAAGCTAAAGATGGTAGAGTTCATATCTTAGGTGAAATGAATAAAGCATTATCAGCTTCAAGAGAAGACGTTGGAAAACACACTCCAAAAATGGAACAAGTAAATGTTGATAAAAAAGACATTGCTGCTGTAATTGGGAAAGGTGGAGCAACGATTAGGGAGATCGTTGAAAAATCAAGTGCCAAAGTAGATGTTAATGACGAAGGTATAGTAACAGTTGCTGCTCCTGATGAAGAGTCTAGAAATATTGCTATGCAAATGATTAAAGACATCACTGCAAAAGCTGAATTAAATAAGATTTATAATGGCAAAGTTATGAAAATTATGGAATTTGGTGCATTTGTAAATTTTTTAGGGAAACAAGATGGACTTGTTCATATATCTGAGCTTGCTGAAAAAAGAGTTGCAAAGGTAACCGATGTTGTCAAAGAAGGTGACGAAGTAAAGGTTAAAGTAATTGGGTTTGACAGGGGTAAAGTTAAACTTTCAATCAAACAAGCAATAATTTAATTTAAATTAAAGGTTTTGGGGCTTAAAGATAAAGCCCCTTAATTTAAAAAATTTTAGAGACCTTTAGCGTCACTTTTAAAATATGGAAATCCTAATTGTTCTGCAGATTTTTCACTTTTTTTGTAGAAAAGTTTATAGATATCATTTGATAATTCTTCAATACTTAATTCTATAAAAAGATAAGCCCACATTTTTTTATCTTCTTCATAAAAAGTACAGGATACACTATAATTTAAATCAATCCCATCATGATTAAATTCGAATACAGATCGAATAGCACCTCCTTTATCTCCATCTTTTGAAACATAAATTTCTTCTTTAAAATTCTCTATATTCAACACATGTTTTTCAGCAATTAATTCTAATAATTTTGTTTTCTTATCAAAACAAATTTGAGGCTGATCAATTCCTTGTATATCTGAGTCACCTTCAATACCCACTATTTCCAATTTTTTATTCACATAAACAGTATAATATTTAAAGTTTGGATTTTTAATTTCAACATTATCTAAAAATAACCACCTAACCTCACGACCTAAAAGTTCAGTTGTATCATTAATCCTGTCCTTATAAGGTCTCTCTAAACTTCTAAATTCTTTTATCTCATCTTTTGAATATTTGTTAATATCTTCAAACAATTTAATCCCAAAAAGTTCAACAGGTGGTTTGTTTTTATTAAATAAGTTTTTTATATCAGACAAACTAGAAGCGTAACTAACATTATAAAAGATCAAAATTAGAAATATAGATAGGAATAATCTTTTCATTTAATTTATATTTATAAGACTTGTCAAAATATTAGCATTATTAGAACAAGGCGTTTTAAAACATACATAGGAATAAATTTGTGTATCTTTATTTTCTGAATTAATTAATGTTTTTCCTATATCTTTATCATCTCTGGATTTTCCACTATTAACCGCCCGTTTTAAATAGAATGGTAAGTCTGATGCTTTAAATGGATTGATATCTTTTGATATATTTTCCATACAAACAATCACCTTAGTAGCTCCACCAGAACTAATATCACTACATTTTAAACATTTATTCATCGCATATGTTTCACCAATTCCACATAATTTAACTTCTGTAGAAATATATTTGTTAGTATTGTTAAAAATTTGTTTAGAAGTAATAATTTTTGCCCCACTAGTATATCCACTATAAGCAACAACTCCTACAGCAGCTAAAATACCAATAATAGCTACTACAACGAGAAGTTCTATTAATGTAAAGCCATTTTGTTTCACGATACAAGACTAGCAAAATTTATGTTGTTAGTCCAAAATTCAATTAGTGCAATTGGTGAAACAAGTTGCTGAATAATACTTAAAATTAAAATTCTAAATCCATGGAATGATAATTCTGGGTTTTTTATGGGGAACTTGATAATAGATCACTCCTTATTAATTAAAACATTATATTTCAAAATAACTATTTTTAAAAACTTTAATGAAGAAAAAAATAATATTAAGACGCTAAGAAGGTCAAAAAAGGTTTACGATAGAATGTACTCAAAGACTTTATACTTAAAGATACATACTATCTATGACACAAAAAAATTTAGAATACTATTGAGCTTAAAGTCGTCGCTGATAAAGGCATGAGAAAAATGTAAAATATAGTTGAAAACTTAATTTGACAATAAGTAGAGAGTAAATTTAGTTGGAATATTGATGAATTTGATTATCAAAAAAATGATTTAAACTTTCACAAGAAGCACAGTCAGTTACTGATCTTACATTAATAGAAGTTACATAAACATTAGTAAAATGGTGCCAAAAATTTACATTATACAAATTTGGATTTCTCAAAATTTTACATTGGAATCCAATAGATAAATCTTCCCAAGGTAATTTATTGTAAATAGTGTTTAAAAAACTCTCTTTTCTTACTTTTAAGACTAATTTTTTAAGGTTTGGATCTTTTTTTAAAAAACTTTTTGTAAATTTAGAAATTTTATTAAATGATATTTTATTTTTGCTAAAATTTATTAAGTAATTTTTATTCAATGATTTAAAATTATCATTAGTTAAACATATGTATAATAATAAATTATCTTTAAAATTAGACTTTAAAAAATATTCTTTTATATAATTTTCGTCGATTTTTCTGAATTCTCTTTTGTAATATTCTAAATATTTTTCTGGTTTTAAATCTTTTGTTACTTTAATATCTATTTTTTTTTTATTGATTAATTCTATTCCGCTAAATTTATAAACATCATTTTTTAATATATCTAAAACTTCTATTTTATTTAATTCACAAAACTTCAAATAATCATCTATTGAGTTTTTTTTGTTATATTTTAGGATTTTTTTATCTCTTTTTAGTTTTTCACTAAAAAAACCTGCGTAAGGCATAAAATAATTTGGTGATATTTTTTTTATACGATCATATACTTTTTTCTTTAAAAAATTTTTATCTTTAAGAGAAATTTTTATTTGTTCTTTCAGTTTATAATTATCAAACATTAAGGGGTATCCTGAGGCGCCACCAGCAAATGATGATCCATAAAAATTGACTTTAGGCAGTCTATCAAAGTTTATCGTGTTAGCATCCACACTAAGTAAACCGGTAAATTCTCCATTAGAAAAATATATTCCAGAGTCTTCGCGAAAATCACCTGATTTTAATATTGAAATGTTCAGATTTGTACCTTTTAGGTTATACTGAACATTAAAATCTAGTACTTGAATATTTTTAAAACCTAAATCTTGAATATACATTTCAGTTGATTTAGTTACAAAATTTGGAACTACAATCGGAATACTTTTATTAATTTTACTTAAAGTTAATGGATGTAAATGATCAGGGTGATTATGACTAATATATATAAAGTTTGAATTATTTAATTGATCAATCCAATCATTTTTTGTTGAAAGTGCTAACCACCAACCTGTATTGAACGCTGGACCAATTGCCCAAGGATCAATTGAAAAAGAAAAATCATCACCAGTGATTTTCAAAAAGGCGTGATTAAAAAATCTAACTTCGGTATTTAATCTTTTTTTGATTTTATCTATTTCAGGAATATAAGAAATATCATTGATTTTTATAAAGTTATTATCAATTGAATATTCTACTTCTTTTTTTTTGACACCATTATCATAAAAACCAGTAGTAGGGTTAAATTTCCACATATGAATTGGGCAAATAGCGTTTCCATCTTTTGAAATAATTTTACCACCAGCATGATCGCATTTTCTATCATAAATTTTTATGCCACCGTTATCTTGGTAAACAATAAAACTGTCAAAAAAATTAGTTCCAGATTTAAGTTCGTTTAGACTAATTTTAAATTCTTTTTTTTTAGTTGAATACTTTAATCTTCCTAAATTTTTAAACATTGTTACTTAAGAGATATTTTTAGGATCTGGCATCCCAACCTTGTTATATCCAGCATCTACGTAGTGAATTTCACCTGTAACACCGTTTGCAAGGTTGCTAAGTAGGTATAATGCTGAATTTCCAACATCATGGATATCTACGTTTCTTTTAAGTAAAGAATGGTCCTCATTCCATTTATAAAGGAATTTTGCATCACCAATAGCAGAAGCTGCTAATGTTTTAATAGGCCCTGCGCTTATCGCATTTACTCTCATACCTTTTGTACCTAGATCTCTTGCTAAGTATTTAACACTAGACTCTAACGCTGCTTTACACACACCCATCACATTATAATTTGGAATAGCTTTGCTTGCTTCATAGCTTAAGGTAATTAAACTTCCACCTTCTCTCATTATTTTAGATGCTTCTTTTGCAACTTCTGTAAAGGAGAAACATGATATTAACATACTTCTTAAAAAGTTTTCTCTAGTAGTATTTAAATATTCACCAGATAATTCTGATTTATCTGAAAATGCAATTGCATGAACTACAAAATCAATTTCACCCCATTGTGATTTAACATCTTCAAACAATTTATTTACATCCTCTTTTTTCTCAACATCACAACTAAATGTAACATTTGAATTTAATTTTTCTGCCAAAGGAATAACTCTTTTTTTTAGAGCATCACCTAAATAAGTAAACGCGAGTTCAGCTCCAGCTTCAGCAAGTTTCTGTGAAATACCCCATGCGATAGATCTCTCATTGGCAACACCCATAATTAATCCTTTTTTACCTTTCATCAAACTCATAAATTAAATCTTCTCAAAAATTAATGCAGCATTAGTTCCACCAAAACCAAAACTATTAGACATTACAGTGTTTAATGTTGCACCAGTTTCAGTTTTTGCAACTATTGGAAATTTTTTAGCCTCTTCATCCATCTCAGCTATGTTTGCTGAGCCTGCAATGAAATTATTTTTCATCATAATTAAACAATAGATAGCTTCATGAACTGAAGCCGCACCTAGTGGATGTCCTGATAAAGATTTTGTAGAACTAATCTTTGGAATATTGTCTCCAAAAGTATTTTTAACTGCATTTAACTCCGTGATATCTCCAACTGGAGTAGAAGTTCCATGAGTATTAATATAATCAATTTTATTTTTAGCTGTAGACATTGCCATTTGCATGCATCTCACTGCTCCTTCGCCAGATGGGGCTACCATATCGTATCCATCTGAAGTTGCTCCATAACCAGTTAATTCCGCGTATATTTTAGCACCTCTTGCTTTTGCATGTTCGTATTCCTCAAGCACTAGCACACCTGCACCACCAGCTATTACAAAACCATCTCTTGTTTTGTCATATGCTCTAGATGCAGTTTCAGGAGCATTATTATATTTTGATGATAAAGCCGTCATTGCATCAAACATTGCAGTCATTGCCCAGTGAACTTCTTCACTACCACCTGCAAAAACAACATCTTGTTTACCCATTTGAATTAATTCCATTGAATTACCAATACAGTGTCCACTTGTTGCACAAGCCGAACTCATTGTGTAGTTGGTGCCTTTTATTTTAAAAGGAACAGCAAGAGTTGCTGAAGCAGTACTTGCCATTGTTCTTGGAACGATAAATGGTCCCATTAATTTTGGAGTTTTAGCTCTAGTTTTATCTGCTGCTAATATGACATTTTCGATAGAAGGTCCTCCTGAACCCATAACAATTCCAGTTTTGAAATTACTTACTTCACTCTCTTCTAACCCAGAGTCCTCAATTGCTTCTTTCATTGCAATGTAATTATAAGCTGAACCTGAACCCATAAATCTAATTGTTTTCCTATCAATGTGATCTTCTAGTTTTACATTTGGTTTCCCATGAACATGACTTTTAAGATTATGTTCTTTATATTCCTCAGCATAAGAAATTCCTGACTTTGAATTTAATAGTGATTGATGAACTTCTTCTTGATTGTTACCTAAACAAGACACAACTCCTAAACCTGTTATAACTACCCTTCTCATTATTTAAATAAACCCACTTTTAAGCTTTCTGCTGAATAAATTTTTTTATCATCTGCAAATACTAAACCATTTGCAAGACCAACTGTTGTCCCACCTGGAGACATAATTTTTTTCATAACTATTTCGTACCTAACATTTTTTACACTTTGCAAAACTTCACCTGTGAATTTTACAGCGCCAACTCCAAGAGCTCTTCCTTTTCCAAGGTTTCCTAACCAACCTAAATAAAACCCAACTAACTGCCACATAGCGTCCAATCCTAAACAGCCCGGCATTACAGGATCAGCTTTAAAATGGCAGTCAAAAAACCATAGATCATTTTTAATGTCTAACTCAGCTTTTAGAGAACCTTTGTTAAACTCTCCATTATTATCATTAATTTCAGTTATTCTATCAAACATGAGCATCGGAGGAAGTGGTAATTTAGCATTTCCAGGTCCAAAAAGATCACCATTTCCGCATGTTATGAGATCATCATAGGAGTAAGAATTTTTTTTCATAATTTTTGAGTTTCCTTAGTACTTGATTTAATGATATTATAATATAATAAAACAACATAATTATTACTTCTAATTTAGAATAATTATAAA
>CACJQI010000011.1 GCA_902595535.1 uncultured Pelagibacteraceae bacterium
AGAGCCTTGGGTCAAATTGAAATTTTTTTTAGTTATTTGTCCTCAAAATATTTATTTAAAGAAAAACCAAAATTCAGTGAGATTTTAGGAATTATAATATTTGTAAGCGGAGTTATGTTAATGTTGATTACTAAAGTAGATTAATTATTTAATAATTTATTTTTAGCTTTATCAAACTCTTCTTGCGTTAGCACTCCACTTTCACGAAGATCATTTAGTTTAGTTAGTTCATCACTTAAATTATTATCTTGTGATGTAAAATTTTCATTGTCTTTAAATTGCTCTGCCTCTTTTTCGGCTCTATTAGCTTCTTTTGATTTAAAACCATTCATAATGGCCATACCACCCAAATATAAAACATACACCATAATAGGAATAACTAGTGCAAAAAAAATTATTTTTTCCATAAATTAATCTTCATCTTCCTCTCTCCATTTCTTCTCATACATCAGATATGCGGCATATATTACTGAAATCACTCCTACTATCATACCATAATCAAATCCTGTTTGCATATCATGTAAATACCACCCCAATTGAGTTGCACCAATAGGCGGAACTGTAAGTAATAAAAATATTATTCCAATTCTGTATGGATATTTAGGTTTCTTCATAACCTAATTTAACAGATTTAATCAGCAGATTTAATTATTAAATTTGCGATCTTTTGAAACACTCAATAGTATTTTTCAGCAAACAAGCAATTGTCATTGGACCTACACCTCCTGGAACTGGAGTTAAAGCTTTAGCATTTTTTGAAACCTCATCAAAATCTACGTCTCCAACAATTCCTTTATCGGTTTTATTTATACCAACATCAATTACGATTGTGTCTTTTTTCACCCAGTCACCCTTAACAAGCTCTGGAATACCTACCGCTGCAACTATAATGTCTGCCTCTAAACACTCTGCCTTTAAATCTTTTGTTTTCGAATGAGTAATTGTAACTGTACAATTTTCTTTAAGTAAAAGTTGAGTCATTGGTTTCCCGTTCAAATTTGATCTTCCAACTACAACGGCTTTCTTGCCACTTAAGTTTGGTTCAATCTTTTTTATCAATAAATAACATCCAAGTGGAGTACAAGGAACAGAACTTTCATAACCAGAAGATAAATTTCCAACATTCATAGGATGAAAACCATCTACATCTTTTGATGGAACAATTTTTTCTATAACTTTTTGTTTATCAATATGTTTTGGAAGTGGAAGTTGAACTAAAATACCAGAAACGCTATCATTATTGTTTAGCTCTTCAATTTTTTCTAAAACTGTTTCTTCTTGAACAGTATCAGGATATTTAATAACCTCAGATTTTAAACCTACTTCGTTTGCTGATTTTTCTTTATTCCGAACATAAATTTGACTTGGGGTCATATCCCCAATCAAAATTACAGTTAATCCAGGTACTTTATTATATTTAGTTTTTAAATCAGTTACTTCTTTTTTTAATTCTTCTCTAAGTTCTGCTGCTGCTTTTTTTCCATCAATTAAAATCATGTTTATTCCTTAAAAAATCATTGGTGCAATGTAAAGCTTCATACACATTTCGATAAACCAAATCAATAAAAGAAGAATTATTGGAGATATATCAAGAGAGCCTAAATTAGGCAAAAAACGTCTTATTCTGATCAAAATAGGGTCTGTTAATCTATATGTAAGTTCTAAAATTGAATAAACAAATCTATTTTGTGTATTTAAAACATTAAAGGCTATTAACCAACTTATTATAACATTTGCAATAACCACATAATAATAAAGTTTTAAAACTTGTAAAACTAAATAAAAAATTGCGATCATTTTTTTTCGACATAGATCGATTGACTTGGAAAGGCAAAAGCAGCTTTATTATTTTCTACAATTTGCTTAATTTCAATAGCAAGCCTCTCTTTAACCGAAAGCATTTCATTCCAACTATTAGTTTTTGTAAAACAACGAACGTACATATCAATTGAACTATCAGAAAATTTATCAATTCTAACAGCCACTCCAATATTTACATCAAAGTCTTCATTGTTATTTATATATCTCTCAATTTCATTTCTAATAGTTTTTAACTGGTCTACTGTTGTGTCGTATTGCAGAGTAATAATCCAACTTATTAACCAATTAGAAGTTTCGCTTACATTAACAACAGCATTTTCAGCAAATTGAAAATTTGGAATAATTGCAAGTGATTTATCAAATTTCCTTATTGTGGTTGATCTAAAACCGATTTTCTCAACAATACCCTCTATAATTCCTTCTACAGCAATCCAGTCACCTATTTTAAATCTTTTTTCAACTAGTACTAAAATTCCAGAGATTAAATTTTTAAATAAATCTTGTGCACCCAACGCAACAGCAACACCAAACAATCCTAGTCCAGCGATAATTGGACCGATTTTTATTCCCCACAATTCAAGTACAGCAGCAAGCCCTAAAATAAAAATTAGAATTTTCAGGGATTTAATAATCCATCCAATTAACTCTCTTGTTAAAAGTTTATCTAATCCACTTAAAATATAAGAAATTGGTTCAATGATTTGATGAATTACCCAAAAAATTAAAATTGTGATTAAAGTTCTATTGATATTATCTATAAATTCACGGCTTTCGATAGAAAATGTCATATAATAACTGGCAATAAAAAAACCAAGAACTATTGGCAAAAATCTTGCTGGACCTTCTAAAGCACGAACAAAAGTATCGTCTAATTTATTAGTAGTTCTCTTAGAAATTATCTCTAGTTTTTTTATAATAAGCTTACTTATTAAACCTCTGAAAATTAAGAAAATAAAAAAAATTCCAATTCCAATTAATATTTGAAAAAAATCAACACCTAGAATTCCTTTATTCCAGACTGATAAAAATATATCTGAAAAATTATTTATTATTTCCATAGCTAAATTTTATATAACAAAAACTCCTCTTCTCCAGGATTAAAAAGAAAAATCTTCTTCCATTTAATTTCATTCAATATTGATGAGGTTTTTTCACCAATACACATTAAATTTGTATTCATCCATAAGCTTTCTAATTGCTGTAACTTAATATAATTTAAGAAGCTTGCGGCACTATTTTGAGAATAAACATAAACAATATCAGGCATTTTTTGCTTTAATTCCTTAACAAATTCCTCATTAAAATTTTTATTATGCGAAGTTCTATAATTTACAATTCTTTTTACATTGTAACCTACTTTCGACAATTGTTGATCAAGATCTGTAGAAACTGTTTCACCACTTATATAAATCAAGCTTCCATATTTTTTATCAAAATTTTGTAAAATTAATTCTTTTAAATTTTCAACGTTACCTTCGGCGGCAATCACATTCTGAAATCCATTATTTCTAGCTGTTTTTTCGGTAGCTTCTCCTACGCAAAAACATAAAATTTTTTTATCAATATTTTTTAGATCTAAAAATTTAATAGCATTAGCGCTTGTAAATATAATACCTCCAAAACTTGGGAAGTTTACTAGGTCATAATTTACTTTTTCAACAATTAGCAAAGGTAGATGTGATACTTGATGACCTAAAGATTTAAATTTTAATATCATTTCTGAACAATCTTCTAACGGTCTTGTTAATAAAATATGCATATTATCTTTTATAAGAATTATTTGATTTTATTTTCAATATTTCACCAAGTTCTTTACCTAGTTCCCTTGCATTATTCATTTTTGATGATTTTTTTTCAAAGAATCTTTGTTTTCCATCTAAAGAAAAAAGTTCGGCTTGGAGAGTAATTTGATCTCCTTCAATAGTAGCATGTGCTCCAACAGCTGTTTCACAATCGCCCTCTAAAACTTTTAAAACATTTCTCTCAGCATGAGCTCTTAAAGAAGTTTCTATATCATTAATTCCATCTAAAATGGAGATAATTTCAATATCGTTATTACGACACTGGAGAGCGATAATACCTTGTCCTGCACTTGGAATTATTTCTTCTATTGAAAATATTTCTGTAATTTTATCCTCGATATCTAGAGCCTCAATTCCTGCATAAGATAATATTATAGCATCATATAAACCATCATTAAGCTTTTTAATTCTTGTATCCACATTACCTCTAATAAGTTTACAATTAAGATCCGATCTAATTTTTTTTATCTGAAATTCTCTTCTATAAGATGAAGTTCCTATTAATGAATTAATTTTTAATTCGTTAAGTTTTTTTCCATTTTGTGTGATTAAAATTTCTCTTGGATCGTTTCTTTTTAGAAACGTATTGGTTCTTAAACCAACTGTCTCAATTGCTGGCGTATCTTTGAGCGCATGAACAGCTATATCAATTTTTTTATCTTGCAGTTCTTTTTCTATATTCGTTGAAAATAGACCTTTTCCACCCACTTCAGATAATCTCATATCCTGAACTTGATCACCTTTTGTGGTTATTTCTTTAATAATAATGTCTTCGCCTTTTATATTTGTGTTTTTTATAATTTTATCTTTAGCTTTTTGTGCATAAATTAAAGCCAACTTACTTCCTCTTGAGCCAATGGTTATTTTTTTATTCATAAATAAATTTATTTCTTACTTGTATTGAGATTGTACAATTAATAAAAACTATTTGAATGAGTAAAAAACCCTTAATTTTAGGAATAGAGTCGAGTTGTGATGAAACGGCTGCATCTTTAATTACTGAAAATGACCAAGGAATTCCAATAGTTTTATCAAATATCATTTCTAGCCAAGTTGAGGTCCATAAAGAATTTGGGGGCGTGGTCCCAGAACTTGCGGCTCGATCACATATAGAAAAGATAGATTGGATTGTTCAAAAAGCAATTGATGATAGTGGAAGACAAATTGAAGAAATTGATGCTGTAGCTTCAACAGCTGGTCCAGGGCTAATAGTTTGTTTATCAGTTGGTTTAAGTTTTGGAAAAGCTTTTGCTAGTGCATTAAATAAACCCTTCATTGCGGTCAATCATCTAGAAGGTCATGCATTAAGTCCAAAACTTAATTCAAAATTAAACTATCCATACTTGCTTTTATTAATTTCTGGCGGTCACTCACAATTTTTAAATGTTCAAGATTTAGGAAAATACAAAAGATTAGGGACGACTATTGATGATGCTCTTGGCGAAGCATTTGACAAAACTGCAAAACTTTTGGGAGTTGAGTTTCCAGGTGGACCTCAAATAGAAATCATGGCTGAAAAAGGTGATTCAAATAAATATAAATTACCAAAACCAATTTTAAATAAAGGAGGTTGTAACTTATCTTTTGCAGGACTTAAAACTGCAATTTTAAGAATTACAAAACAAATTAAAACTAATCAAGAAAAATTTGACCTTGCAGCCTCTTTTCAAAAAACAGTTGAAGAAATATTGAATAAAAAAACTAAAATTGCCTTTAGTGAATTTGAAAAACAAAATGATTTAAAAGATAAAATATTTGTAGTAGCGGGAGGTGTTGCAGCTAATAAAAAAATTAGAACTATGTTAATTAATTTATGTAATGAAAATAATTATACCAATATATTCCCCCCCATTGAATTATGTAGTGACAACGCAGCAATGATTGCAATGGTTGGATTAGAGAAATTCAAATTAAAACAATTTAGTGATTTAGATCATCCAGCAAAACCAAGATGGCCACTAGATGAAAAAGCAGTATTTCTTAAAGGTGCAGGAGTTAAACTTTAATTTAAGTTAAAATATATTTTATGATAAATTATTTAATTAAAATTCCATTTTTAAAACGTTTAATTCCATCAATTAGTATTAGAATTCTTAATAAATTAAAAAAGAATAGAGGATTTTTTAAAGTAGATGATACTATAATGTTTTTAGATTTTCTAGACTCAACAGATAGACAAATAATACTTCATCAAAAATATGAAATAGAAGAAATTTCAATATTAAAAGAATTAATTAAAAAGTATTCTGTGATGTATTTTTTTGATATAGGAGCCAACTGTGGATATTATTCAATTATACTTGCAAAAAAATTTAAAGATTTAAAGATTTTTGCATTTGAGCCAAATAATGACGCTTACGAAAAATTTCATAAAACACTTAAGATTAATCCGGACTTTTCTAAAAGAATAAATTTACAAAATTATGGTTTGTCTGACAAAAATTCAAAACTAACAATGAGATCAATAATTAAATATGGTTATGCCCAAACAGGTGGATCAACAGTAAATAATGATTATCAAGCAAATTATAAAGCCCAAAAAGCTTTATTTAAAATTGGTGACAGGGAGTTTGATATAAAAAAATCTGTAATAGCATTAAAAATAGATGTTGAGGGTCATGAAATTAATGTTCTTAAAGGATTAAAAGAATTACTTAATAATAATAAATGTATAATACAAGTTGAAATATTTAATAAAAATTTTGAGGTAGTTCACCAATTTTTAATTGATAATAAATTTTTGAAAATAACTAAGGTAAAACCTAGACCAGATTATTTTTACACAAATATTTAAAAATATGAAAAAATCTTATTGGTTGTTAAAATCGGAGCCTGATGTTTGGTCAATTAATCAACAAATAAAAGCAGGTTTAAAAGGTGCACCATGGGATGGGGTAAGAAATTATCAAGCAGCTAAAAATTTAAAAAATATGAAGAAAGGTGAACTTTGTTTTTTTTATCATTCAAATATTGGTAAAGAAATTGTTGGGATTGTAGAAGTAATTAAAGAAGCTTATTTAGATAAAACAGATAAATCTGGTCGTTTCGTTGCCGTGACTGTACGATTTAAAAAAAAATTAGCCAATCCTGTTACTCTCGAAGAGATTAAAAAAAACAAGGAATTAAGCCATTTATCATTAATAAAACAAAGCAGATTATCTGTGATGCCTATAGACTCTAAAAGCTGGAAAATTTTAAATAACATGAGTAAACTTTGATTATAAAATTATCTCATGCCAACAAAAAAAAAGAAAAATACAAAAGCTAAAAAGAAAGTTACAAAAAAAGTAGCTAAAAAAACTAAGGTTAAAAAAAAGAAACCAAACACAGAATTGGTTATCAAAACTAAAAGTGAGTGGGTAAAAAATAGCTTAACAAATAAAAAACAATATCAAGATAAATACTTTAAATCAATTAAAAGCAACGATGAGTTTTGGAAAAAAGAGGGAAAAAGAATAACTTGGATAAAACCATACAAAAAAATTAAAGATGTTAAATTTAGCAATAAAGAAGTCAAAATTAAATGGTTTCATGATGGAACTTTAAATGCTTCAGCAAATTGTATTGATAGACATTTAAAAGATAAAAAAGATAAAACTGCAATAATCTGGGTTGGAGATAATCCAAAAGATAGTCAAAAAATTACATATAAAGAATTACATCAAAAAGTATCAAGAGCTGCTAATGGACTTAAAAAATTAGGTATAAAAAAAGGTGATCGAGTTACAATTTATTTAACAATGATACCTGAACTTGCTATCTTGATGCTTGCTTGTGTACGTATTGGAGCAGTTCATTCAATTATTTTTGGAGGCTTCTCAGCAGACTCTATTTCTGGAAGAGTGAATGATTGTAAATCTGAATATATAATTACAGCTGACGAAGGTGTTAGAGGAGGAAAAACAATTCCTTTAAAATACACAACTGATGAAGCCTTAGAAAATTGCCCTAATGTTAAAAAATGCATTATTGTTAAAAGAACTGGTAATTTTGTCTTATGGAATAATGATAGGGATGTTTGGTATCATGACTTAATTAAAGATGTTTCTCAACATTGTGAGCCAGAAGAAATGAATGCTGAAGATCCATTATTTATTTTATATACCTCTGGATCAACTGGAAAGCCTAAAGGAGTTTTGCACACAACAGGTGGTTACATGGTGTATGCTTCAATGACTCATCAATACATCTTTAATTATAAACCAAAAGATATTTACTGGTGTACAGCTGATATAGGTTGGGTCACAGGACATAGCTACATAATTTATGGACCACTAGCTAATGGAGCAACCACGATTATGTTTGAAGGTATTCCAAATTATCCTGACACCTCAAGATGGTGGCAAATAATCGATAAATATAAAGTGAACACTTTTTATACTGCTCCTACAGCTATAAGGGCTTTGATGCGTGAAGGAGATAAGCCCGTAAAAAAAACATCAAGAAAATCTCTAAAACTACTAGGAACTGTTGGAGAACCAATTAATCCTGAGGCTTGGATGTGGTACTATAAAACGGTTGGAAATTCTAAATGTCCAATTGTTGATACTTGGTGGCAAACAGAAACAGGTGGTATAATGATTTCTCCACAAACAGGCGCAATTCCTTTAAAGCCGGGTTCAGCTACAAAACCATTTTACGGAATTAAACCGATTTTAGTTGATAAAAATGGAAAAGAAATTAAAGGTTCTGGTGAAGGAAGACTTTGTATCGCTCAATCATGGCCAGGACAAATGAGAACGGTTTATGGAGACCATCAAAGATTTATTGATACATATTTTTCTCAATTTAATGGAAAGTATTTTACAGGTGACGGATGTAGAAGGGATAAAGATGGATATTATTGGATTACTGGAAGAGTTGATGATGTAATTATAGTTTCAGGACACAATCTGGGTACTGCTGAAATTGAAAGTGCTTTTGTTGCACACCCAAAAGTGGCTGAAGCAGCTGTAGTTGGATATCCACATGATATAAAAGGAAACGGTTTATATTGTTACGTAACTTTAAATGCTGGTGAAAGAGAGACAGGTGATCTGGAAAGAGATCTTAAACTTTGGGTAAGAAAACAAATTGGACCTTTGGCTACTCCTGATTTAATACATTTTACACCAGGACTTCCTAAAACTAGGTCAGGTAAAATAATGAGAAGAATTTTAAGAAAAATAGCTGCAAACGAACACGAACAATTAGGTGATACAACAACTTTAGCAGATCCAAGTGTTGTAGAAAGTTTGGTTGATAATAGAAAAAATATTTAGAATTGAATTAAATTTTTAAATTCATCTTTTATAATATCCCATTTTAATATCATCGAATTAAGAACAATTTTTCTATCTAAACTTTTGAGATCATCAGCAATAGGTGCCCATTTATACAATGATAAAGCACTAGGATTAAATGGTAGATCTTTATAATAATTTTCAAAATTAATTTTTTGCAATCTTTCGTTAAATGTTTTTTTTGCTTCATCAATTATATCAAGAGGCATATTATTAGATGTTTCGTCATCTAAAATTTTATAAAAAATTTCTTTTGCTTGATCAATTTTGTTGTAATTAAAATTAACTCTTAAATATGAAAACGTAAAGAACGTAAGATCTTGTAGTGCAACATAATAAATATTCCATTTAGCAAGATTAACAGAAGACATAAATACATCATTATCAAAATGCAGAACATATCTTGTTCCCATTCTAGTTTTTAAATAGTTATATAATGTTACTTGTGTAACCCAAGCAGATTTTGTTTGAATAAAGTCTTCCAGTTCACCTAAGTTTTTAATTTTTTTTTTAGGAATAAATGCTTTGAACATAGCAAATAAATATGTTTTGAAATCATCAATCTTAAGATCTTTCCAAGTTAGTCTATATTTCGCCATAAAAAACAATTTAAGCAGTAATTATACCTCAAAAGTGTCAAATAAACGCTTAATTTGAAGAATTTTTAGCCTTTTCAAAGCTCTTATAATGGTTATGGTTTTGACAGTTGTAACTAAATAGAAAGGTAAAAATGTCAAATCAAGAAAAACATTGGGAAAAATCCAAAGGTTTGCTGTTAATTACATTGGCAATCTGGTTCGTATTCTCAATTGGCATCTTCCTTTTTGGAGCTGAAATGAACGAGGTCAAAGGACCTTTCGGTTATCCATGGACATATTGGTTTACATGTCAAGGATCTCTTGGAATTTTTGTAATCCTAATTTTTTGGTTTGCGAACAGACAAGAAAAAATCGATGAAGAGTTCGGTTTTAGCGAAAGAGAGGACGAATAATGAAAGGTAATTTTATAGATAATTTGCCAAAAGTTTATGGAATATATACGGGAGGTTTTATAGCTTTCATAGTTATTATGGCAATTGCAGAGCAGATGGGAATGTCAAAGTATTATATCGGAATTGGCTTTGTTTCATTTACTGTTCTTATATATGCATTAATCGGTTGGTTATCTAGAACAGCTCAAGCTGATGCGTATTACGTAGCTGGAAGGCAAGTACCAACAGTCTTCAACGGAATGGCGACTGCAGCAGACTGGATGTCTGGTGCTTCATTCGTTGCAATGGCGGGTGGTATTTATTTTAAAGGTTACGGATATATGGCGCTACTTGTAGGTTGGACTGGTGGTTACGTGCTTGTTGCAGCTTTATTAGCACCATACTTAAGAAAATTTGGCTGTTATACAGTTCCAGATTTTATAGGTACAAGATACGGTGGTAATGCTGCAAGACTTTTAGCAGTAATAGTTTTAACAGTTGCATCATTTACGTATGTGACTGCCCAAATTAATGCTACGGGTACCATAGCATCTGCTGCGCTAGATATTGACTTTAAATATGCTGTTTATGTTGGATTGGTAAGTATCTTGTTATGTTCAATGTTAGGAGGTATGAGAGGGGTTACTTGGACACAGGTTGCACAATACATCGTGCTAATTATAGCTTATTTAATTCCAGTTTTTTGGATTAGTAACTCTATAGATGCTGGTTTCTTCCCTCACTTTATGTTAGCTGATGAGGTAGCCAGAATTGGTGAATTAGAACAACAATATGGGTTTGTTAAAAACTCTGCCGCTGATCTAGCAACAGTACCAAAGGGCGATGGCTGGGTTTTATCTGGTATAACGAAAGCTCACGCAGAAGTTAACACTACACCTTGGAAGTTTATATCTTTAGCGATATGTATGATGGCTGGAACAGCATCATTACCCCATGTAATGATGAGATACTTTACTACTCCAAGCGTAAAGGCAGCTAGAAAATCTGTAGGTTGGTCTCTATTCTTTATCTTCCTACTTTATTCTTCTGCTCCAATGTTAGCTACACTATCTAAGTTATCATTAATCGATCCAGAATTAGCTACTGGTATAATCGGTAAATCGATAGCAGAAGTAGAAGCTTTAGATTGGTATAAAAACTGGAACCAAGCTAAATTAATGTGGGTCAGCGACTTTAATGGCAATGGCACTCTTGAATTAAATGAATTTTTCATGGGTGGTAAAGCCGTTGTATTAGCAACACCAGAGATAGCTGGATTACCATATGTAATATCAGGTCTTGTTGCCGCTGGAGGTATGGCAGCTGCCATGTCAACAGCTGATGGTTTGATACTAGCAATCGCAAACGCTTTATCTCATGATTTGTATTACAAAATCATAGATCCAAAAGCTGAAACTGCTAAAAGACTAGTTGTTGCAAGAGTGTTACTTGTGATTATTGGTTTTGCTGGAGCGACTGTTGCCGCCATGGGCATTAAGCAAATCTTAGGTTCTGTAATTTGGGCTTTTGATTTTGCAATGTCTGGATTGTTCTTCCCGCTTGTACTTGGCGTATGGTGGAAGAGAGCAAACAAACAAGGTGCAATTGCAGGTATGGCTCTAGGATTGCTCTCAGGAAGTGCCTATTTAATATGGGTAGAAACTGGAGGCGCAGGTTTCCTAGACATAACTGAAAAGACATTTGGTATAGTTGGTGCATCTGTCAGCTTAGTTGCTATGGTGGTTGTGAGTTTAATAACTCAAGAGCCTGACAGAGCAACTCAAAAAATGGTTGATGAAGTTCGTATACCAAGTGGTAAATCAATTCTTGGAAAACAACACTAAATAATCTTTATGAGGGGCGATTAATTTCGCCCCTTTTATTTCAAGAAAATTTTAAATATTAATTATAAATGTCTGCTAACTTACATCCATTAGTCTATGTAGTAGATTATATTCTAGGTATCATTATGTGGACTTTAATAGCAAAAGTTGCAATGAACATTTTCCAAAGAGAAGATTCTGAATTTTTCTTTATGAAGGTATTTGTTAAATTTACAAATCCTTTAATTAAATTATTTAAACCAATTACACCCTCATTTATAATAGGTCCTTTAGTTCCTCTTTATATAGCATGGTTTTTTTACATGGTTAGATTTTATTTAATGCCCTGGATCTTGGGCTATTCAGTTATGGGGATGTTATCATTCCCTCTTGAAAGTGAAATTTCTAGGGAAATTTATCAATTTTTTAATTCATTTAAATTTTAAAAATTGGTACTAGTAATTTAAGTAAGTAATGAAAAATATACAAATCTCACCCTCAATTTTATCTGCTGATTTTAGTCAGTTAGGATCAGAAATTAAAAGACTTGAAGAGGGTGGTGCAGATATGATTCATGTAGATGTAATGGATGGTCACTTTGTTCCCAATCTAACAATTGGTCCACCAGTGATTAAGGCTCTTAGAAAAAATTGTACTTTAAAGTTTGATGTACACTTAATGATATCACCTGTTCATAAACATATTGAATCTTATGCTGATGCGGGAGCTGATATTATAACAATTCATCCAGAGGCAACTGATAATCTAGAGGGTTCAATTTTAAAAATTAAAGAATTAAATAAAAAAGTTGGTGTTTCATTAAATCCTAATTCTGAGATTAATTTAATTGTCGATCACCTTGAAAAAATAGATTTGGTTCTTGTTATGAGTGTTAATCCAGGATTTGGTGGACAAAAGTTTATGCCTGAAGTTTTGGAAAAAATTAAAGAACTTAGAAAAATTAAAAATGAAAAAAATCTTGATTTTGATATTGAGATTGATGGTGGAATTAATTTTGACAATTGCAAGGATGCAATTGATGCGGGTGCTAATATTCTTGTTTCAGGAACAACAATATTCAAAAGTAATAATGGAGATATAAAAAAAAATATTGATTTATTAAAATTAAAATAAGTTAATGATTGTTAAAAAATTCATAGATAGTTTTAGTATTATCTATTTTAGTATTAAAAATCATTTAATCAGAATTTATCAAAATTCTAATTTATATGACAAAAAAATATCTAAGACTTACGCTAATACTTTTGAGTATAAACCAAGTCAATACTTGTTATCTTCAATAGTAAAATATCAAAAAAAAAAATATAAAATTGAAGACTTTTCATTAGAATCTATTTGGACAAAAAATGTAAATTCAAAAGACTATAAGAAATTAAACAATTTTTTTTGGTTTTTTAGCTTAGATTTAAAGTCCTCAAAAAAAGCGGTGCAATCTCTTATTGTCAATTGGATAAATAATAATAATAGATATAATAATAGAAGTTGGGATTTTGATCTTACTTCAAAAAGAATAATTTCCTGGTTGTCAAACCATGAGTTAACCTATGATGAAAAAGATGAAGATTATAAAAACAAATTTGATTCAAGTATTCAAAAACAAACAAATCATCTTTTAAATGAAATAAAAGACACAAAAATATTTGAAAATAAAATAATTGGATGTGCGGCAATTATTTTAACAGGGATAGCTTATCAAAATAATAAAATTTACCTAGACAATGGATTGTTACTTTTAAGAAAAATTGTAAAAACTTCAATTGATAATAAGGGCTTTCCAAAATCAAGAAATATAAAGCAACTAAGTTTTTATTTAAAGTATTTCATTTTAATTAGAGAATGGTTCAAGGAATCACAAAATACAATTCCAGAATTCATAGATGAAACAATTTATCATCTAGGAATAAACTATGCCTTTATATGGCAAAATATAAATCATAATATTTTGTTTAATGGAAATTATATATCCAATAATGATGAATTCGATCAATATTTAAAAAGATTTAATTATATATTTAAAAATGAAAATAAAGAGATTGCTGGATACGCAATTCTTAAAAATAAAAAAATTATATTAGCAATGGATATAGGACCAAGTCCGGTTGGTTTTCAATCAAACGATTATCAATCTGGTGCTTTATCTTTCGAAATAATATCAATTGGTAAAAAATTAATTAGTAATTCAGGCTACTTTGCTAATAAACAAAACAAATTTAATAAACTTTCTAAAAGTACGGCGTTACAAAGTACTTTAGTAATTGAAGATCATTCTTCTTGTAGTTTTAAAAAATTAAAATTACCTGGTTATATAGTTGATCAAGGTTTAAAAATAATAAATAAAAATATTGTGTTTGAAGGTAATTATTGGAAAATTTCAGCTTCACATGATGGTTATCTTAAAAAATTTGGTTCTATTCATGAGAGAGAGATCGAATTTTATCCTGAACAAATAAAATTTATTGGTACTGATAGAATAATAAGAAAAAATAAAGATAAAAATGTAAAATTTGATATCAGGTTTCATCTAGATCCTGGCTCTAAAGTCATGAAAACACAGGATAATAAGTCAATACTAATTGAATTAGAAAATGAAGGTTGGAAATTTAGCTGCGATAAATTTGATATAAATATTGATAATGGATTATATTTCGGTAATAAAAATTCTTATAAAGAAAACCGTAATATTTTTATATCAGGAATAACTCATGAGACAGAACAAGTTATCAAATGGGAGATTATAAGATTATAATGAAAAAAATTAAAACTGCCTTAATATCGGTTTCGGATAAAAAAAATTTAAAACCAGTTCTTAATATCTTAAAAAAAAATAAAATAAAAATAATCAGTTCTGGTGGTACCTATAAAGAGATAAGAAGATTAAAATTTAAATGTCTAGAAGTTTCTGAATTTACAAATTCACCAGAAATTTTAGGTGGAAGAGTTAAAACACTTCATCCAAAAATTCATGCTGGAATTTTAAATAAAAGAAATAATAAAAAACACTCTAAAGATTTAAGTAATAATAATTTTGAAAATATAGATTTGGTTATTGTTAATTTCTACCCATTTGAAAAAATTTTAAAAAATACAAAAAATCATAATAAGATAATTGAAAATATAGATATTGGGGGACCGACAATGGTCAGATCTGCTGCTAAAAATTATTTGGATGTAACAGTGGTTACATCTTTAAATCAGTATGAAGAATTAATTGAAGAATTAAAAAAAAATAATGGATCTACTACATTAGAATTTAGAAAAAAATTATCGAGAATTGCGTTTACTGAAACTGCTTATTATGACTCGATTATTTCAAATTATTTGAACAAAATATCCAATATTACGTTTCCAGATAAACAAACTTTTAATGCAAACTTAATTGAAACACCAAGATATGGTGAAAATCCTCATCAAAAAAGTGCAGTCTATTCAAAAAATTCTACCCTAAATATTAAACAAATCCATGGAAAACAGCTAAGCTATAACAATTATAACGACATCTTTGCAGCATTAAACATCTCTAAATCATTACCTAAAAATAAAGGAACCGTAATTGTTAAACATGCAAACCCATGTGGAGTATCTATCAAAAAAAATCATCTTGAAAGTTATATTTCAGCCTTAGAATGCGATCCTGTAAGTGCTTTCGGTGGAATAGTCTCTTGTAATTACAAAGTCACTAAAACTGTCGCAAAAGAATTAAGTAAGCTTTTTCTTGAGGTTGTAATTGGAAATAATTTTAATTCTGATGCAGTTAAAATTCTTAAAAGAAAAAAAAATCTAAGGCTAATAGATGCCTCAAACTATACATTAAAAGATGAGTTAAAATTTATATCTAATAATGATGAAATATTAGTTCAATCTAAAGATACAAATATATTTAATATTAAAGATTTTAAAATTGTATCCAAAAGAAAACCAAATCAAAATCAAATGAAAAATCTTATTTTTGCTTTTAATATTTGTAGATATGTAAAATCTAATGCAATTGTTTTAGTAACTAATGAAACGACAGTTGGAATTGGATCTGGTCAGCCAAGTAGATTGGATAGCTGTCAAATAGCAATTGATAAAATGAATAAGTTTGTAAAAATAAAGAACGAGATAGTTGCTGCATCTGATGCTTTTTTTCCTTTTGTAGATGGTATAGAAAAATTAGTACAATCAGGTGTAACTGCAGTCATTCAACCTTCTGGATCTATAAGGGATAAAGAAATAATTAAATTTGCAAATGAAACAAATACTATATTAATTTTTTCAAAAACTAGACACTTTAGGCATTAGTTAACTGATCAATTTTTGCTGCTAAAATAAAATCGTTTTCAGATAAACCTTCTATTGCGTGAGTAGTTATCTTAATTTCTGCATATCCCCATCCAAATGATATATCGGGATGATGTCCCTCATCCTCTGAGATTTCTCCAACTTTATTAATAAAATCTTGGCTATCTATAAAATTATTAAAATTGAATTTTTTAATTAAAAAAAAATTTTCCTTATTATCTTTTGAAATATCCCAACCATCTACTTTTTTTTGATATTTATGAATTTCAGATATATCGAATGGAATAACACCTCCTTCACATGGAACACATTTCTTATCTTTCAAATTACTCATATTGAAGTTCTTTAATTTCATTAGAAAATTTATCTTTGATTTTACCCGAAATTTCCTCAGGTAAATTTTGTTGCCATTTATTTTTAAAACCTAAATTAAAAAAATTTGTTTTATTGTCTTTCTTAAATGTAAGACTTTCTTTAAATCCATACAATTTTTCTTTTTGTTTAAGACTAGAAAAATTCGTTGAATTAATTGCATTATTAAATTTCTTTTTATTTATAGGCTCATTTTTACCAGTTAACTCATCTATAAATTTAAGTATTTTCCGAAATTCATTATATGCATTTTCCTCAAGATCTTCATATTTTACAAATAAAGTTTTAAATTCAAAATTATTTTTCCATGATTTATAATGATTAGACCAACTCCCTAAAAAAGAAAAATTACTTAAATTCCCATCAGAATTTTTTACGGATAGCGAGGCTTTTTCATCTATCATTTTATTATACGCTTCATTAAAATTCATCGAATAATGATTGCACATAGAAGAAACAACATTTCTTGGGTCTCTTACTATATATATTGCCCCTAAGGTTTCTGAAGATTTAGTAAATCTATAACCAAAATACTGTTCTAAAGAATTATGAGTTTTTAAAAAAAAAAGTTTTTCTTTATTAAAGAACTTCTTTTGATTAATTATCCAATTTTTTGCAGCCTCGACATAAGTATAAGATTTAACATCTGAATATCTTAGCGATGGAAATTGATTAATGTTTAATAAAAGATTAAAATCAAATTTACCATCTTTTGAATAATAATAAGAAGATAAAAAAGATCTCAAGTAGGTATTTCCGCTTTTGGGGTATGAGGATATCCAAATTATCATAATTAAATGGAGCGGGCAAAGGGGGTCGAACCCTCGACCTTCTCGTTGGCAACGAGACGCTCTACCACTGAGCTATGCCCGCTTATCAAAACTTATTATAAATAGAGGTTTTTATAATTGCAAGTAATAAGAAATTATTTATTATTAAATGTAATTTAATTCTTTTAGATTGCTATCAAATTTCAAAGTGAGTTTATTTTGATAATCTTCGCTATAAATATTTTTCCAGTTATTTTTTGGACCTAAATGAAAAAATGAAATTTTTTTTGCACTTTTTTTTGATAAGACAGATTCCGAAAAACCATTTTTAGTTTCTATAGCTTTTAAATTATCAAATGATGAGGAATAAATAGCTTTTTGAGCTTTATTTTTATTAAATATATTCTGATTTTTTGAAGTTATATTAATAAATTTTATTAAATCCTTAAATACTTCATAAGTTTTAGAATTTAGATCTTCATATTTAATAAATTTAACGGGAAAATTTTTTTGGTTTTTCCAGGATTTATAATTATTTTCCCATGAACTAATAAATTGAAAATCACTATAATCATTTTCTGCATGATAATTATAAGTATACTTATTTTTATTAAGCATAAATTCTAAAGCATCTTTATCATTCATTTCAAAATGATTTTTTAAAGATGTAATAACATTTCTAGGATCTCGCACAATATAAATTCCCCCAATGGTGTTTTTAGTATTAGTAAATTGATTACCATTTAATCCACCCAAAATATTGTGTGTTTTAAAAAATCTTAACTTTTTATTAAAATTTATTAGCTCCTGAGCCTTAATCCAAAATCTTGAAGTGTCAGCAACTATTTTTTGGTCATAATTAAAATTTGAAAAATTTTTTTTTTGAGGAAACTGTTCAATTTCTTTTAATAATTTCTGATCAAAAATTCCATCCTTAGAATAATAATATGAAGCCAACAATGCTCTAAGCCACGTATTGCCACTTTTAGGATAAGATGCTACCCAGAAAATCATTAGTCCTTTCTATTTAAGTAAAAAAAAAATAACAATTATTATTTATGACTTTTTATAACTTAGGTGATGATTAAATCAATTTTATGTTGTAATTAATAATATTATGAAAAAATTTGAACTTCCTAAAAAAATACCAGTTTTTCCATTAAGTAACTTTATAATTTTTCCCAAAACCACTGTTCCACTGAATATTTTTGAGCCACGGTATATCGATATGATCAATGAAAGTATGAGATCAAATAAGTTTATAGGCATGATTCAACCTATGAACTCAAATAGCGCTGATAAAACAAGACCAGACTTACATAAAATCGGTTGTTTAGGAAAAATAACTAGCTTCAGAGAAACTGAGGATGGTCGATATTTAATCGAGCTAAAAGGATTGATTAGGTTTGAAATTATTAATGAATTAAAAACAGATAAAAAATATCGAGAATTCGTAGTAACTTTTGAAAAATTTCAAAATGATTTAGATATTAAAAAAGAAGATCTTAAATTTTCAGATTTAGAATTAATTTTTAAGGATTTAAAATCTTTATTTGAAAAAAGAGGTTTTATAATTAATTGGAAAGAGCTTGAAAAACAGAGTTTAGATGAAACAATAAACGCTTTAGCTATGGCTTCTCCTTTTTCTTTAGAAGAAAAGCAGATTTTATTAGAGGCTAAAAATCTTGATATAAGAAAGAATAAAATAGCTGAAATTTTAAGTACTTATACATACGACTTATTTAATAATACTACCTTACAATAATTTAAAAAAATATTCCTTCATCTGCAATTTTTATAAACGCTTTATTTACAGAAGAATTTTTTCCCAAGATTTGAATTGATTTACATAAAACTGAATTTTTAGTCTTTCTTTCATAATTAAAAAATTCATGAATTAGATCAACCCCATTAGAAAAAATAAAATTTTTATATTTCACATTTTTTTCGAATTCTTTATTTACGGAACTATCCAATTCTAAACCTAGATCTAATTTATTTTTGATTATGTTTAAAAGCATTTTTATATCTCTCATTGTCATATTAAAACCTTGTCCTGCAAGAGGGTGAATTTTGTGAATTAAATCACCAAATGCTAAGATATTTTTGTAATAATAAGATCTTAAGTTGAGAGATTTTAATTCAAAATTTTCAATTTTATCAATTTTGTTTATTTCATATTTAAAATTATATTGATTAATTAATTCATTTATATCATTTACTTTTTTAACTGAGTTATGAACAGAGTATACAATCGAAGTTTCTTTATTTGATATTGGTAAAAATGCTAAAGGTCCTTTTTTAGTAAATATTTGTATAGCTGTATTATTTGAAATTTTTTCATGACTAATAATGGTCGTATAAGCAGTACTATCATATTCTTTTATAATTTTTTTACCAAAATATTTATTAGTAAAATTATTAAAATAATTGCAATTAATAATTATATTATAATCCTTTAAAATAGATGAATTAACATTCTTAAAGTATCTTTTTTTAAAATATTTACTTTTTAGTAAATCTTTTTCTATTATTTGATTTAATTCATGATTTTTAATAATGGAAAAAATTTGATCATTATTTTTTTCAAAATTTAATAATTTTTCGTTTTTCAAATTATCTGAATATATTTCAATCTTTTTTAACTTCCAAAGAAGCTTATTGATATTAATGATGTTTTGATTAAAAAAATTAATGTTACTTTTTGAAATACCTAGAGTTCTTGAAAGGCTTATTTTTTGATTTTTTTTTCGACATATAAGTTCGACATAAATATTTTGATTAACTAAAGCTTTGGCTAAAGTTAAGCTTGAAAGACCATACCCTAGTATACAAACTCTCATATTATTTTTAATTTTAACAATAAAAATTAGATGATACAAAGTGATTAAATCGATTCATTTATATGAATATAAAAAAAACAGCAGATTTAGTGATTAATTTCACTATTAATAGACTAGCAGAGATTCTTGGGATTATTATTTTCATTTCAGGAGCACTGTTGTTAGTTGCACTTATAAGTTATTCACCTGAAGATCCTAACTTCATTTTCCCAGAAAATACTGAAATTAAAAATTTATTAGGTTTTCAGGGTAGTTTTGTATCTGATTTATTTTTTCAGTCTGTTGGACTAATAGCATATTTATTATCATTTACTTTAATTATTACCGGTATAAATATATTTACTAAAAAAGAATTTTTTTTAATCATTGAAAATATTTCTTTTGGAATTATTTATTCTATTTTTGGTACACTTTTTTTAACTTTCTTTTATTCAAAAGATTTTACTCTTTATATTAATGGTAACGGTGGATTTGTTGGTAATTATTTAAATCAAACATTTTTAAATTCATTAATTCAAATTAACGAGAATATTTTTTATTATATTTTAATTTTATTGGTCTTATGTTTATTTCTAATAAGTATAAATTTTAGACCTAAAAATTTTTATAATAATATTAAAAAAATCATAAGTTTCTTAACTAAAAGCAAAAATAAAAACTATACTGATAAAAGTGAAATAATTAATGAATATATCCCACAAGATGAAATCAAAAATCTAATTCAAGAAGATCTACCATTTATTAAGGCTGAAAATAAAACTGAAAATAAAATTAAATTTAAGCTACCTAGATTAGATTTGCTCAAAGTACCCTCAAAAAAAGAAAGGGAACATTCTAATAAAAACGAAACTCATGACCCAGAGTTTCTAGAAAGAATATTAATGGATTTTGGTGTTAATGGTAATATCAAAAAAGTTAACCATGGACCTGTTGTTACTTTAAACGAATTTGAACCTGCTGCTGGGGTAAAGGTTTCTAAAATTATAAATTTATCTGATGATATAGCAAGGAATACTAGTTCAGAATCAGCAAGAATAGCAACAATACCTGGAAGCAATACAGTTGGGATTGAGCTTCCAAATAACTCTAGAGAAGATGTTTATCTAAGTGAGATTTTAAATACTCCTGATTTTAAAAAGAGAGAAATTAAGTTACCTATCGCACTTGGAAAGAGTATTTCAGGTAAACCAATAGTTGGAGATTTAGCATCTATGCCCCATCTTCTTATTGCTGGAACAACTGGTTCGGGGAAGTCTGTTTGTATTAATACTATTATTTTATCTTTACTGTATCGTCACACGCCAGAAAAATGTAAATTTATTTTAATAGATCCAAAGATGCTTGAACTTTCCACTTATGAAGGAATTCCTCATTTGTTATGTCCGGTAATTACAGAAGCTAAAAAGGCAGCATCTGTACTTGGTTGGGTAGTTAAAGAAATGGAAAGTAGATATCGTTTAATGACAAAAGAAGGTGTTAGAAATATAGACGGTTATAATACAAAACACAAATTACCTATGCCCTATATAGTAGTAGTAGTTGATGAAATGTCAGACTTGATGTTAGTCGCTGGAAAAGAGATAGAAAATTATATTCAAAAACTCTCACAAATGGCAAGAGCAGCTGGAATTCATATTATAATGGCAACTCAAAGACCAAGTGTTGATGTAATTACTGGTACTATTAAAGCCAATTTTCCAACAAGGATTTCATTTCAAGTTACATCCAAAATAGATAGTAGAACAATTCTTGGAGAACAGGGAGCAGAACAACTACTTGGTAAAGGAGATATGCTATATATGTCTTCTGCTAATCGTATCGTAAGAATCCATGCCCCATTCGTTTCAGATAATGAAATAGAAAAAATAAACACCTCACTTAGATCTCAAGCAGAACCTGATTATGTAGATGAAATTTTAAACTTTGCTGATGAGAAAGAAATTAGTGATAGCAAAAGCCAAGGTGATAAAGATGATCTTTATCAACAAGCATTAGAAATTATTCGATCAGAGGGTAAGGCGTCTACCTCATTTCTACAAAGAAAACTTCAAATTGGATATAATAGAGCTGCAAGAATTATCGACATGATGGAAGCTGATGGAATTGTTAGCAAAGCAAATCATGTCGGCAAAAGAGATGTGCTTTAATGTTTAAGTATATTTTAATTTTTATATTTTTTTTTTTAAATTCAAATTCTATAGCAGAAATAAAAGAAAAAATTATTGAAAATTTACAAAATGTTGAAAATTTAAAATTTAAATTTGAACAAAATATTAATGGAAAAATAGAAAATGGAATTTGCACAATTAAATATCCAAAAAAAATTTATTGTAAATATAAGAAAAATAATAAAATTTTAGTTTCTAATGGCAAATCATTGGTAATTAAAACTGAAACAAGTTTTTACAGATATTCTCTCAAGAAAACACCTTTAAATTTAATATTAGATAAAAATTTTTTAATTAAAAAAATACATATTTTAGAAGGAAATGTAATAGACGATAATTTAATAAACTTTACTATTTTAGAAAATGATAATGAAATTGATATATTTTTTGATAGTGAAACATTTAATTTAATCGGGTGGAAAACAAGGGATATTTATCAAAACACTAATATTACTTACCTTTCGTCAATAGAAACAAATAAAGAGATTACTAAAAATTTATTTAAAATTCCAAGTCAAAACTAAATTAATATAGTTTCAGATTTAAAAATTTTCATACCTCTTGCGATGTAATTCTTTAGAGCATTTTTATGATCTAAAGAACAAGTATGAACCCACACTCTATTTACCTTACTATTAAAAGATTTTTTTATTGCTTGTGATAGCAAATATGAACCTAGTTTTTTATTCTGAAACTCTTCTAATAATCCAAAATAAGCAATCTCTGCTTCTTTTTCATCACTATGAAATATTAATTCAAAAAAACCTGCTAATTCATTTTGATATTTCAAGATATAGGTTCTTACTTTTTTACTTGAAACATAATCTATCCATTTAGCTTCTGTCCATACCAATCGATCTGTCCATTTGTGTTTCTTTCCTATATTTTTATAAAAAAATTTATTTAATTGAAAATTAGTTGGATCTAATAGATTTAACGAACAATCTTTATTGGGTTTTAGAACCTCATTTAGATCTTTTATTGAATTTATTTCTAAATAATTTCTTTCAACTTCTTCTGTCACTCGACCATTTTTCCAACTTTTTCACCTCCAAATAGATGAAAATGTAAATGCGGAACCTCTTGACCACCATGATCACTTATGTTGACTAATGCTCTATAACCTCTGCCTACTTCTGTTGAAATGCCTAGCTTTTTTGCTACTATATTTATACCCTTTAGCAATCCAACCATCTCCTCTGATGAAGCTTTTAAACTAAAATCATCAAGATCAACATATTTTCCTTTTGGAATAACTAATGCGTGTATTTTTTTTTGAGGATTAATATCATGAAATGATAAAATAAAATCATCCTCGTAAATTTTATTGCAAGGAATTTCTCCACGTAAAATTTTTGCAAAAATATTATTATCATCGTAAATCATTTTTTTCTATTTTCTAATTCTTGCATTACTTCTTCAATTTTCACATCATTAGCTTCCAGGTACATTAATAAATGATAAAAAACATCAGCAGCCTCATGTATTTTATTTGTATCTTCTTCTATAGCTTCAATTAATTCGTTAACTTCCTCTAAAACTTTTGCTTTACTTAATGCTTTATCTATAAGTAGCTTATTGGTGTAAGACCCTTCCACAGGAGCTAATTTTCTCTCCCGTGCAAGTTTTATTAAATTTTCTAATGTACTAAGCATATTAAATTCTAACAGGAATTCCTTTTGAGTCCAAATATTCCTTAGCCTCTTTTACTGAATGTTTTCCATAGTGAAATATAGAAGCAGCTAAAACGGCACTGGCATTTCCTAATTTTATTCCATCTGCTAAATGATCAAGATTGCCAACTCCACCAGAAGCAATAACTGGAATATTCACTTTAGAGGATATCTCTGACATTAAATCAATATCGTAACCAGCTTGTGTACCATCTCGATCCATTGAAGTTACTAAGAGTTCACCTGCCCCACTATCTTCCATTTTTTTTGCAAACTCTATTGCATTAATGCCTGTATTATTTCTTCCACCATGAGTAAAAATTTCCCATTTATCAGAATTCTTTTTTGCATCAATAGCAACGACAATACATTGTGATCCAAATTTTTTTGAGCTCTCTAAAACAACTTCTGAATTTTGAACCGCCGCTGTATTAATTGATACTTTGTCAGCCCCGCAGTTTAATAATTTATAAATGTCATCAATACTTCTGACTCCACCTCCTACTGTTAACGGAACAAAACATTTCTTTGAAGTTTTTTCAACTACATCGTAGATAGTATTTCTGTTTTCATTTGAAGCAGTGATATCTAAAAAGCAAATTTCATCTGCACCACCATCACTATAAATTTTAGCTTGTTCAACAGGATCACCAGCATCCATTAAATCGACAAAGTTTATACCTTTTACAACTCTGCCATTCTTAACGTCCAAACAAGGTATTATTCTATTTTTAAGCATCTAATTCCTTAGCTAATTCATCTAATTTAATATCTCCATCATATATAGCTTTTCCAACTATAATGCCTTCAATGTTATTATTGTTTAATTCTCTAGCTTTTTTAATATCATCTATTGAAGACACCCCACCAGATATAATTACGGGACAATTGGATGTATCTGCCACCTTGGAAGTTTCATTAAAATTTGGACTTTGCTTCATGCCATCTCTATTAATATCAGTATAAATTAACCTGCTTGCTCCATATTGGTTCACTTCTTTTAAGTAGTCTAAAGTTAATTGATTAGAATTTTCCTTCCAACCAGATACTGATAAATATCCATCTTTTGCATCTAAACCTAATGCAATTTTATTTGGAAATTTGATACATGCTTCTTTCAAAAAACTTTTATCTTTAATAGCTGCACTTCCCAAAATAACTTTTTCAACACCAGCATCCGTATATCTTTTAATACTCTCAAAATTTCTTACTCCTCCACCAATTTCAATTTTAAGATCAAATTTAGCAACTATTTCTTGAATAATATCCAAATTAACTGTTTCGCCAGTTAGAGCCCCATCTAAATCAACTATATGCAGATTTTTAAAACCATGATCTTTATATTTGCTCGCTTGCTCGATAGGAGACATTTCATATTCAGTTTTATTTTCAAAATCTCCTTTGACCAACCTCACACATTTTTTATCTTTAATATCTATTGCTGGAAATATTTTCATTATTATAAATTTAAAAAATTTTGAATTAGATTTAAACCAGTTTTATCACTCTTTTCTGGATGAAATTGAGTTCCAAAAATATTTTCTTTTTCAACTGAGCACACAATATTAGATGAATAATCTGTTGTTGCTGAAATTACACTTTTATCTTCAGGTACAAATTCATAACTATGTACAAAATACATATGAGAATTATTTTTTATATTTTTAAAAATTTTACTATCCTTGATGATATTAATTTCATTCCAGCCAATATGAGGAAGTTTAAATTTTCCATTTTGATTATCTATTTTTGAAACTTTTCCCGAAATCCATCCCAATCCTTTCGTTTCTGTTTCTTCATAACCAATATCAGCAAACATTTGCAATCCAACACAAATTCCAAATAAGGGTTTTTTTTCACTAATTACAAAATCATTTAATATATCAACTAAACCATCGATACTGTTAAGTGCATCAACACAACTTTTGAACGAACCCTGACCTGGTAAAACTATTTTATCGCTAGATTTAATTTTGTGTAAATCTGAAGTTACCTCTATATTAACTTTATCTTTAGCAACTTCCTGAAAAGAGTTTATTACCGAGCTTATATTGCCCGAATTATAATCAACAATTGTGACATTCATTAAACTTATAGTGAGCCTTTAGTTGATGGAATGCTTTTTTTATTTCTAGGATCCATCTCTAAAGCATCCCTTAAGGATCTCGCCAAACCTTTATAGCAAGATTCAATAATATGATGACTGTTGTCCCCATAAATATTTTCAACGTGTAAAGTAATACCAGCAGATTGTGAAAAAGCTTGAAACCATTCTTTAAATAATTCTGTATCCATCTCACCAAGTTTCTCAACTTTTAATTTTACTTTCCAAATCAAGTAAGGTCTGTTTGAAACATCAATTGCTACTCTTGTCAAAGTTTCATCCATTGGAATTACTCTATGCGCATAACGTTTAATACCAACAAATTTTTTAGCTGCTTTTTTTAAAGCTTCTCCAATTGCAATTCCTGTGTCTTCTGTTGTGTGATGAAGATCGATGTGAGTATCTCCTTTAGCTTTAACTTTTAGATCGATTAAAGAATGCTTCGATAACTGTTCAAGCATATGATCTAAAAAACCTATACCAGTGTCAATTTGATATTTACCTTTTCCATCAATATTAACCTCAACATTGATGTTTGTTTCTTTAGTTTTACGAGATACTTTTCCTTTTCTTGCCATATAATTTAAGAGGTATACATATATAATCTAAGTATATCAATATCCGTATGAACACTTGAAGTATCAAAAATAGTTACCATTTATTGAATATGACAACGATTGTTTTAGTTAGAAAAAATAATGAAGTAGTGGTGGCTGGAGATGGTCAAGTAAGTATGGGAAATACTGTAGTTAAAAGCACTGCCTCAAAGGTTAGAAAAATTGAAAAAAGAGATGTAGTAGCTGGATTTGCAGGATCAACTGCTGATGCTTTAACATTATTCGAGAGATTAGAAGCAAAAATAGAAAAACATGCAGGAAATTTATCAAGAGCAGCTGTTGAATTAGCAAAAGATTGGCGAACTGATAAATATTTAAGAAGATTAGAAGCTCTTATGGCGATTGGAGACAAAGAGAACAGTTATATTATTTCTGGAACTGGAGATGTTTTAGAGCCAGAGGGCGATGTAATAGGGATAGGATCAGGTGGAAACTATGCTCTAGCAGCTGGAAAAGTTTTAATGGAAACCGATATGAGTGCAGAAGAAGTTGCAAAAAAAGCAATCAAAGTTGCATCAGAAATTTGCGTTTTTACAAATGATAATATTAAAGTTTTAAAAATATAATGGAAAATTCTAACGTAACACCTCTAGTTCCAAAAGATAAAAATGCCAAAGAAGAAAATTCTTTAGTAAGCTCGTTATCTCCAAGAGAAATCGTATCAGAATTAGATAGATTTGTTGTAGGTCAAAATAAAGCAAAAAAAGCAGTTGCTGTTGCCTTAAGAAATAGATGGCGAAGACAAGCACTTACAGGTGAAATGAAAAATGAAGTTTTGCCAAAAAATATTCTTATGATTGGACCAACAGGAGTTGGTAAAACAGAAATTTCAAGAAGACTATCAAAACTAGCTGAAGCACCTTTTGTAAAAGTTGAAGCTACAAGGTTTACTGAAGTTGGTTATGTTGGAAGAGATGTGGAACAAATAGTAAGGGACCTAATTGAAATTGCCATCTCAATGGAAAAAGTAAAAATGAGAAAAGAAGTTCATGCCCAAGCTCAAAAAGCAGCTGAAGAGAAAGTTTTAGATGCATTGGTTGGTAAAAAAGCGAGTCTTGCAACTCGAGAAAGCTTTAGAAAAAGACTTCGAAATGGTGATCTTGATGATAATGAAATTGAAATAGCTGTTAGCGATACTGGATCAGGTAATACTTCTTTTGAAATACCAGGAATGCCCGGGGCAAATGTTGGGATGATTAACATTGGTGAAATGATTGGAAAGTCAATGGGTAATAAAGAAAAAAAGAAGAAAATGACAGTAAAGGAATCTCATGAAATTTTAATAAATGATGAATCTGATAAATTAATAGAACAAGATAAAATTGTTAAAGCTGCTAAATTATCAACTGAAAATAACGGTATAGTTTTCTTAGATGAAATAGACAAAATTTCAGCAAGAACAGATCGTGTTGGTGGAGATGTATCTCGTGAAGGTGTACAAAGAGACCTGTTACCATTAATAGAAGGAACTACTGTTAACACTAAGCATGGTCCAATTAAAACTGATCATATTTTATTTATAGCATCTGGAGCATTCCAGCTTGCAAAACCATCCGATCTACTTCCTGAACTTCAAGGAAGGTTGCCTATAAGAGTTGAGCTAGAAGCATTGACCAGCGAAGATTTTAAGAGAATTTTAAGAGAACCTGATTTTAGTTTAATTAAACAATATGTTGCTCTTTTAAAAACAGAAAATGTAGAACTTGAATTTTCAGATGATGGAATTGATGCAATTGCTAATATTGCATCAGAAGTTAATACCACAGTTGAAAATATTGGAGCCAGAAGACTTCACACCATTATTGAAAAAATTTTAGATGAAATTAGTTTTACAGCTACTGATAGGTCTGGTGAAAAAATTACTATCAATAAAGAATATATTGATAAAAACTTAGACAATTTAATTAAAGATACTGACCTTTCAAAATTTATTTTATAGATTTATTTTTTTTTAATAAAATATAAAAAGCCCCCTCACCACCATCCTCAATTTTTGCATCTTTCATTTCATAAATGATTTTCATCAAACTTTGATTATTTGAAATAAATTCAGGAACTGAATACTTGAGAATACTAAGATTTTTAGAAACATAAGGATCTTTTTCATTTTGAGAGTGGAGACCTTTACCAGTCACAACTATTAACTTGTTTATTCCATCCTCATAAGATTTAGTTATAAAATTTTCAATAGATCTATTTGCTTCATCGAGCGTATATCCATGTAGGTCTATGGATTTTATTTTTAAAGATGTTTTTCTTTGAAATTTATTATCTTTGTTGGGTAATTTTTCGTCACCAGATACAAATTTTTCCCAGTCTTTTTTATCTTTGTCTGAGATATTATCTGTCAATTAAGTTAAAGTATTTACAAGTTGCCAGTTTGGATTTGGCGAAGTTACATCTCTTGAAAAGACCCAGGTATCATATATTTTTTTAATTTTTTCTGGATCACCTGAAATAATTTTTTTATCTTTATCCCTAATACAAGTAATTACTTCTGCAATAAAGTCCACCGTAACATTTAAAATTTTATCAATCTTTTTATGTTCTTTAATAGTTGCTGAATTAACACCTATAAAAGTTATTTCAGCATAATGCCCTCTTTCACTTCTTTCTTTCAATGCATCATTAAATTGATTGTAGATTTCTTTATTTAAAAGAGGTTTGCTTGTTGTTAACTTATTATCATTGTCACTAAAATCGGTGATTATAGTTTCATAAGCTATTTTTGCACCTTTAATAAATTCTTTTTGAGCATTTTCATCAAAAGTTTCATTATTAACTGGAGCTTGTTTCGCAACAGCTTCTTTTAAAATTTTATCAAATTGTGGAGGAGCTTTTCCCTCAAAACCAGTTCTTTTTCCAAGTATTCCTCTTAATCTCAAAAAAATAAACCCAGCAATCATTGCTAAAAGAATTATATCTATGTATTCAAAGCTGTAACTCATAACCTTATAGTAATTACTATGTTGATTAATTTCAACTGGCAATTTAGATTACGGACAAATGAACCCAATATTATTATCCATAATACTAATACCTATTATTGAAATTTACCTTTTTATTAAAATTGGATCACAAATTGGTGCGATAACTACAATTTTATTAATATTTATAACAGCTATAGTTGGTGTTTATTACGCTAAATACGAAGGTCTAAACACTCTCAAAGCTGGGTTTTTACAATTAAGTAGAAATGAAGCTCCCGCATATGAAATAATTTCAGGTGCTGCAATTGCCTTTGCAGCAATATTGTTAATTATACCTGGTTTTGCAACTGATATTTTTGGATTTCTATTAATTTTTCCAATTAGTAGAAAATTTTTTTTTAGTAAATTTGCAAAAAAATTTAATCATAAAAAAGAAAAAAATAATTTTATAGATGGAGACTTTGAAGATATAGAGGATGAAAATGACAAAAAATTATAAAATTCTGGGTAAGTTTATTAAAGACATGTCTAGTGAAACACCAGATGTAGAAACCTATATTTTTGTCAAAGATTATATTTCTAAATATCAGCTAAACATAGATATAAAATCAAAAGCATTAAAAAATAAAATGGTTGAAGTAAACACAATATTTAAATTTGAAGATAAAAAGAAAAATGAAAAAAAATCTTACTTTGAAATTAATTTTGCAACAATCATAAAAGTAGATGATGAAGTTAAAGAAAAGAAAGAATTAGAGAAGATTATACTATGTGATGTTCAGGTTGAAATATATCCAGATCTCGAAAAATCTTTTTTAAATCTGATAAATAATTCTGGATACCCAGGAATTAAATTTGAAAAAAAAATCAATTTTGAAGAACTTTATAAGCAAAGATTTAATTAAAAATAATTTTTTTTTAAATGATTTTTTAAATATTCATTGTGCTTAATAATTTCATCTTCACTCGGTTTTATTACTTTTTTAAAATATGAAACTTTAAAACCATTTTGATTGTCTGTTTCAGTATCTTGGTTTTGAAAATTTAAAGTTGGTTCTTTTTGATCTATTAAATTGATATAAACTTTTGCTAACAAATCACAGTCAATTAATGCTGTATGCTGGGTTCTGATTGAATTGTCTATTCTATATCTTTTACAAAGAGCATCCAAACTAACAGGAGAACCTGGAAACTTATCTCTAGCTAAAATTAATGTATCTACTATCTCATTACTTATCTTATTTTTTCCAAATATAGAAAGTTCATTATTTAAGTGACCTAAATCAAACTCTGCATTGTGAATTATTAATCTTTTATCTTTAATAAAAGTAAGAAACTGTTCGCCAACATCGCTAAATTTTTTTTGTTTAGACAAAAATTCATCCGTATAACCATGTACTTCTAAAGCTTTTTCTGAAACTTTTCTTTCTGGATTTAAATAACAATGAAACCTATTTTTTGTTGGTATTAAATTATCTAGTTCTATACATCCTATTTCAACTATTCTGTGGCCTTCTTTTACAGATATGCCTGTCGTTTCTGTGTCTAATACTACTTCTTTCATTTATATAATTTTCTCAAGAATTTTTTTTATTCCATTTTTAACAGATTTTTTTCTAAAATCATTTTTAATTATAAAGTGAGATTTTTTTTTTTTATAATTAGAAGATAGTTGAATATCCTTAAACTTTTGAAAAATCTTAAAATTAAAATTTTTTCGTTTTTTTAATCTTTTTAAGATTTCAGACTTTTTTGAGTCTACAAAAACTAAAATATCCTTTTTATCGTTTATCTTGTTTTCTAGCAAAAGTGGGATATCCAATATAATAATTTTAGCTTTATTGTTTTTTTTTAAAAAAAGTAGCATTTTTTTTCTTACTTCTGAATGAACTATTTTAACAATTTTTTTTAAGTTATTTTTATTGGCTAAAATTGCATTTGTTATTTCTTTTTTATCAATAGGATATTTAGATATATATTTTGGTAAAATTTTTTTTAATTTGTAAAATATCTTTTTATTTTTCTTATATAGTTCAGCTACTTCGTGATCTGCATTAAAAACTGGATAAGCAAAATTTGATGCTACATAACTTTTTCCTGACCCAATTTCACCTAGAATTCCAATTTTAATCATTAATCCAAAAGTTTAATAACCTCATCATTTACTGTTGGTCTCACTCCATGCCAAATATTAAATGCTGAGATAGCTTGATAAATAAACATTAATTTGCCATTTTCAGTAATATTACCTAGTTCTTTTCCTGTCTTTAAAAAATTAGTTTCTTTTGGATTATAAATAACATCATAAAAAAATTTATTTTTACCAATTGATGTAAAATTCAAATTTATTTCATCATCTTTTCTAAGTCCTATGCTTGTTGCATTAATAATCATATCAAAGTTTGGTATCTCTCCCCATTCAACTATTTTTAATTCACCAAATAAATTTTTTAAATTTTCAGCTTTTTCTCTAGTTCTATTTGCAATTATGATTTCTGAAACTTTCATTTTATTTAAAGCATAAATAATAGATGGCACCACTCCTCCAGCTCCAAGTATAAAAATTTTTTTATTAGAAATATTATAATTTATCTTATTTATTCCTAGTTCAAATCCGTCGATGTCTGTATTGTGCCCGATTATTTTATCATTCTCTAAATAAATTGTATTAACGGACTGAGTGCTTTCTGCTTCTGCACTAAGTTTGTCTAAAAAAGGAATTACTGCTTTTTTAAAAGGAACTGTAACATTCACACCACTAATTTTTTTATCTTTTATATTTAAGAATAATTTTTCTAGCTCATCTTCATTAAATTTTTCTTTTTCATAAATTGCATCAATATTATGATTTTTTATCCAATAATTATGAAGTTTCGGAGACAAGGAGTGATCAATTGGATTTCCTATAACTAAATATTTTTTCATTGAATTGTTGTTAAATATTCTTGAATTTTTTTAATTGGTAAGCCCATTATTGTATTTTCATCTCCATTAATGTTGGTAAATAAATTTCTTCCCTCTCCTTCTATTTGATAAACGTTATAAGCATACAAAGCTTCATCAGATATTTTTGATAAATATGCTTTTAAATCTTCTTCTGTAAAATTTTTCATCGTAAGCTCTGCTTTATCAGTATAATTCCAGATCATTGATCCATTTTTTGAAATACAAACTGAGCTTATTAAATGGTGTTTTTTTCCATTAAGTTTTTTAAGAATTACTAATGCTTCCTCTCTATTTTCTGGTTTTGAGATTAATTCACCATCTAAATCGATGACGCTATCGGCCCCTAATACAAGCTGATTGTTCTGATTTAAACTAACTTTATTAGCCTTAAGTTCGGCTAAATTTTTCGATATAATTTCTGGTGAAGCCTTTTCTTTAATAAGACTATCTTTAACTACATCTTCATCAACATTGGAAGGTTTAACTTCACAATATATATTATTCTTATCCAATATTTCTTTTCTAACTTTGCTCTTAGAAGCAAGAATAATTTTATTTTGCATTATTTAGATATATTTCGTGTATTTTAATTATAGAGGCTGCTGTCTCCTCTACAGATTTCCTTGTAACATCTATTGATGGCCATTTATATTTTTGGAATGTTTTTTTTGCACCTAAAATTTCTTTTTTAATGTTTTCAATATTAGTATATTTTTTATTTTCATTTTCTTTAAGAGAGCTCATCCGATTTTTTCTTAAATCAACTAACCTATCAGCTTCTGTGTTAAGGCCAACTACGCAAGTTAATTCCGGATTGTCTTTTAGTTTTTTTGGTAACGAGTTTTCATTTACTAAAGGAATATTGGATGTTTTAAAACCTTTGTTCGCTAAATAAATTGATGTTGGTGTTTTACTTGTTCTACTAACACCGACCAATATAATATCAGATTTTTCTATATCGTTAATCATGTTTCCATCATCATGATTCATTGTAAACTGAATAGCTTCGATCTTCTTATAATATTCCTCATTTAAAACATATTGTCCACTTGGCTCATGAGATGCTTCTTGATTTAGAATTTTAGAGAAGTTTAAAATTAGGTTTCCAAGAACACCAAAGCAAGGAATATTTTTTTCACTACTTAAATTTGCTAGTTGTTTTGCTAAGTTAGTATCAACAATTGTATAAAGAATAACAGAATTTTTATTTTTTTTTGCATCCTCTAAAATTTTTAAAATTTGATTTTCTGTTCTCGTGAAAGAGTAAGAATGAACGTTATATTCAATATTTACGAATTGTGCTTTCAAAGCTAAAAAAATTCTATCAAGAGTCTCTCCTGTTGAGTCTGAAATAAGATAAATTTGATATGTATTACTCATGAATAAATTGTTGATAAATTTGTAATATTTTAATTAAATTACACAATTTAAATATTGATTAAATATCGTTGTAAATTAAGGGTTTTATTAACATTTATATTCTTAAAGATGATATTATACATTAAATTTTATAAAAACTTAAAAAGCTTCAATTTGAATGATTTATCTTAATTTTAAATGTGATTAAGTTGTTAATAAAATGTTAGTAAATACTTATCATCAGTATTCACAAGACATAATACTAATAAAATAAATATATATATAACTTTAATATGACACCTCTTCATCAAGTAATAAAAAATAAAAGTACAAAAATAAAGCCCATCTGGATAATGAGACAAGCAGGAAGATACCTGCCTGAGTTTAGAGAGATTAGGAGATTAAATCCAGATTTTATAAAATTATGTCTTAATGAGGATTTGTCATCAGAAATAACCTTACAACCTTTAAAAAGATTTGATTTAGATGCTGCCATTATATTTTCAGACATTTTAATGTTACCATATGGATTAAATCAAAAAGTTGAATTTAAAAAAAATTTTGGACCAACACTTGGTCAAATTCATATCAATGAAATTTCTAAAATAAGCGAAACAGATTTTATTGAAAAAATTTTTCCTGTTTATAAAGCCATAGAAAAAGTCAGTAACAATCAAATTACCAACAATAAAAACACCATTGGATTTGTCGGTGCACCTTGGACTTTATTGGTTTATATGATCAATCAACAATCCCCAAAAAAAAATTTAAAAAAAAATTTTTTTAATGACAATAACTTAATTAAAAAAGTTTTATCAATTTTAGAAAAATTCTTAATGATCCATATTAAAAAACAAATAGAAAATGGGGCTAACGTAATACAAATTTTTGATAGTTGGGCAGGTTTATTAGAAGAAAAAGATTTAGAAAATTACATTTATTTACCAACCTTTAATTTGGTAAATTATATTAAATCTTTAAATGTTCCTGTTATTTGTTTTCCGAGAGAAATTAAAAATTATAAAAAATTTTGTGACATAGTTAAGCCAGACGCTGTAAGTATTGATTATAATATTGATCCTAAAACAGCGTTAAATGATATAAAAATTCCTATTCAGGGAGGATTAGATCCCAAAGTTTTACTCACCGACAGAGAAACTATTAAAAAAGAGACTATTAAATATCTAGAAATTTTTAAAGATCATCCCTATATATTTAATCTCGGTCATGGTGTGCTTCCAGAAACAAACCCAGAAATGGTTCAATATTTAGTCCAAATGGTCAAAGATTATTAAATGTCTCAATTTTATATACATCCCAAAAGAAAAACAAAAGTTGTATTTGTTCAATTAGGATCACCTTCTGAACCCACTACAAAAGCCCTAAGGAAATATCTTCGTAAATTTTTAGGAGATCCGAGAGTGGTAGATATAAATCCGTGGCTTTGGAAATTAATTTTAAATTTTTTTGTTTTACCTTTTAGACCAAGTAAATCAGCAAAACTTTATGCAAGAATTTGGGATGGTAAGAATTTTCCACTTATAACTAATACTAGGGATTTTACAAAAAATGTAAGTGATGAATTAAAAAAGATTGATCCAGAGGGCTATGTCGAAGTTAACCACGCTTTTTTATTATCACCACCATATGTCAATGAAGTATATGATAGCTGGGAAGAAGATTTAAAAAAAGGTATTGGTGCAACGAAATTACTCGTAATTCCAATGTTTCCACAATATTCAGAAAGTACCATAGCTTCTGGTATAGATGCTCTTGCTAAAGAATTATCAAAAAGAGTCAAAATACCAACTTTTGAAGTTATTACAAACTTTCACAGGACTCATGCATTTATAGATAACTCTGTTTGTCAAGTTGATAAAAAATTAGATGAATTGTTAAATCAAGGAAAAAAAATTGATAACTTAATCATAACGTTTCATGGGATGCAAAAGCGACGTATCGTTAATAAGGGCGATGATTATTATAGACACTGCTATGAAACATTTTGTTTAATCACCAATAAGTTAAAAAACATAAAACCAGATCAATGTATGATGAGTTTTCAAAGTAGATTTGGGTCTGAAGAATGGATAACACCTTATACAGAAGAAGTTGTTAAAAAATTAATTTCTGAGGGAAAAAAAGAAATTGCAATATATTCGCCAAGTTTTGTTGCGGATTGTCTGGAGACTACCGACGAGCTTGGTCACGAATTAGTTAATGAAGCAAAAGAATGGGGTGGAAATATTTACCCAATTGAATGTTTAAACACCAATAAAGATTGGTGCAAAGATTTTGCAAAATATACTTTTATCCAGGCCGAAGGTTCTGCACAAGATAAAGAAAATATCGAATATCAAGTTGATGATAAATTTTATAAAAAAATGCCACAACAAATTATGAACCAATCCTAGTATTGTTTAGAAATGTTTACATCTTTAATAATTTTTTCAACGACGGACGGTCACACAAAAAAAATTTGTGAAAAAATTGTGAATTTTTTAAATAATGAAAAGTTAGTTAAGATTGCATCTTTAGATGAAGCAACAAAACTTGATTTATCTGAATTTCAAAGAATTATAATTGGAGCCAGCATAAGATATGGTAAGCATTCTAGAGAACTTTATAAATTTATTAAACTTAATAAAAGAATTCTAGATCAAAAACAAAGTGTTTTTTTTTCAGTAAATGTGGTTGCTAGAAAATCTGAAAAAAATACACCCGAAACAAATCCCTATATAAAAAAATTTTTAAAAATTTCTAAATGGCAACCCAAGAAGTTAGGGGTATTTGCTGGTAAAGTTGATTACCCAAGTTATAATATTTTTGATAAATATATTATTAAAATGATTATGTTTATTACTGGCGGACCAACTGATACGTCACAATCATATGAATTTACTGATTGGTCGAAAGTTGAAGATTTCGCTGAAGAATTAAAATAAATTAACTCAAATATTGGAAAAAACCCTTAATTTACCTAATTTTTAAGTATTTTATCAACTGTCTTGTAATACTTATAAGAGTATATATATTATTGCTATCTATTTAGTCCTTACAAAATTAAATCATGAATATCCAAGAATTAAAATTAAAATCATCTGAACAGCTTATTACACAAGCTGAAGAACTTGGTATTGAAAATGCCAGCACATTAAGAAAACAAGAAATTCTTTTTGCTATTTTGAAAAAAGTTGCAGAAAAAGAGGAAATAACAGGCGCCGGTGTACTTCAACTATTGCAAGATGGCTTCGGTTTTTTAAGAGCGATGGAATCTAATTATCTTCCAGGACCAGATGATATTTATGTTAGTCCAAGTCAAATTAGAAAATTTGGATTAAGAACTGGTGATACTGTTGAAGGACCTGTTAGAGCTCCTAAAGAAGGTGAAAGATATTTTGCGTTACTTCAGGTTAGTAAAATTAATTTTGAAGAACCAGAAAAAGCAAGACATAAAATCGCCTTTGATAACTTAACACCTTTATATCCAGATAAACAGTTGGTGATGGAAGTTGAAACTGCAAAAGTAGAAAAAAAACCAGATTTAACACCAAGGCTAATTGATCTTGTAAGTCCGATTGGTAAAGGTCAAAGATCAATTATCATCTCACCACCTAAAGCTGGTAAAACAATGATTTTACAAAGTATAGCAAATTCTATCGCAAAAAATTATCCAGAGTGTTATTTAATTGTTCTTTTAATTGATGAGCGTCCAGAAGAAGTTACTGATATGCAAAGAACTGTAAAAGGTGAGGTTATTAGTTCTACATTTGATGAACCAGCACAAAGACATGTTGCTGTTGCAGAGATGGTAATTGAAAAAGCAAAAAGATTAACCGAACATAAAAAAGATGTAGTTATATTGTTAGACTCTATCACAAGATTAGGAAGAGCTTATAATGCAGTTATTCCAAGTTCAGGAAAAGTTTTAACTGGTGGTGTAGATGCAAACGCTCTTCAAAGACCCAAAAGATTTTTTGGTGCTGCGAGAAATATTGAAGAAGGTGGATCTTTAACAATTATTTCAACAGCCTTAATTGACACTGGTAGTAGAATGGACGAAGTTATTTTTGAAGAATTTAAAGGAACAGGTAACAGTGAAACAGTCCTAGATAGAAAGATTGCTGACAAAAGAATTTACCCAGCAATTGATATTACTAAGTCAGGAACGAGAAGAGAAGAATTGCTATTTGATAAAAATGACCTTCAAAAAATGAATGTTCTTAGAAGGATAATTGCTCCAATGGGAACCATGGATGCTATTGAATTTATAAGCTCAAAATTAAAAGATACAAAAAATAATGCAGAGTTTTTTAACTCAATGAATAAACCAGCTTAATTTCAAATTAAAGTCATGAACTTTGTTGAAAAAGTAAAAAAACTTCAAAACTATTTTTCAGATGGTAACTTTAAGAGAGTAATTGAAGGCTGTGAAATATTAAATAAAAAATTCCCTAATAATTCATTCATTTTAAACTTATCTGGGATGGCATATCAAAGACTTAACAAAGATTACAGAGCAATCGATTTTTTCGAGTTAGCCTTAAAAGCAGATAGTAATAATGTTTCAGCAATGAATAACTTAGCTAATTCTCTAAAAAATAAAGAGCAATATCTTAAAGCAGAACAAATTTATAAAAAGATTATAGAAATAAATCCAAACTACATTAATGTTTATAACAATTATGGTAATTTAAAATCTTCAATCAATGATATTGAAGGTTCTATAAAATTATATAATCAAGGTCTAGATATAGCAAAAGAGAAAAATATTAATTCTTTAGTTTTTTTAAATCATTTGGCATTAGCATATCAAAGTTTAAACAAAGTAACAGAAGCATTTGAGGTTGTTAACAAAATTTTAAAAATTGACCCAAAAAATGGCAATGCGCATCAAATCCTAAGTTCGATTTATAAGTATTCTTTAACCAAAGAAGAAACAATGGCTCATATATCTAAAATGAAAAAAATTTTATCAGAAAATAATCTTGAAAGCGATCAAGAAGGAATGATCTCCTTTGCACTTGGTAAAGCTTATGATGATTTAAAAGATGCAGAAATGGCCATAAAATTTCTTTCCTTAGGTAATGAGATTATGGAAAAAAGAAGAAAGACAAATATTACTGATGAAATAAATATCATAACTGATATGAAAAATACATTCGAGGATATTGATTTAAATATTAAGCATAAAAGTTTTTCAAACAAAAAAATTATTTTTATTTGTGGAATGCCTAGGTCTGGTACAACTTTAGTTGAACAAATTATTTCTTCGCATAACAAAGTTTATGGAGCAGGAGAACTTCCATTTTTAACAAGTGCTGTTCAAAATAATTTTTTTAATGACAACAAATTAGATAAACAAAAAATTACAAAAATTCAAAGCTCCCCCAAAAATTTAATTAATGATCAGTATTTTGAAAACATTTCTTTATTTAATATTGATGAAAATGTATTGACAGATAAAGCCCCATTAAATTTTAAATGGATTGGTTTTATTAAAGTTTTTTTTCCTAATAGTAAAATTATTCATTGTAAAAGAGATCCAAAGGATAATTGTCTTTCAATATATAAAAATAATTTTTCATCACCGAAAATGAACTGGGCATTTAATCAAAAATATATCTCTAATTATTATAATAATTATAGTTATTTAATGAAATTTTGGAATTCAAAAATACCTGAATTTATTCATACTGTTGAATATGAAAAAATTGTATCTGATAAAAAAAATGAAATAGAAAAATTATTAGAGTTTTGTGAACTAGAATTGGATGAAAATTGTTTTAATCATCATAAAAATACCAAAACACCAATTAAAACAGTTAGTATATCTCAAGCCCGCGAACCTGTTTATAGTTCATCAGTACGTTCTAGTGATAACTACAAAGACCACTTAAAGGAAATGTTTGAAAATTTAATTTAAGTTTGCTCTTAGTTAACTTATAATTAAATTATAATGACAATTTATTCTCTATCAAGTGGCCCAGGTATTTCTGGTATTGCAATAATTAGACTTTCGGGACCAGAGACATCAAATATTTTAGAATTATTAACTAATAAAAGCTTACCGAAACCGCGAGTAGCAACATTAAGAAAAATCAATAAAATCAACACTTCTGAACTAATTGATGAGGGTATATTATTGTGGTTTCCTGGGCCTGAGAGCTACACAGGTGAAGATATGGCTGAAATACAGATACATGGAAGCAAGGCAGTAATAGATGCTATCCACTCTTCTATTTCCACAGTTGAAAATTGTCGATTAGCAGAACCCGGTGAGTTTACAAAGCTTGCATTTCAAAATGGAAAAATAAATTTACTTAAAGCAGAGAGCATAGCTGATTTAATTTCAGCTGAAACTGAAATTCAAAGAAAGCAAGCAATTAAAATTATGAATGGAAAATCTGCTGATCAATTTAATTTTTTAAGAGAAAAGCTTTTGAAAATATTATCACATGTTGAGGCTAAAATAGATTTCCCAGATGAAGATCTGCCTAATGATATTTTAAAAGAAATTAAAAAAAGTTCAGATGAGGTTTTAATAAATATTAAGAAAATTTTAGATGATCAAAAAGTTGGAGAAAGAATAAGAGAAGGTTTTAAGATAGCAATTCTTGGACAAACTAATGCAGGTAAATCAAGTCTCCTTAATCATCTATCAAACAGAGATGTTGCAATAGTTTCAGAGATTGCGGGAACAACAAGAGATGTAATTGAAACACACCTAAACATAGATGGTTATCCAGTAATCGTTTCTGATACTGCCGGAATAAGAGACTCTAAAAATGAAATTGAAAAAAAAGGTATTAAATTATCTTTAAATAGAGCTGATGAAGCTGATCTGAAGTTGGTAGTTGTTGATGTTAAAAACCTTGATTTTACTGATGTTTTGAAGGGATTGTTAGACCAAAATTCGATTTTGGTAATAAATAAATCAGATCTTTTAAAGGGAGATATCGATCCTGAAATAAAAAAATTTAATCATGTATTAATTTCAATTAAAGAAAATTTAAATATTGATGAATTAATTTCAAAAATAAAAAATAATTTAAAAAATAAATTTATAACAAGCGATGATATTTTAATTACCAGAGAACGTCATAGACAACATCTTGAACAGTGTTTAGAGCATCTCAATAATTTTAATAAAAAAAATGAAGTTGAGGACTTTGATAAAGCTGCAGAAGATTTAAGGTTAGCCACTAGGCATCTCGGTATGATTGTTGGAAAAGTAGATGTCGAAGAGATATTAGGTAGTATTTTCAACGATTTCTGTATAGGTAAATAATACTCTATTTTAATTACTTTAAGCTCACTTTTATTAAAAAACGTTTAAAATTTGAGCTTATTTGGACAAAAAATATACGCTCCTTGTAAATCTCATAATCAGTTATAAATTTAGCTTATGAAAAATGATTTATCATTTGATGTTGTAATAATAGGCGGTGGCCATGCAGGATGTGAGGCAGCTGCAGCTTCTGCACGACTAGGAGTTAACACTGCCCTATTCACTCATAAGAAAGAAACCATTGGAGAGATGTCTTGTAACCCAGCAATTGGTGGTTTGGGTAAAGGACATTTAGTACGAGAGATAGATGCCCTTGATGGTGTTATGGGAGAGGTTGCAGATAAATCTGGTATACAATTTAGATTATTAAATAGAAGTAGAGGCCCAGCAGTAAGAGGACCAAGAACTCAATCTGATAGATCATTATATCGTAAATATATGCAAGAAAAACTTGCAAACTACTGTAATTTAAGCATTTTTTCTGATCCTGTAATAAAGTTTATTTTTGTTAAAAATACAATAACTGGCTTTATGACTAAAAAAGGTAAAAAAGTTTTATGTTCTAAGTTAATACTAACAACGGGCACTTTTTTAAATGGTTTGATACATATAGGTGATGAAAGAACACCAGCTGGAAGGTATGATGAGAAACCCTCAACAGGATTAAGTGAACAATTAGAAAAATACAATTTTAAAATAGGCAGACTAAAAACAGGTACCCCTCCCCGACTTGACTCAAGAACAATTAATTATGAAAATTTAGAAGAACAGTTTGCGGATGATGATCCCTATTTTTTCTCTTTCCTAACAAAAAAAAATATCAACAAACAAGTTTCATGTCGTATGACTTATACTAACGATAAGGTTCATAAAATTATTGAAAAAAATTTATCTAAGAGTGCAATGTACTCTGGTAGCATTCAAGGTGTAGGACCCAGATACTGCCCATCTATAGAAGACAAGATAGTAAAATTTGCTGATAAGGGTCGACATCAGATATTTTTAGAGCCTGAAGGGCTAAATGACCATACAATTTACCCAAATGGCATCTCTACATCACTTCCAGCTGATGTTCAACAAGAAATATGTAATAATATCAATGGTTTAGAAAATGTTTCTATTATAAGACCAGGATATGCCATAGAATATGACTACATAGATCCGCGAGAACTGTTTTTAACGCTTGAGACTAAGAAAATTAGCAACCTTTACCTTGCAGGTCAGATTAATGGAACAACAGGCTATGAAGAAGCAGCAGCTCAGGGCCTTATAGCAGGGATAAATGCTGCTCTATCTCATAAAAAATTAGAACCGTTTATATTAGATAGATCTGATGCTTACATAGGGGTAATGATTGATGATTTAGTGACTAAAGGAGTGGCTGAACCATACAGAATGTTTACATCAAGAGCCGAATATAGATTGAGCCTGAGATCTGACAATGCAGATCAAAGATTAACTGCAAAAGGAATGGAAATTGGATTAATTGGCGATGTAAGAAAGATACTTTATTTAGATAAATTCGACAAAATTAACCAAATTAATTTAAAAATGGGTCAATCAACTATTTCACCTAATAAAGCAGATCAATTTGGTATAAAAATAGCAAAAGACGGTATTTTAAGATCTTCTAATGAAGTATTAACCCAAAAAGGGGTTGATATGAATAAAATTAGAGAAATATGGCCTGATATACCTTCTTTTAGCAAAGAAATTGATGAACAGGTTGAAATTAATGCTCATTATAGGGGTTATTTGAAGAAGCAAAAAGCTGATATTTTAGCATTTAAAAGAGATGAAAACCTTATAATTCCTGATAAAATAAATTATGACGGTCTCTCAGGTCTTTCAAATGAGGTAAAAGCTAAATTTAAGGAAATAAGACCAAAAACAATGGGTCAAGCACTAAGAATTGATGGAATTACTCCAGCTGCTGTATATATTTTGTTGTCACATGTTAAAAGAAAGTCTATTAAGCATATAGCTTAATGGATCAAGAAATTTTAAAATCATATCAAAAATTAAATGACTTAAATGTTTCACGTGAAACATTTTTAGACCTTGAAAACTATATATCCATGATTATTGAAAAAAATAAAAAAATTAACATAATTAGCCAAAATACATCATCAAAAAAAGCTATAATTGAGCGACATATAATTGATTCAGCACAAATTATTGATTTTGTTGACTTTAATTGCAATACAACCACAGATTTAGGATCTGGAGGTGGTTTACCCGGAATTGTAGTAGCAATTTTACTCAAAAACATGAAAAATAAAATGGATGTGCATCTTTACGAAAAAAGCTACCATAAAAGCCATTTTTTAGAGGAAGTTTCAAAAAAACTAAACTTAAATACAAAAGTTTTTCAAAAAAATATTTTTGAAATAAAAAATTTAGAAACAGGTACGATTATGTCGAGAGCTTTCAAACCAATGCCAGTAGTTTTAGATTTAGTTTATGAAAATTTTACAAAATATAAAAATTTAATTTTTTTTATGGGAGAGAATGGAAAAAAAATATTTGATAAATCTAAAGATGATTGGAACTTAGAGTACATAGAAAAAAAAAGTGTAACGAATGAAGATTCATTTTTATTAAACATAAAAAAAATTAGTAAGAAAAATAAAAAAAGATACAAGAAAAACTAAATGCAAATTATATCAGTAATAAATCAAAAGGGTGGGGTAGGAAAAACAACAACTGTTATAAATTTAGCTGCAGGATTAACTCAACTTAATAAAAAAATTTTAGTTATTGATTTGGATCCCCAAGGAAATGCCACTACTGGTCTTGGATTGTCCAACATGGACAACTCAAGTGATACAATTTATGGTGTACTGAATGGAACTAGACAGATTAATGAGATAATCAAGAGGACACAGTTTGAAAATTTAGATATTATCACCTCTAATGTAGATTTATCAGGACTTGAGGTTGAAACAGCTGACGATAGTAATAGAGCTTTCATATTAAAGGCTAAATTAACCGCCTATTTAAATAATTCTAGAGGATTATATGACTATGTGCTGATTGATTGCCCGCCATCCTTGAGTCTTCTAACGGTTATGGCGCTCGTCTGTTCAAACTCACTTCTGGTACCTTTGCAAACAGAATTCTTTGCTCTTGAGGGGTTAACCCAACT
>CACJQI010000012.1 GCA_902595535.1 uncultured Pelagibacteraceae bacterium
GACAATGAATAATTGTCACAACTTAGCACAAATTAGCTTGAATTTCTTGACTACTTGTTTAGAATCATTACAAAGTAGAAAAAATTATTTAGGGTAAATATTAATAAAAAGGGTAATCAAATGAGTAGTGAAATAAGAAAAGAAATAAGCAAATGTCCATTTCATGGAGAGGGAATTCCTCAAAAACATCCAACTGGTAAAGGCCAAACCAACAAAGATTGGTGGCCAAATAGCTTAAATTTAAAAGTCTTAAGTCAACATTCAGAACTAGTAAACCCTTTTGATAAAAAATTTGATTACAAAAAAGAATTTAAAAAACTTAACTACAAAGCTTTAAAAAATGATCTTAAAAAGCTTATGACCAACTCTCAGAGTTGGTGGCCTGCTGATTATGGTCATTATGGTCCTCTAATGGTTCGACTTGCGTGGCATGCTGCTGGAACTTACAGAACTGGAGATGGTAGAGGTGGAGCTGGAACTGGAAATCAAAGATTTGCACCATTAAATAGTTGGCCAGATAATGTTAACTTAGACAAAGCAAGATTATTACTTTGGCCTATTAAAAAAAAATATGGGAAAAGAATTTCCTGGGCTGATTTATTTGTGCTAGTGGGAAATGTTGCAATCGAGTCTATGGGATTAAAAACCTTTGGATTTGGTGGTGGTCGAGAAGATATTTGGGAACCCGAAGATGATATTTATTGGGGTTCAGAAAAAGAATGGTTAGGAAACAATCGTTACAATAAAAAAAGAGAACTTGAAAATCCATTAGGTGCTGTTCAAATGGGATTAATCTACGTTAATCCTCAAGGTCCAGACGGGAATCCGGATCCTCTTAAAGCTGCAAGAGATATAAGAGAAACTTTTGGAAGGATGGCTATGAATGATTATGAGATAGTTGCATTAGTAGCTGGTGGTCATACTTTTGGTAAGTCTCATGGTGCAGCATCTGAATCTTACAAAGGCCCAGAGCCAGAAGGATCAAAAATTCAAGAACAAGGAACTGGTTATAACAGTAGTTATAAAAGTGGAATTGGAGCCGACACAATAAGTAGTGGTATTGAAGGAGCCTGGACCTCTAACCCAATTAAATGGGACATGGGTTATTTTGACAATCTATTTGGTAACGAATGGCAACTAACAAAAAGTCCTGCAGGAGCTTATCAATGGAAACCAAAAAGAAATGGTAAAGCAATTGAAATGACACCAGACGCACATATTAAAGGCAAAAAAAATATGCCAATGATGCAAACAACTGACTTATCTATGCGAATGGACCCAGGTTTTGGTCGAATTTCAAGACATTTTCATGCTAATCCAGATGAGTTTGCTGATGCGTTTGCAAGAGCTTGGTTTAAGCTAACTCATAGAGATATGGGACCTAAAGTAAATTACCTAGGACCTGAAGTGCCTAAAGAAAATTTAATTTGGCAGGATCCAGTTCCTAAAAATAATTATAAACTAAAAAATAGTGAAATTGAGTCTTTGAGGAGAAAAATTGCAAGTTCAGGATTATCAGTATCAAAACTTGTTTCAGTTGCATGGTCTTCAGCATCAACTTATAGATCTTCTGATAAAAGAGGTGGAGCAAATGGTGCTAGAATAAGATTAGCTCCAATGAAAAATTGGAAAGTTAATAATCCACCTGTATTATCAAAAGTAATTAAGGTTTATGAGAAAATACAAAAATCTTTTAATACCAAGTCCAAATCAGTATCTATAGCAGATCTGATTGTTCTAGGTGGATGTGTTGGAATTGAACAAGCGGCAAAAGCAGCTGGTAAAAGAGTAAAAGTTCCTTTTAGACCAGGTAGAGGTGATGCTACTCAGGATCAAACAGATATTCATTCATTTGGCCTACTTCAACCTGTTGCTGATGGATTTAGAAATTATGCTAAGGGAGATAACTCGACAATAGCTGAGGAATTATTAATAGATAAAGCTCAATTATTAAAGTTAACTGCAGCTGAAATGACAGTTCTAGTCGGAGGAATGAGAGTTATGGGAGCTAATTTTGATAATTCTAGCTACGGCGTATTTACTAAAAAACAAGGAAAACTTACAAATGACTTCTTTGTTAATCTTTTAGATATGAATATAAAATGGAAAGAGACTTCAAGCAAAGAAGACATCTTCAAAGGTAAGGATCGTAAAACAAATAAAGTTAAATGGACTGGAACTAGAGCAGATTTGATTTTTGGATCAAATTCTCAACTAAGAGCCTTAGCCGAAGTTTATGCAACTGATGACTCACTTGACAAATTTGTTAATGATTTTATATCTGCATGGACAAAAGTTATGAATGCAGATCGTTTTGATCTAAATTAATAAAATAAGACATTATGGTTCAAGTAAGTTTTGAAGATTTTTATAAGGTACCTGAATTAAAATTTGATATTTCAAGATTAAGAAAAGATTTAGACTTAATTCTTGAAAATAATAAATTTAACTCTCCAGGAGTTACTCACTTTGGAGCAATTTCTTTAAATCAAATTCCTAAAGATGAGAATTCTATTAAAGGAAATAATATTCGAGGTAAATATTGGACCATAGCTGATGAAACTGGTAAAGAAGTATCAAGAGACATTGATATTGATGAATCTAAATATACTCAACTAGTACCAGAATTTAATAATACATATTTTAGTGAAGTATATGAGGTATTGAGTAAAAGATTTAAACTCGGAAGAGTAAGACTTTTATTAAAGGAACCAAGATCAACATTAAGTTGGCATAAAGATCCAGAATGTAGATTACATATACCAATCGTAACTAATGCAGGATGCTCAATGGTTATAGAAAATGTTGCAAAACATTTACCAGCAGATGGAAGTGTATGGATTACAAACAACACTAAATACCACAATTTTTTTAATGGTGGTGAGCAAGCACGAGTTCATCTTGTAGCTTGTGTCCTTGAAAACCCTTTTAAAAATTAATTACTTAGATATTCCCCACAGATTTTCTTTATCTACCCAACCAGAAAATTTTCCAGTTTCTATACTACACCATTTTTTTTTACATTCTTTAATGATAAGCAATCTACCTTTCTTTAATTGAGCGATTGGTTTTGCAAATAATGTTGGTTTTTTAAATAAAATTTTTAAATCAGTTGAAATAACAGAGTTATTATTTTTTAATTGAGAAACATGAATCCATCCACTGTTATTTTTCATGTCAATTATTCTTCTAAAATTTTCTTTTTTATCTATCTGTTTAAGTGGAAGATTAATTTTTTTATAAACATATTTTACATCAGAGTCAAAGCTGGGACCATACCGAACATTAACTTTATTTTTCTTTAAAGATAAAAAAGTTTCAGCTGAAGTATTATAAGAAATAAAAAATATTAAAAAAAATAAAGTATAAATTTTTTTTTTCATTAGCTACATTTACATCTTTTTCTTTTATTTATTTTTACTTTTCTAAAATTTAAATTTAATAAATCTATAACTAATATTGAGCGTTCTAAATTTTGACCAATATTTAGTATTTTTTTTAATATCTCATTAGCCAGCATAGTTCCCACTATACCAGCTACAGTCCCTAAAATTCCTTCGTATTCGCAGTTTAAAATGTCATCCGAAATAGTTTCTTCTTGATAAAAACACCTTAAACAGGGATCTTTTTTATTTTTAAAGTTAAAAGTGAAAATATGACCGTCAAATTTACTTATAGCCCCAGTAACAAGAGTTTTTTTATATTTAAGACTTAAATCATTTATTAAAAATTTACTTTTAAAATTGTCTGTACCATCAACAATATAGTCATAATTTTTTATTATTTTGTCTGAATTTTTATTGTCAAATTTAACAGTGAAAGTATTAACTTTAGTTTTTGGATTAATATACTTTAATTTTTTCTGGGCTACTTTAATTTTTAGCTTATTTAAATCCTTTTCATTATATAAGCTTTGTCTATGAATGTTAGAAGCACTAATAATATCATGATCTATAATTCCTAATGTACCGATTCCTGATCTAGTTAAAAATTCTGCAACGGGGCAACCCAATCCTCCCATGCCAATTATAAGAACTTTAGAATCTAGAATTTTTTTTTGACCTAAAGCTCCAATATCTTTTAAAATTATTTGTCTCGAAAATTTTTGAATTTCTTTTTTACCTAGTTTTAAAGTCATTTCCCAGTTGAACCAAAGCCACCATCGCCTCTTACTGTATTTGGAAGATTATCTGTTTCTTCAAAGTCCATTTTAACAACTGGTGTTAATACCATTTGAGCAATTCTATCTCTGTTATTTATTAAAAAATCATTACTTCCATGATTAAATAAAATTACTTTAATTTCACCTCTATAATCACTGTCAACTGTACCAGGTGTGTTTAAAACACTAATACTATTTTTAGCTGCTAAGCCAGACCTAGGTCTTATTTGAATTTCAAATTCACCTGAGAATGCTACAGAAATACCTGTTGGAACTAAGCAAGATGTATAAGGTTTTAAATTTATAGGTTCTTTGATAAATGCCATTAAATCCATACCTGATGCTCCATCAGTTTTATATGAAGGTAGCTCAACAGATGCATCCAATTTCTTTAAAAGAACTTTTACCATTAATTTAATTGATAAATTATTCTATCAACTATTTCATCAGATATTTCAGATTTCTTCTTATATGAAAGGTTTTCTGGTTTTATATCTTGATTTTTGTAATGAATTGTTACCTCATTATAATCAGAGTCAAAACCAATTTTTTTATTTGATACGTCATTGGCGATAATCCAATCACAATTTTTTTTATTTAATTTTTCTTTTGCATTTAATTCAATTTTATCAGTTTCAGCTGCAAAACCTATTACAAGATTTGGTCTCATCGAGTTATGATTAGAAACATAGCTTAAAATATCTACATTTTTTTCTAAATCTAATTTTAAAAAATCTTGTTTTTTTATTTTGCTTTTAAATCTTTTATTTATTTTAAAATCAGCAACTGCAGCTGAAAAAATTGCTACATCAGCTGGCAAATTTTCTTGAGTAGCAACCAACATTTGGTCAGCAGTTTCTACTTTAATTAATTTAATATCTTCATCAATACTTAGACTTGTTGGTCCAGAAATTAGAGTTGTATCAAAACCTTTTTTAGATAAAGACTTAGCAATTTCATATCCTTGTTTACCACTTGATTTATTTGTTAAGAATCTAACAGGATCTATATATTCATTTGTTGGACCTGCGGTGACTATTGCCTTGAGTTTTTTATTGCTTTTTTGTTTTAAAAAATAATTGTCTATTTCCGTAGAAATAGTAATTGGATCTGACATTTTGCCTTCTCCATATTCTCCACAAGCCATTTCCCCAATTTCTGGTCCAATTACCTTATAACCAAAGCTTTTAAGTTTTTTTAAATTTTGTTTTGTAGATTGATGTTCCCACATCCTAACATTCATCGCTGGAGCTAAATAAATATCTTTATCTGATGCTAATACCACTGTTGAAGCAAGATCATCAGTTGTGCCTTGTGCTAATTTAGAAATAGTATTAGCTGTAGCAGGAGATATTAAAATTATGTCAGCCCACCTTGATAGAGCGATATGATCCATTTCAGTTTCATTTTCAACATTGAATAATTCACTGTAAACTTTTCCTTGAGAAAGAGAGGCAATAGAAAGAGGAGTAATGAATTCTTTTGCACTACTAGTAAGTATAGTTTTAATCTCTGCTCCATTTTTTTTAAAAAGTCTTATTGTTTCAAGACTCTTGTATGCAGAAATTCCACCACATATAATTAATAGAATTTTTTTATTTAAAAGATTTTTCATTTTGCAGAATTAAAATACTAATAGTCCAATAATTACAAGACCTAATAAGCCAATAATAGATTGGTTTCTAAATGCAATCATTTCAGATTTTTTATCATTTAAAGCGGTAAATGAGTTTGAATTTTGAGGAATTTGGCCACTTGCTAAAAATGTTAAAGCTTGATTTGCTTTATCCATAATTTCAGGAAATTCAGGTAATCTTTTAATAACTTCAGAAGTATTTTTGAGTGTTTCGTTTAAATTATTTATAGGATCTTTCGTTTCTTTTAACCAGCTTTCAAGCACTGGTTTTGATGTTGTCCAAATATTAGTGTTAGGGTTTAATTTTCTTGCAACGCCTTCAACAACAACCATTGTTTTTTGCAACATTAAAAGCTGAGGTTGCGTTTGCATATTAAATTTTTCAGTCACATCAAATAATTGTTTTAATAATTTGCCACCTGAAATATCTTTTACAGCTTGTCCAAAAATGGGCTCACCTATTGATCGTAATGCTTGTGCTAAATCGTCAATAGGAACGTTATTTGGTACTAATCCTGCAACTAGATGAACTTCAGCTACTTTTTTATAATCTCTCTGAATAAAACCGAATAGTATTTCTGCCAAAAACCTTTTACTGACTTTATCTAATCTTCCCATGATACCGAAATCAATAGGTGCTATTTGACCGCTATTATCAATAAAAATGTTTCCTTGGTGCATATCTGCGTGAAAGAAACCATCTCTAACTGCATGTCTTAGGAAATGCTGGATTATATCTTCAGCAATTTTATTTGTATCCAGATTTCTATTTTTTAGTTCTTCAGTCTCTCTTATTGAAACACCATCTATCCAATCTAAAGTCATCACATTTTCACTAGTAAAATTCCAATAAATTTGAGGTACTTGAAACCCAACATCATTTTTCGTATTTTCAGCATATTCATTTGCTGCTGCTGCCTCAAACCTTAAATCCATCTCAAGATTAGTTATTTCTTTTAATAGAAAAACAACTTCAACAAGCTTTAATCTTTTGGTTTTTTTTACAAATGACTCGATGATGAAAGCAAATAACATCATGGCATCGATCTCTTCGTTAAATATTTTCTTTATATCTGGTCTTAAAATTTTAATAGCCACATCTTTAATTGTTCCGTTATCATTAATTTTTGCTTTATGTACTTGTGCAATAGAAGCAGCTGCTACAGGTTCACTTAAATCTATAATTGAATTATAAGTGTCATTACCTAAATCATTTTTTATTATTTCTTTTGCATGATTAATTGAAAAAGGAGGAAGTCGATCTTGTAAATTTTCAAGCTTAGCAGATAATTCTTCCCCAATAATATCTGGTCTTGTTGCTAGAAATTGTCCAAGTTTTATAAAAGTAGTTCCCATTGACTCTAATGAGCTAGAAAGTCTTTCCCCCTCATTTTGATTAAAATTATTTTGTTGTTTTTTGGAAAATGAAAAAGACAAAATTTGAAAAATAATTTTTATAGCTAAAGGTGGTTGTTTAAATTTTGAAGTAATATTTAAAATGTCAGATTTAGCAATTTTCCTTCCTAATTTAAATAAAGTTATTAGCTTTCTAATCATTATAATTTCCATCCACTGTGAATTGAAACGATCCCTCCAGAAAAATTTCTATAAGTGCATTTATGAAAATTATTTTTTTTCATTAAATCAATCAACTCCTCTTGATTGATAAATTGTTCAATACTCTTTACTAAATATTCGTAAGGTTCTTTTTCACCAACAACAAATTCACCAATGATAGGTATTATTTTTGAATAATTTTTATAAATAAATTCTAAATTTGAATTCTGAATTTTTGAAAATTCAAGGCACAGATAACGTCCACCTGGTTTTAAAACCCTATAAGCCTCTGAAAGGGCTTTATTTAAGTTTTTAGTATTTCTAAGACCAAAACTTATAGTATAAAAGTCAAAAGTATTATCTGGTAATGGTAGATTTTCTGCTGGTGAAATTATCCATTTTATATTTTTATAATTTGACAATTTTTTTCTACCTTGTTCCAGCATTCCTTTATTTGGATCAACACAAGTGACTTTCATATCTTTATTGGTACTATCTAAAAAAAGCTTACCTATATCACCCGTACCACAAGCAACATCTATTAAATTCTTATTTAAGGAAGGGCTCATCATATTAATTAGACTTTTTTTCCAAAATCTATGAACACCAAAAGACATAAAGTCATTCATCAAGTCATATTTATTGTACACTTGATTAAAAACACCATCTACTAGCCCTTTTTTATTTTGAAGATATTGTTGCATAAAAAAAAAATTATATTCAATATAGTATTAAATGCCAGAATTACCAGAAGTAGAAATTGTTAGACAGTCATTAAATAAAAAGATTAAACAAAAAAAGGTAAAAAAAGTAATAGTTAGAAATAGAAATTTAAGATTTAAAATACCATTAGATTTTAGCAACTATTTTAAAAATAAGAAAATAATTAAAGTAGAAAGATTTTCTAAATATTTAATTTTATATCTTTCAAAAGACACTTATTGTTTAATTCATTTAGGTATGTCGGGGACTATTCATATCATCGAAAACAAGATGAATAATATAATTACGAACGCAAGTTTTTATAATTCTCCATTCCTTCCAAAAAAACATAATCATGTTGAGATAATTTTTGATAAATTAAAGTTTGTTTATAATGATCCAAGAAGATTTGGCTTTTTTCAGATTATAGAAAATAAAAAAAAATTAAAAGAAAGATTTAATCATCTTGGCCCAGAACCATTTGATTTAAATTTTAATTTAACTTATGTTTTTAATTATTTTAAGTGTAAAAATAGAGATGTTAAAAGTCTTTTGCTTGATCAAAAATTTGTATCAGGAATAGGAAACATTTATGCAAGCGAGATACTATTCAAAAGTAAAATAAACCCTTATAGAAAAGTTTGTTTTTTGAGCAAGGAAGAATGTAAAAAAATTATAATAAATTCAAAAAAAATTCTTTTAAAAGCTATAAGTAAAGGAGGTTCTAGTATTAGGGATTTTAAAAATACGTCAGGGTCAAAGGGAGGATTTCAAAATGAATTTAAAGTTTATCAACAACAAGGTATGAGTTGTAAAAATTTTGGATGTGCTGATCTGATTAAAAAAAAAATAAGTTCAAATAGATCAACTTTTTTTTGTGAATCTTGCCAAAAATAGTCAATTATTTTATTGACCACTTTAAATTCTCAAGCTATACCCCTGCGAATATGGCAAACACAAAATCAGCAATTAAGAGAATTAGAAGAATTTCTAAACAAACAGCAGTAAATAAAGCAAGAAAAAGTAGATTTAGAAACGCTCTAAAGAAAATGAACCTTTTGATTGAAGATAAAAAGAAGGACGAAGCTTTAAAATTCTTGCCAAAATTGAATTCTGAATTAATGAAGATTGCTAAAACTGGGATCATTAAAAAGCAAAATGCATCAAGAAATGTTTCTAGAATTACTAAAAAGATATATTCAATCTAAATTTTTTATTTTATCTTTTTAAAAGACAACTTTTAGTATCCACTGCATATATTCAAAAATCATTTTACTATCACTACATTTAGACTTAGTAAATAATTAATAGATTGTATTCAATCTATGTTTGATTCAATCTATGTTTGATTCAATTGTGAATATAATTTTTTTTAAGAGTTAAAAATTTTTTTACAAATTTATTTTTTTTTAAATTAAAAAACTACAATCATAGATTTTATTTATTTTTAAATTTTTTTATTAACTTGTTGCAAATTTTTTTAATTAGTTCTAACTGAGATTCTCCTACAAGTTATGAATAAATCTACAAATATTAATAATTTAAACCCTGAAAATTTTGAATGGAAGCTAGTTCAAAACGAGATGAAAAGTAAGCTAGGTTTAGACATTTATGAAAGTTGGCTTAAAAAAATTACATTTGTAGACGAATTTAATAATTATCTTTTGTTATCAGTTCCAACAAGATTTATTCGGGACTGGATCACGTCGAGATATTTAGATCAAATTTTACAAATTATTCGATTATATAAAAAAGATATTATTAGAATTGAATTTAAAATAGACGATCAAGATACATTACAAAAAACAAATGAAGTTATAAAAAAACCTTTAGAAAGAAATGAGAATGTTTCATTTATAAAAGACTCGTATCTTCAATATAATAGAATTGATCCTAATAAAAGATTTGATAATTTTATAATAGGCACTAGCAATAAACTTGCTTATGAGGCATCTCTAAAAGTTTCTGAAAACACATCGCATTATAATCCACTTTATATCTATGGAGGTGTTGGTATGGGAAAAACTCATCTTTTAAACTCTATTGGTTTAGAGTTAAAAGATAATAATAAAGTAATGTTTATATCAGCAGAACGTTTTATGTATCAATTTGTTAAATCAATAAAAGCAAATGATATGGTTAAGTTTAAAGAATATTTTAGAAATACAGATATTTTGTTAATTGACGATATCCAATTTATTAGTGGCAAGGAAGCTATGCAGGAGGAATTTTTTCACACATTTAATGCATTGTTAGACAAAGGTTCACAAATAATTGTGTCAGCTGATAGAGCTCCAAATAAACTTTCAAGAATTCAGGATAGAATTAAGTCAAGATTTTCAGGTGGTTTAGTGGTTGATATTCAAAAACCTGACCTTGAACTAAGAAAAAAAATTGTTGAAAAAAAAACTGAGGAATTAAATAGTTTGTATGCAGATCAGCTACAAGTTTCTAAAGATATACAAGATTTTATAAGTAAAGAAATTTCAGCAAGTATCAGAGAGCTAGTCGGTGCAATAAATAGAGTAGTTTCGTTTTCGAGAATATATAATAAGGCTCCTAATTTGTCTGAAACAAAGGTCATTTTAAAAGACTTATTAAATCTAGCTGAAAATAAGGTTACAATTGATTTAATTCAAACCATAGTTTGTAAGTTTTTTAAAATTAGTAAAAATGAAATGTTGTCATCACGAAGATCAAGATATTTGGTTAGACCAAGGCAAACGGCTATTTATCTGACAAAAATTTTAACATCAAAATCTTTGCCTGAGATAGGTAGAGAGTTTTCTAATAGAGATCATACGACAATAATACATTCAGTGAAAACTATTGAAAAAATTAAGGAAAAGGACCCAGAGATGGTTGATAATATCAATAAGTTAAAAAATCAGATACTATATAATAATAAAGATAATGAAATTTAACGTTAATCAACAAGACCTTCAACAAGCTTTAAATTACTGTCAGGGAGTTATTGAAAAAAGAAGCACTCTGCCAATTTTATCTAATATTTTACTAGATGTTAGTAATTCAAAATTAACAATCACGGCTACAGATTTAGACTTAATATTTATTCACCAATTAAACAATATTGAAGTATTGGAAGAAGGAAAAACTACAACAACTTCTTCAATTATGTATGACATCGTTAGAAAGTTTTCTTCTGGAAAAAAAATCAATTTGTCATTAACAGATATTAGTAAATTACAAGTTGAGTCAGAAAAGTCTATTTTTAATTTAAATTGTATTAGTGCCACAGAATTTCCATTGACGGATGAAAATTTCAATCAAAATGAGTTTGTTATAAAATCAAAACAACTTTTGAAACTATTAAATAAATGTAAATTTTCTGTTTCAAATGATGAAACAAGACATTATTTAAGTGGCATATATTTTCATCAGACCGAAGTTGAGGATAAAAATTATTTGACTGCTGTTGCGACAGATAGTCATCGTATGTCAATTTCAAAAATTAGATTAGATCAAAAAATTGATTTTGAACCAATTATACTTCCAAAAAAAACGATCTTTCAGTTATGTTCATTATTGGATAGTTATGATGGTGATGTTAAAGTTTCCAATCTTAAATCGAAAATTAAATTTGAGTTAAATAATAGTATTTTAATTTCTAAGTTAATTGATGGAAAATTTCCAAACTATATCCAAGTGATACCTAAAAATAACCAAAAAAAATTAGAAATAGATCTAAAATTATTTCTAAATTCAGTTGATAGAGTTGCTTCTGTTTCTTTAGATAAAAAAGATGGAGTAAAATTTAATTTATCAAAAGATACTTTGGATCTCTCGGTTAATAATACAAATAGTGGAGATGGTAAGGAAACTTTAAGTGTAAAGTTTGATCATGATTTGGAGATAAGTTTTAACTCAAGATATTTAATTGATGTAGCATCGCAATTAGATGGAGAAAGAGTTGAAATATTTTTTAATGATACTGGCTCACCAGCGTTAATAAAAGACCCAGGTGATTTTGACAGTATATTTGTAATAATGCCGATGAAGGGCTAGTTTAGCAAATCTAATTCTTCGTATATATTTTTTTCTAAATTATTTATAAATTCTTCTTTTGTAAGTCCAGCAGCTATAGGTTTTAAAATTGAAATAGTAATTATTTTATGACTTGATTTTTGACCTTTTTTTGGCCAAACATATCCAGAGTTAATAGCAACAGGTTGACATGGAATTTTTAATTCTTCATAAATTCTTGAAGCACCTTTTTTAAAAGGCGGTCTTTCGTTAGGCAAAACTCTTGTACCTTGAGGAAATATTATTAGTGGTCTTTTTGAGCTAGAAATAATTTTAGCAATATCCTCAAAAAATCCTAAATTATCCTTAGTAATCTTATTTCTTTTAATCGAAATAGAACCAATTTTTTTTAAATACCAGCCAAAAATAGGAATTAATAATAATTCTTTTTTTAAGATGAAGACTGGAGAATTGAAAATTGTTTGAAGATAAAATGTTTCAAACATAGATTGATGAGATGCACCAATGAAAAATTTTTCATTATTAATAATATTCTCTTTGCCTTTGATTATTATTTTAGTTGATAAAAAAATTTTTAGACACAATTCAGTCCAATACCCCATTAGTTTTCCACCAAATAAAATTACTTTTTGAGGTAAAAAAAATGCAGGTATGAAAATTAATGAAATTAAAATTATCCCTAAAAAGAAAAAAATTGAAAATATAAAGTTTCTAATCATTATGATCAAAAGTTATATCAAGTCTTTATACTTTTGTTTTTTTCTTATAACTTTAATTTTTGATCCCTTAATCAATATTTCTGGTGGTTTTAATCTAACATTATAATTAGAGCTAAGCGACATTCCATAGGCCCCAACATCACATATTGTGATTAAATCTTTCTCTTTCAATTCTTGAAAATTTTTTAAAGTGTTAAATTTATCCGTACTTTCACATATTGGTCCAACAAATTCATAAGTTTTGTTTGATTTTTTTTTACTTTTTATAGACGGAAGAATTTTATGACGTGCTCCATACAATGCTGGTCTTATTAAATCATTCATAGCCGCATCTAAGATTATAAAATTTTTTGAGTCATTTTTTTTAATGTAAATTATTTTAGAAATAAGAGTTCCGGTGTTTCCTATTATTGATCTTCCGGGTTCAAATATAATTTTTGATTTATGTTTTTTCAAAAATTTTTTTATTATTTCATTGTATTTTGTATAATTAAGTTTTCTATCTTCATGTGTGTATGAAATTCCCATACCACCACCAAGATCAATGAATTCAAACCCATGGTTAATTTTATGTATTATTCTATCAATTACTTTAAGCATTTTTTCATAAGGTTTATAATCTAAAATCTGACTTCCGATATGAACACTAAGACACTTTAGATCAATATTTTTTGAACTTTTACAAAAATTCACAAGTTTAAAAAATATTTTTTCATTTACTCCAAATTTATTTTCTTTTTTTCCAGTTGAAATTTGACTTAGGGTTTTTGCATCTGTATTTGGATTTAATCTAATTCCAATTTTTACTTTTCTTTTTTTTATTTTTGCAATTCTATCAATTTCTCTTATTTCACTCTCAGACTCAGCATTAATTAATAATATTTTCTTCTCAACTGCAAAATTTATTTCCTCGGATGTTTTGCCAACTCCTGAAAAAACAATTTTTTTTGGGCTTACACCCGCTTTTAAAGCTATCATAAGTTCTCCCTTTGACACTACATCTGCTCCAAGTCCAAATTTTTTTATTTCTCTTATCAGATTAACATTAGTGTTAGACTTTACTGCAAAACAAATTAATGGAGAAAAGGACCTAAAATTTTTTTGAAAATTATTAATATTTTGTTTTAATCTATCATAAGAATAGCAATAGGTTGGTGTACCATATTTTTTTGCAATATCCTGGACTTTAACTTTTTCAATTTTAAGTTTGTTATCAATGTATTTCATTAAACCTTATTAATAAGGATAGTTTTAAATTCAGCCTTTTTTTTTGGCTCTTTGTATTCAGGATCACCTTTTTTTCCACAAGAAACAATTAAGCAGCAACACAAAAAAATTAAGCTTATTTTTTTTATCATTAATGTTTTTTATATTTTATTATCATTTTTTTAATATTATCAAAAGATGTTCCTCCATAAGATTTTTTCGAATTAACAGAATTCTTCAAATCAAACACTTTTAAAACATCATTTGTTAACTTTGGTTCAATCTTTTTTAATTCCTTCATACTTAATTCTTCAAGTTTCTTTTTCTTTTTCTCAGCCAAATTAACTATAGCTGCTGTTTTTTGATAAGCTTTTCTAAAAGACATTGAATGATTTCTTACAAGATAATCTGCTAAGTCAGTTGATGTGATGTACCCAGAGCTTGCAAGCTCTAGCATTTTTTTTTTATTAGCACTGGTATTTTTAAGTATTTCATCAAAGATTTTAAGACAGTTAATCAAAGTATCATTTGATTTAAAAACAATCTCCTTATCATCTTGAAGATCCTTAAAGTAAGATAGTGGAAGGCCTTTTAGAATAGTAAGCATTGAAAATAAATTACCATAACTATTTCCAGATTTTCCTCGTAAATATTCTAGTAAATCTGGATTTTTCTTTTGAGGCATTATTGATGAACCTGTTACAACTTTATCTGAAAGGTGGATCAAATTAAAACCATCTGAACTCCAAATAATAAGTTCTTCAGCTATTCTTGAAATATGCATTGAACATACAGAAACACTATATAAAAAATCTAAAACAAAATCTCTATCTGAAACAGTGTCAATTGAATTATTTGTTGGTTTTTTAAATCCTAGTTTTTTACTTGTATAATTTCTGTCAATATTGAAAGAAGTTCCTGTTAGTGCGGCAACACCCAAAGGATTTTCATCTAAACTTTCTAAATTATTAGTAAATCTTTTTTTATCTCTGTTAAACATTTCGACATAAGCCATTAGGTAGTGGGCAAAAGATATAGCCTGTGCATTTTTAAGATGAGTAAAGCCAGGCATAATAGTATCTATATTTTTCTCTGCTAATTTTAAAGTGCTTTTAATTACTTTATCTATTGCGATATTTATCTCCTTAGTTGAAGATCTTATCCAAATTTTAAAGTCAGTAATTACCTGATCATTTCTTGATCTTGCGGTGTGAATGTAACCCGCTTCTTCTCCTATTATTTGAAAAAGTTTTTTTTCTATATTCATATGAATATCTTCATATTTTTTATTGAACTCAAATTTTTTTTTAGAAATTTCTTTCTCTATTTTCGTAAGCCCATAGATAATTTTATTTTTGATTTTAAAAGAAATAATTTTTTGTTTAAATAACATCTCAACATGAGCAATTGACCCTTTAATATCTTCTTTATAAAGTCGTTTATCAATATCAATTGAATTACCAACTTTTTGAAATAAGCTTGATGCACTATTCTTGATACGAATATTCCATATTGCTTGGTTGTTTTTATTTTTTGCCATGGTATTTAATTATATCTATTTAACATGAGATTTTTAATAATATTTATTTTTTTGACAACTAATGTCTTTGCCAATGATGTATCCGAAATAAAAAATATTGTCATTCATAAAGATCTAAAAGTCTATGATAATGTTATTTTTTTAGACAAAAAGGATAAAAGAATTAATTTAAATGAATTCAATGGAAATTTAATCTTATTAAATTTTTGGGCTACTTGGTGTGAGCCATGTAAAGAAGAAATGCCATCTTTAGATAGGCTGCAAATTAATGAAGATTTGAGTAATTTAAAAGTTTTTGTAATTAATATATCTAAAGAAAGTATAAATAAAATTGATAGTTTTTTTAAAGAGTTTAATATTAAAAATCTTGAGCCATATTTTGATGCCCCAACCACACTTGCAAAAACATTTAGTTTACGTGGAGTTCCGACATCAATCCTTATTGATAAAGAGGGAAAAGAGTTTGCAAGAATAATTGGATCAATAGATTTTGATGATGAAAACTTTATAGGTTGGCTAAAAACCTATAATTAGTTTTTAAAAAAATAAGCAAACCCCACAAGAATAAGTATGGCTATGAATTGAAGAAGAACTCTTAGTTGCATCAATTTATTTGAATATTTTTTGCTGGTTTCTCCTCCTTTAAAAAGAGTTCCAATTCCTAAAATTAAAACAATTCCTACAGCTATTAAAAGAACTATAGATAGGATTTTTACAAATATTCCTGAAGGCATATAAATATTGTAGATTGTTTTACGAAATAAAAAACATAAATAATTAACTATGACATTTTGCCTAGATTCAATAATAATTAAGCCAGAAGAAGGCACTGAAATTAAAAATGCTATTATTTTACTCCATGGATACGGTGGAGATGGAAATGATATTAGTATGTTGACCTTAAACTGGAAAAGACATTTACCTAATACAGTTTTTATTTGTCCTAATGGGCATGAAACTTGCCCAATAAATCCATCAGGATACCAATGGTTTGATCTTACTAAAGAAGACTCTAGTTACATAGTTGAGCAATCATTGAAGGCTGAGGAAAAAATTAAAAAGTTTATTGACGAAATTAAAAAAGAATTTAATTTAACAAATGATAAGATATGCTTATCGGGATTTAGCCAGGGCTGTATGATGTCGCTTAATGTTGGTTTAACTGTAGAAGAAAAATTTTTATGCATTATCGGTTTTTCTGGAAAAATAATTGATAAAGACAATTTAAAACCAAGAATCAAAAATTCAACAGAAACATTATTAATTCATGGTGATGCAGATCAAGTGGTACCTTCTACTCATTTGTTAGAGGCAAAAGATTTTTTAATTAGAAACAGTATTGAAGTTCAAACACTTTTAATAAAAAATTGTGATCATCATATTCCTATAGAAGCCTCAAGTACAGCTCTTAATTATATTTTAAAAAAATTTTAATATCTCTTGATATTGATAAAATAGTTTAACTAAGTTAAAAATACTTAATGAATAATTTTATTGAACAAAATGTTTCATTAGAAAAATGTCCAGCTTTAGTTCTTAATGCTGATTATAGGCCATTAAGCTATTACCCACTGTCTTTATGGTCATGGCAAGATACTGTTAAATCTGTTTTTTTAGATAGAGTCATTATTGTCAGCAACTATGACAGAACAATAAGAAGTCCTTCATTTAATATGCAATTACCAAGCGTTATTGCACTGAAAGATTATATTATTCCACAGACCAAACCTAGTTTTACAAGATTTAATGTTTTCTTAAGAGATAAATTTTCATGTCAATATTGTGGAAGTAGTGAAGAGTTAACTTTTGATCATTTATTACCAAGATCAAAAGGAGGTGAAACTAATTGGGACAATGTAGTAACCGCTTGTTCATCTTGTAATGTTAAAAAAGGTGGTAAATTATTAAAATTTTCAGGAATGAAACTCAACCAGAGCCCATACAGACCTTCCACTGAAGATTTACATAAGAATGGCAAAAATTTTCCACCAAATTTTTTACATAAAAGTTGGATGGACTATTTATATTGGGATGTCGAGTTAGAGTCTTAAATTTTTTCAGAGATATTTATCGCAATTTTAGAGCCAGTTTTAATTATCTTATCTAATATTGAGTAGGCACCTTTTTTTGTTGCACCCTCGTCATATGCAATATCTTTGTGATGTATTTCATCTTCTCTAAATTTAATAATTTTTTTTTTAAGATTTTTTTCATCATTACCAAGTTGGTTAATTTGGTCGAGATAATGTTTATCAATAACTTCTTCTACTGAAGCAGTGCAAAGCATTGCAGCTTTTTTACCTAATAAAGTTGATCCAAATCCTAACCCTACTCCCAATAAATCCCATAGAGGCAAAAATTTTGTTGGTTGAATATTTCTTTTCTTAATTTCATTTTCAAAAAATTCACAATGTTCTTTTTCATGTTCTTTCATTTCTTCAATAGTTTTTTTTAAACTATTATCTTTAATAAATGTATTTAAAGCAAGTAATTGGCCTTCATAAATTTTGATTGCACCTCTTTCACCTGCATGATCAACTCTAATAAATTCTTCAACTCTTTTATTGTTAATTTTTGTCATAATCCAAATAAATTTTTGTTGTGTATATTGTAATTAATAAAGATATTAAAATATTATAAGTTGTAAGTGATAATCCAAAAATCTTAAATGTTACATCTTTGCAAGAAACGCTTTTTTCTTGTAATTGCTTTAAAATGTCCTCTTTTGACAACAAATTTGACCCATTTTTTAGATCACAAACCATTGATTCTTGAATAAAACCTTGCTCAATACCTAAATGATATAAAGATAGAATAGTTGCAATTAAAAATACAATTGTAAGTAGGATTAAAAAATATTTTTCAAGATGATTAAATTTATAATTTAACAAAATTAATATAATTGCTAACAGATATGGTATTCGTTCTAAAATACAAAGATTACAAGGTTGATGACCCAGTTTATATTCAATAAAGAACGCAGATGATAAAGCAATTATACTGATTAAAAAGATAAGTTTTATTAATAAATTTTTACTATTTTCAGCCATTAAGTTTTAAAAATAAATATATAAATACAAATACTATAACTATTAAAATCCCAATAACAGTAAACCATTTTGATCCATGTTTATTCATATATTCAGTAAATAATTCTCCAAATCTATAGGATAGAAATGCAACAATAAAAAATCTAAGGGACCTTGAAAATAGACTAACAATTATAAAAATAGGTAAATTAAATGCAATTAAGCCACTTGAGATCGTAAAAGCTTTATATGGCAAAGGTGTAAAGCCTGCTAAAAAAAGTATACTTAACCATGCAAGGAAACCACTCCCTTTAGACATGCTTGATTTTAAATTTTCAACTTTATCCTCATAATTATAAAATTCGATAACATACATTGCGAAATCAAAAAATAGGTAGCCAATTAGATATCCTAAAATACCTCCTAAAACTGAAAATATAGAAGCTATTAAAAATATTTTTATAAATTCTTTTTTCTTAGCAATTACCATTGGAACAATCATTACATCTGGCGGTATAGGAAAAAATGAACTTTCAATAAAAGATATAAGACCTAAATAAAAGTTTGAATTTTTATGTCCAGCTAAATTCAAACATTTTTTATAAAGTCTTTGAAACATTTTTTGGTTTTAATATAAATTTAGTTCTTATACTATTTAAATATAATTTAATAAATATTAAGGGCGAATGGCGGAACTGGTAGACGCGCACGACTCAAAATCGTGTTTCGCAAGAAGTGAGAGTTCGATTCTCTCTTCGCCCACCAGAAATAATGAATTTAGATAATTTAAACAACTTAATTGAATTATTTTCTTTTCAAGCAAATAAACAAAATAAAAAAGATATTTTTTTAGAGTGGCTAAACCCATTAAATAAAAAAACATATACATGGGAAGAAACACAAAATAATATTTTAAAACTATCAAAAATAATTAGAGAAAACATAAAAGAGAATGATAGGTGTCTTTTGGTTTCTGAAAATAGACCAGAGTGGTTTATTTCTGATATGGCAATTATGCTCTCAGGAGGAATTACTGTACCTGCATATACAACATACACTGAAGAGGATTATAAATATTTAATTGAAGATTGTGAACCTAGCTTAGTAATTGTGTCAAACAATGAAATGCTTAAAAAATTGAATAATACAATAAATGAAAAAAAATTTATAAAAAAAATAATAACACTAGATGAAGTTAATAAAGTAACCAATAACTTAAACATAATAGATAAAAATAAATATTTAGATTTTAATAAGATACTAAAAAATAATTTATTTGATGATGATAAGATACAGAATAATAAATTAAAAAGAACTTCACCAGCCTGTATAATTTATACATCAGGAACTGGGGGTAACCCAAAAGGTGTAATCTTAAGTCATGGTGGAATTTTGAATAATCTTGTAGGAGCATCTGAGATTTTAAAACCACTCATAGACACAAGGCCGGTATTTTTAACTTGGCTTCCACTCTCTCATTCTTATGAACATAGCGTACAATTTGTTCAAATCGCTGTAGGAGCAAAAGTATTTTATGCAGAAAAAATAGAAAAACTTTTAGAAAATATATCTGATTCAAAACCTACAATTATGACAGCTGTTCCAAGATTTTATCAAAATCTTTATAATAAAATAAATATTAATTTAAAAAAACAATCAGGTTTAAAAGCTAAATTAATTGATGCAACTATTCGATTGGGTAAGAAAAAATTATTAAACCAAAAAATGACTAATTTAGAAAAGTTTTTAAATATCATAGTTGAAGCCCTAGTCAGAAAAAAAATAAAAAAACAGTTTGGCGGAAACCTAAAAGCATTTGTTTCTGGTGGAGGTGCTCTAGATAAAGAAATAGGAGAATTTTTGAATTCTGTAGGACTGCCTACGCTTCAAGGTTATGGTCTAACAGAAACTTCTCCAGTAGTAAGCTGTAACCCCATAGATAAGATAAAAGTTGAAACTGTAGGACCACCTTTTAAAGGAAACCAAGTAAAAATTGCTGATGATGGAGAAATTTTAGTTAAAGGGGAAAATGTAATGTTGGGGTATTGGAATAAAAAAGAAGAGACAGATGAAGTTATTATTGATGGATGGCTTCATACGGGTGACATTGGAGAAATAGATCCAGATGATGGTTATCTAAAAATAACTGATAGAAAAAAAGATATTATTGTAAGCGCAGGAGGAGATAACATTTCACCAGCTAAAATTGAAAATATGATTACAAATGAACCAGAAATAGATCAATGTATGGTTTATGGGGATAAAAAAAATTATTTAGTTGCATTAATAGTGCCTAGTAAAGATTTTTTGAGAGAAAAAGAAAAAATTAATAATGTAATTGAAAAAATAAATAAAAAGTTAACTTTATTAGAAAAAATAAAAAAAATTCAATTAATTGATGAAAATTTTTCAATAGAAAATGGTTTAATGACACCAACAATGAAAGTAAAAAGAAAAAAAGTTACTGAAAAATATAAAAATCAATTAGAAAAACTTTATTAAATTATATTTAAAAATCTGATTATTAACCGCATAAACATTAACAAAATTAATCAAAAAAAAATTTTAAAAAAATAAAAATAAAAAAAATTTTTTTTAAAATTTATGTTTTAATTAAAGAATTGACATAACTTGTATAAAAAAATAAAAATATAGTAACAGCGAATCAATTTGATTCGTTAAACTTAAACAGGGAGCTAAAGATGCCTAAGAAAAGAAAAAAAGCTGCTAAAAAAACTAAGAAAAAAGCAGCAAAGAAAACTAAGAAAAAAGCAAAAAAGGCTAAAAAAGCTAAAAGAAGAAAAAGATAGTAATTTACTAATCTTTATTAAAAACGCTTCTCATTATATTTCTTATGAGAGGCGTTTTTTTTATTCGTCTAAATGTTCGTCAGTATCTGAGATAGGTTCTTCTACTGGTAGTTCTGTAGAAGAAGTTTTTGGTGCAGAAGCAACAGTTTGAGTTTGCCCACCTAAATTTCTCTTTAAAGCTTTATCAAGTTTCTTTTGAGTATCTTCTAATGACACATTTAGAACTATCTGAAATTCAGACAATATTCTTTCATAAGCTTTTTCAAATAGTTGTCTTTCACTGTAAGATTGATCTACCATAAGATCATCACCTTTATTCAAATCTCTCACAACTTCTGCTAATTCATAAATTTTACCCGAAGAGATTTTAGCTTCGTATTCTTGTGCCCTTCTACTCCACATTGACCTTTTTATTTTTGGTTTACTCTTAAGAATAGAGATACATTTATTTACTTGATTGATGGTAGCCAAAGGTCTCAAATGAGATTGTTTATTAACTGGAACCATACCATTAGCTTTATCTTTTTCAAATTTTATTACGTAGGTCTCAACGTCTATTCCACCTATATTAATTTTTTTGAATTCTGTAATTTGACCGACACCATGTTTTGGATAAACAACGTGATCTTTAATCTTGTATTCTCTTTTTTCAGTTTCTTGTTTTTTTACTTTTTTTATTTCTGGCTTAACCTCATTACTTTTAGAAATTCTTAAATTATCTACTTTTGTTTCCTCTTGAATCTCACTTTTTTTTGATATTTTTTTAATTTTGGTTATTTTTGAAAAAGTTTTTTTTATAATTTTTTTAGTTTTTTTGGGTACAACTTTCTTTGATACTTTTTTAACTTTTTTTGATTTTACAACTTTTTTGATTACTTTTTTAACTTTTTTTGGTTTAGCTACTTTTTTTTTCACTTTTTTCTCTGTCTTACTTTTAAAGATTTTCTTTAAAATATTTTTCGTACTTATTTTGCTCATCTTTAAATTTTTCATGATCCGTTGGTGGATCTTTTTTTTCACTTATATTAGGCCAGATTTCAGAATATTTTGTATTGATTTCTAACCATTTCTCACTGCCAGGTTCTGTATCTGCAGTTATAGCATCAACAGGACACTCCGGCTCGCAAACGCCACAATCTATACACTCATCCGGTTTAATTACAAGCATATTTTTACCTTCATAAAAACAATCTACCGGACATACATCAACACAATCAGTTAATTTACACTTAATGCATTTATCATTTACAACGTAAGTCATCTAAGATTTTTTATTTTGAATTCTATTCTTAATATCTCCCATAGTTTTACTGTCAATATATAGAAGGCCAGCAAGGCGTCGCATCAAATTTGTCTCATATATATCAGCATCTTCATTTGAGTAGATTATAGACCATAATGCCTCAATTATTTTAATCTTATCTTCTTCAGTTAGATTTTTGACTTCCCTTGTAAAATCTAAAATTTGATTTGAATTTTCTTCAATAATTTTTGCTTCTATAATTGTTTTATCCAATTCATTTTCATTAGAGCCTAGTTCTAGTAAAGTTTTTCTTATTATTTTTTCTTCAATATTTGTATAATTTTCATCTATTTTAGCTGCATGGATCAATAAAGCACAAATTTTTATTAAAAAATTATTTTCTGTTTTATTTTTTTTAAAAAACATAAGAATTATCCAAGATTTAAATTTTTTAATACTTTAAATGGATTTTCACTAGAAATTTTTTTCACTGGATTTTTTTTAATATGTTTTATAGGGATGTATTTGAAAAATGTTTCTTCTTCTTTATCAAAAATTTTATATCCCATTTTCTTTAAAAGTTTTTTAAAATTATCTTTACTACAACCCAAAAGATTTAACATCTCAGGTACCATCTTTATTTCTTTATTTTCTTTTGAGTTAGAATTAATTATTTGCATGAAAAGTCTCTCTAAAATATCAATTCTAACAAACAAGTTATCAAATTTTTCAAAACCACAAAGGAGCATAAAATTTCTATTTTTAGATTCTTGATCATCTAAAAAATTAAGACCAAAAGTAGGAGGTTTTAATTTATAATATTTTTGATGAAAATTTTTCCACAATAAAGTTCTGAGTGATACTGCCTCAGGCTTAATTAATTGATATAAAAAAACATGATATCTTCCAAACTTTACACCAAGATCTCTTAAAATTTTTCTTTCATTTTGACCTAGTGATTTTAAATATTCTGAAACTTGCTCTCGTTTTAACACCCCATTATTTTCATAAAGTTGATAAGCTAATGCTTTAATTGAAGAATTTTTTTCTTTAAGATTTTTTAAATCAATAAGACTTTTTAGAATTGTGTTAATTTTTGTTTGTATCCACTTGTGAATAAAGTCAACTAATTTTTGTTTTGTATTTTGCTCTATTGTGTCATCAATAATAAGTTCAAAATTAGGATTTAAGTAATCATTTCCAACAGATAGTTTTGCTATAGGAAAATTATTCCAATGAATTTTAAAATCATCATTCAACTCAATTAATCCTGTATCTATGATTATTTGAATTCTTTTTTCAAGTTCTGGCCCAATAGACTGCCTAGCTGCTTTTTTTAATGATTTAATGTCAGTTTCTAACGCTCCTTTTTTAAAATCTAACTCTAACTTAAGACCTCTTATTTTTCCTATGAATTGATCATCAATCATCACATCGTTATTTTCTAAAATTTCTGTCTTAAATTCCATATCTTGTTTTAAACCTCTTGCAAGAACACTGGCTCTCTTATCAATAAAAGTTTTTGTAAGTTCTTCATGAAGTCTATCTGAAAGTCTATCTTCTAAGTGTTTTGTTTTTTCTATCCAATAGTCTTGATTTTCAATCCAGTTATTTTTATTAGAAACATAAGACCAAGTTCTAACATTTGCAATTCTATTTGATAAAGAATCTACATTTCCGTCTAATTTATCAAGCTTTATAAGCTGTAATCTCATAAATTCATCACTAATTTGCCCTTTTTCACTGTTTAGAAATGAAAATACATTTCCAATAACTTCATAGTGATTTCCATAAGTTTTCTTAACAAAATCGGGTATTTGGCAGCATTCCCATAAAAGGCTTAGCGATTTTTTATTAAATTCTAAATTAATCAAACTTTTGTCTCTTAAAAAATATTTTAAGGCTTTTTCGTCTTCACATTCGTGTATTTTTCTTAACCATTCTGTATGAGGTTTTTCCTCAAGTGATTTAATTAAACTCAATGGATTACTAAAGTTAAGATTTGAATTTCTCCAAAAAAGATTTCTTATTTCTTCAAATTTATGATTTTCTAATAGCTCAACATCTTCCGATGTAATTTCTTTACAATCACCAGTGATGCCAAAATTACCATCATTAAGATATCTACCAGCCCTACCTGCAATTTGACCAATTTCAGAGAGATTTAATTTTCTTAATTTTTTACCATCAAATTTTTTAAGATTTGAAAAAAAAACATGGTCTAAATCCATATTAATTCCCATTCCTATAGCATCAGTAGCAACTAAAAAATCAACATCACCAGACTGATACAATTCTACTTGGGCATTTCTTGTTTTAGGGCTTAATGATCCCATCACTATTGCAGCACCACCTTTTTGTCTTCTTATAAGCTCTGCTATGGCATAAACCTCTTCTGCAGAAAAGGCTATTATTGCTGTTTTTCTATTTATTCTAGAAATTTTTTTATGACCTGTATACGATAGTTTTGATAAACGTTCTCTATTTATAAACTCTACATCTGCATCAAGTCTAGAAATTATATTTTTAATCGTATTAGATCCCATAAACATTGTGAGTTTTTCTCCTCTCATATTTAAAAGTCTATCTGTAAAAATATGACCTCTTTCATGATCAGCACACATTTGTATTTCATCAACTCCAACAAATTCTAAATGTTTGTCTATAGGCATAGATTCAACAGTACATAAGAAATATTTTGCATTTTGAGGGATTATTTTTTCCTCGCCTGTGATCAGAGCTACTTTATCAACACTAATTTTTTTAATTACTTTGTCATAAACTTCTCTAGCCAATAATCTTAATGGAAATCCAATCATACCAGTCTCGAAAGAAAGCATAGTCTCTATGGCGAGATGGGTTTTTCCTGTATTAGTCGGTCCAAGAACAGCTGTGATTTTGTGTTTAGTCATTTCTATCTTTGGTATATCTTTTTTTTTACCTACCAGATATTGTTGCTGTTAAAGAACAAAAATAGACTAAAACATGATCGAATCGGAGGGTAAAAAGTTCTCATTTTACTTATATAGTTCAGTTAGATTATCATAAATAAGATTAATTATATAATGGTAATTTAGAAAAAAAAATATGACCAAAAAAATTTGGCAAGCATCCCTAAATCAAAAAAAAAATTCAATTCTTAATAATTTTGAAAAATATATTTCTAAAAAACTTAATAAAAATTTTAATGGTGATTATCAAAAGATACTAAATTGGAGCATTAAAAATTCCCCAGAATTTTGGAGTACTTTCTGGAATTTTAGCAAAATCAAAGGAATAAAAAGTAATAAAAAAATTAAAAAATCCAGAATATTTTATAAAAATAAATTTCTACCTAAAAGCAAATTAAATTTTGCTGAAAATTTATTATCCAAAAATAATAATGAAAAAGCTATAACTTTTATAAGTGAAAATAATTATAGAGAAGAGAGAACTTGGGCCAAGTTAAATGGAAACACAAGTAAGTTAATACAGTTCTTGAAAGATAAAGAGATTAAAAAAAAAGATAGAATAGCTGCTTACATGCCAAACACTATTGAAACTGTAGAAGCTTTTTTGGCCACATCTTCAATAGGAGCAATATGGTCCTCTTGTTCGCCAGATTTCGGAGCAAAGGGGGTAATAGAAAGATTTTCTCAAATAAATCCAAAGGTATTATTTATTACTGATCAATATTTCTATAATGGAAAAAAAATTAATGTTTTAGAGAGACTTTCAGAAATTTTAAGAAACATACCTTCAATTAAAAATATTGTAATTGTTAGTTATCCTGGAAAAAAGTTTATAAATTATAAATTATCATTTAAAAAAAATGTTTTTAGATGGAATGAATTAATGAAAATCAATTCTAAGAATATAAATTACTCCAAATATGATTTTGATCATGAGCTTGCCATACTTTATTCAAGTGGAACAACAGGAAAACCTAAGTGTATTTGTCATAGGACTGGAGGAGTATTAATTCAACACAAAAAAGAACATCAATTACATTGTGATATCAAAGAAGGAGATAATGTTTTTTATTTTACTACTTGTGGATGGATGATGTGGAATTGGTTAGTAAGTGCTTTAGCTTCTAAAGCCTCAATAGTATTATTTGATGGATCGCCAATGTTTAAAAAAAATGATTTATTGCTAAAAATTGCAGAAAAAGAAAATATTACATTTTTAGGAATAAGTGCAAAATATGTAGATGCATTACGTAAATTGAAACCAAAACTAAAATATAAGTATAATCTAGAAAAATTAAAAACTATTTGTTCAACAGGATCACCTTTATCAAACGAAGGTTTTAAATATGTATATCAAAATATAAAAAAGAATGTTCATTTAGCATCAATTTCAGGTGGCACTGATATTGTTTCATGTTTTGTTTTAGGAAATTTATATCAACCAGTGCACGAGGGGGAGATTCAAAATAAAGGATTAGCTTTAAATGTTGATATTTTTAATGACAAAGGAAAATCCATAAAGAATAAAAAGGGAGAATTAATTTGTAAAAATCCTTTCCCTTCAATGCCATTGAAGTTTTGGAATGATAAAAATGATAAAAAATATAAAGATGCATATTTCAATCGTTTTTCTAATGTTTGGCATCACGGTGATTTTGCAGAAATAAAAACAAATAATGGTTTTGTTATATATGGCCGGTCAGATACTACTTTAAATCCAGGTGGTGTCAGGCTTGGAACAGCAGAAATTTATTCTGAAGTTGAAAAATTTAAGGAAGTAAAAGAGTCAATTGTTGTGGGGCAATCTTGGGATGACGATGTTAGAATTGTTTTATTTTTAATTATGAATTCAAAATTTCATCTTACTGAAGATTTATTAAAAAGAATAAAAATGCAAATTAGAAAAAATGCCTCTCCAAGACATGTTCCTAGTAAAGTAATTGTGGTTAATGATATTCCAAGAACTAAAAGTGGTAAAATTGTAGAACTAGCAGTTAAAAATACAATTGAGGGAAACAAAATTAAAAATATAGAAGCTTTAGCAAATCCTGACGCTTTAAAATATTTTAAGAATTTAAAAGAGCTTAGTAATTAAATGTTAAAAGATTTAGTTAAAAACCTTAAACCATCTTCAACATTAGCAATAAATGAGACTTCTAGAAAATTAGAAGATCAAGGAAAAAAAATATTCAAATTTGGTTTTGGACAATCTCCATTTAAAGTTCCAATTGATGTTGTAGAGGAATTGAAAACTAATGCCCATCAAAATCAATATTTACCCATGCAAGGATTATCCAAGTTGAGAGATGCAGTGGCAAAATATACTTCCAGTAAAAAAAGTTTAAATTATAAATCTGAAAATGTAATAATAGGACCAGGATCTAAGGAATTAATGTTTTTATTACATATAATTTTTGATGGAGAAATTATTTTACCAGCTCCAAGCTGGGTTTCTTATGCACCCCAGGCTATACTAGGAAGAAATAAAGTAAAGATTTTACAAACCAAAGCAGAAAATAATTGGTTCCCAACAGCAAAAGAAATTGAGAAATTTATTATAAAAGATAAACATAAAAACTATTTATTATTTATTAATTCACCAAATAATCCATCTGGCCAAATTTGTGAAAACTTAGAAGAAATAGCTGAAGTTGCTAATAAATATAATCTCATTATTTTATCTGATGAAATTTACTCAGAACTTAGTTTTGAACAAAATTATAAATCTATTTCAAATTATTGTCCTAACAAAACAATTATAAGTACTGGATTAAGCAAATGGTGTGGAGCTGGTGGATGGCGATTGGGTTATTTCATAGTACCAGACTCCTTAAATAAAATTAAAGATATAATAAATGTTTTAGCAAGCGAAACTTTTTCTGCTGTCAGTGCTCCTATTCAATATGCAGCGATTAAAGCTTATCAAAATGATCACTCAGATTATATTAATAAATCAAGAAATATTTTAAAAGCAGTTGGTAATTATGTTTATGAAAATTTAAAATCAAATAAAGTTTTAATTAATAAACCTCAAGGTGGATTTTATTTGATGCCAGATTTTTTGAATAAAAAGTTTAATTCTTCAGCTGAAATGTGTGACGATATCTTAAATAAGACAGGTGTTGCTTTATTACCTGGATCTGATTTTGGCTTTGATCAAAATCGAATGTTAGCAAGATTAAGTTTTACTGACTTTGATGGAAAAAAATTTATGGAAGAAATTGAAGACAACACAAAAATTGATGATACTTTAATTAATGAGTTAGCCCCTAAGATAGTCGAAGGTGTTGATAAGTTGAAAAAGTGGTCAGAATCAATATAAAATCTGACTATACATACCCAATTAATTACTGTTAGAATTATAATATAAAAATAACGATACATGGGGAGAAAAAATGAAAAAAATAATTACATCTCTATCTAGTGCTTTACTGATATTAGCTGCATCTTTATCATTAACTGGTGTTGCAAAATCAGCAGAGTTTTTTACGATAGGAACAGGTGGACCGACTGGAGTTTATTTCCAAACAGGTAACGCAATTTGTAAAATGTTACATAAATCTGCAATTGCTAAAGAACATGGAAGAAAAAAGGGTATAGATAAGGCTTACAGATGCACAGCACCTTCAACAGGTGGATCAAATTATAATATTGGCCAAATTGCTGCTGGCGAGTTTCAATTTGGTGTTGCTCAATCTGACTGGCAATACCATGCAGTGAATGGGTCAAGTAAGTGGGAAGGTAAACAGTATAAAGGCTTACGAGCTGTATTTTCTGTTCACAATGAACCATTTCAAATTTGGGCAAGAAAAAAAGCTAAAATCAAAAATTTTGCTGGCCTAAAAGGAAAAGTTGTAAATATTGGTAACCCTGGTTCAGGACAAAGAGGAACTATGGAAGAGCTTATGAAAGCAAAAGGTGTTGATAATAGTTTCTTTAAATCAACAACCGAATTAACTTCATCTGAGCAAGTTAAAGCATTGTGTGATGGTAAGATAGATGCTTTTGGTTATTCTGTTGGATTTCCAAATGGAGCTATGGAACAAGCAGCAACTTGTGCAGCAAAAGCTTCTCCAATTAATTTAACTGGATCTGAAGTTCAGGGTTTAATTGATGGTGCAGATTATTATGCTAAAGCCGTAATACCAGCTGGAACTTACACAGGACAAAAAAAAGATGCTACTACTTTTGGTGTTAAAGCTACTGTAGTAACTAGCAATATGGTTGAGTCTGATCTTGTTTATTTAGTTGTTAAAGCAGTATTCGAAAACTTTGATGATTTCAGAAAACAACATCCTGCTTTTTCTTCACTTAAAAAAGAAGATATGATTGCAGATGGTTTATCAGCTCCACTTCATGAAGGTGCAGTTAGATATTACAAAGAAGCTGGGTTAATGTAATCCAATTACTTAATTAAATTAAAAGGCCTGATTTTTATCGGGCCTTTTTTTTATAATAAGGTATCTTTTTATAATGAATCAAAGCATTAATGAAAAAGTAAAAAGTAAGATAAATGAAGATCTATCTCCAACAAGAAATTTAACAGGATTTCATCTCAAAATTGTAGCCTCAATTGCAATTATTTGGTCTTTATTTCAGCTTTGGTATGCTTCACCATTTCCTTTTATGTTTAATATTGGAATGTTTAAAGGACTTCCGGCTAGAGCTATTCATTTAGGTTTTGCTCTAACTTTAGCTTTTTTAATTTATCCAATATCTAAGGGAAAAAAAATTTCTATATTTGATATAATCATAAGCTTTGTTGGAGCCTTTTCATGTCTTTATATATATTTTTTTTATGATCAACTTGTTGATCGAGGGGGAGTACTTTTAAATATTTCAATTAATGAAAATTATAATTTGCCTGTTGAATTAATTATTGGCAGCTGTGGTATATTGATTTTATTAGAGGCAACAAGACGTGCAATTGGTTTGCCATTAGTTATTATCGCAATTTGTTTTTTATTATTCTCTTATTTTGGAAGATATGCGCCAGAAATAATTTCTCATGGAGGTCTTTCATTAAATAGACTTGTTGGATTTCAATGGCTTGATCAAGAGGCTATATTTGGAATTCCTATTGGCGTTTCAGTTGATTTTATATTTTTATTTGTTTTATTTGGTGCATTATTAGAAACCGCTGGGGGTGGTAAATATTTTTTAGACTTAGCATTTGCTATGGTTGGAAAGATGAGAGGAGGACCTGCAAAAGCTGCAATTTTAGGATCAGGGATGACTGGATTGATTTCTGGATCTTCAATTGCAAACACAGTAACAACTGGAACATTTACAATCCCAATAATGAAAAAGACTGGATTTTCTGAGGAAAAAGCTGGTGCAATAGAAGTTTCGTCCTCAGTGAATGGTCAAATTATGCCACCAGTTATGGGCGCTGCAGCATTTGTTATGGCAAGTTTTATTGGTGTTACTTATTTTGAAGTTGTCAAACATGCATTTTTACCAGCAATAATTTCTTATATTGCATTATTTTATATTTCACATCTTGAGGCTTTAAAATTGAATTTAAAAGGAATGGATGATTCAGATGTACCAAATTTAAAAAAAACATTTTTGTCAGGAATTCATTTTTTAATACCAATCTTTGTTTTAATTTACATGTTGGTCTATCTAAGGTTTACAGCTTCTTATTCAATATTTTATGCAACTGTATCGCTTATATTTGTAAATTTAATTTATCTATTAACTAAAAACTCGAATTTTAAGGATGCTCTTAAAGAATGGTTTAATCAAACAATAGTGGGCTTTGAAAAAGGTGCATTAAATATGGTTGGTGTTGGAATAGCAATTGCTACAGCAGGTATTATCGTTGGAGCAGTAGGTTCCACTGGTTTAAGCACAAATCTTATTATTGTTATAGAATCTATTGCAAAAGATAATGTTACAATTTTATTATTTTTAACAATTATTTTATGCTTACTTTTAGGAATGGGATTGCCAACTACTGCAAATTATGTAGTCGTAGCATCATTAATGGCAACTGTTTTGGTAGATGTAGGAAATGCTTCTGGTTTTATTTTTCCAATTATAGCAGTTCATTTATTTGTATTTTATTTTGGTTTAATGGCTGATGTTACTCCACCTGTAGGTTTAGCTTCATACGCTGCTGCAGCTATATCAGGAGGCGATCCATTAAAAACTGGCCTACAAGCTTTTTGGTACAGTTTAAGAACAGGAATTTTACCAATTGTATTTTTATTTAATCATGAACTTTTATTGATAGGAATAGAGAATATTTGGCACGGACTAATTGTAATTATAACCTCTCTTATAGGAATATTAGTTTTTACTTCTGCAACACAAGGTTGGTTTATTAATAAATTAAGATGGTATGAAATTATTATTTTTTTAATTATTTCTATTTCTTTGTTGTCACCTGAATTTGTACTAAATAAATTTTATCCAAAATATAACTATCAAGATATTTATAAAATTAGTTCAGTAAAATTAGATCCTACAAAGGAAGTTAGATTTAAAGTCACAAGACCAAGTCCATATGGAGAAAGATATAAACTTTTTGTTATTAATAAAAATACTTTTGAAACAGAATATAATATTGAACAATATGGAATTAATCTTGTTAGAGAGAAAGATAAAATCATTGTTGATACTTTAAAATGGAACGGAAAAGCTAAGAAAAGTGGATTTGAGATAGGTGATTTAATTAGTGAATTTAAAATAGAAAACTCTAATAGACCAAACAAAACTATAATTTATCCAATAGCAATTTTATTATTATTTGTCTTTGGTTATTTAAATTTAAGAAGAAAAGAATAATTAGGTGTTAGCCAATTAGCTTATTTCATTTTTAATATCTTCCAAACCCCTGATCCAGAAGTTATAATTTTATCATTACACTTCAATTCACAAAACAAAAATATAAGAGTATTTGTTTTTTTTAATATTTTTGTAAATCCAGTTATCTCATCACCTACTTTTGAAGCTCCAATAAATTTTAAATCTAAAGAAATAGTTACACATGGCGATCCATTAGCTGCTCTATGAGCTGAGGTTCCTGCCCCTGCATCAATTAAAGCAGATAAATAACCACCATGAGTTATACCTGCAGCATTTAAATGATTTTCATTGATTGTAGATTTAAATTCATATTCTGTCTCAGAAATTGTTCTAAATAAAACACCTCCATTGTGTTTCATAAATCCAGGCTTAATACTTATTTGTTCAAATTCATTACTCATATTTTTTTTATAATACAAAAGTCAAAAATAATAAAATTATAAAAATAATTATAAAAAAATATATTACTGATTTTTGTAATGATGTTTTAAGTAGCCAATTTAACATTCATTTCCCTTTTTGGTGGACCGCCCAGAACTCGAATCTGGAATCTCCCGGTTCGTAGCCGAGCGCCTTATCCAATTTGGCCAGCGGTCCTTAATTAATTTATTTTATAAAAATATTATAAAGTTACTGCATTTTTTAATTTTATTAACAATTTTTGTTAAATAAAATTACAGCTTTGCATAAAATTCCTAATTAATGTGCTAAAATATCATTAAATATACTTTTTTTTTAGGTATATAAACCGTTTTAAAAATGACTGAAAAATTAGTTGTTCCAGATATTGGAGATTTTGAGGATGTTGAGGTTATTGAATTATTGGTCAAAGAAGGTGATCAGATAAAAGTAAACGATCCTGTAGTTACTATCGAAAGTGATAAATCTAGCGTTGAAATTCCCTCTACTATTTCAGGTAAAGTAGAGAATATAGCAGTAAAGGTGGGTGATAAAGTTTCAAAAGATGATTTGCTTTTAAACATTTCTTCTTCTGGTAAAATTTTAGACGATAAGTCAATTCCAAAAGATACTGAGAGTATTATCAAACAAGCAGAAGCTGCAATGGCGCAAAAAAAAGAGGAAACTATAATTTCTCAAGAACCAGTTCAAAAAAAAGAGCAGTCAATTATTCAAGTAGTTAAAAGTGGTGATATTGATCCTTTAGAAACGCAAGATTGGCTGGAGTCTTTATCTGCTGTAATTTCTAAAGATGGTAACCAGAGAGCCCACTTTTTAATTAAAGAGTTAATTAATAAAGCATATCGAGAAGGTGCTAATATTCCATATACTCAAAATACTCCTTATATTAATACAATCCCTCCAGAAGCAGAGGTAAAGTCAAACGGAGATCAAAATATTGAAAGAAGAATCAGATCTTTAATTAGATGGAACGCAGCTGCGATGGTAGTTAGAGCAAACAAAAAATTTCCAGAACTCGGTGGACACATAGGTACATTTGCATCAGCAGCAACATTATATGATGTAGGAATGAATCATTTCTGGAGAGCAAAAAATAATAAGTTTGGTGGAGATTTAGTTTACTTTCAAGGACATAGTGCGCCAGGTATGTACGCAAGAGCTTTCTTAGAAGGAAGATTGAATGAAAAACAATTGGATAGTTTTAGGCAAGAGGTTAATACAGACGGACTTTCCTCATATCCTCATCCTTGGTTAATGCCAAAATTTTGGCAGTTTCCAACAGTCTCAATGGGGTTAGGACCTATGCTTGCAATATATCAAGCAAGATACATGAAATATTTAATCAACCGAGGACTTATAAAAGATGAGGGTCGAAAAGTTTGGGCATTTTTAGGTGATGGAGAAATGGACGAGCCAGAGTCTATGGGTGCAATTGGATTAGCTGCAAGAGAAAATTTAGATAATCTAATTTTTGTTATTAACTGTAATCTGCAAAGATTAGATGGACCTGTGAGAGGAAATGGGAAAATCATCCAAGAATTAGAAGGTAGTTTCCGAGGAGCTGGATGGAATGTAATAAAAGTAATTTGGGGCTCTTATTGGGACTCATTGATAGCTAATGATAAAACTGGTCATCTTGTAAAGGTAATGAATGAAACAGTTGATGGTGAATACCAAGCAATGAAAGCAAGAGATGGAGCATATGTTAGAGAAAAATTTTTTGGAAAATATCCTGAAACACTTGAACTGGTTTCTAGTTTGTCCGATAAAGATATTTGGAGACTTAATAGAGGTGGTCATGATCCACATAAAGTTTTTGCAGCATATGATAAAGCTTCTAAAAACCAAAAAAGTCCTACTGTTATTATAGCTAAAACTATAAAAGGCTATGGAATGGGTAAGACTGGTGAAAGTGTTAACACGACTCACCAAACAAAAAAATTAGATGTTGATGATTTGATGTATTACAGAGATCGATTTGATGTACCTTTGACAGATGATCAAGTTAGAAATATAGAATATTTTAAACCTGACGAAAAGTCATCTGAAATAAAGTATTTAAAAGAGCGAAGATTAAACTTAGGTGGTTTTTTGCCAGAAAGATCAACTTACGCCAAATCAATTAAAACTCCCTCAAAAGATATTTTTGATTTTATGAAAGTTTCAACTGGTGAAAAAGAAATGTCTACCACAATGGCTTTGGTGAGAATGTTAACAAATTTATTAAGAGATAAAAATATTTCACCACGGCTAGTTCCAATCATACCTGATGAAGCAAGAACTTTTGGTATGGAAGGATTTTTTCAAAAAATAGGTATTTATGCACACGAAGGTCAGAAATATGAACCTGAAGATGCAGCTCAATTAAGTTCTTATCGTGAAGATAAGCGTGGACAGGTATTAGAGGAAGGGATTAATGAAGCTGGTGCGATGTCATCTTGGATTGCAGCTGCCACAGCATACACAAATCATGACATAGAAATGATTCCGATCTATATTTTTTACTCAATGTTTGGGTTTCAAAGAGTAGGAGATCTTGCATGGGCAGCAGGCGATAGCCAAGCAAGAGGTTTTTTGATTGGAGCTACGGCAGGTAGAACAACACTAGCAGGAGAAGGCCTTCAACACCAAGATGGTCATAGTCATTTAATAGCTTCTACAATACCTAATTGCGTTACTTATGATCCAACTTTTCATTATGAATTAGCAGTTATTTTCAGAGAAGGCATGAGGCGAATGCATGAAAAAAAAGAAAATGTTTTTTATTATATTACTACTATGAATGAAAATTATTCTCATCCTGAGATTCCAAAAGATAAGAACTGTGAAGAGGGAATTCTTAAAGGCATGTATAAGATCAGAGAATTTAATAAATTTAAAAAAACAAAAATTCAACTTTTAGGCTCAGGTACAATTTTACGTGAGATGATGTCAGCTGCTGAAATTCTCCAAAATGATTATCAAATAGATAGTGAAATTTGGAGCGTTACAAGTTTTAATGAGTTAAGAAAAGATGGAATGGAAGTAGAAAGATACAATTTATTAAATCCAGATAAAGATCAAAAAATATCATATGTAGAGCAATGTTTAGGTAAAACAGAGGGACCCATTATGGCAGCTTCAGATTATATGAGGATGCATTCAGATCAAATTAGACCATATACAAATAAAAGTTTTTATTCTCTGGGTACAGATGGATTTGGTAGAAGTGATACTAGAAAAAAACTTAGAAAATTTTTTGAAGTAGATAAAGAACACTTAGTTGCTTATAGTTTAAGTGTTTTAGCTAAAGAGCAATTAATAACTTCAAAATATGCAAAAGAGGCCATAAAAAAATATAATATTGATGGTGAAAGACCAATGCCTACCAAATTATAATGTTAGATACTGAAATTAAAGTACCAAATATTGGAGAATTTAAAGATGTTGAGGTTATTGAAGTTTTAGTTTCTGAAGGCCAAACTATAAAAACAAGTGATCCACTTATAACAATTGAAAGTGATAAATCTAGCGTAGAAATTCCATCTAACTTTGAGGGCAAAGTTAAATCTTTAAAATTAAAAGTAGGAGATAAAGTTTCAGAAGGTGATTTAATATTAATTTTAGAAAGAGAGCCACAAACAAATAAAAAAGACGAGGAAAAGCCTAATATTGAAAAAGAGTTTAAAAAAATTAAAGTTATTAAGCCAGAAATAGAACAAACTACGAATAATCAAATAAAAACTTTATCTAAAGAAATATCTTCTGCAAGTCCGAAAGCTCGAAAATTTGCAAGAGAACTTGGAGTTGATATTAACCAAGTTATTGGAAGTGAAAAAGATGGAAGAGTTATTGAGGAAGATATCAAAAAATTTGTTTCATCTAGACCAAAAAATATTGTTGAAATAAAAGAAGATAAGAAAATTAAAATTAAAAATGAATTTGAACATTCTGATTTTGGAGAAATTGAAGTTAAAGAAATTCCAAGAGTAAAAAAATTATCTTCAGTTTATTTAACAAATTCTTGGACAACAATACCACATGTAACAAACCATGATGAGGCAGATATAACAGAAATGGAGAATTTCAGAAGTTCTCTAAAAGACATGTACACTGGAGAAAGAATTAAAATTACTCCTTTGGCATTTATAATTAAGGCTCTAGTAGCTTCTTTAAAAAAATTCCCAAGTTTTAATTCTTCTATTGATCAAATTGAAACTGGAAAAATGACATTAAAAAAATATTTTCATATTGGAATTGCTGTAGATACACCAAATGGCTTAATGGTTCCCAAAATCAGAAATGCAAATAACAAGAAAATTTCACTACTAAGTAAAGAATTAAAAGAAGTAAGTGAACTTTGCAGAAATCTTAAAATTGATAAAAAAGAATTATTTGGTGGCTCTATGACAATCACAAGTTTGGGTGGAATAGGAGGATCATTTTTTACTCCAATTATAAATTTTCCAGAAGTTGCAATTTTAGGAGTAGGCAAATCTCAAAAAAAACAAATATTGATTGATGGAAAATTTCAAATAAGAACAATGTTACCTTTATCTCTATCTTATGATCATAGAATTATAGATGGTGCGGAGGCAGCAAGATTTAACAACGATTTAAAAGAAAATTTAGGTAGAAATTTTGCTTATAAATTAGCAATGTAATTTTTACAAAAAATATCTTAGATTTAACAAATGATAGAAAATATTAAAATTTTACCAGATAGTCTTCATGTAAAATTTAAAAATAATATAGATGATAATTTTCCAAATATTTGGCTTAGAGATCATGCAAAAGATCATGAAAATTGGGATCAAAGAAGTCACCAAAGAAAAACTTTTACTGCTAAATTAGACTCAAACCTATTCATTAAAGAGGCAACAATTATTGAAAATGGTAATTATGTAAACATTTTATGGTCAGATTCAGAAAAAATGATCAAGTATTCAACGGAATTTTTACAAAATAATTTAATTAAAAAAGACACCACACATCAGAAATGTTCTTTATGGAAGAGCAAGGATATTAATGATCAAGTTTATCTTAATTATAATTATGTAGTTTCTGATGAAGGATTTAAATTTTTTCTTAAAAATTTATATGAATATGGTTTCTGTGTAATAACAAACTGTAAAACTAATATGGAAACTGTAGATGTAATCGCAAACAAGATAGGTTACGTAAGGCAATCTATTTTTGGAGGATTGTGGGAATTCGAGTCTAATGAAAACATGGCTGACAGCGCTTATACTCAAGAAGAATTAAGACCGCATACCGACTCTACCTACAGTAAAGATGCACCGGGACTTCAATTATTATTATGTTGTGATTATAATGCGACAGGCGGAGAGTCGATTATGGTAGACGGTTTCAAAATTGCTGAAACTTTAAAAGAACAAAAAGAGATATTTGAAATACTTTCAAACGTTGAGGT
>CACJQI010000013.1 GCA_902595535.1 uncultured Pelagibacteraceae bacterium
GCTTTTCTTTAAAAAGATAAACTGACAATCTATTATCAATAAACTTTTTATTTTTACTTTTTATTGAAAAAAAAACATCCTCATAATAAGATTTTTCATAGTTTTTAAAGATTGATGTATCGTAATTTTTAAAATAGCTTTTATTTGTTAACATACATCCTCCAGGCAACCATTCAACATTATCAATATTTTTTGAATAAGGCGAAAAATCAAATGCCAAACCAAAATTTGATAGTCTTCCATAACTTTTATTTAAATCAACCTGAAAAAAAAATTTATATAAAAAAATTTTTAAACTTGATGGAGTGTTATAAATTTTTTTGTTTGTATCGTAATACCTATATATTGGAGATAAACAAAATTTACTTCTAAGAATTTTTGAAGAATTAAAAAGCTGAGTTATAAAAAACTCCTTTAAATAAATGTCATCATCTAATTGAAGAATTAAGTTATATTTTGCATATTTAATTCCCTCCAACCTCTGTTTAACTTGATTGTGATAATTAGATAAAACAATTTTTATATGTTTATATTTTTTATATTTTATAAGTTTAGAAAAATTTTTTCTAGGTACACAAAAAATTATTTCGAAAGGAACTTTTTCAGTATTATTATTTATTTGATATTTTAAATTTTTTTCATTCATCAATCCTAGCGTTGGAATAACAACAGAAATCATTTTATTATTTTTAAATTATTTTAAATGTTAAATTTATAGTTTATAAACAAATTTTAAAATCAATTAATGTTAAAATCTATTTTATTAAAACTTACTGGACTATACAAATATAACAACAATCTTATTATTAGGTTTAATCAAAAATTATCGACTGCTCCTATCATAAAAGATGCAAAAGGTATTATGTTTGGTTTTGCTAGAAATTTTTTCTTTTCTGTAACTATTAGACCAAAATATTCTAATCAAATAAATTACTTGTCACAGTGTAATAATTCTAAATTTGGAATAATTCTGCAAGGGACAATACATGATCAAAAAAAATTTTTAATTGAAACTCTTAAAATTTATAAAAAAATATTTAAGAACTCTTATATAGTTGTTTCGACTTGGAAAGATGAAATAAAATATAAAAAAGATATTGTACCATTGTGTGATCATATCATTTTTAATGAAAAACCAAAACAAAGTGGTGTCGCTAATGTAAATTTACAACTAAAGTCTACATATTCAGCTTTAATACATTTAAAAAAAAAAAAAATTCGTTACTCTCTTAAATCAAGAACAGACTGCAGAATATATAATCCTGATAGTTTAAACTTCCTGTATAATCTTATTAAACTTTTTCCAGTAAATATAAAAAATAATCTAAATGTAAAAAGTAGAATTTTATTTTGCAGTAGTTTTTCATGTAAGTATAAAATTTATGGCGTGACAGATATTTTATTATTTTCAACTACAGATGAACTTTTAAAATATTTTTATTATGATTGTTTTTTTAAAGGGATAAAAAAACTAGAGATCAAAAATAAAGATTATTTAAAAAAAAACACATATGTAGTTGCTGAAACTTATTTATGTGCGTCCTATCTCAGAAGAGTTAAAGTAAAATTATCTTGGACAATGTCACAATGGGAAGAAATGTTAAAAAATGTATTTTGTATATTTGATGCTCATTCAGTTGATTTTTTATGGAATAAATATGAAAGAAACTTTGAGCAAAGAAGAAATATAAATTATTCATTTTATGATAATAGAGGAATATCTTTTTCTGATTGGCTGGCAATTTATAAAAGTAAAAGAAAAAGATTAAATCCTAAATTACAAGAAAAATGGAAAATAAAAAATGGTAAAGTTATAAAATCTTCTTACTTTTAATTTTACTAAATTAATTCTATTTGTTTTTTAATTGAAAGTTCTTTTTTCATACTTGGAAATAGATGGAGAAATTTTCTGTTGGAAAGAGACATGTTTAACGGTCTTTTAATAGCTTCATTCTTATAAATAAATTCTCTAGGTATAATTAAATTTTCATTAAGTTTAAATTTTTGAGCAATTAACTTTCCAAATCTGTATTTACTAATGTTTTGATTGGAAGAGATATTATAAACACCATTTTGATTAAAATTTATCAATTTAATAATAGCTTTTGACAATGTTTGTGTGTTCACGGGTGAAAAAAATATATTTTTCCATAAGAATAATTTATTATTATTTTTTAAGTTTGTTAAAATATAATCTGAAAAAGACTTTCTATAATAAGTGCCTTTTCCAAAAAAATTTGATCTAATAATTAAATAGTTTGCTTTTGAATTTTGAATAATTTTTTCTGCTTCTATTTTTGTCTCAGCATAAAAATTTTTAGAAAAAAACTTTTCACTTTCATGTATTTTTCCATACCCCTTATTAAATATGTGATCGGTTGAGATATGTACTAATTTTATATCTGTATCTTTTATTGCATCAATAATTATGCTAACCAAATTAGCATTACTTTGATAAGCTAATTTTTTATTACTTTGACATTTCTCAATTGAAACTAAACCTGCAGAGTTTATTATTGTTGTAATATTTTTATTTATTAAAAATCTTTTTAACTCTTTCTTGTTTATATTAAACTTTGTATTTCTAACATTTGATAAACTACTTTTTCTATTGTTTACATAAGAATATATTTCTGATTTCTTATTTATATTTTTCAAAATATTGCCACCTAAAAGACCTGTGCCACCAAATACTAAAAAATTTTCTTGATAATTTTTTAGTATAAATTTTTTTATAAGATTAATAACTTCTTCCTGCTTTATTGCAGAAAGCTTATAAAAACATGGAATACTTATACACTCATCATAATACTTTTTTGCATTAGGAAAATCTTTAATATTAAAACCTTTCGACTCGTAAAATGGATGCATCACAATTGGAATATAATGGATCTGGCAAATTATTTCTTTTTTTCTTAGATAGCTAAAAAGTTGTTCTCTTGTTATTTTTAAAAATTTAAAATTTATTCTTAATATATATAAATGATTAGAGCTAAAATTTCTCATTTCGGAGTGAACTAATTTTACATAATTTAAATTGTGGAAGCTTTTATCATAAATTTTTGCAATTTTTTTTCTATCTTTTATAAATTTATTTATTTTTTTTAATTGGCTAAGGCCTAGCGCACATTGAATATCGGTAATCCTATAATGATATCCTAATTCTCTCATTTCGTAATACCACCTATTTAATTTACCATTTGTATAAGCGTTTTTTTTATTAATAAATTTATCATTAGATTTATTAATTCCATGACTTCTTAGTCTTAGTAATTTTAAATATAAACTTTTTGAATTTGTTGTAATTACACCCCCTTCTCCTGTTGTCATCGACTTAACAGGATGAAATGAAAAAACTGAAATATCTGAAAACTTACAGCTTCCAATCATTGATCCATCACTGTATTTTGCTCCAAAAGCATGAGCACAATCTTCAATGACAGGAATTTTAAATTTTTTTGAAATTTTTCTAATTTTATCCATATTGTATGCAGATCCCGACATATGCACTGGGATAATAGCCTTTGTTTTTTTTGTAATATTTTTTCTAATTTGTTCATAATTCATACCTAAACTTTGATGATCAATATCTACAAATTTTGTTTTCCCATCCATAAAGTAAGAAATATTAGCAGTGGATACGAAAGAAATAACTGAGGTTATTATTTCATCTCCTTTTAAAAATCCTAATGCCTTTAAAGAAATATGAAGACCTGCCGTACAACTTGATACAGCTACTGCATATTTTGAATTAACATATTTTGCTATTTTTTTTTCAAATTGTTGAATTAGTGGACCTTGTGTTAAATATTCACTTCTGAGACATTTAACTACTGATTTTATATCTTCATTATCTAGAAACTGTTTACTGTAATTTGTATTCATTGAAAAAAGAACTTTACACTATTAAATTACAAAAGTTGATATAATTAATTTTTCTATTTTTTAAAAACTTATGCAATCCTATCATCTTAGATATGTTAATTTTAAAAATTCAACAAATACATGAATAAAACTGGATATTTTAAATTGATATTTAAATATTAGTTTAAATTTAAAATAAATTGTATAAAAAATCATCAACAAAAATTCAAATGAATATATTAATTCAAAATATAAAATTTATAAAAAAAGATAATCTTGATCTAAATATTTTAAATAATAATTTTAAAATCAAATCTGATCAAAACATTGATTTTGTTAAAATTAACAAAAATTTGAAGCTATTATACATTGGTAATATTTTCTTTGATAAAACCAAGAATTATAAAAGTCTTAAGGATCTAATCTTATTTGAGTTTAAAAAAAGTAAGTCTAAAAAATATTTTATAAATAAAATTAAAAACCTTCTAGATGGTAGGTATTTAATGATTTTAATAGACGAAAAAAAAATATCAGGTAGCTTATTTGTAGACAAATACGGAAGATTTGAATGTTTTTATCACAAAAAAAACAATAAGTTTGAAATAGCATCAAATTTGTCTTTATTCAACACGCTTCCTTCCTCACAAGGATACGATCAATTAGGTTTGGGACATCTCTTGTCAAACTACAGTAGTAGACCAGCAAAAAAAAGTACAATTTATAAAAATGTTCATAGATTAGGTGTCGGAGAAATAATTAATTTTAAAAATAATATCACTTCAATTGAACAAATAAAATTTAAAGCCTTAAAAACTAAAAACCTTAAAGAAGAAGATTTAAATAAATATGGTGAATTATTTATAAAAGCATTAAAGCGATATGGATCAAAACATGTAAATGTAGTTTATCTTTCTTCAGGTTGGGACTCAACATCCATTTTGGCAGGACTAGTTCATATTTATGGATCAAAAAAAGTAAAAGCTGTAATTGGAAGAATGAATAATTCAAAAAGATCTAAAGTTCTAAATCCTTTTGAAATTAAAAAGGCAAAAAAAATTGCAAATTATTTCAAAGTTTCCTTGGATATTGTTGATTTTGATTACTCAAAAAAAATACCTAAAATTTCAGAAAAATTAAAAAATAAAATGAAAAGTTGTTGTGTTTATGCTGGCACAATGAACAATCACGGACTCTTGGCCAATTATGTAAAAGATAATTACGATGATAGGGCTGCAATATTTTGTGGAGAAATAAGTGATGGAGTACATAATTTAGGTTTCAGTCAATTTACATCTATTTTTCATTCATCTAAAAATTTTAGAGAATATAGTGATAAAATGATGAGTTATTTTTATGGTCCAACTTTTTTGAAAATATTTGAGAATAATAATCAAGATACTGACCAAATATACAACTTGTTTAAATCTCTTAATAAAAATTTAAAATTTGATAATTATAAGTTTAAAACCAGAGAAGAAAGGAGATTAAAATTATTAAGTAGCTTCTTCTTAACAAATAAAAGATTACCTTTGGTTTCTAACACAGACGATAAAATATTTACTAAAAAAGGTAAAAAAATTCATTATCAAAATATGAAAAATATATATTTAAAAGAAGCGTCTAAAAAAATTAGATCTAATACAGTATACTCATGGTATATACATCTTTATAATTCTTTTCATTGGCAAGGATCAACAGTTTCAACTTTAACTCTTACAAGTGAACTTTTTAATCAAAATATGCAAATGCCATTCTATGATATAAAATTACAAGATTTTTTATCAATTATGCCTGAAAATTTTGGAAGAGGACTTGATTTTAACCCAACAAAATATCCATTAAAATGGACATTAAAGAATAAAATTGACTACCCTTTTAACTTGCAAGCGGGGCCACATGCATATGTTTATGATACCAATCCTTCATTCAATCTAGCTGTTGAAACTTTTAATTACTCTGCATTTGCTCCATATTTCAGAGAAATTTTATCTAAACATCCATACAGAAAAATTTTATCAAAAAAAATATTTAATTTAAAATATATTGATAATATTGTTAAAAAATATGTTAATGGAATCGAGATTAACGGTGAAGAGCTAGCAGTTTTGAGACCACTTTGTTTTTTATTTTTTATAGGAATATATTAATCATTAAATATCTAAAATGATTATTGTTGATAAAATTTCACTGATTACTTTTTTTATTATATTTAAAATTATAATAAAAAATAAATTTAATAAAATTGAAGTTGGAATTTTAGAAAATCAAAATTCAAAGTTTCTATTTATTATTTTTTCTTTTTTAATGAAAAAATTAAATATTAGTACCAAAATTTTAGAATTTTATGCTGGTCACTGCTTTACTCAAAAAAATGAGAATATATGGACTAAAGCAAGACATATTATGGAAGAAATTTCCTTTGAAATTGCGAGAAACGAAATTAAGAAAAAAAAATGGATTTATAATTTAAATAATTATTGGGAAAAAAACACAATTACACTTTTTTTATCAAAATTTTTTTTTGAAAAAATAGAATATAAAAAAAAAACAATAACAAAATTTCTTATTGGTGATATGTTTGTAAAAAAAAGTCTTAGCAATAATAAAATTTTAATTATTGAAAGACCAAAGTATTTTGATGAATCACTTATAACATACAAAGATAATTTTAATAAAAAAATATGGTATAATAATAAGTTTTATCATATGTATGAAACAAAAATTTTTGGAATTTTTATAATTTTTTACAAGTTGTTTGGTGCTCTGTTAAATGATTTTTTAAAACTCAAAAAAAAAACTATTTTAGAACCAAACTTAAAACCCAAATTATTACTAACAAAAGAAGATGATTTATCAATGGATAGGTCTCACAGATCACAACCTCACTGGATATTTAAAGAAGATACCATTCAGAAATATGAAATAATTATTCTTAAAGATAAATATTCAAGAGATATAAAAAATCAAGAATTACGTGATAAAAATATAAATGTTATAGATAAAGAAAAAATTAAAAGTTTGTCGTTAAAAACTAATGAACAAAAAAAAGTTTTTAATATTTTAATTAAATTACTTTTTAAGAAAAATGAAAGTTATTTAAATGAATTAATAAAATTGCACTTAGATACTTTTTTTTATTTAGGTTTCTGTACTCTGCATAATATCAAAGGATTTATGAGTTCTGAAAATTATGATCCTATAACTTCTGTAATGAATATGATTTCTTCAAAAAATATAATTAAAACTTTTTCTTACCAATATTCTAATTTATCTAGAATTGTTAATCCTATTATGCAAACAACTGCGGACTATATGTTTACGTTTTCAGATTTATACCATAAAAGATACTCATATAACGAATGTGGGCCTAGAAAATTATTAAGTATTGGATATATATATTCCTCCTCTTTTAAATTAATTAAAAATAAGAAAGAAATTATTAAAAAAAATCTTTGTTTAAAAGATAAAGATTTTGTTATTACATACTTTGATGAAAATTACCAAAGTGACAACGATAAATTTGGTTTTTTTAGTAAATCTGATTATTGTAACGAAATACAAAAACTATCTAAATATTCTGAAAAAAATAAACTGGTTAAAGTGATTTCTAAATCACAATTTGTTAAAAATACTGCCTCTATTGTTTGTTTTAATTCAAAATTAAAATCTTTAATCAATGATCGAAAGTGGCTAGAGCCCACATTTGGTAATTTTAGAAATTCTATTTTTCCATCAGAGGCGTCAATATTTTCAGAAATTGCAATTGGTCAAGCAGTAGGAGGAACAGCAGCTCTTGAAGCTGCCCTATTAGGAAAAAGATGTGTATTAATTAATCCTCAAAATATTAAAAATGAAAATTTAGAAATAATGAAAAATGAGAATATAATATTTTCAAATATTGATGAAGCCCTTGAAGCCATAGAGCAGTATAGGATAGGAAATTCGAATTTTAAAAATTTAGGAGATTGGGAAAGAATAATACATAATTTTGATAATTTTAGAGATGAAAAAACTTCTGACAGAATAAAAGAAAAAATAGAAAATTTAATGCTGAATTAATTTAAATTATTTCAATCTTATTAATATAATTTAATAATTTATTTTTACTTATCCATTCTTTATTATTATCTGAAGAATAAGAAAAACCTTTTCTTACTTTTTTGCCTCTTTTAATATATTTTTTTCTTTCACTATCATTTAGAAAACTTGGTAGAATTTTAAAGTAATTTTTATATTCATAGGTAAATAAAGAATCATCTTCTGAAATCATTTTTTCATGTAATTTTTCACCAGGTCGAATTCCGATATATTTTATCTTTGCATTCTTTTTTATTATTTTTGGAATATCTTTTATATATACAGACGGAATTTTACTTATATATAGTTCACCCCCTATCATATCATTAAATGCAAAAAAGACTAAATCAATTCCTTGATCTAAAGTTATCAAAAATCTAGTCATATCTGAATGAGTGACAGGAAAAAACTTTTCTTTTTTTTTTTCTAAAAAGAAAGGTATTAGTGATCCACGAGAACCAATTACATTTCCATATCTTACAACTGAAAATTTAGTAAATTTTGAACTATAAAAATTATTTGCTGCAATAAATAATTTATCTGATGCTAATTTTGTTGCACCATACAAATTGATTGGATTACATGCTTTGTCTGTTGATAAAGCAACAATCTTTTTTACTTTATTTAAATTAGCAGCCTTTATAACATTTTGAGCACCCAATATATTTGTCTTAATACATTCTATTGGATTTATTTCAGCAGTTGGTACTATCTTTGTAGCAGCAGCGTGGATTATAAAATCAACATTTCTTGAGGCATTGATAACGCTATCTTCATCCCTTACATCACCAATCATGAATTTTATTTTTTTATCATTAAACTTCTCTTTCATAAACCATTGCTTCATTTCATCTCTAGAAAAAATAATAAGTTTTCTTATTTTACATTTTTTTAACAAAATCTTTGTGAAGCTATTACCAAAAGAACCTGTCCCACCAGTAATTAAAATTGTTTTATTTTTAAAAATATTTTTTATATTCATTAAATAAATTTTTTATTATTTCTATTTAAAACAATTTAACTAATTTACTAGCAAATAATTTTTTAATATGATCTATATTTTTTGGAGTTTTTACAACATTTTCCCAGGTCTCTGCTTCAACTAGATATTGATTATAATTTTTAATATAATTTTTAGTATATGTCTTGTCTTTAATTTTTCTTTTAAAAATAAAGTTATTAATTTTATTGATTGAATTTCTATCATCTTTAGAAATGCATAAACAATTTTTATGATCTGCATACCAAGGAAAACCAAACGCTATTGTTTTTTTTTGCATTTTGATTCCCTCCCATCCAGATGTACCCGTAATAGTAGCTGTACAAATTGAATTTTTAATTAATAGATCTGGATTAATATTATTGTTCAAAAGTGTAACATTTTTAATATTTTTTAATTGTTTATAAAATTTTAATCCCTTAAAATAAAGTGTATCAATACAAGCATCTCTTAACCAGAATTCATTTGGGTGTTCTTTTATATAAATCTTAATATTATTAGGTAAACTTTTTCTTAATAACTTTATCGCACGGATTTGATCATGGAATATTCCTCCCTCTGGAGAAACTGTTCTTTCAGGCTCCACATGTAAAGCAAAATAAACATACTTAATATCTAAATTAACTTTTTTTTCTGAAATAAAATAATTGTAAAAATAATTTCTTATTAATTTCGTAAATAGCATTTTAGTTCGCAAATAAGCTTCAAGAAATCTTGGATGATTTTTTAAATAAATAAAATATCCATCTTTGTCGTTATTATTTTTTATAAATAAAATCCTAGCTATCTTTTTAATCACAAAATAAATAAAATTTAACAAAAAAAAATTTTTATCATAAAGATCATTATAACGTAAGGATCTAATAATTTTTGATTTTCTCGAGTTTTGATTTTTAGATAAATATTTACTTAATACCTTTGTATGATTTTTATTAATGAGATATCTATGTAAAGAAAACCAATTTTTTCTAACGATGAATGTATTTTCTATGTCTGTTTCATGAAGTATGTACTGTTTAAGCCCTAAAATTTCAGAAATATAAAAAAGTGAAATACCAAAATGAAAATGGGGTGTGGCCCAATAAACTACGTGGGATATTTTATTTTTTTTGATAAAATCATAATGGTAATTACACATTTCTAAAAATAAATTTTTTTTTTTATGTAAGTTTTTTTTTATGTAAATTCTTTTAGAAAAATTATTAAATATATTCTGATAAAACTTAAATTTTTTTCTATCATTAATATTAAATTTATATTGATTCTTTTTTTTGTTAACTTTATAAAAAATTTTCTCTATAATATCTTCAGAGTTATAAAATTCATTTAAATTTTTTGAATTTTTGGGATGACCAAAAAAATAAATTTTATTTTTTTTGCTATTAATTAGATTTCCTACATCCTTAATAAATTTAGAATTAGTGGGGAATAAAATGTTATTCATATTGTTTAATCAAGTTTAATACTTTGATCACACATATTAATAATATTGTTGTCATGAGAAACAATAATAGTAGTTAAATTTTTAACACTTTTAATTAGCTTAATTATTTTATATGCGTTATCTTTATCAAGGTTACTTGTGGGTTCATCAAGAATTAGTATCGGGGTATTTCTATAAAGAGCTCTAGAAATGCACATTCTTTGAATTTGTCCTGCAGAAAGGTTTTTTCCATCTTCCTCAATTATAAAATTATGATTTATTCCACTTAACTTCATAAAATTATACAATTGAGCATTCTCTAAAGCCTCAAAAACATTTTTTTCGTTTATATCTTTTTCATATTTTCCATAAGCTACATTTGATTTAATTGATGAATTTAATAATAAATAATTAGAAGGTACGTAAGAGATAAGATCTTGCCAACTGCTCACATTATTTTTATTTATATCTACATTATCACTTAGTAATTGACCGCCTGTTGGTTCAATAAGTCCTAAAATCAAATTTATAAGGGTAGTTTTCCCCGATCCGCTTTCTCCATGAATTCCAAACAAAGAATTTTTTTCTATTTTAAAGGATAGATTTTTAATAATTTCCTTGCTTTCGCCCGGATAATGAAAACAAAGATTGTTTATACTCATTTCATTTTTAAAACTTACTTTAATATTTTTATTATCTAAAATATTCTGATTATTTAAATTAATATCTTTTATCTTTATATTAATAGACGAAAAGCTATTGAAAAAATATTTTATTTGCTGAAGATTAGACATAATCTCATTAATCGAAGGCATCAATCTTACTGCAGCAAATAAAAAAATCGTTATAACTAAAATAATTTTTTCTAATTCTATAGCCATATAAATATTCAAAAAAATTAATAATACTAAAAAAGTTAAGGTTGTTAATTCAACAAATATTTTAGGTAATAATTGTATTTTGGAAATTTGAAACAGATTGTCTTGCTGATTTTTATTAGCATTTTTAAAAAAATCTACAAAATAATTTTCAATTTTGAACAATTTAATTATGCTTAAATTTTGAAAAATATGATTTGAAATATATATTTTATTTTTATCTAAAAATTTTCTATCTTTTGCAAGTTTATCAATTTTTCTATAAATAAATATCGAAGGTAAAAGTAAAAAAATAAAATAAAAAGAAATTAAACTTGCAGTCGCTATAAAATTATAAAAAAATAAGAAAGTTAATATTCCAATAAATATGAAAGAATGAATGACTACATTAATAATCCCTCTGTAAAAACTTACAAGATAATTAACTTCTAATAAAATAGATCTTGAAAAATCAGAATAACCAATTTTTAAATATTCTAAATAACTAGTCTTTAATTGATTTGTAAGCAAACCGATAGAGACTCTTTGAAAAAGATTTTTACAAAACTTAAGAAGTAGTTTTGAGTTATAAAAGTAAAATAAATTTTTAAACAAAATTATAATTATAAAAAATGATAATGATGCATAAAGTGTTATCTTAAAATCTCCCAATAAAGGAATATAAAATTCTTTCTGGTTAACTACACTATAGATAATAGGTATAATTAAACCTATACTCATTAGATCAAAAAAAAGGTTTATTAATCCGTTTAAAAAGATAATGAAAATATTTTTTTTTTCTTTATTTTCTAGGAAATTATATATTGTTCTAATAATTGCATAATTTTTCATTGATAAATCCTAAACCAATTTATCAGAAGTAATTTTTGAAATATCACTTTGCTTTGCTCTAATTACACTATTATGATCTAGATTTTTTAAGATCAAGCAATGTGCTCCGATTACACACTTATTTCCTATCGATATATTATCTCTTATTGTTGAATTAACTCCTATAAATGAATTTGCACCAACTTTTACAGATCCTGATATAACTGTATGAGACGAAATAAAACAATTGTCCTCTATTGTCGAATGATGTCCAATATGATTTCCACTCCAGAAAATACAATTATTTCCTATTTTAACCCCCTTCTGAATATTATTTAACTCAAATATAATATTATTTTCACCAATTGTGTCTGCTTTAAATATAGACTTTTCACTAATTAAATTTATGAAATCATAACCAAGATTTTTTAACTTTTTATAAATACTCTCTCTGTTTTGATTGAGATTAGAGTAACTTAGTGCAGTTATAAAATAAAATTCTCTTGGCGGAAATTTTTCAACTACCTGATCTAATGAAACTAAATCATATCCATTAAATTTATTTTTAATTACAAATTCTTTATCAGCACAAAAGGCTTGAAGTTCAAGTGTTTTGTTCTCTTCTATTAAGTCTTGCACTAACTCTGCTATTTGGCCTATTCCAAAAATGATAACTTTTTTTATTTTATCCATTATTAAATAAGTTTAATTGATATTGAAAATATGTTGTAAACTTATTTAATTTTTATTTCAATATGCATTGTAAATAAGAAATAATTAAATAGAATAAGAATATCTATTGCATTTAAATGATTTTAATCAGCCACAGAGGGAATACATCTGGAATAAACAAAGAATTTGAAAATAATCCAAAATATATTGAGAAAGCTATTAGTTTAGGATTTGATGTAGAAGTTGACATATGGTTTAAAGATGGTGATTTTTTTTTAGGTCATGATTCAGCAGAAACTAAAGTTAATACTAATTATTTAGAAAATGATAAATTATGGTGTCATGCAAAAAATATTGAAGCTCTTTTATCGCTTTCTGAACTTAATTGTAAATATTTTTGGCATCAAAAGGATGATGTAACAATTACTTCAAATGGATATTTCTGGACATATCCTGGTAAGAAACTTACAAGAAATAGTATATGTGTTCTTCCAGAAATCTCAAAAATAAAAGAAATTAATTGTGCCGGTATATGTTCTGACTATATTGAGGAATATAAATTTTTAAATGATTAAACTAATAATTTTTGATTTAGATGGTGTTCTTGTTGACACAAAACCTCTTCATTATTATGCATTAAATAAAGCTTTAAAGAAAATAGAAAATTATGAAATCTCTATAAATGATCACTCTAATATATTCGATGGTTTGCCAACAAAAGAAAAATTAAATATTTTAATTAAACAAAATAAAATTAAAAAAAAAAATATTGAGAAAATAAAAAAAATTAAACAATCTGAGACAAAAAATCTTTTAAAAAAAAGAATTAAATTTTCAAAAAAAATATTTTTTATTTTTAAGAAATTAAGTCCTAATTATAAGATTGCAATAGCTAGTAATGCAGTATCTGAAACTCTTGATATTTGTATTAAAAAATTAAAAATTAAAAAATTTATTGATTATAAATTATCCAATAATGATGTAATTAATTCGAAACCCCATCCAGAAATATATATTAATTGCGTACATCATTTTAAATTTAAACCATCAGAATGTATGATTGTTGAAGATTCGCACTATGGAAGAACTGCAGCACTTGAGAGTGGTTGTAATCTTTTGCCTATCAAAAGAATTTCAGATTTAAACTTCAAATCAATTAATCACTATGTTAAAATCAACTCTGAAGATATGAAATTAAAACAAAAACCCTGGATAGATAGTAAATTAAATATTTTGATACCTATGGCAGGTCTAGGAAGTAGGTTTGCAAAAGCTGGCTTCACTTTTCCAAAACCACTTATAGAAGTAAAGAACAAACCTATGATTCAATGGGTAGTTGAAAGTTTAAATATTACAGGAAAATATATTTTTATTATACAAAAAGAACATCAACAAAAATTTAATATTAAAAGTGTTTTAAAAACTTTAGTTAAAGGCTGCGAAATTATAGAGCTAGACAAAATAACAGAGGGAGCAGCTTGTACCACTTTATTAGCAGAAAAATTTATCAATAATTCGAACCCACTCATTATTGCAAACTCTGATCAATACATAGAATGGAATAGTTCAAAGACTATGTATGACTTTACAAGTAAAAAATTTGATGGAGGAATTCTTACATTTAAATCTATACACCCAAAATGGTCATATGCTAAATGTATTAAAAACAGCAATATAGTTAAAGAAGTAGCAGAAAAGAAGGTTATATCAGAAAACGCTACAGCTGGAATATACTATTGGTCTAAAGGATCTGACTATGTAAAATATTCCAAACAAATGATTAAAAACAATGTAAGAGTAAATAACGAGTTTTATGTTTGTCCTGTTTTTAATGAAGCTATTAAAGATAAAAAAAAAATTACTATTTCACATATAGAAAAAATGTCTGGACTTGGAACACCCGAGGATTTAAACGAATTTTTATCAAACCTTAACTTTAATTCATAAATTTTTAGGCTTAAATATTTGCTACTTCTAAAATTAGTTTAAGAGATTATTAATTTCTAATAATTTTTTTATTTTAACAAAATATACAACATCACTTTTATATCTTTTTTTTTCTCTTAAATTAGCTTTAAAATTTAACGCATTAAAAAGATTATGTGAAATATTATTTTTTCTGTTAACACTAGCGTATACATAGCTTATATTCTCTTTTTTTTTTAGATAGTGAGATAAATAGCAAATTAAGATTTTGGATAACTTCATTCCCCTATATTTTGTGTTAAAAATAAATATACCTATATAATATTTTTTTTTTGATTTTTTTTGAGCACCACATGTTCCTATCAGTTTATTTTTGTTAAATATCCCAACAACAATTTTATCATTAGATTTATTATGTTCATCTATATAATTTATTTGAAAAGATTTATTTATTTTTTGGTTAATATTATATCTTACGAATTTATTTGTATTTAAACCTTGCAAGTAATCTTTTGAGATATCTTTTGATGTTATCTTTTTAATCTTAAAAATAAAATTATTTTTTTTAAATTTGTAAACTTCTTTTAAAATCATTATAAATGATCAGATTTTCAATAGATTACTATAATTTGCTTTTGTATTAATCCCCTCAAATTCATTTTTTGGGGGAACTGAGCAAAAACCAAGAAATAATTTTTCTTTACTTGTGCACTTAGAATATATTTTTTTTGGTATTCCTTTTGGAATGTCCATACTTTGTTTTATAAACCAACTAGTCAACGTAGCTACAAGTGCCCATCTAGTATTTTGAGATTTATTTATTCTCGCGCCATGCCAAAGTCTACTGTCCCAAATTATTAAATCACCAGCTTTACCAGTCAAATTTCTAATTTTTTTTGAATTTCTATTACAAAATTTTCCTGAATTATGTGATTTTGGAACTACAACTGAACACCCATTTTCTACTGTGCTATCATCTAGCAAAAAAATGAATTGCATCATGTAAGTTTTTTTACCTTTAAAAGGCATGTAAGTATCTATATGTAAATCAAGTTTATTCACACTTGATCTCGCATTATAATATTTAAGAATATAGTTTTCTTTATCTGGCTTTAAAAATTGATAAAATGGGTCGTTTAGAAAACTTTTTGCAATATCTTGAATTAATTTGTTTGAAAATAACTTAATAAACTCGTAGTCTTTGTATTGAAGATTGTAAACTGTTTTATCTTTATTTTTGTGTTGCTTAAATGTAGGATTTTTTCTCCTTGAGTCAATTTCATAAAAATTATTTACTAACTTAATTAATTTTCTTATTTTTAATTTTGATAAAAAACCTGGAACCAAAGTAAAACCATTTTTCTTAATCTGTTCAATATATTTTTTCGATTTCATGAGTATAAGTAATGTTTTATTATATATTAAATTTTTAAATCTTAACAAGATATAATTTTATAATGACTAATAGACTTTTAATAATACCTGCAAGAGGAGGATCAAAAAGAATAAAATTTAAAAATATTAAAATATTTAAGGGTAAACCAATAATTTTTTACCCTATAAATGAAGCTATCAAATCAAAATTGTTCAATGAAATACATGTAACGACTAACAACTTAAAAATAAAAAAGGTTGTTGAAAAAATAAAGAATAATATAACTTTCATTCGACCAGAATATCTGTCTGCTGACAATACCCCCTTAATTAAAGTTTTTAATCATGTAGCTAAATATTACAAAAAACAAAAAATATATTTTGATGAAATATGGTTTATAAACCCTTGCTCTCCGCTAATTAGAAGTAAAGATTTAATCAAAGCATCATCATTTTTTAGAAAGCAGAAAAACAACTCTGTTCTTTCAGTTTGTAAATTTTCACCTTCAATAGATTGGGCATTTAAAATGAAAAATAATAATTTAATACCCCTAGATAAAAATAAACAAAAAAAAAAATCTCAAATTTTAAAAGATTATTATTATGATACAGGAAATTTTGGAATTTTTTCTTCAGAAGTTTTTTACAAAAATAAAAAGATTAAATTTTCTGGTTATTTGCTGGAGAGAGAAAAATCTGTTGATATTGACACAATGGAAGATTGGAATTTTGCACTTAAACTTTTTAGATAAATTACCAGTATCTTGGATCTATATCTGCTTTATTAAAAAAACTATTAATTTTTTTTTTATATTTTAAATTATATTTTTTAAATTCAGTATTAATAATTTCATTAAGCTGTTTTTTTTTTTCGATACCAAAGATAAAGTAATCTATATTTTTTTGATTATTAATAAATGATAAATTATATTTTAATGGAGATATTCTTTTCTTTAATAAAAAATTAATATAATTTTCGACAGAGAGTTTTAAATTTTTATTTCTATTTTTTTTAATTTTTTTTAAAAGAATTCCTTGTAAAAATATTGATCTTGCAAAAATTGGGTGGAACCGCTTATTAATAACAATTTTTGAAAAGCTATTGTTTAAAATATTGTAAGGTACTTGAAGGGATAAATTTTCTTTATATAATTTGATCTTTCTAAGATCATTAATTTCATATACAGAAAAGCCTATATTTTTCAGTGGAAATTTGTTTTTTAAATTTAAAAAAAACTTAGGATCTTTAATAAAGAAATTAATATCGTCAGTGTTATGAAAAAAAAGAGTGTTTATTTCTGTCCTCAAATTTTTTAAAGACTGGTTAATTTGTTTTTCTAAAAATTTTTTATAATTTCCAATTATTTTTGGAATTTTAGTAATAACTTTTGCCTTATGAATTTGATTAGCACTAATAAAGTTGCCTAAAAATTTTTCAGAATTATATCCTGGAGCTGTATCATAATTAAAAATATCATTTTTACCGGCTAATTCCAAAATATCGTAAAAATGTTTTTTACTAAAATTTTTATTATCATTTAAAATACCATAATTAGAGAAAAATTGTGCTGTTCCCAAAAAAATTTTTTTTTTTTTGATTTTCATCTAAAATTTAATTCAACCTTTTAAATTCTGAATGACAAGTAGGTGAATTAAGATATTTTTTTATATTGATTTGTTTTTTATCAATTTTAGATATTATATTCACTGTATCATAAAAATTATTTAAATAATTTCTTAAAACTTTTTCGTTATCATGTGATACAGATGCAAAAACTACATTGCTAGCTAGTATTTTTTTTTTCAACATTAGGTCAGTAAATATAGTTTTATATTTTTGAGAGTTTTTTCCCTTAAAAGCAAAGCATGGCATTGCAGGTGTCCCAAATATATCACAATTTAAACCAACACTATCAAAAATATCCTTCCATGAACTAGATATATATTTTCCAACTTTCGGTAAAATTTTCCATGATTGAATTTCTTTCATTACTTCCAATGTTTTTAATGCTGCAGCAGGACCTATCCGCTCTGTCCAAAATGTGCTACTTATAAATGAATCTTGAGCATAATTCATTATCTCTTTTTTCCCAATTACTGCAGTTATAGCATACCCATTTCCTAGTGCTTTACCAAACATAGCAATGTCAGGTTCTACTTTGTAAAGTTTATGCATACCACCATATGTTTGACGAAATCCCGATGTGCACTCATCAAATATTAAAACTATATTATTTTTAGTTGCCAGCTCTCTAACTTTCTGAAGAAAATTATCTTTAGGTTGCATACTTCTAGCTACCTCCATTTTTATTGTTCCTATTTTATGATTACATACAATTTTTTTTAATTGATCGAAATTATTATACTCAAAAGGTATTACAGTATCATGAAGAGCTTTTGGAACTCCCCTAACTGGTAACCCAGGAATTATATGGCTATCAAGACCATTTTTTTTAATATTTGCAGATAAATACCAATCGTGCCATCCGTGATAACCACAGATTGCAATTTTATCCTTTCCAGAAGCCGCTCTAGCAATTCTTACCGCTATAGAATTTGCTTCCCCTCCAGATCTGCATAGTCGTACCATTTTTGCCCATGGATGAATTTCAACTAATTTTTCTGATAATTTAACTTCTTCAAAGCAATTTAAAGAAGACATTACACCTTTGTTAACTATAGAATTAATATGTTTATTTATTTTAGGGTGATTATATCCTAGAGTAGACGTTCCTACATAAAACATCATATCCAAATATTTCTTGTTATCTAAATCCCAAACATATGCTCCCTTTGTTTTTGAGTAATATGATAACCATTTTTCGGGTAGAATTAATTCAGATCTTTTTGAAAAAAGCATATTACCTCCTGGAATTAATTTTTTAGCTTTTTTCCATAACTTTTGTCCTTTATTTATTTTTTTCATAACTTTAATTTATCAATTTAAAATTTTTTCTAATTATATTTATTGCTTCAGGTCCCTCATTAAACAATAAGTCGATTATTGATAAGTTGTTTATAAATTTTTTACCTAATTGGTTATAAAAGTTTTGATCATAACTGAAAAAAGATATTTTTATATCTGTATCTTTAAATTTTTGAATTTCATCCATGTAATCTTTTGCTCCAATTGTTGAGATATATTCTTTCGCATTTTCAATAAGACAAATCTTTCTTAAAAGTTCAATATTTTTTTCTTTAAATTTAATGTTATAGCTTGAGGCTAATTTCTTATTTGTATTGATTCCCATAATTTTACTAATTTCCATAATTAAATTTATATTCAAGTCTACTAACTTATTAAATTTTTTTTCAAATATATTTTTAATCTTATCAAAATATAAGTTAAAAAATTTACTTTTTTTATAATTATACTCCAAAGTGATGATTAAATCTTTGTGATCAAAGTGTCTATAATCTATTTCTACTTCATGTATTAATTGATTAAATTTATTTTTTGAATGAACTGGTATCGATATTAATTTTTCATACTCTTGAATTTTAATTTTATTTCTTTGCATCCAACTTCTTTTGACAAATTGAACGTTATCTAAAAAAACAAATTGATCTACATGATCAATCAAAGCAAAATAACCTGCCCAAGGCAAAAAGGTTGGTTGCGATATTGCAATTTTCATCAATTATTTCTTGTACAGATAGACTGTATATTCCCAAAGGTTATAGGAATGATTTATTATTATTTTTTTTGTTATATTCTTTCTGAGCTCTAAAATTAACTCATGTAAATTCATATAAAAAAGATTTTTATCTCTATAAGTTGTGTATGGTGTAAGAAAATTTATTGCACAAGCTTTTTTTGAACTATTAAACATTAAACTAATCAAATTAAAAACATATTTTTTCCAAATTTTATTATTAAAATTATTTTTTACGTTAAAAATTCCAGAACTAATTACAAAATCAAATTTTTTTGTAAATCTATCATTTGCAATATCAAGTACTAAAAAATCAACACCAGATAATTTATTGTATTTCTTTTTACATCTATTAATCATTTTTTCTGAAATATCTGAGCCTAAAAAAAATTTAATTTTTTTATTTTTTTTTATCAAGAATTTTAAAAACTCTCCATTACCACAACCAACATCATGGACTGTTTTGTTTTTTAAATCAGCAACTTTAATAAGTTCCTCAAACCTTTGGTACTGACTTTTTTTTGACGACCAATTCATACCTTTAAAATTATTTCCAAAAAAATCTAACTTTTTTTCATAATATTTTTTTGTTGATAAAGTTATTTTTTTCATCATTCAAAATTTAGATTGATTTAAATTATTGAAAATAATTAGCCCTATCTCTTTCTATAATAACTAATTTGATTTACATAATATTTTCTTAAAGCATAAGATTTTTCACTCAAATCATTCAGTCTGAAATCGATACTAAATCTAATCATATCTGAACTATTATTACCTGAACTATGAACTAAAAACTGAGACATAACAATTGCTTCTCCAGACTTTAATATTAAATGTTCCATCTGATTTTCATAATCTCTATTTGATATATCTAACCTTTTTACTGTACCTCTTTCTATTGATCCTGAAATAGTTTTGAATCTATGACTTCCAGGCAAAACCATTAATGTTCCAGATTTAGAATTTAAACTTTGCAATGGAAACCAGACTGTAACAGCATTTTTTGATCCTCTATGTGATGGATAGTCTATATGAGGAACAGTTTTAGTAGTTCCTATATTTTTCGGCATATAAACTCTCACAATTGGTTTTGATGTAAAGGCAGGTATTTTAATACCTGAAACATTTTTAATTTTATTTAAAAAATCTTCGTCTATTAAACTGTGGAGTTCAGGTAGTAATCTTATTTGATCATATGCTCCCACCCAAAGTTTTTTCTTTTTTTTATATAATTGTAAGATCTTTTTATCATTATTTACTTTCCCACAATTATTAAGTTCACTTATTTTTGAAAAAATACTTATAAATTTAGCTCTTAAGCTACTAATTTTCTTTTCCTTGTTAATCTTTATTATAGAAAAACCTTTTTTTTCAAATTCTTTCATTTTGATAATTTTTTATTATAATAATTTTCATATCTAGATCTTATACTGCCTCCTCTAGGACTTTTATGCTTTACATCCAAATCCAAAGAAAAAGAATTAATTTTTTTAGTAAATTTGACATAGTAAAAGTTATTTTTTAAAATCCAACCAATTTCGACTTGATTTGAAAATTTAGGCAAAATTCTAGTTGGGGGTAAAGATGACCATAGAGAATTATTGATTTTTAAGGCTTTAAATCTGTTGGTGTTTGCTAACCATGGTGCCATGCCTTCATCAGAAAAAAAAATAGTACCGCTTGATTTTGCTACTCTATTCATTTCAAAAATACATTTTTTTTTATTTTTAAATTGATTAAAACCTCCAAAGTGAAAAACTATATCAAACAAACTATTTTTATAAGGAAGGGAGTCTGCACTTGATATATTTAGATTTACATTATAATTTTTTAATGATTTCACACTATATTTTATCATTGTCTCAGAAAGATCTTGTGCGTAAATAAAGTGGTTTCTTCCATAATTTTTTATGAAAAAAAGTATTTCATCTCCAAATCCACAACCTATAAATAATATCTTAAGTCTTTTTTTTTTTATACTTATTTTAGAAAAAATTTCTTTTCTAATTTGATTTAAACTCAATTTAAGCGTCTTTGAAAGCCAATTAAGATAATTCTTATAAAATATCTTTTTTTTATAAAAGTCATCATCCTCTTTAACCCTTAAAAAATTGAAAATTAAATTATTTTCAACTTTAGAAATTGAAAAGATCTTCTTTTTTTTATAAATTTGATTGAATTTTTCTTTCATTTATTTTTGCTATTGCTAATCCAATTCCTTTTTTTCCATAATTGTTACCATTATAAAACATGTAAATATTATTTTTATATTTAATTAATGAACAATATTCTTGAGACTCATTATCAAATTCAAAATCGTTGCCATCAAATTTAAATAAGTCTTTTCTATTCCATTTGTCATTTTTTAGAATAGATGTTTTTATTTCATAAAATTTTTTTTTAACAGAATAAAACATACATATTTTATTGTTCAACTTCATTATCCAGGGTCTCGTGATTGCAATTTCACTTTTATTTTTAAATTTAATTGCTTTTTCGTTTTTAGTAATCCAATTAATACCATCTTTCGAATATGATTTTTTAATCAGATATTTTGGTTGAGGTACTCCTTTAACTTTTTTCCAAGATAAATTAGATGTATAATACATTATAAAAAAATTTTTCTCTTTTTTTACAAAACAAGTTGCAACAAAGTATTGATCATATTTTGATCTGCCTAAAATCGGTGAGTCTGAAATTTTCTTGTATGGTCCTTTAATTTTATTTGAAATGGCTAATCCAATATTAGAAAAAAATGGAACTTTTCGACCTTGAGTCCACCCAACATAATACATGTAATACTTATTACCAATTTTTATAAGATGAGAGGGTATTGCTGCTGAGTCATCAAAACTTCCAAGCTTTCCTCTTTTGATTACAGGTTTATCGCTAATTTTAATTACTTTTTCTTTTTCTAAATCAAAAATAAAGTACCAAGTATCGCTCTCATTTTTAGAGTTTCTTCCTGCAAAAAACACAATTGCTTTATTTTTTTCAAACAAATAGGAAGTTGGAACCCAGGCATGAGATTTGATCTTTTTAATATTTTTAACATTTAAAATAATACCTTTTTTTTTAAAATATAAATAATTTGAACTCATAGCTTTACTAAGTTTATTTTTTTTATTTATTAAGTTTATTTTTTTTAAATGTTAGTTTAAATCTAGAAATATATAGTATTATTTCACAATTTTAAAATGATTAAAATTATTCCTATAAACAAAAAATTTTTAAAAATTGTTAATGAAGATATATTTAAATCCTTATCCATTATTTTTAATAAAAAGGTTTCAAATCAAGAAGAAATATTTTTTTTGTTGAGAAAAAACCCCAAATTAAGATCGAGTGTTTTTGATATACTAAATATGCTTCCCTCTTTAAATATGATTAATTATGAAATTAAAAAAATAATACAAAATAAAATTGCAAAAAAATATTTAATCAATTGGACATATGCACAAATAAGACTAGACGACAATCTATCAAAAGAATTTTCAGCACCAGCACATAAAGACAGGTGGATTATTGATAAAAATAAAGTTGGATATGTAGCCTGGATACCTCTTAAGAAAGAAGGATCAAGTCTTTTAGTGTCTTCCAAAGATAAAACAAAAAAAATTATTAAAAATAAATATTGGGGATTAGAAGCTAAAGGAAAAAATACTTTTAAAAGAAAAAAAATCAAATATGGTCAAGCTTTAATTTTTGATCCAGATTTGTTACACAAATCTGATTATCCAAAATATTCAAGAATTACATTGCAACTTAGATACGAAGAAATTAATCCAATAAAATTTAGAAGATCGGTTACACAAAAAGTAGACTCAAAAGTACTTCGTTACTGGAAAAATAAACTTACTTAGACACTATGCATTTTGCTTTTAGAGTCCATATAACAAAAAGCATTGGGCTTGGTCATCTAAAAAGACTCAATATATTAAAAAAATATATCAAGCAAAACGTATACTGGATTGTGAGTGGTGACAAAGAAATTATCTATAAAAATATTAGAAAAAGTAAAAATATACTTTTTATTAAATCTATTAAGCATGAAGCAAAAATAGCAAATGAACTTTTTGCAAAAGGTTTAAATAAAGTTGTATTTGATATTGCTAACAACAAATTTCTAAAAGAAAATCTTAATTTAAAAATAATCTCTATATATAAAAAATTTGGTTATAAGATTATCTCATACGATCTTCCTAATCAAAAAAATTTGAGTGATATATCTATTATACCTTATGATCTTGAAAAGAGAAAAGAGATCAAAAAAAACTGTATAAATTTTTATGGGTCAAAATATTATTTAAATGATAATTTAAGAATGAATAAAAATAAAAATAAAATAAAAATAAAAAAAATTTTAATTACTATTGGGGGATCTGATTTTAAAAATATTGGATATGAATTGGCAAAAATTCTTGAAAATGAAAACTTTAAAATCAAACTTCTTTGTGGCCTAAATAATATTAAGAGTAATTTAAGTAATGTAGAGACTATTGGTTTAGTTCAAAATATTGATAAATATTTAAAATGGTCTGATATAGTAATTTGTGGTGAGGGTCTTACAAAATATGAAGTTATTTATCAAAATAAACCTTTCATTATGATTCATCAATTTGATACTAGATCAAATATGATCAAATCTTTTATAAAAGAAGATTATTGCTTATCTCTTGGACTATACAGCAAAAAAAATTTAAAAAATTATAAAAGAAAAATTTTGGAATATATAAATAACAATGATCTAATATCTAAACATTTGAAAAAACAAATTAAAATATTCGACAATATAAATGTATACAAAAATAAGAGAAAATTAATAAACTTAATAAGAAAATAGCAATATGATCCTATCAAAATTTCAAGTTAATAATATTTTTTATGAAAGTTTTAAAAAAACACTGATAATTGCTGAAATAGGTTCAAATCATGACAATCAATTAAATAAATGTAAAAAAATGATACTAGAGGCAAAAAAGGCAGGTTGTGACGCAGTAAAATTTCAACTTTTCAAGGCTGACTTGTTAGTGTCCAAGAAATACAATCATAAGGGATATAAAATTTTAAAAAAACTTGAAATGGATGAAAGCTGGATTCCTATCCTATCAAAATTTTGTAAAAAAAATAAAATTTTGTTTGCTTGTTCACCTTTTTATCCAAAAGCAATAGATTTATTAAAAAAAAATAAGTGTGATATTTTAAAAATAGCTTCACCAGAAATTAAAAATATTAATTTAATTAAAAAAGCTGTTAAATCTGGATTACCATTAATAATCTCAACCGGCGACACCGGAAAAGAAGAAATTGAAAGAGCTTTTAAAAATTTAAAAAAAAAAAATTTTTATAAAACAGCTTTTCTACATTGCACTTCTAAGTATCCATGTGACGACTTAAGCGCTAATTTATTAGGATTAAATTATATAAAAAAGTTAGTAGATAATAAAATCAGTGTAGGATACTCAGATCACACTATTGATAATTTAGCTAGCAGTTCTGCTGTTTGTATGGGAGCTAATATAATTGAAAAACATATTACCTTAAATAAAAAGTCCAAAGGTCCTGATCATTTTTTTGCTATAGAAGTAAACGAATTAAGTAAAATGGTCAAAACAATTAGAAGGATAGAAAAGCTAGCTGGTTCTTCTTATAAATCAAGATTAAATTCGGAAAATACGGTGTATATAAATTGTTTTTCAAAAAGTAATCTTAAAAAAGGGCATGTAATAAAACTTGAAAAAATTTTATTCAAAAGAGACTTTATAAAGGGAGTTCAAGCACATGAGACAAAAAAAATAATTAATAAAAAATTGAAGAGAAATCTAATAGCTAATGAAAGGATTGAAGTAAAACATTTTTATTAAAAATTATTTTAAAATTTTAAAATTATTTCTTTTTTGATAAAAAAATCTTGCTAACTTTAAATCTATTTGATTATCTATATCTAAATTTGAAGGATAATTAGAAATTAAATAATTCATCTCATTAATAAATAAGCTTTTATTTTTTTTGAATTTATTTAATTTCATCATATAAAAACACCCACATGGTGTATAAGTTTTTTGAATTTCGTTTCTATTAGTTGAGGTTATTTTTTTTTTTAAAAAAATTTTTTTTTTATTTATATTAAAGATATATTCGTTAGATCTATCGAGACTTTTTAAACTAATTACACAATTTGATTTGTTTAATAAATTAACTCCTTTTCTAAACAAATTTTTATCCCTAAAAGGCTGTGTAGGCAATAAAAGAATTAAATATTTGAATTTATGCTTAATGATTTTTTGATGATTCAAAAACTCAAATATAGCATCTTCAATTCTAGATTTTGATCTTGATATTTTTTTTGTTCTTAAAAATTCACATCGAATATCGTTTTTAATTGCTATTTTTTGGTATTTTTTTGAATCTGTGCTTAAGTGAATATAATTATTCTCTAAATTTAAATCTTTAATAAATTCAAATGTAAATTCTAACAACCTTTTCTTACCTATTTTTATAATGTTTTTATTTTTTATACCTACTGATCCTGATCTTGCAGGTATAAAAGTTAGAAATTTAAAATTATTTGAATTTTTCGAAACCAAAATATTTCTTTTCTTTATAATAGTTTTCCCATACACCAAAATCTGACCAATTACTTTCCTCAATAATAAAGCATGAGATTTTTCTTTTATTTTTTTTTAATTTATCCACTAGTTTATTAAAATCTAATAATGTATCTTTTTTAATGTATTTTAATATTTTCTTACTCACCACATAAAAGCCAGTATTTGCTAGATAATCATAAATCGGCTTTTCGTGGATTTTCTGTAAATATTTATCTTTTCTAATTTTACAAGCACCATATGGAAGTTTAAAAACTTTTTTAGCCACCACCAATGTCAAATCAGATTTTTCTTTTTTATGAAAGCTAATTAATTTTTGGATATCTACATCAATCAAAACATCACAATTTGTAAGCAAAAAATTATCACTAATTTTTGATTTTGGTAGCAAACTAAGTGAACCAGCAGTGCCTAAAGGTTTCTTTTCTTTTATATAATTTAAGTTTAATTTATTTTCTCTAGTAGATAAAAAGCTTTTTAAAATTTTCCACTTATAATTTATTGATATCCAATAATTCCTAATATTAACACTATTAAGATTATCAAGTATTAGCGATATAAGTGGCTTATTATTTATTGGTATTAGTGGTTTTGGCAATATATTTGTAAATGGAGCTAATCTTGTACCTTTGCCGCCAGCCATTATTACAGCGTCAATAGAATGTGTATTATCAGAAGCAGTATCAGAAAAAAATTCTCTCCATTTTATTACTTTAATAATTTTTTTTTTTTCTAATACTGGCAAAACATCTATCGAATATCTGGTCAATATTTTTTTAATAAGTTTTAAATCTTCAGCCTGATTTAATTCTATAAACTTAGGTTTCTTATTATAGATTTTATTTATTGAAGATTTTAAACTTGCTCCATTTAAGATTGCAGATCTTAAATCCCCATCAGTAAGTGTGCCTAATAAATTAAAATTTTTTGACACAACCAACAAACATTTATCTCCTGTTTTTTTAAGTCTTCTAAGCGACTCAAGAATAGATAGATCTGGATTTACACAATTTTTTTTAAATGAAGTCATTATTATTATTTAATTATTTATTTTTTTGTATCATTATAAAATATCTATAAAATTTTTTTTTTCTAATTCATTCTTATCAATACTCTTTAGAGTATCAAAAAATAAATTTAAACAATTTTTTTTATAATATAAATTTCTAGATTTAATTTTTTTTTTATTCAATAATTTTTTAAATATTTTATTTAATGACTTCGCTTTCATAGATACATTAATTGTGGTATTTTTCGATATCTCTCTTCCATTTTGTCTAGATCCTAAATTTATAAATATTTTATTGAAGTATGGGGCCTCAATTATGCCACTTGATGTATTTCCAACAATAAATTCACAGTGTTTTAAAAATTTTGGGTATTCTGATCCAAGATATTTAAATATTCTATAATCACTTCTTTTAGTTCTTTTTTCAATTTTATCTATGATTATTTGATTATGAATATCAGGATTTGGATAGGTGATAATTTTAGTTACGTTTAATTTATCTAGATCTCTAAACATAATTCTTGCAAAATGCTCTGTTTCAAATTTTGATAAATAACTATTAAGGGTTACTAATACAAATCTTTTATTAATAAGATTGTAAGTGTTTAAAAAAAAATTTTTATCAAATTTTAATTTTTCATAATTTTTAAGACCTGGTGCTCCTATAACTTTTATTTTATCTTTTTTTTCTCCCATTTGCTGAAGTCTTTTTTTGTATTTAATGTGAGAAACAAAATGAAAAGATGATAGCTTAGATATGGCATGCCTTATTCTTTCATCTAAACTTCCAAATGATAGTTCACCACCATGAACATGCAATATTGGAATTTTATTTAACAATGCTGCTACTGCAGATGCTAAGGCTTCTGTTCGATCGCCCACAATCGTAACTACATCTGGTTTTTCATTAATTAGAATTTTACCAATTTTTTGAATTTGATTAGAAAAGCTTTTCAATATTTCTTTTGATTTATTTGACTTTTTGTAATTAGTTTTTATAGAAATAATATTTTTGTTTGATATTTTTTTAAAAATTTCTTTTGAAATATTTCCATAAAAAGTTTGTAGAAGACCTGCATGTAAAACTATTTTTGAAGGTATAAATCGGCTAGTTTTTAAAAAAAGATTTTTAATAATATAAAAGTCAGCTCTTGTGCCGGAGACAAATAAAATTTTACTAATTTTATTTTGTTTTTTCAATTTTATTTATTGACTCTAAGATTTTCATCATATTCTAAAACTCTTAAATCTTCGTCGTACGATCCCATGAATTCTTTTAGGTTATTTAATCTGCTTGGACATGTATTTTTCATATGACACTCTCTCTGACAATAAGTGCCATAATTTCCATGCAAATGCTCTTCTCTCCATTTTCTTATTTTTGGACCATTCCACGCTTTATCAAAACCTAACTTAACTACATTGTCAAAACTTATATGCTGTAACCTTCCGCATGGACTAATATTGCCATCTAAATTAATAAAAGGATGCTCATATACTGTATAGCATATGTTATGTAGTCTTTTCATCGAAACAATTGGATCCATTGTAACGTCTTCCATATCTGGAGAAAGTTTAATATCTAAATTGTAATGATCTATTCTTTCTTTCCAATGTTTTAATAATTTTTCATGATCTTCTTCCTTTGCGGGTCCTATGCCTAAATCATTCATGTGTTTTGTAATAAAAAGAGGGATCGTATGCATCTTTTTTAAATTTTTTACATTTTTTAATTTATCAATTGCATTCCAAAGAGATTTTATATTTACAGCTGAAACTACAGAGTTAATTTGCAAAGGAATATCACTTCTAGAAGAAAGATCCTCTAAATATCCTATTACTTTAGATTCGTCGGAGCCTCTGTATTTCATATTTGTTTCACCATCAAACCCATCTAAGCTTATTTCTATATCTGTAAAGCCACTTTCGATAATTTTAGTAACAACTTTTGGAACTAAAGTTGTTCCATTTGTTGTAACTTTTACTCTTGGCACATATTTTCTCGCAAGTTTTGTTAACTCATAAATATCTTTATTTAACAGTGGTTCTGCAAGTCCTCCCCAGTGAATACATTCAAATCCTTTTAATTCAGGCAATAACTTTTTAAGTTTTTCTAAATTTCCATTTCTTTCCAGGTAACCACTATCCTGAATATGTTTTTCTTCTCTGTGACACCATACACATTTTAAATTACATTTTGTATTTATTACAACACCTACCTCTCCAAGAGATTTTTTGTCAGTCGTAGCAATTGTTGTGGACTTATCTTTTAATGTAAGTAGCTCTATATATTTCAATAATCTTCCGGGACTTTTATGAAAAAAGTTTAAAAAATTTTTAAATTGAGAATTAGGTGTCATGATTAAGAGATTAGTTCATCATGCTTATACATTTTTTTTGATTTTTTTCCAATTAAATTCCATAAAAGCCTTGGTTTTTTACCTGTTTGAGGTCTTTTTATTGCTATATTTTGTAAGCTAAACTTTTCATTTTGTCTCACACAACCATTAGCAACCAAAGATTTTCTTGCAATTAATTTGTTGTGTATTTCTACTTTTGAAATTTTTTTTTTGGGTTTTCCTAAAATTATTTGAGTCATTTTAATGTTATCAATCATTTTGCTAAAATCATTATAATTTAAAGAAGCTTTATGATCTGGACCCTCATCTTCATTTGAAATAGTTATATGTTTCTCAAGAAATTTTGCATCTAAGGTAAATGCTATCATTCCAGTCAATAAACTTTTACTATGATCTGATAATCCAATATTGAGTTTATATTTTTCTTGCAATTTTTTTATATATAATAAATTTAAATTTTTTAATTTAGCTGGATATTCGCTTACACAATGTAGAATTGTTACCATTTTTTTTAAATACTTTAAGTTATTTTTGTTTAATTTAATTTTATTTATTTTTTCAAATTTAGGGGGACTTTTTTTATATTTTCTAGCAAATAATATTGTCTTTAACGCTAGTTCGATATCATTTAAATTTGACATTCCAGTAGATAAAATTAAATTTTTATTTTTTTTGGCAATGTAGTATAGAAGGGGTAGATTGTCCAAATCACCTGAGCTTATTTTATATAATTTTAAATTAACAAATTTTTCTACTTCATTAAAAGAGTCTAAATCAAAGCATGTAATTAAAGGTTTAATTTTAATTTTTTTACAATAATGTAATAAATTTTTTAAATCTTTAGTATTTAACTCATATTGCTTAAGCATTTTAAACTGGTTAGAAAAAAACTTTCTTTGATATTGTGCAACTAATGAATTTTTAACGACAATATTTTCTGTTTTGTAAAATTGGAATTTTACGTAATCAGCTCTTGATTGTTTTGCTAATAAAATTAATTTTTTTGCTTTAGAAATTTTACCATCATGATTAACACCAATTTCTGCAATTATTTTCATATATTATTACTGGGCAATAATATAAAATTTTTTGAAATTTTTTTAGCTGTATCCAAGTTCATTTTTGGATATTTTTTCAAATATTTAAAATTATTTACAAGACCCCATACTCTTTGTGAATTTAAATTTGTGGTATTAAGTTTTTTTATCAATAAATTAGAATTTATAGATTTAATATTTAAAACTTGCATCCAAAAGTTACTGTTACAGTTTATTTTGTCTTTAAAAACTTCGACATAGTCTTCATGTTTTTTAAGAAATTTATCAAGATTTCTATTTAGTTTTTTCTTTTGTTTTAGTATTTTTTTTAAATTTTGAAATTGTGAAAGCCCTAAAGCTGCATTTAAGTTAGGCATTCTATAATTGTAACCAATTTGATCATGAATTTTTGAAAATTTTAAATTTTTTTTTGCAGTCGTAATTAAATGCCTAGCTTTAATTGCAAGGTGTTTATTTGAAGTTAGTATAGCCCCACCACCACCAGTTGTAATTATTTTGTTTCCATTGAAACTTAAAATACCAACTGTTCCAAAAGTTCCAGCGTGTTTATTTTTAATTTTTGTGCCTAGTGCTTCAGAGGAATCTTCAATAACTTTAATTTTACATTTTTTACAGATTTTAATTAGATTTAATATATCAAAACCGTAACCATAACTATAAGTTGGAATACATGCTGAAATAAATCTTCCTGTTCTAATATTAAAACATCTATTATTCTTTATTCTAGTATTTTTTTTTAAATAATGTTTCAATTTTATCTGATCAATTCCTAAATTCATATCTGAATCTACAAAATGAGGTATTCCTCCAGAGTAAAGTATAGCGTTAATGCTAGCAATAAAATTAAAAGCTGGGACTAGGACTTCTTCATTTTTTTTTAACCCAATTAATTTCAAAGCAATATCTAAAGCAGCAGTTCCATTTACGGTGCAAACTACATATTTAGATTTAGTAAATTTTTGTAATTTATTTTCAAATTTTTCCACCAAATTTCCTGCAGAAGATACATAAGTTGTGTCAATACAATGGTTTAGCATTTTTTTATCAAAAGCAGAAAATATTGGTTCATGCATATCATATTTTCTATTTTTATTTTTATAAATTTTTCT
>CACJQI010000014.1 GCA_902595535.1 uncultured Pelagibacteraceae bacterium
GATCCAAAAATTAAAAAACTTTTAGAAGAAGTAAAAGACAGAGAATTTATCGGTTATAGTTACGATGGAGCTGATGCTTCGTTTGAATTATTAGCCAGAAGATTAATGGGTGAAATTCCAAGATATATATTAATTAATGAATACGATGTTTCAGTTAAAAAAGATAATTCTGGTGAAATTATTTCTCATGCAAAAGCCAACCTAGTTGTTGATGGTGAAAAAATATTATGTGAGGGTCAAGGTAATGGACCTGTAAATGCTTTAGATAATGCGATTAGAAAAAATGTGAATAAACTTGCAAAATATTCAGAATATTTAAAAGATTTAAAATTAGTTGATTATAAAGTTAGAATTTTAAACACTGGTACTGAAGCGGTAACTAGAGTTTCAATTGAAAGTACAGACTCAAAAGGAGTAAATTGGTTTACAATTGGGGTATCACCTAACATAATCGATGCTTCTTTTAAGGCATTAGTTGATAGTTTAGATTATAAATTATTTAAGGATAAAGCGCCTGCAAGCTTATAAGAATTGATTCATTAATAATATGTCATCAAATAATATTACTTTTATCTTACATAAACCCCAGCTATCAGAAAATATTGGAGCTTGTGCGAGAGGGATGAAGAATTTTAATTTTCAAAAATTAACTGTAATAGATCCAAAACCTATTTTTCCAAATGATAAAATTTTAGCAACATCCGTTGGTGCAAAAAATATAATTAGTAAAAGTAAAGTTTTTGATAATTTAGAGCCAGCATTAAAAAACATTGATTATGTGATTGCCACATCAGCAAGATTTAGAAATAAAAATATTAAACATATTAAACTAAAAGATCTAAAAAAAATCGATTTTACAAAAAAAGTAGCATTTCTTTTTGGATCAGAAGCATCAGGCTTATCTAATAATGAAGTAAGTTATGCAAATTATACATTGCAAATTCCAACTAATCCTGATTTTAAATCTTTAAATCTTTCTCATAGTTTAATCATTATTGCTCAATATGTTTCAAGTGTAATTAAATTAAAGACTTCTAATTATAAAAAATCAAAAAAGGTTAAAGCTGCATCAAAAAAAGAAATACATGCTATGACCAACTTATGTATTAAAAACTTGGATGAAATAAACTTTTTTAAACCTAAAGAAAAGAAACCTATTATGTTGGAAAATTTAAGAAATATTTTCTATAAAATGGAATTATCAGCTAAAGAGGCACGAATATTAGCTAGTGTATTCGCTAGTTTAGGTAAAAAACGTTGATTGACAAAATGTTCTGTAAGCTTATAAACCCCTCTATTAAATGACAAAAAGATTAAACTCTAAACATAAAGTAGACAGAAGACTAAAAGTTAACCTATGGGGAAGACCAAAAAGTCCTTTCAATACTAGAGCTTACGGACCAGGACAACACGGTCAAACAAGACAAGGTAAGCCTTCAGATTATGGAATTCAGTTACAAGCTAAGCAAAAGTTAAAAGCTTACTACGGAAATATTAATGAGAGACAATTTAGAAATATTTATAAAAAAGCAGTTATGCTTAAAGGTGATACTGGTGAAAACTTAATTGGTTTATTAGAGAGAAGATTAGATGCAGTAATTTACAGAGCGAAGTTTGCAACTACAATTTTTTCTGCAAGACAATTAATCAATCATAATCATGTAAGAGTTAACGGTAAAAAAGTTAACATTGGAAGTTATTTAGTTAAAGAAGAAGATACAATTGAAATTAGAGATAAGTCAAAACAACTTGCAATAATTGATATTGCTTTAGCTAATAAAGAAAGAGAAGCTCCAGAGTACATCCAAATGGATGAGAAAAATAAAAAATTTAAATTTGTAAGAACGCCTAAATTTGAAGAAGTTCCATATCCAATCATAATGGAACCAAATCTAGTAATCGAATATTATTCTAGATAATAATAATTAATTTTTACCTTTAAAGCTTATTCCTTTTACTTCAAATAGTTTTGCTAGCTCTCCACTTTCGTACATTTCTTTCACGATATCACAGCCACCAATAAATTCTTTTTGAATATAAAGTTGAGGGATAGTTGGCCAGTCACTGAAAGCTTTAATACCTTCTCTAATATTTTGGTCTTCCAAAACATTTACACTATGAAAATTTACTTCAAGAAGTTTTAACATATTTGTTACTGCCATTGAAAATCCACACTGAGGAGCATCAGGTGTCCCCTTCATGAACAGGCATATTTCATTTGTATCTATATGATTTTTAATTGTGTTTTTTGTATTTTCGTCCATTACTGCTCCTTTGTTTTAATTGCTAGGGCATGAAGTTCGTTACCCATTTTACCCTTAAGTGAATTATATACCATTTTATGTTGTTCAATTTTACTTTTACCTGAAAATTGAGATGAAGTCACAGTTGCTGAATAATGATTTCCGTCTCCAGCTAAATCTTGAATTTCAACTGTAGCATCAGATAGCGCCTCTTTAATTAAACTCTCAATTTCTTTTAAATCCATTGCCATTATTTACTCATATATTTAGTTAACCAACTTGTATTAGAAGTTTTCAATTCGTCAATCGTAACTTTTGTCTTTTCATTAATAAATAGCTCGTTTTCATTTACTGTTCCTAATTCATCAAAATGGACAGCATTTTTATTAAGTATATCAGTTACTTTTTTTAGATCCTTTTTGCTGATCTCAATTATATATCGACCTTGATCTTCAGCAAAAAAGTATTCAATTTCATTAATTAAATATTTTGGTTTTTTTAGATTGATACCTTTATTTCCTTTAATACACATTTTGCTAACGGCAGTGATTATTCCACCAACTGATATATCGTGAGCACTTTGAACTAAGTCGTTATTTATTAATTTTAATAAAGTTTCTCCATTATTTTTTTCATTGAATAAATTTATTTCTGGAGGTGGTCCATTTTTTTCATCTAATATATTTCTTGCAAACAAACTTTGATCTACATGACCTTCAGTTTTACCAATAACTAAAACTATATTATTAACCTCTTTAAGGTCCATTGTGATCATTTTTTTATAATCTTTAATTAATCCAACACCACCAATCGATGGAGTAGGCTTGATACCTTCATCTTTTGTTTGATTATAAAAAGATACATTTCCTGAAACAACTGGGAATTTTAAATATTCGGCTGCTTCACCTATACCTTGAACACACTCTACAAACTCACCCATGTTTTCTTCATTTTCAGGGCTACCAAAATTTAAACAGTTCGTAATAGCTATAGGTTTTGCTCCAACAGAAATTAAGTTTCTAAAACTTTCACAAACAACTTGTTTTCCACCTGTTAAAGGATGTGCCCAACAATATACAGCAGAACTATCAACTGAAGCTGCAACAGCTTTATCTGTTCCATGAACTCTAACAACTCCCGAGTCTCCACCTGGTTTTTGAATAGTATCTCCCATAACTGTATGATCATACTGTTGCCAAATCCATTCTTTGCTACAAACATTTGGATTAGCTAAAATTTTCTTTAATACGTCAATTATCTTTAAATTTTTTAGATCTTCTTTTTTAATTTTATTTTTTTTAGGTAGTTTTGTTTTTTTCCATTTACGGTCATACATAGGTGAATTTTCAACTAAAGTATTAACTGGAATATCAGCAACTTGATCATTATCAAAATAAAGTTCAATTTTTTTGGATTTAGTAGTTTTACCTATAACCGCAAAATCTAAGTTCCATTTATCAAATATCTTTTTAGCCTGTTCTTCTTTTCCACTTTCTAAAACAATCAACATTCTCTCTTGGCTTTCAGAAAGCATAATTTCGTATGGTGTCATCTTTGCTTCTCTACAAGGAACTTTATTTAGATTAATTTCAATTCCAAGATTTCCTTTAGATGCCATTTCAATACTAGATGAAGTAAGTCCAGCTGCACCCATGTCTTGGATAGCAATAATAGAGTCACCTGCCATTAATTCTAAACAAGCTTCTAGGAGTAACTTTTCTGTAAAAGGATCTCCAACTTGAACTGTTGGTTTTTTTTCTTCAATTTTTTCATCAAAACTAGCTGAAGCCATACTGGCACCATGAATTCCATCACGACCCGTTTTAGATCCAACATAAATTACAGGTTTGTTTAATCCTGCAGCTTTTGAATAGAAAATTTTATCTTTTTTAACTAACCCTAAGGTCATCGCATTAACTAAGATATTACCGTTATATGAGCTATCAAAGTTTGTCTGACCTGCAATTGTTGGAACACCCATACAATTACCATATCCACCAATACCGTGAACCACACCTCTTAATAAGTTTTTAGTTTTTTTATGTTGAGGTGATCCAAAATGAATAGAGTTTAAATTAGCAATAGGTCTAGCTCCCATTGTAAATACATCTCTCATTATTCCACCAACACCGGTTGCAGCTCCTTGATAAGGTTCAATAAATGAAGGGTGGTTGTGGCTTTCAATTTTAAATACTATTGCGTCATCGTCACCAATATCAATTACTCCAGCATTTTCTCCGGGTCCTTGAATTACTTGTTTGCCTTTGGTAGGAAGTTTTTTTAAGTGAAGTCTTGATGATTTATAAGAGCAATGTTCATTCCACATAGCGGAGAAAATACCAAGTTCTGTAATATTTGGAGTTCGTTTAAGTAATTCACAAATTTTAGTATATTCACTTTTTTTAAGACCATGATCGATAGCTACTTGTTCGTTTACTGTCATTTAAGGTTATTAATTAAATTATTAAAAAAAAGTGAACCATCTTCACCTGATAGAGAAGGATCAATCATCCTCTCAGGATGAGGCATCATTCCTAAAACATTTTTTTCTTTATTAAATATACCTGCAATATTTTTAATTGATCCATTGGGATTAAATTGTTCCTCTGTTTTTCCATCTTTATCACAGTAATTAATTGCAACTTGTTCATTATCCTCAATTTCTTTTAATTGATCTTTTGTACAAAAATAATTTCCCTCATTATGAGCAATATGAAATTCTAAAACATCATTATCAATATTTTTAAAGTAGGTATTTTTTTTATTTTTAATTTTTACAAATACATTTTTACAAATGAATTCTAAATATTTATTTCTTAGCAAAACTCCAGGAACAAGCCCTGTTTCAACTAATATTTGAAATCCATTACAAATTCCCATCACCATTCCCCCTGAGTTAGCAAAGTTCATAACTGACTTCATTATTTTTGACTTTGATGCCATGCTTCCGCATCTTAGATAATCACCGTAAGAAAAACCCCCAGGTAAGACTACTAAATCACTTTTAGGAAGTTCAGCATCATCATGCCAAACCATTTTATTTTTAAAACCAAATTTTTTTAGAGCAACATCCATATCTCTATCACAATTTGAACCAGGAAATGTAATAACGGATGATTTCATTTAATTATTGTGCATCAATAATTTTATAATTTTCAATAACTAAATTAGCTAAAAGTTTCTTACACATTTCTTCAACTTTTTCTTTAGCTTTGTTTAGATCACTTTCTTTAGTATCAATTTCAAAATATTTTCCTTGTCTTACTTCATTGACATCATTAAAACCCATTCCGTCTAAAGTTTGATGGATAACTTTACCTTGAGGATCAAGTACATCTTTTTTAAGAGTTATAATTACTGAAATTTTCATTTACGTTTTCTTTTAACAGATGATAGTTTTGTAACATTTACTGCTGATACATTTGATTGCTCATGCAGTATACCAAGCCTTTTTGCAACCTCTGTATATGCCGGGATAAGATCACCTAAATTTTTTCTAAATCTATCTTTATCTAATTTTTTATCTGTCATGCTATCCCAAAGTCTACATGTGTCAGGGCTTATTTCATCTGCCAGTATAACTTCATCTTTGCCATTAACTTTAAGTCTTCCAAATTCTAGTTTAAAGTCGATAAGTTTAATTCCAACACCTCTAAACATTCCAATCATGAAATCGTTAACTCTTAAGATCATTTTTTTTACTTTTTCTATCTCTTTTTTTGTTGCCCATTCAAAAGCAAAAATATGTTCCTCAGCAATTAATGGATCACCTAATTTGTCATCCTTTAAGCAATATTCAATTAATGGCTCTTTTAAAACAGTACCATCCTCGATACCTAGTCTTTTGGTAATAGAACCAGATGCTACATTTCTAACAATGAATTCAATAGGAATAATTTCAACTAACTTAATAACTTGTTCACGCATATTAAGTCTTTTTACTAAATGATTTTTAATTCCTATTTGTGATAAATTTGAAAGAATATGTTCAGATATTCTATTGTTTAAAACACCTTTTCCTTCAATTACAGATTTTTTTTGATTATTAAAAGCTGTCGCATCGTCTTTAAAATACTGAATGACTAAACTTTTATCATTTGTAGCATAAATGATTTTAGCTTTTCCTTCGTATAATTTTTTTCCTTTTTTCATTATCTAATTAGTCAACATGTAGTGAGTAAAATATATTATTTCAAAAATTATAATTGTTTCAATTACTCCCATTATTTAAATACTCTTCTAAAGATTAAATTTACATTTTTAAAGTGTTTTGAGTAATTAAATATAGATTTTAGTTTTTTAGGATTGATTTTGCTCATAATTAATTTGTCTGAACTAATAACATCAAATAAATTTAAATTTTGTGTAAAACATTTTTTTGCATATTTTTGAACCATTTTGTATGATTGCTCTCTACTTAGTCCAGATTTAGTTAATTCAAGCATAACTTCTTGTGAGAAAATTAATCCTTTGGTGATATTCAAATTCTCTAACATTTTTTTTGGATAAACAATCATATTGTCCAAAATATTAGTTAATCTAACTAAAGCAAAATCAGTTGTGATATTTGCGTCAGGTCCAATATTTCTTTCAACACTTGAGTGAGAAATATCTCTTTCATGCCAAAGAGCAATATTTTCAAGAGCTGGAATTACAGCACTTCTAACCATTCTAGATAAACCAGTAAGATTTTCACTTAAGATTGGATTTTTCTTGTGTGGCATCGCAGATGAACCTTTTTGATTTTTAGAAAAATATTCTTGTAACTCATAAACCTCAGTTCTTTGTAAATTTCTTATTTCAACTGCTACTCTTTCAATGGATCCAGCGATGATACCAAGCACTGAAAAATAAAAAGCATGTCTGTCTCTTGGTATTATTTGAGTTGAAATTGGTTCAACTTTTAAACCTAATTTTTTAGCAACATGTTTCTCAACATTTGGATTAATATTTGCAAATGTACCAACAGCACCAGAGATTGCACAAGTTGATACTTCATCTATAGCATCTTTAAGTCTTTTTCTATTTCTTTTAAATTCCTCATAAAATGAAGCTAATTTTAAACCAAAAGTAATTGGCTCAGCATGGATACCATGGCTTCTTCCCGTGCACGGAGTAAATTTATATTTTCTAGCTTGTTTTTTTAAAACTTTTAAAATTTGATCAATATCTTTTAGAATTATTTTTCCTGATTGAACCATTTGAATATTAAAGCTTGTGTCCAATACATCAGATGAAGTCATTCCTTGATGTAAATATCTAGCTTTAATACCTGCTTTTTCTGTTACTGATGTTAAAAATGCAATTACATCATGTTTAACTTCAGACTCTATTTTATGAATTCTATTAACATTGATTTTTGCTTTTTTTCTTACAATTGAAGCAACACCTTTTGGTATTTGACCAAGTTTTTCCATTGCTTCAGCTGCAGCAATCTCAACATCAAGCCAAATTTGATATTTATTTTCTTCTGACCAAATGTCAGTTAATTCTTTACGCGAATATCTTTTAATCATTAATTATAAGTATGGGGGCTTAGAAAAACCTTTAGCAGATTCTGTAAAGATTTCATAACCATTTTCAGTAATTCCTAACGTATGTTCAAATTGTGCAGATAAAGATTTGTCTTTTGTAACAGCGGTCCAACCATCATTTAACATTTTTATATCATATTTACCGGCATTAATCATAGGTTCAATCGTAAATGTCATACCAGGTCTTAAATCCATACCTGAATTTTTACTTCCATAGTGTAAAATATTTGGTGGTTCATGAAAGGTTGTGCTTATTCCATGACCGCAAAAATCTCTTACAACTGAAAAACCTTTTTCTTCAACAAAAGATTGAATTTCATATCCTATATCACCTAATTTAATTCCAGGTTTTAATATTTTTATAGCTCTCATCATAGACTCATATGTTGCATCAATAAGATTATTCAATTTAACTGAAGTCTTACCTACAGAAAACATTCTACTAGTGTCACCATAGTGTTCGTCAACTATAGCAGTCACATCTACATTAATCGCGTCTCCATCTCTTAAAATTCTATCAGATGGAATACCATGACAAACTACATGATTTAAAGATGTGCACAGAGATTTTGTAAAGCCTCTATAATACAGTGGTGCTGAATGACCGCCATTGTCTCTAATAAATTCGTATCCAAGTCTATCTATAAAGTCTGTTGAAACACCTTCTTTGATATTTTCAGTTAACATATCTAACGTGTTTGCAGCTAGTCTTCCTGCAATTCTCATTTTTTCAAATTTTTCTTTATAATCAGTCATCAATAATTTTAAGTTTTTTATCAATAAAAATTTTTTTAGAACTTATATCACATCTATAAGCTAAAAAATTTACACCTGCTTTTTTTGCAATTAAATAATTTTTATAATACTCAGTATCAATATCCTTTGCTATTTTAAAATATTTCATATTTTGAATTTGCACTAAAAACAATAGATAAGTTTTATAACCTTTTTTTATGGCATCAATAAGGGTAAGTAAATGTTTGGAGCCTCGAGAGGTGATAGCATCTGGAAATTCAGCAGTATTTTTATCCCTAAATAAGGTTACATTTTTAACTTCAACAAACATTTTCATTTTTTTTTTCTCGATTAGAAAATCAAACCTAGTTTCTTTATTAAAAAAAACCTCGGGCTTTATTAAATCATTGTCTTTAAGTTCTTTGATAAGATTATTTTCTAAACCATGATGAGCTATTTTGTTGGCCATATGAGTATTAACTCCAACTAAATTTTTTCGTGTTTTTACGATTTCAAGTCCATATTTAAGTTTTCTTTTTGGGTCATTATTTGGAAGTAAGTAGACATCATTACCTTCTTGTAATAAGCCTCTCATTGAGCCTGTATTTGGACAATGTGCTGTGACAATTTCTTTATCTAATTTTACATCAGTAAAGAAACGTTTATATCGTTTGATTAATTTGCCTTTTATTAAAGACTTGGTAAATTCCATTACTAAATTATACATTTAAAATGACTAAAAACACAAAAGTTAATGCTGCGATATTAATTATCGGTAATGAAATTCTATCAGGCAGAACTCAAGATACTAATACCTCAACTTTAGCAACTTGGCTTAATTCAATTGGAGTAAAGGTTCAGGAAGCAAGAGTAATACCAGATATTGAAAAAACAATTGTAGATAATTTAAATGTTTTAAGAAAAGAAAATGATTATGTTTTTACAACTGGGGGTATAGGACCAACTCATGATGATATAACAGCAGAATCTGTTTCAAAAGCATTTGGTTTAAAATATGAAATTCATAAAGAAGGTTATAAAATTTTGGAGGCATATTATAAACCTAATGAATTTAATGAAGGTAGACAAAAAATGATATGGATGCCTAAGAACGCTCAATTAATCTTAAACCCAACAAGTGGCGCGCCTGGATTTAGTGTCGAAAATGTATTTTGCCTTCCTGGTGTTCCATCAATTATGAAATCAATGTTAGGCGGATTAAAAAATAAGATAGTGGGTGGGAAACCTATTTTAAGTCATACAATAAGTTTGAAAACCGTTGAAAGTGAAATAGCAAACTCTTTAACGGAAGTTCAAGATAATAATAAAGATGTTGAAATTGGAAGCTACCCTTTTTTTCATGCTGGAAAATTAGGAGTGTCAATCGTTCTACGATCAGAAAATCAATCCAGAATTGATGAATGTAATTCTCAAATTTTAAATTTTGTGAATAAAAAAAAAATCGAAGTAGTGGATCGTTAAATGCTTTATTTTGCTTATGGAAGTAATTTAAATCATTTTCAAATGAAGCGTAGATGTAAAGATAGTACTTTTTTAAAAAAGATTAACCTTAAAAATTTTAGATTAACATTTAGAAGTAAATATAGAGCAGCAGATATAGAACCCAAAAAAAATTCAATTGTACCAGGTGGTTTGTTTGAAATTTCAAAAAGTGATGAAAAAAAATTAGATCTTTATGAAGATTTTCCAATCTTATATAAGAAATATTATTTTAGTTACTATGGAAAAAAAGTAATGACTTACACAATGGTTAAAAAATCACCTTTTAAATTTCCAACAGAACGTTATCTCAATGTTGTAAAACGTGGATATAAAGATTGTGGACTTGATAAAAAATTTCTTACTCAAGGATTAAAAGCTATTTAAGTCAGATGTTTTTACATACTAAACTAGAAAATAGAAAAGAACCTATAAGAATTGCTTTTATAGGTTGTGGGAAATTCATGAGCATGTTCCTAGCTCAATATAACCATTTAGACAAAATTCAAATTGATAGCATAGTTGATTTGAATATAGATAGAGCAAAAAAAAATTGTATAAATAGTGGTCTTAAATCATCTTCAATTGATGAAATAAACTTTACAAATTCCTTGGATGATATTTTAGATAGAAATATTGAAATCTTTATTGAAGCAACAGGCAATCCAATTGTTGGAACTGTTCATGCTATAAAGATAATTAAAAATAAGAAAAACTTAATTTTGGTTAATGTGGAGGCAGATATTACTTGTGGCAAATATTTATCAGATCTTGCAAAAGAAAATAATGTTATCTGCTCTATGGCTTATGGAGATCAACCCTCATTAATATTAGAGCAAATTGAATGGGCAAAGTTAAATGGTTTTTCTGTGGTATGTGCTGGAAAAGGCACAAAATATCATCCCACATTTGAATACTCAACACCCGACACAGTTTGGGGTCACTATGGTTTAACTAAGGAAAGAGCAGAAATTGAGTCTGGTATGAATCCTAAAATGTTTAATAGTTTTTTATGTGGTGATAAGTCTGCTATTGAAATGTGTGCTGTAAGTAATGCAGCTAATTTAAAGTGTCCAAAAAATGGTTTAACATTTCCTCCAATAGGTGTTTATGATATTGCAAAAAAAATGATACCAAAGTCTGATGGTGGATTGCTAGACTTTGAAGGCCAAGTTGAGGTTATATCAAGTATTAATTTAGATAAACAAGATATTCCGAATGATTTAAGATGGGGAGTTTACATTGTCATGAAAGCACAAAATGAATATGTAAAAAATTGTTTTAAAGATTATGGAATGGTCACAGATACATCTGGAAATTATTCAGCTATTTGGAGACCTTATCATTATATCGGTTTAGAACTCGCTCAATCTATTTATTCAATTGCTTTAGATAATAGAGCAACAGGTTATACAAAAAATTATAATGCTGATGTTGTAAGTTATGCAAAAATAGATTTAAAAAAAGGTGATAAACTTGATGGCGAGGGAGGATTTTGTGCAAGAGGACGCTTAGTTACATCAGAAAAATCAAAAAAAGAAAAAATTTTACCATTAGGACTTACGGATAATGCAATTTTAAAAAGAGATATTAATAAAGATGATATTATAAAATTAGATGATGTTGATTTAAACCTTCCTGAAGATATTGTTAAAGCAAGAGAATATCAGTATAATATATTGAAATAATGACTTTAGTTAATGATAAAATAAAAATGATCAGCTGCTCAGACTTCAGATTGTTCTTAAAAAAAATGATTAAGGACAAGATAGAAAAACAATGGTCAGAAAGTTTTGTTGAAAATTTAAATTTTGTAATGGTTTCAAGAAATACAATTAAAAGAAGATATGAAGATAAGGGAATAGACCTTATTAAACTTTTGAATGACGTTAGTTATTATAAACATGTACAAAAAAGAGTAAATTCTAGAGGAAATTTAGAGTTTCAATATAAGCAGTAAAATATATTAATTTTTATTATATCTCTCTTAAAACATCAGTTTCAGTAATTTTTGAAATATCATTTGAGTCATAAAGTTTTTTACTATCAAGAATAATAACATTTTGTTTTTTAGGAGCAAATTTATCTGAATTAGTAGGACCAAACAAAGTTATCATAGGTACATTAGCTAAGCCCATCATATGCATTATTCCATTATCAATTGTAATAGCTTTTTTTAATCTTGTTGAAAGAGCAGTAATTAATGCTGGACATGATACAGATGTATTAGTTTCAGGAAATATCGCTTTTTTTACTCTTGAAGAAATTTCTTCTATTAATTGTTTATTTTTTTTTTCAATAAAAAAAACTGGTATTTGATTATTTAAATTGTTCGCAACATTTATAAATTTTTCTGTTGGCCAAGTTTTTTTTCTATATTTGTTACCTTGTGTAATTGAAAAACCAATATAATTATTATCTGGCAACAGTTTTTTTGCTTCGTCAAAAAATATTTTATCAATTTTGTTTATATCGTAGTTAATTAGTGGAATATCTATTTTTAAAAGTTTTTCTAGGTTTAATAAAATATCATCTATATTATTCTTAGTACTAATATAATTTTTTTTTTCACTCGAAAATGAAAAATTTAGTGTTGGTGAATAAAATATCTTAGATTTAATTTTTTTTAATATTACTGTATTTCTAAATTTTGACTGTAAATCTATTATTAAATCAAAATTTATATCTAAATCATTTTTAAGTTTATTTTTAACCTGAAACCAATGCTTCCATCTAAAACCAAAGTATTTAAAACCTAAATCATATGTTTTAGTTTTTATGTTGTATTCTTTAAGACTATTTTGAAAATGATTTTCGTGAGCTCCAAGATACCATATTTGACTATTTTCAAATTTTAGATTTAAACTATAAATAAGATTAAAAAGTTGAATAGAATCTCCCAATCCTCCACCAGAATTATAAATTAAAATTTTCATTATAAACTGTTCAAATTTAATTTAGATAAGTTATAAGTTATCTCATGAAAACATACAACATTGCATCAATTGCTGGAGATGGGATAGGAACTGAAGTTGTTCCAGAAGCACACAAAGTTTTAAAAAAAATTTCAGAACAACATCAATTTAAATTAGCAATTGATGAATTTGATTTTGCATCTTGTGATTACTATGAAAAACACGGAAAAATGATGCCTGATAACTGGAAAGAAAAAATTGAAAAACATGACGCCATTTTTTTTGGTGCTGTTGGAATGCCGGACAGATATCCCGATCATATAACTTTATGGGGATCATTATTAAAGTTTAGAAGAGAGTTTGATCAATACATTAATTTGAGACCTGTTAAATTATTTCCAGGTGTTAAATCACCATTAGCTGACAAAAAACCTGGTGATATTAATATGGTAATTATCAGAGAAAATACGGAGGGAGAATACTCATCAGTTGGTGGAAGAATGTTTGAAGGAACAGATAGAGAAATGGCACTTCAAGAAACTATTATGTCAAAATACGGAATTGATAGAGTTCAAAAATTTGCTTTTGAATTAGCTAAATCTCGTAAAAGAAAAAAACTTACCAGTGCTACAAAATCCAATGGAATTTCAATTACAATGCCATATTGGGATGAAAGATTTAATGAAAATAAAAAAAATTACAGCGATATAAAAACTGACCAATTCCATATTGATATTTTAGTTGCTCGATTTGTTTTAAATCCTGAATGGTTTGATGTGGTTGTAGCTTCTAATTTATTTGGAGACATTTTGTCAGATTTAGGTCCAGCCTGTACTGGGACTATTGGTATTGCGCCATCTGGAAATATTAATCCTGAAAAAAAATATCCATCATTATTTGAACCAGTTCATGGCTCTGCACCTGATATTGCAGGAAAAGGAATTGCCAATCCTATTGGTCAAATTTGGTCTGGTGCTTTAATGTTAGATTATCTTGGTGAAAAAGAAGCTGCAAATTCTATTATGACATCAATTGAAAAAACTTTATTTGATAAAAAGAATAGAACAAAAGATTTAAATGGAGAAAGCAATACTATTCAGTGTGCTCAAGCAGTATTAGATAATTTGTAATTAAAAATGATTAAAATTATTCCAAATAAAAAAGATATTGGAGCTGAAATTGAATGTGATTTAAAGAAAATTTCAAATCAAGATTTGAAAAAAATAAAACAAGCACTTTTAAAATATGGAGTAATTTTTTTTAGAAAACAAATTTTAACATCAAGTTCATATATCAAGTTTGCTAAACATTTTGGAAAATTAGCAAAGTATCCAAGACTTAAAGGTCTTAATAAAAAATATCCTCAAATTACAGTTGTTCAACGAAAGTCCATTGATAAGGGACCAAGTTTTGGTGAACAGTTTCACACAGACTCAATTTATACAAAAAAGCCTCCAAGATTTACAATGTTATTGTCAAAACTTGTTCCAAAAAAAGGTTTTGCAAATACAGAATTCTGCTCTCAATATTTAGCTTACAAAAAATTACCAGCTAAAATTAAGAAAAAATTAAAATTAACCAAAGGTGTCTATTCATCTGAGGGGCCTATATCAATAACAACACAAGAAAGAGTTAAGGAAAAGGGTAGAAAAATTAAAGAATTAATTTCTACTCATAAAATTTTAAAAAAAATAAATACAAATTATGCAATTTATTGTAGCCCCGGTCATTTAATAGATTTTAAGCCTAAAATTAAAAATCAATTAAAACTAAAAAAATTATTATTAAATCATCAAGTTAAGAAAAAATTTCAATATTCGCTAGAATGGGAAAAAAACCAACTTGCTATTTGGGACAATAGATCAATGCTTCATCAAGCAACACCATTTAAAGGCAACAGAATAATGCATAGAATAACAATCCACTAAATAATTTTAATAATTTAGAAAGATTCAAAATAAGTTATTAAATACAATTCAAGATTGTTTTTATCAAATTAGAAGTAATTTATTACTAAATTAATTAATAATTATTTTTTTATCTTACAAAGCTCTCTTGTTTTAGGTTTGATTTTTTGACAAAATAAAATTTAAAAAACTAATGGGGGAAAAATGAAAAAAATATTAATACTTTTTATTTCTTTTTTTATGTTTGCTTCAAATACTCTTGCTAATTCAGGGAATTTAGTAATAGTTACTTCGTTTCCTAAAGATTTATCAGGAAAATTTAAAGCAGCATTTGAATCGAAATATCCAAATATTTCAGTTGAGGTTGTTGGAAAAAAAACAACTGCTGGAATAAAATATATTCAAGAAACGTCATCTAACAATGGCACAGACTTATTCTGGGCATCTGCACCAGATGCTTTTGAAGTGTTAAAGGGTGATAGTTTACTAGCAAAATATACTTCTCAGGTGAAAGGGATTCCTGACTTAGTTGGATCTTATCCAATAAATGACCCTGAGGGTTTTTATACTGGATTTGCCGCAGCTGGATATGGAATGATGTGGAATACAAGATATCTAAAGGCAAATAATTTACCAGCTCCTAAAGAGTGGATAGATATGGCTGACCCAATATATTTTGGTCACACTGGAATGAGTGCACCTTCAAGATCAGGTACTACACACCTAACTGTAGAGACACTTTTACAAGGTGATGGTTTCAACGAGGGTTGGGGTAAAATGAAAAGTATAGCTGCTAATTTTAAAACTGTAACAGCAAGAAGTTTTGGTGTTCCAGATGGAGTGAATAGTGGTGACTTTGGCGTTGGGATAGTAATTGATTTCTTTGGTTTATCCTCAATTGGAAGTGGATTTCCAGTAGGTTTTGTTTATCCAACAGTTACAACTTTAGTTCCAGCTAATATTGGTGTTATTGCTAACGCACCAAATGAAAAAAATGCACAATTGTTCATTGATTTTCTGTTAACTCCTGAAGGTCAAGAAATTCTTCTTGATCCGAAAATTAGAAGATTACCAGTTAATCCTGAAACATATGCAAAGGCTCCTAAAGACTTTCCAAACCCGTTTAAAGATAGCTCTATCGGTGCTGCTGTAAAGTTTGATGTTCAATTATCTAAAGGAAGATATAATTTAGTAAATTCATTATTTGATGTAATGATTACATATCGACTGGATGATTTAAGAGCAGCAATGTCAGCTATTTATAAAGCTGAAGAAAAACTTGGAAATAAAAATAATGCTAAAGCTAAAAAACTCATAGCAGAAGCAAGAGCTCTAGTTGCAGCATTACCAATCACTGAAGCAAAAGCAAACGATGCTGAATTTAATAAAATCTTTAAGAAGAAAAGAAAAAAAGCTAAAGATATTGAAAAATATGCAGGTACTCGTCAGGCTGAAGTTGAAGCTGAATGGGATAAATTTGTAGTAGACAATTACTCTAATGCAATAAAAAAAGCTGAAGAAGCATTAAAAGCTTTATAATATTTAATAGTGGCCCTAATTTTTTAAAAGATTAGGGCCATTTTTTTATTTAATGTTTAAAAATTTATTTTTAAAATCTACAGCGATTTTTATAGGGCTATTTTTGCTTATTTTTTTAGCGGTTCCTATATTTCAAGTTTTTTATGTTTCATTTTTAGATCAAAATGGACATTTCACTTTTTTAAATTTTTATGATTTTTTTCAAAGTGCTCTTTTTATAGAATCGTTTTATAATTCGTTTTATGTGGCAGCAATGTCAGTTGTTCTTGCATCAATTTTTGCAATTCCATTAGCTTATTTTACAGCTCGATTTAATTTTAGAGGATCTGTACTGATCCAGAGTCTTGGGTTTATTCCATTAATTATGCCTCCTTTTGTTGGTGCAGTAGCTATGAAATTACTTTTTGGCAGAAATGGTTCAATTAACTTGCTTCTAAACGATTGGTTTGGTTTTAAAATTCCTTTTATGGAAGGATTAAACGGAGTTATTTTTGTTGAGTCTATTCATTATTTTCCATTTATTCTAATTAATTTAATTACTAGTCTAAACAGTATTGATAGGACAATGGAAGAGTCTGCACAAAGCCTAGGATCAAAAGGTTTTAGATTATTTCGTAGAATAGTTTTACCTCTATCAATGCCGGGTTATATTGCGGGAGCTAGTTTAGTTTTTTTAAAAGTATTTGACGATCTTGGTACCCCATTACTTCTAGATGTTAATAACATGTTGGCACCTCAAGCGTATCTCAGAATATCTTCAATTGGGATTAACGATCCAATGGGTTATGTAATAGGAGTAATTTTAGTTTTAACATCTGTTTCAGCTGTTTATGTAGCAAAATTAGCATTGGGTGGAAAAGATTATTCAATGTTACAAAAAGGTGGAGGAGGTATGATTAAAAGAAATTTTTTACCTCACCAAAAATATTTTGCATACTTTGTTGTGTTTTTTATTTTATTCCTTGTTTTGTCACCACATATAGCCTTAACTCTTTTATCATTTGGAACTATTTGGTCTTTTAGTGTCCTGCCTGATGCATATACATTTGATCATTATAAAGATGTATTTGAAAATAGCGTTTTTATAAAAAACACACTACTTTATTGTTCTATTGCGGCCTTTATTGATATTGTTTTAGCATTTTTTATTTCATACATAGTATTGAGAACAAAAATTATTGGTCGACAACTTTTAGATTATGTTGCAATGAGCGCTCTTGCTATACCTGGTCTTGTTTTAGGTATAGGATATCTAAGAACATTTTATTCATTTAATTTACCATGGAATGATAAACCCTTAGCATCTTGGTGGTTTATGATTGTAATTATTCTAGCTGTACGTAGATTGCCATATGCTTTGCGAGCTTGTAATGCGGTATTAATGCAAATAAGCAAATATCTTGAAGAGTCAGCAGAGTCATTAGGTGCACAAAAAACTACTATCTTTAGAAAAATATTAATTCCACTTATGATGGGAGGATTATTAGCAGGATTTATTACAAGTTTTTCAACAGCAACTGTAGAATTATCTGCTACTATAATGCTGGTATCAACAGAGTCTGATGCACCCTTAGCTTATGCAATTTATTCTTACATGCAAACAGCTGCAGGAAGAGGACCAGGGGCTGGCTTTGGAGTTATTGGAGTATTAATTGTTGCAGCTGGAACCTATCTTTCACAATTGATAATAGAAAAAAAATATAAACAAAGAGGAATGGATGCTAAGGTAGACTAATGAGTGAAAATATTATTGAAATAAAGAATATAAATGTGTCTTATGGATCAAACCATGTACTAAAAGATATTAATCTTAATATTAAGAATAAAGATTTTTATACATTTTTAGGACCTTCTGGTTGTGGAAAAACAACTTTGTTAAGACTTATTGCAGGATTTGAAAAATCTCAATCTGGAGAACTTTTCATTGAAGGAAATGAAATTAGTCATTCTAATCCATGGGAGAGGGATGTTGGAATGGTTTTTCAAAACTATGCACTCTGGCCTCATATGACAGTTTATAAAAACATTAGTTTTGGATTAGAGGAAAAAAAAATACAATCCTCAGAAATAAAAAAAAAAGTAGCAGAGGTTTTAGAGTTAGTAGATTTGCAAGATTTAAGTAAAAGATACCCTTACCAATTGTCTGGTGGCCAACAACAAAGAGTAGCACTTGCTAGAACATTGGTAGTTAAACCAAAAGTTTTATTGTTAGATGAGCCTTTATCTAATCTTGATGCAAAGTTAAGAGTTCAAATGAGGAAAGAATTATTAGACCTTCATAATAAATTAGATATTACAACTATTTTTGTTACACATGATCAAGAAGAAGCAAATGCTATGTCAACTAATTTGGCTATTTTTAATGATGGAATAGTTCAACAAGTGGGAAAGCCAGTTGACTTATACAATAATCCTTCAAATACATTTGTAGCCAACTTTCTTGGCACAACAAACGTAATAGAAGGAGAGATTAAAGACACAATCTTTAAAAGTAAAAAAGGTTTGGTTGTTAAAAATATTAATAAAAATGCAAAAGGAACATCAATTTTGCTTAGACCTCAAAATTTATATTTAGAACAAAGAAATGAAAAATTTGAAAAATTTATTGGTGCAGTTAAAACTCAAGAATTTTTAGGCAATATTGTTAGATATACTATTAATATTAAAAATCACATATTAGTTTTAGACACATTACATGAAGTAGATAAAAAGATTTACTTTCCTGATGAGGAAATAGTATTTTACTTAGACTCAGAAAAAATCAAGTTTCTTTAATGAATCTTAAAAAATTTGAATTAATCATATTTGATTTAGATGGAACCCTAGTAGATTCTGCAAAAGATATTATGATTGCTAACAATAAAACCTTAGAAAAATTTGGTTATAAACCAATAAGTTTTAAAAATGTAAAGCATATTATTGGTCAAGGAATAAGAGTAAATATTATTAGGTCTCTTAAAATGCAAAATGTAAAAATAAATAAAAAAAAAGAAAATGAAATGTATAATTTTTTTTTTTCATTTTATAAAAAAAATCTTTATGTAAAATCTAAAATTTACGTTGGCTTGAATTCTTTTTTAAAAAACTTAAAAAAAAAGGGTTATAAATTAGCAGTATGTTCAAATAAATTAGAAGAACTAACTAAAATAGTCTTAAAAAAAACTAAATTATTTAAATATTTTGATTTTGTAGCTGGTGGAGATACTTTTGTTCATCGAAAGCCTCATCCAAGCGTTTTAAATAATGTCATCAAGAAGTTTAAGATAAATAAAAATAATGTATTATTTATTGGAGATAGTGAACACGATTACCATTCAGCATTAAATTCAAATATTAAATTTTGCTTAAAAACAAAAGGTTTTACTAATAAACCTATTTCATTTTTTAAAAAATCACACAAAATTAAATCTTATACTAATAAAATAATAATTTAGAAAGATTCAAAATAAAATCTTACACAGACAAGATAATATTTTCAAAAATCTTTGAAAAAAAATTATAATCAATTAATCTAATTTTTTTTAAGTACAATTTAAGATTGTAGAATTATATTTTTACTAAGTTTTACTTGATTTTATAAATAATAAATGAATTGACTCAGTAAGTATTAGAAGTCAGATTAATCTTTATAAATACAAATCTATTACTTTTATGAAATACATATTTAAAACAAGTATTTTTTTATTTCTCTTAATTAATTTATCTCTGGCAAATTTTGCTACTGCTACAGAGCAAATAGATAAAAAGATTAAAGAATTAGAAAAAATAATTGGCTCATCTTTGAAAACTTTGGTTGGTAAAAGTTTAAACAAAGAAGAAACTAAAAAATTTCTTTCTGAGTATGTATTAGTTTTACAGGACGAAAGAGATGATGGAATAGTAACTTATTTTTTTGATAAAAGAGAATATATCAGATATAGAAATTATCAAAAAATTTCCAAGGGAGCTTGGAGATTTACTAAAAGTGGATCATTAAGAATTTTCAACAGAGATGTAAAATTAACTTGGAAAATTAAATTAGGTAAAGAAAATAATATTAATATTAAACCAAAGTACAATCCAATAGGTAAAAATTATGAATTTGAATATCAATCTAAAGAAAGTTTTTTAGAAGAATTAAATAATTTTATAGAAAAAAAAGAAGCTGAAAAAAAACGATTAAAACAAGAAAAACTAGACGCTCAAAAAAAAGTTGAAGATGATAAAAAACGATTAAAACAAGAAAAACTAGATGCTCTAAAAAAAGCTGAAGAAGAAAAGAAAAGATTAGAGCAAGAAAAACTAGAAGCACAAAAAAAAGCAGATGAAGAAAAAGCTAAACTTGAAAAGGAAATTGCAGAACAAAAAAGAAAGCTAGAAGAAGAGAAGGCTAAACTTGAAAAAGAAATTGCAGAACAAAAAAGAAAACTTGAAGAAGAAAAATTATTTTATGATTTAGAACCCAAATATAAAAGAAAGTGTCAAAAGAGGATGTTTAATGATTTGTACGAATTGGGAACGCCTGAATATAAAACTTGTATAATTAACAAAGGTCCTAAAAAACAGATTGAAGAGCAAAAATTAAAAGAGGGGCAAAATGAAGAAAAGGCTACTGAAGAGGAAAAGAAAAAATTAGAGCAAGAAAAACTAGAAGCACAAATA
>CACJQI010000015.1 GCA_902595535.1 uncultured Pelagibacteraceae bacterium
AAAAACAAGCTCTTTGTTTTTTAAATAAGTAATTTTTGGGGATTTAATTAAAATATTTTTTTTCTTATCGATAATTTCAACATCCCCAAAGGCAATTAGAATATTTTGAATTTTATCATACTCAAAATTTTCTGCTTTTATAATAGTTCCATCCTCAGAAGTAGCTGTTCCACCATTTTTTCCAATAAATTTATTTCCCTCTTCAACTATTTCTAATTCTGTTATATCAAAATTAAATATATCTGCACCATGTGCATTAATATTGATAAAGTAACTAAATATAAAAATTAAAAAATAGTGATATAATTTATTTTTCATTAATTCTATTTAACATTAAACCATTAATAATTGTAAGTAAGATTAGCGGTATAAGTATAGCGAACACCAAAGATATTCTTTCAGTACTACCCAATACCATGAAAAAGTTATTTATATAATAAATTATTACTGAAAAAAATAAACCTAATGAAATTTTAAAAGTCGTATTATGTAATCTTTTTACTCTAAACATTATCAAGGATGAAAAAAAAGCGACCAAAAAAAGATATAAAGGAAAAGATAAAATCTTTAAAAATTGAAGATTAATTTCAGTGAGAGAATAATTTAATTTTTTATAGTTTTTTCTTAATTCAAAAAGCTGGTAAAAACTTAGAGATGATAAATTAGAGTATAGAGTTTGAATTCTTTTGTAATCAAAGTTTGTTTTTATATTTAATTGTTTTTTTATTTGGTAATTATTTTTATCGTAAACTCTAACATTGTAAGCTTGCCATTCTGTATTTTGGATATTAATTTTATCACTTTTTAAATTTCTAATTACTTTATAGTCTTTATTAAATTCAGTTATAAAATTATTAATTAAAAAATTATTTTCAATTTTAGAAGAATTAACAATATAAATCTTTTCATCTATTTCATCTTTTATCCATAAACCGTTTTTTGTAATTACAGCTAGATACTTAGAGTCTGTAGTAAATTTGGTTTTTTCCTCTAAATAAAAATTTTTAAAAATAGCTGAAAAATTATAGAATATTATGGTTAATATAATTCCACTTAAAATAGCAATTAAACTAAAAATTTTTAAAATACTTGTATTTTTAAGGCCTGAATATTTGAATATTTCAATTTCATTATTATTAAAAAGTTTAATAAAAAATAATTGAGTTGTTATTAGAAAAATAAAAGGAAGCATCTCAAAAACCATTGAAGGTGAGTTTAATAATGATAAAAATATTGTAAAACCAGAGGCAACCTCTATTTCCTTAAAAAATTCTAATTCAGTTAATAGGTTAAGAATAAATATTAAACTAAACATAATTGAAACCACATAAAGTAAAGATTTTAAAAAAATAAGTGTGAAAAATTTTATATAAATTTTCATGTTTTCAAATTTTTTCTATTAAACTTTTTAATGAATATTAAATAGAGAGTTATAATAAAAATAAATGGTAATAATGAAATTGTGATATTTTTAATTATTGAGTCTGAAATTAATCTAATGGTCGTTTCAGAAAATATTATAAAAAATAATCCAACAAAAAATGTTATAAATTTTAATTTAGAATATTTGGAATCCTCTTTTGACAAAATTATCACTAGAAGAGGTATTAAAGTTAATACTAATATATAAATTGGTATGATAAATCTTTTATAAAGTTCTTTAAAGATATTATTTTTATTTCTTTCAGAACAATTTATAATTTTTGGATCTATTTTATTTTTCTTTGAAGAAATTAAAAATTTAACACATTTTAATAAATTATATGAAGAAAGTTCCTGCGTTTTTTGCTGAGCAACAAATGTGTTAGTCTCAGTATTATTAATTGGGAAGTCTGATTTTGAAAAACTAAAATTAGTAATCTCATTATTCTTACTTGTTATAGTTTCACCATTAAACAAAACAAGTACTGGTAAATTATTAAACTCTGTAAAGTACCCTTTTTTTGCATAAGTTATTTGAAAATTTTCGCTATTTGTCTCTTTTTTCAAATATAGATTATATAAGTTGCCTTCTTTATCTTTTTTTTCACTGTAGATAGTTACTTTCTTAATAGTGTCATTAAATCTTTTGGGTTTAATAAAGTTCTCATAAAAATTTACTGTTGAACTTCTTAAAAAGGATCTAGCTAGGTCTTGTGATTTTGGAACAATCATAGCTGAAAATACTAGCTGTATAATCATCAATATAACTGAAAATTTAAATATAAAGTTAATTAACTGAATTTTGTTTATCCCAAAATTCCAGAAAATTATTAATTCATTATTATTTTCATATTTTATTGTCACATAAAATAAACTGAAAAATAAAATAAATGGAAATAGTTTATTGATTATTTTAGGAAAATTTAACAATGAATAGCTTATGTAAACTGAATAGCTTCTTCCGTCCTCAATCATAATATCTAGAAAATTTACTGCCTGAAACACCCAAATCACTATTCCAGAGCTTATTAGAGCTATTAAAAAAAAACTCATATAATCTAATAGCAATTTTCTAAATATTATTTTTTTCATTGAAATATGATAATTTTATTCATATATAGCACTCTACTCGCAATGAGTGTATTTAAAATTTATGACTATACAAATTAATTATAAAAATAATGGATCAAAAAAAATATCATCCAATCTTGTGCTATTTGTTAATGAAAAATTTGATATTAATAGCTTAAAAAAATACCTATCTAACGATGAATTCTCATATATTTCAGATTTATTAAAAAATAGTGATTTGAAAAAAGAGTTACTTTGTTTTGAGATTAATTCAAAAAAAACAATATTTTTAGCATCTATAAAAAAAGATTTTAAATCATCAGACGTTGAAAGTTTAGGTGCTAAATTTCATAGCCATCTAAACTATGACAAAAAAAATGAATATAATGTAAATTCAGACACAGTAAAAAGTAAAATTAAAAATTTTATAGGATATTTTTTACATGGAATAAAATTAAAATCTTATGAATTTAATTTATATAAATCAAAAAAAACTAAAAAAGTAATTTCTATAAATGTTTTTGGAAGTCACAATAAGATTTCAAAACAAGATCAATTAAGATTTAAAGCTTTAGAAGAAGGAACTTTTTTTGCAAGAGATCTTGTGTCCGAGCCAGGTAATATTTTGCACCCTGATGAATATGCAAAGAGAATAAACTCTCTGAAAAAATTTGGTTTAAAAGTAAATATTTATGATGAAAAAAAATTAAAAAAACTTGGAATGAATGCTTTGCTTGGAGTAGGCCAAGGTAGTATTAGAGGCTCTTATCTTGTAACAATGGAATGGAATGGAGCAAAAAATAATTCTAAACCTTTAGCATTTGTTGGAAAAGGGGTTTGTTTTGATACAGGTGGTATTTCACTAAAACCTGCAAAGTTTATGGAGGACATGACTTATGATATGGCAGGTTCAGCCACGGTAGTTGGTCTAATGAAAAACTTAGCAGTAAGAAAAGCTAAAATTAATGCTGTAGGTGTAGTAGGGCTTGTAGAAAATATGCCAGGTGGTAATGCTCAAAGACCTGGAGACATAGTTAAATCTTTTAGTGGGAAAACAATAGAAATACTTAATACAGATGCGGAAGGTAGATTAGTTTTAGCTGATGCGCTAACTTTTACTGAAAAGAAATTTAAACCTGAGTTTATGGTTGATCTGGCAACTTTAACTGGTGCGATTATAGTTTCTTTAGGATCTGAGTATGCTGGCTTATTTTCAAACAATGATAAATTATCTAAACAACTTATTGAAGCTGGTAAAAAAGTTGATGAGAAATTGTGGAGAATGCCACTACACGAAAACTTTGATAAACTTATCAATTCAAAAAATGCTGATATGCAAAATATCAATTATATTGGTGGAGCTGGATCAACAACTGCAGCACAATTTTTACAAAGATTTATTTTAAACAAAACACCTTGGGCGCATCTAGATATAGCTGGTATGGCTTTTTCAAAATATGGAGGAGCTTTAAATTCAGGTGGTGCAACTGGTTTTGGCGTAAGATTATTAAATAAATTAATAGAGGATGATTATGAGTAATATTGAACAAACACTGTCAATTATAAAGCCTGATGCAGTTGAAAGAAATTTGGATAATGAGATTAAAGAAATGTTTAAGAATAAAGGATTTTCTATTGTTAAAGAAAAAAAAATACAGATAGAAAAATCTGAAGCTGAAAAATTTTATAAAGTTCATGAAACTAAGCCATTTTACAATGATCTTTGTGCATATCTTTCTTCAGGACCAATTGTTGTAATGGTTTTAGAAAAAGAAAATGCAGTATTAGCTAATAGGGAATTAATGGGAGCAACAAATCCTAAAGATGCTGAAGAAGGAACTATTAGAAAAAAATATGGAATTTCAATAGATAAAAATTCTGTTCATGGGTCAGATAGTGTTGAAAATGCAAAAATAGAGATAGATTTTTTCTTTAAAGACTAAAAACTTTTAAAATAGCTTTTGGGTATAGTTTGTGTTCTTGCGATAGAATTTTTTTAGCAAGTGTTTTAGGGGTGTCATCTTTTTTAATTTTTACCCTTTTTTGAAGAATAATTTTTCCAGAATCTAGTTTTGAATTAACAAAATGAACTGTACAGCCAGAGTACTTTTCTTTTTTATTAATTGCTCTCTCATGAGTGTTTAAACCTTTGAACTTTGGAAGAAGAGATGGGTGAATATTCAATATCTTTCCTTTAAAACTTTTTATAAAAGTTTTCGATAATATTTTCATAAAACCAGCGAGACAAATTAGATCTATCTTATCTTTTTTTAATTCAAAAAGTATTTTTTTTTCATCAGTAATTTTTTTAAGAGAAAAAACTTTTTTTTTAATCTTAAAAATATTTGCGTACTCTAGACCTTTAGATTTTGGATTATTTGAAATAATTAAGTTAATAGATATGGGTGATTTTTTAAGTTTTGAAAATTTTATGAGAGATTTAAGATTACTACCTGTTCCTGAAATAAAAACTGCAGTCTTTATTATCTTAGATCCAGTTGATAGTGCCATTAAATTTAACTTTATTTTTTCCTTTAGAAATTTTTCCAATCACATATGGTTTAAATCTATTCGTGAAATATTTTTTTACTTTAGATAATTTTTTTGGATTAATTATTAAACAAAAACCAACACCACAATTAAATGTTTTAAGCATTTCTTTATCAGATATATTATTTTTTTTTAACCACTTAAAAATTTGAGATGTATTTATTTTTGTTAAATCAATTTCAGCAACTAAATTTTCTGGTATTACTCTTTTTATATTATCTGCCAAACCACCACCAGTAATGTTAGAGCATCCATTAATTAAATTTTTATCAATCAAATTCAAAACTTCTTTTACATAAATTTTAGTCGGTCTTAATAATTCAGTTTTTAAAAATTTATCTTTTTTAATATTTATTTTTTTTTGATTAATTATATATCTTACCAAAGAAAAACCATTTGAGTGAAGACCACTTGAAGGGATAGCTAATACAAGATCATTATTCTTAATTTTATTTTTACTTAGAATTTTATTTGTTCCAACTACTCCAACAGCGAAACCAGCAATATCAAATTTCCCTTTTTCATATGTACCAGGCATTTCTGCAGTTTCTCCACCAACCAATTCACATGATGATTGTTTGCACCCATTTACTATTCCCTTAATGATAGGTTTAAGTTTTTTTAAATCAATTTTGTTAATTGATATATAATCTAAAAATAAAAGAGGTTTTGCACCCTGAACAATTAAATCATTTACACTCATAGCAACTAAATCAATTCCAATAGTGTCATATTTGTTCAGAGTGTTAGCAATTTCAATTTTGGTTCCAACTCCATCCGTACAGGCAACAATTTTTGGCTGCTTAATATCATTTGGAATACTTGATATTGATCCAAATCCACCAATATTAGAAAACTTTTTTTTGCCTTTTTTTTTTGATGAAACTGAAGAAATGAAATTAACAAAGCTATCTGCTGCATCAATATTAACTCCACTTTTTTTATAGGTAAACAATTTTTTATTCATTAATATGTTTTATGAAATTTAATTTAAAATATTTAACTTTCAGTAAACTATATATTTATTTTTGTTTTCTTGCTTTATTAAATATTTTTTTTTCCACAACTAATGTTAATGCCAAAAGCTTTTCTATCAACGATATAGAGATTTCAACTCCATTTGAGATAAATTTTAATAAAAATCAAATAATTGATGAAGGATTTTTAGAGGCATTTAATGAATTAGTTTTATCTATTGTCCAAACAAAGGATCAAAAAAAACTTCAACAAACTTCTTTAAGTTCAATTAAAGGCATGATTGAAACCTTTTCTATTAAAGAAGAAAAATTTATTAATGAAGTATATTATTTATCTTTAAATGTATCCTTTAACAAAAAAAGGGTATTTAATTTATTAGAAAGTAAAAATATATTTCCATCCTTACCGATAAAAAAGGATGTGCTATTTATTCCGATAATATTAGATAAAAATAAAAATGAAGTTTTAATATTTTCTGAAAGCTATTTATTTAATAATTGGAATTTGAATACTAAAAAATATCACTTATTAAACTTTATTTTACCATCAGAAGACTTAGAGGATTTCAATTCAATAAAAAATAATTCAAGAAATATAGATAAATATGATTTTAATCAAATAGTTAAAAAATACAACTTAGATGATTATATTATAATGATTGTTTTTAAAAATGATAAAGGAATTAGAGTTTTAAATAAAATAAATTTCAACAATAAAATAGATTTAAAAAATCTTGATTTCCCAAATTTAAGTTTAAAAAATGAAAAAGAATTTCAAGAATTCATTGAATATTCAAAAGATATTTATGAAAATTATTGGAAATCTAAAAATGAAATTAATACTTCAATTAAGTTAACTTTAACAATTTCAATTGATAATGATGATAATTCAAAAATTTCTCAATTTGAAAAAGTTTTGAGTAATTTAGATTTAATTTATGATTTCTATATTTTTAAATTCAATAATAAAAACAACATATATAAGATAATATTTAATGGTTCGCCTGATCATTTTTTAAATGTTATGAAAAATAAAAATTATGAATTTGATATTCAAGATCGAGTATGGGTTTTAAAATGAAAAATTTAAATCAACTGATCATCAAATTTGATTATGAACAAAATTTCAAAGATCAAGATTTTTACGTATCAAAAAGTAATGAATATTCTTTTAAATTATTAAGTAGTTGGCCAAAATGGGAAAAAAATTTTTTAAATCTAATTGGAGAAAAGTTTTCAGGAAAATCTCACTTAGTTAATATTTTTTTAAAAAAATTTAAAGGAATAAAAATAAATGCAAGTGAGATAAGTAATCAGGTTTTAAAAGACATAAAAATTTATGAAAATATCATTATTGAAAATCTTGATAATAATATTGATGAAAATTTATTTTTCACTTTATTAAATATTATTGATCAAGATAATAAATTTTTAATTGTAACTTCTATAAAATCTATTGTTGAAATATCATTTAAATTAAATGATTTAAATTCACGTTCTAAAAATTTTCTTTTATCTTATATTGAGAGGCCTGATGATGAACTAATGTTTGCACTAATATTAAAAAATCTATCAGACAGACAAATATCTTTAGATAAGAAACTGATAGACTATATAATTAAAAGAATCGATAGATCGTATAGCAAAATTTTTGATTTCATATATAAAATCGACGAAATAAGTTTAAAAAGAAAAAAATCAATAGATTTTAAAATTATTAAAGAAGTTTTGGGAGAATAATTGAGCAAGTACAGAACACATAAATGTAACGAACTTAGAAAACAAGATTTAGATAAAGAGATTTTAATATCTGGTTGGATTAACAAAAAAAGAGATCATGGGAATATATTATTTATTGATCTTCGTGATAATTATGGAATTACTCAATGTATCATTGATAAAGAAAATAAAAATTTTTTAGAATTAGAAAAAATTCAACTAGAAACAGTTGTAAAAATTGACGGAAAGGTTGTTGAGCGTTCAAGTGAAACTGTGAATAAGGATATCGAAACAGGTGATATTGAAGTTGTAATAAATAAGTTTGAGGTATTAGGAACTTGCAAAGAATTACCAATGCCTGTTTTTAGCGACCAAGAGTATGCTGAAGAAATAAGATTAAAATATAGATTTTTAGATTTAAGAAGAAAAAAAATTCATGAAAACATAATTTTAAGATCTAAAGTAATTTCATTTATACGAAATGAGATGACAAGTGCAGGTTTTTTGGAATTCCAAACTCCTATATTAACCTCTTCTAGTCCAGAGGGGGCAAGAGATTTTCTTGTTCCTAGTAGATTAAATCCTGGAAAATTTTATGCACTGCCACAAGCTCCTCAACAGTTTAAACAATTAATTATGGTATCTGGTTTTGATAAATATTTTCAAATAGCTCCATGCTTTAGAGATGAAGATGCGAGAGCTGATAGAAGTCCAGGTGAATTTTATCAATTAGATTTAGAAATGTCTTTTGTTGAACAAGAAGATGTTTTTAATGTAGTTGAAAAATTATTAGTTAATACCTTTAAAAAATTTTCTGATAAAAAGTTGATGTATGATCAATTTCCAAAAATTTCATATGCTGATGCAATGTTGAAATATGGAAGTGATAAACCTGATTTAAGAAACCCTTTAGTGATTAATGATATTACAGAAGTCTTTTCACGAGAAGACGTATCATTTGAAATTTTTAAGAAACTTATAAAATCTGGCTCTAAAGTAAGATGTATCTCAACAAAAAATACTAAAGATAAACCAAGAAGCTTTTTTGACAATATTGACAAATGGGCCAAAGAGCAAGGTGCTTCAGGGTTAGCATACTTTACTTTTGAAGATGATGGAAAGCTTTCAGCGAAAGGACCTATAGGTAAATTTTTTTCTAAAGAAGCATTAGTAGAAATAATGAAAAAAACAAATTCTGAAGTAGGGGACAGTATTTTTATGGCTTGTGGAAAGCTAAATGAATTAGAAAAAATTACTGCACTAGCTAGAGATAAAATCGCACAAGACCTAGATTTAATAGATGATAATATTTTCGCTTTTTGTTGGATTGTTGATTATCCGATGTTTGAAAGAGATGAAATAACAAATAAAATTGGATTTAGTCACAATCCTTTTTCTATGCCTCAAGGTGATTTAACTGACAAAGAACTTGAAGATCCTTTAAACATATTGGCCTATCAGTATGATATCGTTTGTAATGGTATAGAGTTATCCTCTGGAGCAATAAGAAATCATAAACCAGAACTAATGTATAAGCTATTTTCAATTGCCGGATATGACAAACAACAAGTTGATGAAAAATTTAGTGGCATGATAAATGCCTTAAGTTTTGGTGCACCCCCACATGGAGGTATTGCGCCTGGTATTGATAGAATAGTAATGTTATTAGCTAATGAAAAAAATATTAGAGAGGTTACCATGTTTCCAATGAATCAAAATGCTCAAGATTTGATGATGAAAGCACCATCTGAGGTAAATGAGGAACAGCTAAAAGAGCTAAATCTTGCTTTAAAAATCAAAAAATAAAAAACTATTTTTTTCCCTTCAAATTTATTTTTACATCAGAGAGATCTACAAGATTTTTTTTATAATTATTTCTTACAAAACCTTTACTAGTAATATCTTTGACAATTTTTAATAATTGATTCTGATCTTCAGACCCTTGTTCATCAATAGAATTATTGTCATTACCACCAATTGAAGGAGTATGAGCTAAATCTTCTCTATTTTGATATGAAATAGCCAGTTCTCTAAAAATATAATCTAAAATTGAACTAGCACTTAAAATTCGATCATTCCCATGGACTTTTCCCGAAGGTTCAAATTTTGTTCCAACAAAGGCGCTAATGAATTCATCAAGAGGAACTCCATATTGAAGACCCAGAGATACAGCAATTGCAAAATTATTCATTAAAGCTTTAACTAACTCTCCTTCTTTGCTTGTATCAATAAAGATTTCGCCTATTTTTCCATCCTCATACTCGCCAGTATGAAGATAAACTTTATGATCTCCAATTGTTGCTTTTTGTATGTAGCCTTTTCTTCTGTCAGGCATTCCAAATCTTTTTCCACCTCGGTCTGAATTTTTATTCAATTTCGCAATTATATTTTCTTTGTTTTGTTTAGTTGATTGACTTGTGTTAGCCACTACCTCAACTTTTTTGTTTTCAATAACTTTATTATTACTTGGATCAAGGCTTTTAGTTTTACGATTATCTAATTTAACGTCTAAAACTTCAAATTTTCCATCATCTCTTTTTTCTAAGTTTTTCAACTCAGTTTCATTTACTTCATCTAAATAATGATTAACTTTAAATGTACATGTATAATATGTCTCAACTAAATATTTTGCCATTTTTCCTCATTTTAAATTAATTGAACTTTTGAATCAGACGATTTATTTATATACAAAATCATATTTTAGTCTAATTTAAATTTTACAATTTTTAATTGAATAAAAAAAATATTTTATGTTGACAATTTTAAAAAAAATTTTCATTTGGTGGAATCAAGATACTTTTGGAACAAGATTAAAAACTATTTTTTTTGGAAAATTTGTTGGCGATGATGAGCTAGGTAATAGATACTACGAAAGTAAAAATGGAAAAAGATGGGTAATTTATGCTGACTCTATTGACGCATCAAAAATTCCAGTTGAATGGTATTCTTGGATGCATTTTACTCCTAATAAAATCGAAAGTATACATAATCTAGAAAAATATGACTGGCAAAAACCTCACCAATCAAATTTAACTGGAACAGAAAAGGCTTATTATCCAAATAAAAGCAAAAATGCTATTAAAAAGAAATATTCTAGCTGGAAAGAGTAAATTAAATTTATTTTATTTTATTTTATTTATCTATCTTTTGTTGATTAACTTTTCTTTTGCAAAAAATAATACAGAAGGTGTTTTTACTGATCTTAAAATTTTAGACAAAATAAGTTCTAAAAATACTTTAATCCAATTAAAGAATGGTGAATTAGTAAAATTTAAAGACTTATCCATAAAAAGTTTAAAATGTAAAAATTCAGAATTTGATGATAATCCAGAAATTACTGCATATATCCAGGTAAAAGATTTAACAGATCAAGATAATGACGAAGTATTTGTGTTTAATGGATGGATGTTCTCGTCAAGTCCTTCGATAACTCCATTTGATCACCCCGTATATGATGTTTGGCTTGTGAATTGTTATTAAACAATTGTTTCATTATCAAGCCAGCTCACATTAAAATCAGAGTTAATAAATTTTTTATGACCTAGTAACTTTTTATGTAGTGGAATAGTTGTAGTAATTCCTTCAATAACAAACTCATCTAAAGATCTATTCATTCTTTGAATAGCCTCTGCTCTATTTCTTCCATGACAAATCAATTTACAAACCATACTGTCATAATAAGGTGTAACTTTATATCCTTGAAATATAGCTCCATCTACTCTTGTTCTAAAACCAGATGGTTGATGACACATGCTAATAACTCCTGGAGATGGCTGAAAATTTTTACTTGCATCTTCTGCATTAATTCTACACTCAATTGCGTGACCTCTAGGCTTTATATCATCTTGTTTAAGAGCTGTTTCTCCTGAAAATGCAATCCAAATTTGCTCTTTAATAATATCAATGCCTGTAACCATCTCTGTTACTGGGTGTTCAACTTGAACTCTAGTATTCATTTCTAAAAAATAAAATTTACCATTTTCATAAATAAACTCAACAGTTCCTGCTCCCATATAACCAATCTTGGATACCATTTGAACTGTTCGATCAAACAAATCTTTTCTAATTTCATCATTTAGAACTGGACTTGGTGTTTCCTCAATCAATTTTTGATGTCTTCGCTGAACAGAACAATCTCTTTCGTATAAATGAACAACGTTATTTTTACCAGCTAAGATTTGAACCTCGATATGTCTTGGGTTTTGAAAAAATTTTTCAATATAAACTTCGTCATTACCAAAATATTTTTGAGCCTCAGACTTTGCGGTAGAAAAAAGAGTTTCAAATTCCTCCTCTTTGTAAACAATTTTCATACCTTTTCCACCACCACCGCCTGAAGCTTTGATTAAAACTGGAAAACCTATTTTTTTACATAATTCCTTTGCTTGAGCAATATCCGTAACACCACCCTCTGAACCCTCTATTACTGGAAGTCCATTTTCTTTAGCAATTCTTTTTGCTTGAATTTTATCACCCATCATTTCTATATGTTTGGATGATGCACCAATAAAACTAATTTTGTTATCTTCAAGAATTTTTGCAAAGTTTGAATTTTCAGAGAGAAATCCGTAACCTGGATGAACAGCATCCGCGTTAGTAAGTTCTATTGCAGACATTAAGTTTGGAATATTTAAATAACTATTTGCAGGTTGGTGGGAACCTATACAAACACTTTCATCAGCCATTCGAACATGCATACTGTCTCTATCAACATCAGAGTGTACAGCTACAGTAGGAATTCCCCATTCTTTACATGCTCTAATTATTCTAACTGCAATCTCCCCACGGTTTGCAATTAAAATTTTTTTAAACATTTATTATTCTAAAATGATAATGGTTTGGCCAAATTCGACAGGATGACCATCTTCAACACAAATTTCTTTTACTATTCCATCAGCTGTTGATGGAACATGATTCATTGTTTTCATTGCTTCAACGATCATAATGGTGTCACCTTTTTTTATTTTTTTACCGACTTCAACAAATTTTTTAGCTCCAGGCTCTGGTGCATGATACGCAGTTCCTATGATTGGTGATGTGATTTCAGTTCCAGAATTTTTATTAGAACCACTATTAGTATCTTTATTCTCTATAGTTGGAGATGCAGAGGTTGTTAACGGTTGATTACTGATAGATACATTATTTTTTGAAACTTTTATTTTAGTATCTTTTTCTGTAATTTCTATTTCAGTCAGATTAAATTCATCTAAGTAGTCACTTAATTCTTTAATAATACTTTTATCTATTTTCATTTTTGAAAGATCTTTTGTAATGAAATTATGGCTAAAATATAGCCTTCAGTCCCTAAACCAAAAATTCCTCCAGTTGCTATATCGCTTATCAATGACTTTTGTCTAAATTCTTCTCTTTTATATATATTTGAAATATGTAGTTCTATTATTGGTTTTTTGAATAAATCAAGCGCATCTCTAATAGCAACTGATGTATGCGTAAATCCTGCTGCATTTATTATCATTCCATCATATTCATTTCTGGCATTTTGAATCAAACTTACCAACTCACCTTCAATATTTGATTGAGTAAACTTTAATTCAATTCCAATCTCACTAGATTTTTTTATACAATTCTCTTCTAATTCTTTAAAAGTCGTTGACCCATATTGTGATTGTTCTCTTTCACCTAATAGATTAAGATTTGGTCCATTAATAATTATTATTTTATTATTCATTCAACACTTATATACGATGCAAAAAATAAAAAAAATACAAATTAGAGTAAATGGTAAAGTTAAATTTATTCCAGCAAATTATAGTATATCAGACTTAGTTAAAAATCTTAATATACCAATAAAAAAAGTAGCAATTGAACATAATCAAGAAATTATAGATAAAAAAAAAATTAATAGAATTATTCTAAAAAAAAATGATAAAATCGAAATAGTTCATTTTATTGGAGGTGGATAAGTGAAAACTGAAAAATTGATAATTGCAAAAAAAAAATTTAATTCTCGATTAATTGTTGGCACCGGCAAGTACAAAAGCATGTCTGAATGTGCAAAAGCTATAAAACTTTCTGGAGCAGAAATTGTAACTGTTGCGGTAAGAAGAGTAAATATAACTGATAAAAATAAACCACTTCTAATGGATTATATTGATCCAAAAAAAATTACATATTTACCAAATACAGCAGGATGCTTTAACTCAAAAGAAGCGTTGAGAACTTTAAGACTCGCTAGAGAAATAGGAGGGTGGAAGTTAGTTAAATTAGAGGTTCTTGGAGATAAGCAAAATTTATTTCCTGATATGATAGAAACCTTAAAATCCACAGAAGTTTTAGCTAATGAAGGATTTAAAGTTATGGTTTATTGTAATGATGATCCATTAATGGCTAAACGATTAGAAAATTCCGGAGCTGAAGCAATAATGCCCTTAGCTGCACCAATTGGATCTGGTTTAGGCATTCAAAATAAAACAAATATTAAGATTATTAGAAATCAAACTAAGCTACCTTTAATTATTGATGCTGGTTTAGGTCAAGCATCTGATGCAACTATAGCTATGGAATTAGGCTGTGATGGTGTTTTAGTTAATACTGCAATAGCGAAGGCAAAAAAACCATTTGATATGGCTCTTGCTTTTAAGAACGCAGTAATTGCAGGCAGACAATCTTATTTAGCTGGAAGAATTGATAAATATTTGTATGGAAGAGCTTCTTCTCCAAAAACTGGTATAATCAAATAGTAGCCGATTTTTTAATATATTTTTTTTTAAAATAAGGCTTTTTCCTATAAGTTTTTTTTGAAAATTTTTTATTTTCATTTTTTTCTATAGTTTTTTTTTCCTTAATTTTTATTTCTAGATTTTTTAGTTTTTCATAATTTTCAATTAGCTCTATTGTTTTTTTTGATTTATTTTGAATATTAATAATATACTCAGGAATTATAAGCGATGTATCACTAACAATATCAATTGTCATTTTATTTTTCTTTTCAAAATATGTTAAGTCATCAACAAAGTTTTCTTTTAAAAAATCAGAAACTTTTTCACAAACTCTTAATTCAACAAATTTTGCTTTATTAATTACTGCTTTTAATTCAACAATTTTTAGTAATTTTTGAGCAAATGATTCATCTGTTAAAGTTACTTTCCATTTAATTGCACTTTCTCTAAGTCTTTGTCTGGACATTTCTAATAGTCCAAAATTACTTATTCTTCCAATCTGAATTCTAGCTCGATCAGTTCTACATTTTTCTTTAAGTTTTCTTTCAACTAATCTTCTATTTCCATAGGTTAACATATCAATAAAATCGATAATAATTAAACCTGATAAATCTCTTATTTTAATTTGCCTAGCAATTTCTTCTGCTGCTTCAATATTTGTATCTAAAGCAGTACTCTCTACATTTTTACCTTTGATCGAACTACCTGAATTAATATCAATAGACACTAAAGCTTCAGTTGGATTAATAACTAAATATCCTCCTGATTTAAGTTTTATTTCTGAGTCAAATATTTGGTTTAATTTCTGTTCAATATTTTCTTCTATAAACAATGGAATTTTGCCTCTATATTTTTTAACTTTTTTGACATTAGATGGCATAATCATTTTCATGAAGGCCTGAGCTTTTTTATATCCTTCATTTCCTTCAATAATAATATTTTGCGTATTATCATCATACATATCTCTTAATGTTCTTTTTATAATTTCACTCTCTTGATGTATAAGTGATGGAGCTATGGAATTTATAGCGTTATCTTTTATCTGACTCCATGTCTTTATAAGCGTATCTAAATCATTACTAATTTCATTTTTAGTTTTATTACTACCTGCTGTTCTTACAATTAGACCCATTTCTTTTGGTATCTCAATTTCATTTAAAATAGTTCTAATTTTTTTTCTATCTGATGGATTAAATATTTTTCTAGAAATTCCTCCACCCTTTGGTGTATTGGGCATTAAAACAATATATTTTCCAGCAATTGAAATGAATGTACTTAATGCAGCACCTTTTTGTCCTCGTTCATCTTTAATTACTTGAACTAGAATAACCTGATTAGGTTTTATAACTTCTTGTATCTTATATCTTTTGAATCTAAATTTATTTTCTCTCTTTTTTTCTTTTTCTTCATGGACATTGTTTTTCTGATCTACCTCGTCATCTTTTTCTTCAGAAGTTTCTTTTTCTATATTTATAGGATCATTCTCTTCAAGTTTACCTTCAGCAATATTTTCTTCTTCTTTTGCTTGAAGTTCTCTAGAAAGTTCTTCTCTAGCTTTTTCTTCCTCTTCCTTAATTTTTTCTAAGTCAGCTTTTGGTATTTGATAATAATCTGATTGAATATCATTAAATGATAAAAAACCATGTCTTTCTCTACCAAAATCAATAAACGCAGCTTGTAGTGATGGTTCTATTCTACTAACTTTTCCTAAATAAATATTATTTTTTATTAGGTTATTTTTTAATCCTTCGTATTCGTAATCTTCAATATTGTCATCAGATTTAAGAACAACTCTAGTTTCATTTGGATGCGATGCATCGATATATAAATTTTTTTCCATAATAATTTGATTGATTGTTTCATTTGATAATTTGTTGTTTATAAAATTTTGTATAATTTACGTGCCTTATCTTTAACAAATTCCAAGATATAATGATATCAAAATGAATAAATTATTTAAAAATATACTGTTAATTTCATTATCTTTTCTTCTGTTACTTGGAATTTTACTTTTTAGCGTTTTATGGAATTATTCTAACAATTTACCTGACTACAAATTTCTTAAAAATTACAAACCACCTGTCTCAAGCAAAGTATACTCTGGTGACGGAGAATTAGTTGCAGATTTTTCAAAAGAAAAAAGAATTTTTATCCCATATAATTCAATTCCAAAAAATGTTATTAATGCATTTTTGTCAGCTGAAGATAAAAATTTTTTTTCACATCCAGGTGTTGATGCAAAAGGTGTATTAAGGGCTGTGATAAATAATATATCAAATATAATTTCATCAAAAAGACTTGAGGGCGCCTCAACAATAACGCAACAAGTTGCAAAGAACTTTTTATTAACTAATGAAGTAAGTCTTAATAGAAAAATTAAAGAGGCAATTTTAGCATTTAGAATAGAAAGAGCCTTATCAAAAGAAAGAATTTTAGAATTATATCTAAATCAAATTTATCTTGGTAGTGGAGCCTATGGAGTTGCTGCTGCAAGTTTGAGATATTTTGACAAATCTATTAAAAATTTAGATTATGCTGAGGCAGCTTTACTAGCAGCTCTTCCAAAAGCTCCAAGCAAATATAACCCTTATCGAAATGTTGAGTTAGCTAAATTTAGAAGAGATTTAGTCCTTAAAAATTTATTTGAAAATAAATACATAAACCAAAAACTTTACAAAGACCTTAAAAATCAAAAAATTAAACTAAATAAATCAAAAAAAGTTTTTTTAGAAGATGCACAATATTACATTGAAGATGTTAGAAAAAAAGTGATTGATACCCTCACTTATGATAAAGTTTATAATCAAGGTTTTAATATAAATACACCTATTAATTTAGAATTTCAAAAAATTGCAACAGAGTCATTACGAAATGGACTTATCACTTTTGATAAAAGAAAAGGTTGGAGAGGACCATTAACAAACAAGAAATATTCAAAAAATTGGAATGAAGATTTAGAAAAATTTAAGCTTGAAAGATCTATAAATTGGAAACTAGCAATAGTAAAAAAATTAGATAAATTTTCAGCTGAAATTGAAACAGAAGATAAATTAAGTGGTAAAATAAAATTTCAAGATATCTCTTGGACTAAAAAAGAATTTAAAGAATTGTTAAAAAAAGGTGATATAGTTTATGTAAAAAAAATTAATGAAGATATCTATAGTTTAAAACAACTACCAAAAATTAATGGAGGAATTGTTGTCATGGATCCTTATACTGGTAGGGTTTTAGCGTTAAGTGGAGGTTTTAGTTTTAAAAAAAGTGAATTTAATAGAGCGTCACAAGCTTTAAGACAGCCAGGTTCAGCATTTAAGCCATTTGTTTATGCGCTAGCTTTAGAAAATAATTATACACCCACATCACTAATTTTAGATGCTCCAATTGTCCTTGACCAAGGAGAGGATCTAAAAATGTGGAAACCCGAAAATTATGGTAAAAAGTTTTATGGTCCATCAACATTAAGAGTAGGGTTGGAAAAATCTAGAAATTTAATGACAGTCAGAATTGCTCAGGACTTAGGTCTTTCAAAAATCATTGATTTATCAAAAGATTTAGGAATTTATGATAATCCAGAAGAACTTTTATCAATTTCTCTTGGGTCAGCTGAAACAACTTTATTAAAATTAACTTCTGCTTATTCTGTTTTTGTAAACGGAGGTAAACTTGTTAATCCAATACTTATAGATAGAATTCAAGATAGTGAGGGAATAACTATTTTTAATAATGAAAAAAGGAAATGTATAAATTGTGATAAGATTTCTTATTTAGGAAAAGATTATCCAATCATTAAAAATAATTATAAAGTGATATTTTCTCCACAAACAGCTTATCAAATGACTTCGATACTTGAGGGAGTAGTTCAAAGAGGAACTGCAAAAAAAATAAGAGATCTTAATTTAAATATTGCTGGAAAAACTGGAACAACAAATAAAAATACAGATACATGGTTTATTGGATTTACATCTAATTTATTAATTGGAGTTTATGTTGGCTCAGATAACCCTAAATCTTTGGGAAAATATGAAACAGGTTCAAAAACTGCACTACCAATCTTTAAAGAATTTGTTGAAATGTCAGTAAAAAAATCTGACGCAAGACCATTTAAAGTAGCTGATGACATTATTATGATGGTTGTCGATCCAAATACAGGACAAAAAGCAAAATTTACTTCAAAAAATACTATTATCGAAGTTTACAAGAAACAAAATGTAGTTGACGGAAAAGTGCTATATTCAAATAATGATAGAATAGATACTAATAATATATTAAGATTCTATTAATGGATAATAAATATCAAGATTATAAAAAAGAAATAGAAAAAATCAATCAAAGAGTTAAGGAGTATCTTTGAGCAAAATGATATTAGTTTAAAGCTTGAAAAATTAAATAATAAGATGTTAGACGCCAATTTCTGGCAAGACAAAAATAATTCTAAAAATATTATTAAGAAAAAAAAATTATATGAAGGTTTGTTAAATACTTATAAAGCTTCTATTGAAAAATTAGTTGATCTAAATGATATAAGTGAATTAGCTAAAGAGGAAAAAAATCAGGCTGTACAAAAAGAAATATTACAAAATATAAAAGATCTTAGAGATTTAGTTAAAACTAATGAAATCAAATGTTTTTTATCTAATGAAGCAGACTCTCTTGATTGTTATATAGAAATTCATGCAGGTGCCGGAGGCACAGAAAGCCAAGATTGGGCAGAAATGTTACGAAGAATGTATTTAAAATGGGCTGATCAAAAAAATTTCAAATCAAATTTAATTAGCGAACATAAGGGAGATGAAGCAGGAATAAAATCTTCTACTATAAAAATAGAGGGAGATTATATTTTTGGATGGCTAAAAAAAGAGTCTGGTATTCATAGACTCGTAAGAATTTCTCCATTTGACTCAGGCGCAAGAAGACATACAAGTTTTGCAAGTATTTGGGTATATCCTGTAGTAGACGAAAACATAAGTATTGAGATAATTGAAAAAGATTTAAGAATAGATACATATCGTTCTAGTGGAGCAGGAGGTCAACACGTAAACACTACAGATAGTGCTGTGAGAATTACTCATATTCCCTCGAAAATTGTAGTCCAATGTCAAAATGAAAGATCTCAACATAAAAATAAAGAAACATGTATGAATATGTTAAAAGCTAGATTGTATGACTATGAAATTAAAAAAAAAGAACAAGAAAATCAAAACACAGAAAATTCAAAATCTGAAATTGGATGGGGGCATCAAATAAGATCATATGTTTTACAACCATATAGACTTGTAAAAGATAATAGAACAAATTTTGAAAGCACAAGTCCTGAAAAAGTTTTAGATGGTGAGATTGATGATTTTTTAGAACAATCACTTTATCAAATTAAATGAAAAAAAATATTATAAAGTACTTTTTATTTTTTACAGGAACTATTGCTGTTCTTATTATTTATTTGAGTTTGATTGGA
>CACJQI010000016.1 GCA_902595535.1 uncultured Pelagibacteraceae bacterium
TGCCTTTGCAAAAGCCGCTAAAGTACACGGTGGTAAATATTATACTCACACTGTTGTTAAAGATACTAAACAAAAAGAGGACGGAACTTGGGACGTAATTACTGATAAAGGAAATGTAGATGCTGAAATTGTTATAAATGCTGGCGGTTTGTGGGCAAGAGAAGTTGGTCAATTAGCAGGATTAAACCTTCCAGTTCAACCAATGGAACATCATTATTTAATAACTGAACCTATTCCAGAAATAGAAGCTATGGGTGATCAAAGATTACCAATTGGTACTGATTTTGAAGGTAATATTTACTTTAGACAAGAAGGAAAAGGTATGTTGCTTGGAACTTATGAACAAAAATCTACGCCATGGAAAATTGAAGGAACACCAATGAATTTTGGTCATGAATTATTACAGCCAAAATTGGATAATATTCAAGATAGGCTAGCAATTGGGTTTGAAAGAATGCCAGCATTAGAACGTGCAGGAATTAAAAATATTGTGAATGGACCTTTTACATTTGGTCCTGATGGAAGTCCATTAATTGGACCAGTGCCTGGAATGAAAAATTATTGGGTAGCAGTAGGTGTCATGGCTGGTTTTTGTCAGGGAGGAGGAGTTGGAAAATGCATTGCTGAGTGGATAATTGATGGCGAACCTTCAATTGATGTTTGGGCTATGGATGTAGCTAGATTTGGTGATTATGCATCGCCACAGTATGGAACAATTAAATCTTCAGAAAATTATGAAAGAAGATTTATAATGACATTTCCAAATGAAACTCTTCCAAAAGGTAGAAAACAAAAAACTACAGCCTTGTATGATCGATTTATAAATCAAGGAGCAGTAATGGGTGATAGCTTTGGTTTAGAAAATGTATTGTGGTTTGCTAAAAATAAAGAAGACGCTTATGAAGAGCCAACCATTAAAAGATCTAGATCTCATAACTATGTTTCTAAAGAAGTAATTAATGTTCGGGAAAATGTTGGAATAATTGAAGTTGCTAATTTTTCCAAACACGAGTTCAAAGGACCTGATGCTAGAAAATTTTTAGATTTTATTATGGCTGGAAGATTACCAAAGCCTGGAAGAATTTCATTATCTCCAATGTTATCATATAGAGGAAAGTTGTGCGGAGATTTGACAGTAACTTGTTTGGATGAAAATGAATTTATTGTTTTTGGCTCTGGAGTAGCACAAGAAATGCATAGAAGATGGTTTGAAAGCCACCTTGGTAAATTTAATGTGAATTACAATAATAGATCTGATGAATTTCATGGTCTTTCAATTGCAGGACCAAATTCAAGAAAGGTTTTGGAAAAGATTGTCAGAGAAGATATTTCAAATGAAAAATTTAAATTTAGAGATTCGAGAAGAATGTTTGTTGGAGGTGTCCCGGCAATAGTGAATAGAATTTCATTTACAGGAGAACTTGGTTATGAAATTTATGTAGCTCCACACTATCAAATAAAACTTTATGAAGAGTTGATACAAGCTGGTAAAGAATTTAATATAAAACCCTTTGGTGGAAGAGCTCTTATGTCTATGAGGTTAGAAAAAAATTGGGGTGCATGGACTTTAGACTATAGACCTGATTTTACTGCAAAAGAAACAAGCTTAGATACCTTCATTAATTGGAATAAAGAGTTTATTGGTAAAGAAAATGCTAAAAAAGATAATAGTACTTACAAAATAGTACCTTTAATTGTTGAAACTAATGAAATTGACGTAACAAACAATGAGGCTGTTGTGAACGGCAAAGATAGTATCGGTTATGTGACCTCAGGAGGTTTTGCTCATTATGTTAATAAAAGTGTTGCTTTTACCTTTTTAGACCAAAATAAAATTAACTACGATAATAAAATTCAAATAGAAATTAATGGAGATTTGTTTAATTGCTCTTTAATAAAAGACTCACTTTATGATCCAACAGGACAAAAAATGAGAAGCTAAAAATATGAGATTTAAAAGAAAAATAGCACCAGACTTCAAACCAAGGCAAAACTTCATAACAAAAAAAAGATTTAGAGAGGATGAAATAAACTTTAACCATTTAAGATCTTATCGTTTAGATAGGGTTAAAAAAGAATTAGAAAAAAATAATTTAGAAGCATGCATATTATTTGACCCTGTTAATGTTAGATATGCATTAGATACAGTAAATATGAGTGTTTATAATATGCATAACTTAACCAGATATTGCTTTGTTCCGGTTAATGGACCAACAATTCTTTTTGAGTACTTTAATTGTGAAATACTATCGAAGCATTTAGATTTAATTGATGAAATAAGGCCAGCAATTACATGGGATTATTTTAGCAATGGAGATCAAGCTAATACACAGTTAGAAAAATGGATAAATGAAGTATATGACTTATCAAAAAATTATTTTAAATCTAAAAAAATTGCAATTGATGTTCTAAATGGTCCTGCAGTTACAGCTTTAAATAAAAAAGGAATTGAAGTTGTAGATGCAAAATTAATTTTAGAACAAGCAAGAGTTATTAAGTCCCCTGATGAATTGATTTGTATGAAAGCCGCTATAGAAGTTGCAGAAGAAGGTGTGTCAAAAATGAGATCAGAACTAAAAGCAGGAATGACAGAAGATGAACTTTGGTCAATTTTACACAAAACAAATATTGCAAATGGGGGAGAGTGGATTGAATGTAGAATTTTATCATCTGGTGAAAGAACAAATCCATGGATGCAAGAGAGTAGCAACAAAGTAATGCAACAAGGAGAAATAGTAGCTTTTGATACAGATATGGTAGGGCCTTATGGTTACTGTGCAGATATTTCGAGAACTTTTGTAGTAGGACACAAATTTAATGATGAACAAAAAAACTTATATTCAATGGCTGTGGACCAAATAAATTATAATTCTGCTTTAATTAAAGATGGTTTGTCATTTAAAGAGTTTGTAGAAAAATCTTGGGTTTTGCCTGAAGAGTATTACCCTAACAGATATTCTGTAATGGTGCACGGAATTGGATTATGTGATGAATGGCCCGCGATAAGATACCCCTCGGATGGTGGTGAACAGGGAGGTATTTTTAAAGAAAATATGACTATTTCTGTTGAGAGTTATATTGGAAAAGTTGGTGGTAAAGAGGGTGTAAAACTTGAGCAACAATATTTAGTGGGTCAAAATGGACTTGAACTAATGTCTCATCATCCGCTAGAAGATATCTAATGAAAATAATTTTAATAATGGGTTTGCCTGGTTCAGGAAAAACAACTTTGGCAGAAGAATTAGCACCAGCGTTAAATGCTAAAAGATTGAATGCTGATGAAGTTAGAAAAGAAGCAAATGATTGGGATTTTTCTGAAGAAGGAAGAAAGCGGCAAGCTAAAAGAATGTCAGATTTTGCTTTAAAATTAAAAGAACAAGGTTTCAATGTTGTAGCAGATTTTATATGCCCAACACCAGAAGCAAGAAGTCTGTTTCCTGCTGATTATGTTATATGGGTAGATACTATTAAAGAAGGAAGATTTGATGATACTAACAAAATGTTTGTTAAACCAGACAAGTTTGACTTCCATGTGACTACACAAGATGCTAAAAATTGGGCACCAAAAATATTTAAAGATATAAATTTAAAATAAGGGGAAAATCATGTCATATAAGTGGGATAATAAAAAACCAACAGCTCAAATGTTAGGGAGATGGCAACCATTTCATGATGGTCATTATACATTATTTAGAGAAATTATAAAAAAAACTGGTCAAGTGTGTATTCAAATTAGAGACGTTCAAGGAGTCGATGATAATCCATTTGATTTTGAAACTGTAAAAAAAAATATTGAAGATAGACTAAATCCAGAATTTGAGGGACAATTTAAAATTATGATGGTACCAAATATTACCAATATCTGTTACGGGAGAGGAGTTGGTTATAAAATTGAAGAGATTGAACTATCAAAAGAAATTCAAGAAATCTCAGCTACAAAAATCAGAGCAAAAATGAGAGAAGAAGGTAAACTAAAATAAAAACAATGAACGATAGACTTAAAACTATTGTTGACTTAGAAAAATATCCTATTCATGATTTAAATTCTCCAATTATTAAAAGATTAATTGAGAAGTGCAAAAAAGCACTAGACGAAGATAGCTGTTCAACTATCCCAAATTTTATTTTACCTAAGTCCTTAGAGACAATGAATTTAGAATTGAAAAAACAGCTTGATGAAGTTTATATGTCTAAGGAAAAAATAAATGCATACTTATATGCTAAAGATGATCCATCTTTACCTAAAGAACATCCTAAGAGAAATTTTATGGAGAGATATAATGGATATCTAAATTCTGACTGTTTTCAAAAAAACTCAGAAATGAAATATTTGTATGAAACTGAAGAACTTTTGAATTTTGTTTCTGCTTGCTTAGGTGTTTCACCAATATACAGATGGGCTGACCCATTAGCTTGCCATGCATATAATGTAATGAAACCTGAAGGAATTCTTCCATGGCATTTTGATAGCTGTGAATTTACTTTAAGTTTAATGATCCAAAAACCTGAAAATGGTGGAATTTTTGAATATTGCCCAAATATAAGAGAGCCAGGAAATGAAAATTTTGAGGAAGTTAAAAAAGTTTTAAGTGGAGATAGGACAAGAGTTAAACAATTAAAGTTAGAACCTGGTGATTTACAAATATTTAAAGGAAGATTTACACTTCATAGAGTAACCAAAGTTGAAGGTAAAAAATCAAGATATATGTGCATACCAGCTTACGTTTTGGACCCATGGAGAGTTAACACCCCAGAACATTCAAAAGCTATATATGGTAAAGTTCTACCAATTCATATTGAGAGAAATCAAGCAAGATCAGATGGTTTAACAGATTAAATGACAAGTAATATTAAAATAAAAAAAATTAATAAAGATATATCATCAATTATCATTGATGAGCCTCAAACCTATAATTCATTATCATTTAAAAATCTTTCAGATTTATTAAAGATTTTAAAAAAATTAGATGCTGATAAAAATGTTAAAGTTATAATTTTGGAGGGTGCCGGCAAAGGTTTTAGCGCAGGTCATAATTTAAAAGAGGTAAGAGGATTAAAAAAGAGAGAAAAATATCAAAAATTATTTAATCTTTGTTCAAAAGTAATGCTTCAAATTGTGGAAGGAAGGAAACCCGTTATTGCTAAAGTGCATGGAGCAGCTTTTGCTGCAGGATGCCAGTTAGTTGCGAGTTGTGATCTAGCTTATAGTACAAAAGATGCTTTATTTGCTACTCCAGGAGTAAATATTGGTTTGTTTTGTAGCACCCCCATGGTTGCTGTAAGTAGAAAAATTAATAGAAAACCTATGATGAAAATGTTGTTAACTGGCGAACCTATTAAAGCAAATTATGCAAAAGAAATAAGTCTTATAAATGATTGTTTTACTGCATCAAAATTAAATTCTGAAGTTTTAAAAGTTGCAAAAATTATCGCATCAAAATCAAACTTAACAATTAAAATTGGAAAACAAGCTTTTTATAAACAGCTTGATATGCCTTTAGCAAAAGCTTATGCATACACAAGTAAAATGATGACAATTAATATGATGGCAATGGATGCAAAAGAAGGAATTTCAGCTTTTTTGGAAAAAAGAAAACCAAAGTGGAAAAACAAATAATGTTAAATAAAAAAAATTTCTTTATTATTATTTTTATAATTGCAGGTATGTTTTTCATTCTCAGTTTTGACGATCATAATTCTAAAAGAGCTATAGATGCGTGTCTTGCAGGTAGTCAAAAATTATCTGAGTCAAAAATTACAGATTTAAAAGAAGCAAAAAAGTTTTGTGAGGAACAAATAAAAAAAAATAAATAATTATGAATAATATTATAAATGAAAAAAAAGCATGTTGTGGTCCTGGATATGCTAGTCCAACTGAGGCAATAAAAGCACCAAGTGAAAAACTTTTATATACAATAGCTATTTACACAGGAACTGGAATTCAAAAACCAGATTATCTTGCAACTATTGATGTAGATCCAGATAGTCCCACCTATTCAAAAGTTATTCATCGACTTGAAATGCCGGGTATAGGAGATGAATTACATCACATGGGATGGAATGCTTGTTCTTCTTGTCATGGTGATGAAGGAATGAGTAGAAAATATCTTTTAGTACCAGGTGTTAGATCTAATAACATTCACGTAATTGATACTGCAACTGACCCATTTGCACCAAGAATTCATAAAATTATTGAAGGTTCAGAAATTAAATCTAAAACTAATTTATCAGGCCCTCATACAGTTCACTGTTTAGGCTCTGAAATAATTATTTCTTTCCTGGGTAATGCTAGAGGTGAAGCACCAGGCGGTTATTTGCACTTGAATAAAGATTTTGAAATTGTTGGAAGGTGGGAAAATTCTATGGGAGATATACCATTTAGTTATGATTTTTGGTATCAGCCACGTCACAATGTAATGGTAAGTTCAGAGTGGGCAGCACCCAATACATTTATGCCAGGTTTTGATTTAGAAGAAGTTGGTCATTTAAAATATGGACGTAGATTACATATCTGGGATTTTAAAAAGAAAGAACCAGTTGAAACAATGTATCTAGGAGAAGACGGTTTAATACCTTTGGAGGTTAAATTTATGCACAACCCTGATAGTAGTCATGGTTTTTGTGGAGCAGCTCTAAGCGCAAATGTAATTCATTTTTGGAAATCTAAAGAGGGAAAATGGGAATGGGAAAAAATCATAGATGTAGAAAACGAGCCACATCCAGATTGGCCAATTCCTGTACCTGGAGTTATGTCGGCCATCTTAGTATCAATGGATGATAAATATCTTTATCTTAACAATTGGTTACATGGAGATATGAGACAGTATGATATTTCAGATCCTCATAACCCAAAGTTAACTGGCCAAGTATGGATGGGTGGTCTTTTAGGTAAAGCACCCGTTGTTAATGGCGTGAAGATTGCTGGTGGTCCACAAATGTATCAATTATCGTTAGATGGTAAACGTATGTATGTCACAACGTCATTGTTTTCCACTTGGGACAATCAATTCTATCCTGAAATACGTACACAAGGTGGAGCTATGATAATGATAGATTGTGATGTTGAAAATGGTGGTATGAAAATAAATAAAGATTTTATAGTAGATTTTGGAAAAGAACCAAACGGACCCAGTAGGTGTCACGAAAGTAGGTACCCAGGTGGAGATTGTACAAGCGATATTTGGCTTTAATGCAGATCACAATCGCAAATCGAGGGAATACTGTTTATAAAGTTTCTGGACGAATGTCTTTACTTCAAGAATTAAGAGACCAAGGTGTGGATTTACCTTATGGCTGTCAATACGGAGGATGTATTACTTGTGCAGCTAAATTAATTGAAGGTGAAATAGATCAGCGTTCACAAGTGGCACTTAATAATCGTCAAATAAATAATGGATATATAATCTTATGTGTTGCAAGACCAAAAACAGATTGTACCATTGAAATTGGAGTTGAGAGTCATGATAAACTTTATAGAAATCCTTTTCTTGACCCACTTGCACCGCATGAGCTAAAAGCTGATATTGCTACTCAAAAAATTAAAAAAAAATAACATTTATGAATCATAACGAGCCTTACTCAGATGAATACTTAAAAAATATACTTAGTTCAGTAAAAACTATAGCAATGGTTGGAGCTAGCCCTGATAAAACAAAATTTAGCTATGGTGTATTAAGAGTTTTGCATGAAACAGGTTATGATATGATTCCAGTGAATCCGCGCCCTGGTATAACAGAGATAAGAGGTTTAAAAGTTTACCCAGATTTAAAAGCAATCGATAGACCTGTAGATATGGTAGAAGTTTTTAGAAAACCTGAAGATCTTTATGGTATTGCAGAAGAAGCTATTAATATTAATGCTAAAGTTTTATGGGGACAAATAGGTGTTATTAATTATGATGCTGCAAAATTAGCAGAAGATGCTGGACTTAAAGTAGTAATGAACAGATGTCCTAAAATTGAGCTATTTAGACCATTTTGGAAACCTAGACTTGATCTTAAAATTTAACTTATTGTAAAATAAAATCAATAACATCATGAAAAAAATATTAAAATTTTTAGATAGTACTTTCTTAGATCTAGGTCGCCAGTTTAAATGGACTTACCTTCCACCATTAATGGTTTATTTAGCAGCAGGAATTTCTGGACTTACAGGTATTGTAGGAACTTTTTTTGTCAAAGATTATTTAAATTTATCAGCTGCATTTTTAGCAGGTTTAGGATTTTGGGCTGGAATTCCATGGGCTTTGAAAATGCCCTTAGGTCATTTAGTTGATCTTATCTGGGACAGAAAAAATTACATGGTTTATGTTGGGGCATCCTTAATAGCCATAAGTTTATTAATTATGTATGGTCTAATTATACATACAGAAGATATGGCTCAAATATTTTCTGTAGAGACATGGTTTGTAGTTAGTGTGCTTTTAGCTCCAGTCGGATATGTAGTTCAAGATGTTGTTGCTGATGCAATGACTGTTGAGGCAGTTCCTTTAATTGATGATCAAGGTAATGACTATAGCAAAGATCAAATTAAAATAATGCATACTACAATGCAGACATTAGGTCGTTTTGCAATAATTGGTGGTACAGTTCTAGTTGCTTTAGTAAATGTAATTTTATTTAGAGATGTAGAAAGTTTGGATCAAACAAATAAAATTCAGCTATATGGCTCTATTTATATTTATGCTTTAGTTATACCATTTGTATCTATCTTAGGTGTTGGATTAGCGAAATATTTAAGAAATAAAAAAATAAAAAAACTAGAATTACAAGGCTTGAGTTTTAAAGATGAGAGAGGTTCAGAAAAAACAAAAATAAATTGGTGGATATTAGGTGGTAGTTTAATTTTTGTTATTTTTACATTATCAGTTGGATCATTCAAAGTTCCATTTGCACAAGAAATCGTTTTTATTGGTTCTGTAATAATAATCTTATTTTTAATGTTCAAACTTATTAAAGAATTACCTGAAAACTTGAGATTAACAATCGTTGGAACCGCTGTAATTATATTTATATTTAGAGCAATGCCAGGTCCTGGCCCAGGACTTTCTTGGTTTGAAATAGATGTACTTAAATTTAATGAGCAATTCTTTTCAGTTTTATCTTTGTTAGCATCCATCTTAACTCTAGCTGGTATTGTTTTGCTTCGACCATTTATGGCTAATAACTCAATTGCTAAAATAATAGTTGTTTTAAGTATTGCAGGATCAATTTTATTTTTACCAAGTATTGGAATGTATTATGGTTTTCATAATTGGACATCATCTTTAACGAATGGTGTTGTAGATGCAAAATTTATAGCGATAATAAACACTGCGTTAGAGTCACCTTTAGGACAAGTCTCCATGATACCCTTGTTAGCTTGGATAGCAAAAAATGCTCCATCTCATCTTAAAGCAACTTTTTTTGCAGTCTTTGCTTCATTCACAAATCTTGCACTTTCAGCGAGTGCTTTGTTAACTAAATATTTAAATCAAATATTTGTAGTTACCAGAGAAGTTAAAGACAAAGTTAGTGGAGAGATTCAAACAACAGCAGATTATTCTGAACTAGGCATCTTGTTAATTGTTGTGACAATATTAACTTTAGTTCTACCTATTTTATTCGTTTTTATAATTAATAATAGTAAGTACAAAACCTCTGAATAATCACAATAATAAGAAGAATTATCAAATATATGCGTCATCACGCATGTTATATTATAGGAATACTTTGCTGTACCATCTTCTCAAATCAAAAAAATGTTAAAAATCTTTAAAACAAAATTAAATATTTTAGTAATTATTTTATTTTGTACTTCAATTTCCAAAGCTGACTTGTTAAAGCCTAACGAAAGCATTCTACCTTCTGAGGTTGTTAAAATTCAACTCACCGGGCTTCAAAAAAATGATCTAAATTTCAAGGATAGTGGTATTGAACAAACTTGGAATTTTGCTCATCCAAATAATAAGAAAGTGACAGGACCTTTACCTAATTTTAAAAGAATGCTTAAGGGGGACTCTTACCAAATGATGATTGATCATTTAAGTCACACAATAACTAAGCTTGGAAGTAGCGATAATTGGGCTCAATTTGAAGTAATTATTTTAGATAAGAATAAGATTTACCATAAGTTCAATTGGCAAGTAGAAAAATACACTGAAGATGGTGAACTTATGAACTGTTGGTTGACTACAATGGTGTCAAATCCTATCCCACTTGGTAGTTCAATTTAATTATCCACACATATAATTTTGTTTCGTTATTTCAAAAAATTTAGTAGTAATCGCTGATGAAGACAAAAACTAAAGTTGTAGTAGTCGGGGGTGGAGTAGTAGGTGTCAGCGCACTTTACCATTTAGCAAAAAAAGGATGGTCAGATGTAGTCCTTGTAGAACGTAAAGAGTTAACTTCAGGTTCGACATGGCATGCAGCAGGATTGTTACCTTTATTTAATATGAGTTATTCTGTTGGGCAACTTCATAAATACGCTGTTGATCTTTATAAAAAATTAGAAGAGGAAACAGGTCAAAATGTAGGCTTTAGTGTTGTATCTAATATTAGATTAGCAAGTACCAAAGATAGAATGGATGAATACCATCAATACGCTGGTGTTGCACAAACAATAGGTGTTGATGTAAAATTTTTAACTCCTCAACAAGTTAAAGAAATTTGGCCTTTATGTCATACAGATGATTTAGTTGGTGCAATTCAACATCCAGAAGATGGATATATCCAACCAGCTGACTTAACACAAGCAATGGCTACAGGTGCAAGAAACATGGGTGCTGAGATTTATAGAAATACAACTGTACTTTCTATGAAACAAACTAAAGATGGTTGGGTAGTTGAAACTGATAAAGGATCAATAGAGTGTGAACATATTATTTCTTGTTCAGGAAATTTTGCAAGACAAACTGGTGAAATGGTCGGTTTAGATATTCCAGTAATACCTGTTGAACATCAATACATTGTTACAGAACCACATCCTGAAATTCAAAAAAGAAAAAAAGATGGTTTACCAGAAATGGGTGTGCTTAGAGATAGTGATAGTAGATGGTATATGAGAGAAGAGGCTGGTGGATTAATTTTAGGTCCATATGAAGATGGTGCACCCGCATGTTATGTTGAAGGACCTTCAAAAAATTCTGAATACGAACTATTCCAAGAGGATTTAGATAGATTAGCACCACATATTGAAGGCGCAATTCATCGAGTTCCTGCATTTGGTGAAGTAGGAGTAAAAAAAGTTTATAACGGTGCAATCTGTTATACACCAGATGGTAACCCAATAGTTGGACCAGCTTGGGGATTAAAAAATTTTTGGATTAATGAGGGACACAGTTTTGGAATAACAGCAGCAGGAGGTGCTGGTTGGCAATTAGCTGAGTGGATTGTAGACGGTGAGCCAACTATTGATATGTTAGGAGTTGAGCCAAGACGTTATGGAAATTATGCAACCAAATCCTATTTAAAAGCAAAAAATGAGGAAGCATATAGTCATGTATTTATTGTTCATTATCCTGATGAAGAAAGACCAGCTGCAAGACCTTTAAGGACAGCTCCATGTTATGAAAGAATGAAAAATCTTGGTGCAGTGTTTGGTCAAAAATTTGGTTGGGAAAGACCAAATTTTTTTGCAACTGATGGTATGGAGCAAAAAGATGATTGGTCATTTAGAAGGTCAAAATGGTTTGATGCAATTAAAAAAGAATGTCAAAATGTAAAAGAAAACGTTGGTCTTTTAGATATGACTGCATTTGCAAAATGTAGAATTAGAGGACCTAAAGCAGAGGAATTTTTAGATTATTTAGTTGCCAATAAACTTCCAAAAAAAATTGGAAGAATAAATTTATGTCATGCCCTAAATACAAAAGGTGGAGTGCATTCTGAGTTTACAATTATGAAAGAAGCAGAAAATAGTTATTATTTAGTTTCTGCAGGTGCAAATTTAAGACTTGATCATGATTGGATCCAAAAATGGATGCCAACAGATGGGTCTGTTATATTTGAAGATTTGACTAACAGCACAGGAGTTTTAGTTGTTGCTGGTCCAAAGGCAAGACAGCTAATGCAAAAAGTTTCAACAGATGATTTTTCTAATGAAAACTTTAAATGGTTAACAGCTAAAAATGTAAATGTTGGATATGCACCAGTTAATGCAATGAGAGTAAATTTTGTTGGAGAACTGGGATGGGAATTACATCATCCAATTGAATATCAAAATCATATTTTTGATAAGTTAATGGAAGCTGGAAAAGATCTTGGAATTAAACCTTTCGGAATTAGAGCCATGAATAGTTTGAGAGTAGAAAAATCGTACAAGTTAGTTGGGACAGAGCTTTCAATTGAATACTCTCCATATGAGTCTGGATTAGATAGATTTGTTCATCCAAACAAAGGGAATTTTATAGGTCTAGAAGCATTAAATAAATGGAGAGAAAAAGGATTTGATAACAAATTAGTTACATTGGAAGTTCATAATACAAAAGATGCAGATGTACTAGGGAATAACCCTATATATAAAGATAATAAAGTTGTAGGTAGAGCAACAGGTGGTGAATTTGGTTTCAGGTTAGATAAATCAATAGCGTTAGCAATGGTCAAACCAGACTTTTCAAATGTGGGCGACAAATTACAAGTTGATATTTTAGGAGAAATGTACGACGCTACAGTAATTGAAGAGAGTCCTTATGATTCTGAAAATAATTTATTAAGAGCTTAATGAAAATTTTAGTCGCTGTAAAAAGAGTAATTGATTACAATGTTCAAATAAGAGTTAAAGAAGATGGCTCGGGGATTGTTACTGAAAATGTTAAGATGTCAACAAACCCACCAGATGATAATGCGATAGAAGAAGCAGTAAAAATTAAAGAGGCTGGAAAGGCTACTGAAGTAATTGCTATAACTGTTGGTGAGGAAAAATCACAAGAAACTGTAAGAAAAGCATTAGCTGTAGGAGCTGATAGAGGAATTCACGTAAAGGCTGAAGGAATTATTGAACCATTGGCTGTTTCTAAAATATTACAAAAAATAGTTGAAAAAGAAAAACCTGACTTAGTATTTATGGGAAAACAAGCTATTGATGATGATTGTAATCAAACAGGCCAGATGTTAAGTGCGTTATTAGATTGGCCACAAGCAACATTTGCATCAAAGATAGATGTAAAAGATGGAAAACTTGAAGTGACTAGAGAAATTGATGAAGGATTAGAAACGATCGAAGTTAATACACCAGCTATTGTTACATGTGATTTAAGACTAAACGAACCAAGATATGCTTCACTTCCAAATATTATGAAGGCAAAGAAAAAACCAATTGAACAAATTAATGCATCAGATTTAGGTGTTGATATAACATCAAAAATTCAACAAATAAAAGTTGAGGAACCCCCTAAAAGACAAGCTGGAATAAAAGTTTCAAGTGTTGCAGAATTAGTTCAAAAACTTAAAAATGAGGCAAAGGTTATATAATGGCAGTACTATTAATTGTTGAGCATAATAATAAAGAGTTAAAAGCATTTACTTTAAACGCAGCTACTGCAGCTTCACAAATAGATAGTGAGGTTCATGCTTTAGTTATTGGAAATAATTGCGCAGATGCTGCAAAAGCTGTATCTGAGTTACCAGTAGTAAAAAAAGTTTTGCAAGTTGAAGCAGTACATTATGAAAATTTTATTGCAGAAAATTTTGCTCCAGTAATAGTAAAACTTGCTGAAAATTATTCTCATATAGTTTGCTCAGCAAATACATTTGGTAAAAATCTAATGCCAAGAATAGCTGCTAAATTGGATACTTCACAAGTGAGTGATATTATTAAAGTCGTATCTCAGGATACTTTTATTAGACCAATTTACGCAGGAAATGCATTTGCTACAGTAAAAAGTAACGATGCAAAAAAATGTGTTACCATAAGACCTACATCTTTTGATCCTTGTGAAAGTTCTGGTGGGTCAGCTCCAATAGAGAATACTGATGCAGGTGAAGAATTTACAACTACAAAATTTATTAAAAGAGAAGAAATTAAATCAGATAGACCCGAACTTGGTACAGCTAGAGTTGTTGTTTCAGGTGGAAGAGGAATGCAAAATGGAGATAATTTTAAATTAATTACTGCTGTTGCAGATAAATTAAATGCAGCAATAGGTGCATCAAGAGCTGCTGTAGATGCTGGTTACATAAGTAATGATCATCAAGTAGGCCAAACAGGTAAAGTTGTTGTTCCAGATTTATATATTGCAGTCGGAATATCAGGAGCAATTCAACATTTAGCAGGCATGAAAGAAAGTAAAGTGATTGTTGCTATTAATAAAGATGGTGAAGCACCAATTTTTAGTGTCGCAGATTATGGTTTAGAAGCGGATTTATTTGAGGCTCTTCCTCAGTTTTTAGAGGAACTGAACAAATTAAACACTATACAAAAATAATTCTTAAAGATAAAAATACCACATGGGTAGAGAGTCGATGGAGTATGATGTGGTAATTATTGGAGGTGGTCCTTCAGGTTTAGCCACAGCAATTAGATTAAAACAAATAGATCCAGAATTAAATGTTTGCTTACTCGAGAAAGCTTCTGAAATTGGTGCTCATATTCTTAGTGGCAATGTCTTTGAAACCAGAGCTTTAGATGAACTTCTTCCAAATTGGAAAGAGTTAAACTCACCAATAAAAACAAAAGTTTCAAAAGAAAAATTTTTATTTTTAGGAAAAACTAAATCGTTGAGTTGGCCTACATGGTTGCTTCCAGCAGTTCAGCAAAATCATAATAATTATATAATTAGTTTAGCAAATTTATGTAGATGGCTTGCAGAACAAGCAGAGGCGTTAGGTGTTGAAATTTTTCCAGGATTTCCCGCAAGTGAAATTTTATACAATGATGATGGTTCAGTTAAAGGTGTTGCAACTCAAGATATGGGAATAGATAAAGAGGGCAATCAAAAAGATAGTTATGAACCTGGGATAGAATTATTGGGCAAGGTAACAGTTTTTGCTGAAGGATGTAGAGGTCATTTAGGCAAACAATTAATTGAAAAATTTAATCTTTCAGACGGCAAAGACCCACAACAATACGGAATTGGTTTTAAAGAAATTTGGGAAGTAGAGGAAAAAAACCATGAAGAGGGAATGGTAACGCATACTGCTGGATGGCCTTTAGATAACAATACTTATGGCGGAAGTTTTATGTATCATGCAGAAAATAAACAAGTCTTTCTAGGTTATGTAATTGGACTAGATTACAAAAATCCTCACCTTTCTCCATTTGATGAATTTCAAAGATTTAAAACTCATCCAGCAATTAGAAAGATAATTTCTGGTGGAAAAAGAATTTCATATGGTGCTAGAGCTTTAATTGAAGGAGGACTACAAAGTCTTCCAAAAATGTATATGCCAGGAGCATTATTGGTTGGATGTGATGCAGGTACATTAAATATGCCTAAGATAAAAGGTTCTCATACTGCAATGAAAAGTGGAATGATTGCAGCTGAAACTATAATTGAAAACATTAAAGAAAATAAAAATTTATCTAATTATGAAGAAAAATTTAAAAATAGCTGGGTATATAAAGAGCTTCATGCAGCAAGAAATGTTAAACCAAGTTTCAGCTGGGGTTTAATTCTTGGTATTATATTTACAGGAATTGATCAAATTCTATTCAAAGGAAAGCTGCCTTTTACTCTAAAACATAAGCATGCAGATCATGAAACTTTAAAACCAGCAAACGAAATGCCAAAAATAGAATATCCAAAATACGATAATATTATAACATTTGATAAAACTAGCTCTGTATATCTTACTGGAACTAACCATGAAGATAATCAACCAGTTCATTTAAAGCTTAAAGATCCAAATTTACCAATTAATTATACACTAGAAAAATTTGATGAACCTGCCCAAAGATATTGTCCAGCAGGTGTTTATGAGGTTCAAAAAGAAAATGATGTTAATAAATTTGTAATTAATTCTCAAAACTGTATTCACTGTAAAACTTGCGATATTAAAGAACCTTCTCAAAATATTACGTGGGTCACACCTGAAGGAAGTGGTGGACCTAAATACGGTAATATGTAGGTTAAGATAAATCTATTGCAAATTTTTTTAGAGTTTCAATGGGTAAATGTTTTAAAGTGTTTTCGTGAGTTCTCTTTAAAAATATTGGACAACCTTTGCCAGCTTCAACAGCTTTTGCATACCAACTTGCACAAACACACCATCCGTCACCATCTTTTAAACCAGGAAATCCAAATTCTGGATGTGGTGTTATTAAGTCATTACCTGCAAACTTTAACCATTCTAAAAATTCATCTGTAACTTTTGCACAAACAGTGTGAACACCATGATCGTTTTCATCTGTATTACAACAACCATCACGATACCATCCGGTTAAAGGATTATTAGAACACTCTTCTAGATCTTCACCTAGAACATTTTTTTGTTTAACGCTCATTTAGATTTTTGTTGGATTAGGTTGACCTTTGTAAACTTCTTCTGGATCAAACTTTTTTTCTTTTTCTAAGAATTCCATTTCTATTTTTCGGCCATTATCAATTGGCCCTATAGGAATTGATCTATAAAAACAAGATCTGTATCCAACATGACAACTTGCACCATCTCCAATATCAACTGTTAACCAAATTGAATCTTGATCATCATCAATTCTAATTTCAGTTACTTTTTGAGTAAATCCACTAGTTTTACCTTTGTGCCAGATAGCTTTTCTGGATCGACTAAAATAATGAGCTTCTTTAGTTTCTATAGTTTTTTTTAAAGCCTCTACATTCATGTATCCGTGCATTAAAACATCTTTAGTTTTAGAACACATTGTAATTACAGGTATTAGACCATCATTATCGAATTTTGGAGAAAGAAGGTTTCCTTCCTCAATTTCTTCTACATTTTCTCTTTTTTTGAACATATGGTGTGATTATTTAGCATATATTTGAACATATTAAATATTTTAAAATTAAGTAATTACTGTATAAAAAGGCGCTATGAAATTAGTAAAAGATAATGATAGTAAAATTATAGATTCAAATAATGTCTCAGACAAAGAGGCAGAAGAGGCTATTAAAATTCTTTTAGCTTGGATGGGTGAAGATCCTAAACGAGAAGGATTATTAGAAACTCCAAAAAGAGTAGTTAAAGCATTTAAAGAATATTTTGCAGGTTACAAAGAAGACCCTGACAAAATTTTAGATAAAACTTTTGGTGATGTCGACGGATATGACGATATGGTTATACAAAAAAATATTTCTGTTCAAAGTCATTGTGAACATCATATGGCTCCAATTATAGGTAAAGCTCATGTCGCTTATATTCCTAACGAAAGAGTTGTTGGTTTAAGTAAACTTGCAAGAGTTGTAGAAGTATTTTCAAAAAGATTACAAACTCAAGAAAGACTAACTATGCAAATTGCAAAAACTTTAATGGAATCATTGGATGCAAAGGGTGTAGCAGTGACAATAGACTCTACTCATCAATGTATGACCATGAGAGGTATTAAAAAAGAACAAGCATCTACTGTTACCAATTATTACTTAGGTCAATTTAAAGAGGATCTTAGTTATCAAAATAGGTATTTAAGATTTATTAGTATTGCAAAAGACTAAAGACTAAAGTGTCAGATCATTTTAAAGCATTAATCCTTAATCAAGACAGCGAAAATTTTACAAGAGAAGTTAAATCAATTGACAAGAGTTTTTTAAAACATGGTGATGTTACTGTAAAAGTTGAATTTTCAGGACTTAATTACAAAGATGCTCTCATATTAAAAAATGGCGCAAGATTAGTTAAAGAATTTCCGCATATACCTGGGATAGATTTTTCTGGAATAGTAGAAGAAAGTGCGAATGAAAAGTTTAAAGCAGGTGATGAAGTTATTTTAACTGGTTGGAGAGTTGGTGAGATTTATTTTGGGGGCTATTCTCAATATGCAAAAGTAAAAGGTGAGTTTCTAGTAAAAAAACCGAAAAATCTAACTTTAAAACAAGCTATGATAATGGGAACAGCTGGTTTTACTGCATTGCAAAGTTCGTTTACTACTAAAACAACTAGAGAAGAGTTGTTATTGGGTGAAAAAGTTGAAAATGTAATTGTAAGTGGAGCCTCAGGTGGAGTTGGAAGTATGAGTGTAATGATACTTAATAAACTTGGCTGCAATGTAACTGCTGTTACTGGAAAAGATAGTAATACTGATTATTTAAAATCTATAGGTGCAAAAAACGTTATAAACACTAGTGAATTAACTAAAGAAGCTAGACCATTAGATAAAGGATTGTGGGATGGTGCAGTAGATACTGTTGGTGGCAATGTTTTAGAAAATATTTTATCTCAAACAAAAGATGGTGGAATAGTTTCTACATGTGGAAATGCAGCTGGAATAAAATTAAATACAACTGTTATGCCATTTATAATTAGGGGTGTTAAATTATGGGGAATTAATTCTGTAACTGCATCACTACCTAGAAGACAATTTTTATGGAACGAGGCATCAAAATTAATAGATTTTGAATTGTTAGAAAAATCAGTAAAAGAAATTAGCCTAGATGATTTAAATAATATCTACGGTAAAATGTTAAAGGGTGAAACTTCAGGTAGATATATTATCAACCTGAATAAGTAATGGATTGGGATAAATTAAAAATTTTTCATGCAGTTGCTGAAGCTGGCAGTTTT
>CACJQI010000017.1 GCA_902595535.1 uncultured Pelagibacteraceae bacterium
TTAGGTACTTGTGATGGAAATATGCAAGAGGGATCCTTAAGAGCTGATGTTAACGTATCTGTTAGATTAAAAGACTCAACAGAACTTGGAACACGTTGCGAAATTAAGAATGTTAATTCTATTAAATTTATGCAAATGGCGATTGATTTTGAAGCTAATAGACAAGTTGATTTAATTGAAGAAGGCAAATCTATTGATCAAGAGACAAGATTATTTGATACCAAAAAAAATGAAACTAGATCAATGAGATCTAAAGAAGATGCTCATGATTATAGATATTTTCCAGATCCAGACTTATTACCACTGGAGGTTAGTGATGAGTTTATTGATGAATTGAAATTAACAATTCCTGAATTACCTGATGATAAGAAAAAAAGATTTATTGATGAATTTAAAGTCTCTCCTTATGAGGCGACAATATTAGTATCTGATATTGATACTGCCAAATATTTTGAAGAAGTAGTAGCAAAAATGGGCAAAAACCAAGATATCAAATTAGCAGTTAATTGGATTACAGGTGAATTATTTGCTGTTTTAAATAATAAAAACTTAGAAATATCAGAAAGCCCAATTAGTGCAAAAAATTTAGCAAAATTAGTAAATCTAATTAAGAATGGAACGATTTCAGGAAAAATTGCCAAGACAATATTTGAGTTGATGATGGATGGAGATAAAGATCCGCAAATCATTGTTGAAGAAAAAGGATTAAAACAAGAAAGTGACCCTAAAGCCCTGGAAGCTTTAATAGACAAAATTATCGACGATAATAGGGAGAAAGCCATCGAATATAAAAATGGAAAAGAAAAACTATTTGGTTTCTTTGTAGGTCAAGCAATGAAAGTTTCAGGCGGAAAAGCAAACCCTCAATTAATAAACGAGATATTAAAGAAAAAGCTTTAATAAGATGGGTGCAAACCTAGAAATAACAAAAAAATTACAAAATTATATTAACGATTTTGGTTTAAAATTACACCCAGTTCAACAAGAAATAATTGATTATAATAATACACTAGGTGATATCAAGAGGATGCAAGTTGATCCTTCTCAATGTCATTTTCTTTATTTAATTATCAAAATCTCAAATATTAAAAATGTACTAGAAATTGGAACCTTTACAGGACTTAGCGCACTTTCAATTTTACTTGCTCTACCTGATAACGGAAAACTTATAGCACTCGATAAAAATGAAGAAACCAATAAGGTTGCTTTAAATTTTTTTAAAAAAGCCAAACAAGACCATAAAATTAAAACAATTATAAAACCAGCCCTTGAAAGTTTAAATGAATTAAAAAATACTAAATTTGATATGGTTTTTATTGATGCAGATAAAATGAATTATAAAGAATATTATGAAAGATCATTAAAGTTAATTAACAAGAATGGGTTAATAATTATTGATAATGTCTTATGGCATGGTGAAGTAGCAGATGAAGATAATCTAGATAAATATACAGTGAATATTAGAGAATTTAATAAATATGTATCTAATGATAAGAGAGTAGAGCAAATTATAGTACCTTTAGGGGATGGGATGACTATCTGTAGAGTTTTATAATGTTTGAAGTATTAGGATTTTATAAATTTGTAAAAATAAAATCATTAAAAAAAAATAAAGTTTTACTCCAGGATTTTTTAATAAATAAAAAAATTAGAGGAACCATTATTATTGCTAACGAAGGTATTAATGGATCTATATCTGGAAAATTAAAAGATATAAAAAGCACTATTAATAGATTAAAAAAAATGTTTTCCTTTAAAGAATTTGATAACAGTAATAACTCTAAAAGTTCATTTCAGCCATTTCATAAACCTAAAGTTAAAATTAAAAAAGAAGTTGTGCCAATGAATTTAAATTTAAATTCTAAAGAAAGAAATTTAGAAACACATCTAAATCCAAATGAATGGAATAAATTAATCAAGAAAAAAGATACTCATATAATAGATACAAGAAAACCTTTCGAATATGATATAGGAACATTTAAAAAATCAGTAAACCCTAATGTTAAAAATTTTAGAGATTTTCCAAAATATTTAAATAAATTAGAAAAGGATAAACCTGTAGCTATGTTTTGTACTGGTGGTATACGATGTGAAAAAACATCAGTATATTTGAAGAAAAAGGGTTTTAAAAATATCTATCAATTAAATGGGGGTATTTTGAATTATCTTAAAAAGATTAAGAAAAAAGATAGCATGTGGACAGGTGAGTGCTTTGTTTTTGATAACAGAATTAGTCTTAAGCATGGTCTTAAAGTTGGAAGTTATTACATGTGCAGTGGATGTAGAAAACCAATTAACTCTAAAGATAAAAAATCTAAGAAATATGAGGAGGGTGTTTCATGTCCAAATTGTCACGATAATTTAACAGATATTCAAAAAGAACGATTTAGAATGAGACAAAAACAAATAAATCTTGCTAAAAAGACTGGATCAAAGCATATATTCCAAAAAGAATTTAAATAGAAATAAATTGTCAAAAAAAATAAATTTAACAAAAGATCCTATCTGGGATCTTTTAAGAAAAGTAACAATACCTGCAAGTGTAGGATCGTTATTTCAAACGTTTTATAATCTAGTTGATACATGGTTTGCGGGCAGAATATCTGCTGAAGCTATTGGAGCAATAGCTAAGTCATTTCCTATATATTTTGTGATCATTGCCGTAGGTGTTGGTATTGGTGCTGCAACAAACGCTTGTATTGGTAATTTATTAGGAGAGAAAAAGATTAATAAAGCTTCATTGTTTATTGCACAATCAGTGATTTTTGCGATTGTAACTTCAGTTATCGTTACTTTATTTGGATTAAATGCATCTAATTTCCTTTTAGAGATTATGGGATCTGATGCAGATGGTATAGCTTTAACTAGAGAGTACCTAGATATTATTTTTTACGGCACATTTATTGTAATGATTCAAATTTCTTTGAATGGTGCTTTAAATGCTCAAGGTGATACTAAAAGTTATAGAAACGTATTAATTTTCAGTTTCTTTTTAAATATTTTTTTAAATCCTTTATTCATTTGGGGATATGGATTTGTTCCAGCTTTTGGTATTGCTGGTCTAGCGATAGCGACAGTGATTTCTCAATCTATTGGAACATTCTATTTAGCCTATAAAATCAATTCATGTAAATTAAGAAAGTATTTATATATCCAATGTTTTATACCTAAACCTGAAATGCTAAGAGAGCTATTCTCTCAAGCTTTACCAATCATGTTTAGTATGCTTTTTATAGGTGTTGGCATATTTAATATTTTATATTTTATTGGTCAATTTGGGGATTTAGCTACTGCTGGTTATGGTGCTGCTTTACGTGTTGAACAAGTTTTTTTATTACCAGTTATTGGTCTGAATACAGCAGTATTGTCTATAGGTGGTCAAAATTTTGGAGCAAAAAAATATAATAGAATTAGAGAACTTTACTCAAAAGCTCTTCTATTTGGATCTACATTTATGGTTGTAGCTGGTGTAATTTTATTTTTTGGTGCAGATTTTTTTGTATCACAATTTACAGATAATCCAGAAGCTATTATTCATGGAGCAATATATCTTAAGGTTGCAGCTTTAATTGGTCCAATCTACCCAGTATTTTTTATTACTACGGCTGTATTTCAAGCACTAAAGAGACCTATATACAGTTTGTATTTGAGTATTTTACGATTAACCGCATTTCCATTTCTTTCTTTGTGGTATGTTATTAACATTAGAGGTGGTGATTATAATGATATATTTTATACAATAATGGCTACAAATTGGTTAATGGGTATTGCTCTAATCATATTCATTGGATATTTCTTAAATAATGTATTTAACCAAAAAAAAAGTCACTTTAGTTATTAGTATTTCAGCATTAGTATTTTTTTTTACTTATACTGATATCAAATCACAAGATATCAAAATAACAGATGGTGACACTATTAAAATAAATGGAGAAAAAATCAGATTTAGCGGAATAGATACTCCTGAGTTAAAACAAATTTGCACCAAAGATGGTAAAAAAATTTTATGCGGATTAAATGCAAAAAAAATTCTTGTTGAAAAAATTGAAAATAATAAAGTGACTTGTATAAAAGAGGGTAAAGATCGTTATAAAAGAATACTTGCAGAATGCTTTGTTAATAATGAAAGTTTATCAAGCTATTTAGTTCGTAGTGGTTATGCATTTGCTTATAGAAAATACTCTAAAAAATTTATATCCGATGAAGAATATGCTAAATCTAATAAGATTGGAATGTGGTCAATGGAATTTGAATTTCCCTGGGATTTTAGAAAATTAAAAAAAAATTAAAATGAAAAAAACATATAATTTTTAGTCTAACTTATATTTTCAAATTTATCCCATTCACCGTCTTGGTTATAGTCAAAAGCAACAACATCCATATCCCCATCATCGTTTTCATCATACTCAGCTTTATCAGATTTTCCGTCTAGGTCTAAATCATATAATATTAATTCAATATTACGATTTTCATTTTGATCGTGTGCTATAGCTTCAATTATACCATCCTCATTTTGATCAATTAAATATTTTTCAAATTTGCCATTTTCATTTTTATCTATAGCCCATACATCAATAGTTCCATTTTTATTGATGTCTATTTCTTTTGAATTTGGATATTTTTTTAAATTATCACTTTTTTTATTTTTATCAGATTTTTTTTGAATCCAGGTATTACTTTTTTTCTTTTTTGTTATATATTTTGACTCTATATCTTTTTGCTCAACTTCATTAATGAAATCTATTAAATCATCAACAGCTATTGCAAAATTTAAATTTTCTCCATCTGAAGTAAATGTATTTACACCTATCAATTTTTGATCTTTGTTAAATAAGGGCCCACCTGAGTTTCCAGGGTTTATCGGAACTTGAATTTGTATAGTTTTTGCTTTGTGCCGTGAAGTTTTATATCTCCATTTATGCTCTGGTCGTTTTTGACTTATCATTCCATTTGTAAATGTCCAAACTAAACCTTCTGGGTGTCCTATGGCAAACGCTGTTTGACCAATTTTAACATCTTTGTACTTTCCATAAGAAACGGGTTTAATATTTGAAGGTAAACCATTTACATCTATCATTGCAAGATCTTTTTGTTTATTTTTTTTGATTACCTTGCCATTAAAATAATTTGTTTCACAAACTTTATTTAGATCAATTGTTTTCAAACAAATTGTTACATCTTTAGCTGTTTCAACAACATGCCAATTAGTGATAATTTTTAATCCTTTGTGATCAATAACAAAACCTGAACCAGTACCTTTATCTTTATTATTTTCTATATAAACTACACTGTTAGCATATTTTTCGTAAATTTCTTCTGGACTGCCTTTAAATTTAACCCTTGGTTTTCTATTTTTGTTTTTTTTTTTAATATTAATAGCTTGTCTATTTGCATAATCGATAATTGCCACAAGTTTATTTTTGGATTTTTCAAAAATTTTTTCGTCAATAAGTGACGTAGCGTTAACTCTTATAGTGGTAGTACCTTCTAACTTTAAATTACCTTTTAATTTGTAAGCTATTGTTTCAGCATATGCAGAAAAACTTATAAATATAATAGGAATTATGATTAACAATTTTTTTATCATTTAAGATTTTTCTTAGGAATAAAAATGAAGTCACCACCACCATCTATCCAAGTTGGTGGATGATAATAATGTGGTCTTTGACTAGTACCGGCAAAGTACCTGTCCATATTCCATGCTACACTTTTAAGATTGACTGGAATTGAGCTTTTTTCAAATTCTTTTAATAAGTTTAAAAACGTAAGCGCAAATCTTGAGTGATTAGTACCTGCAACAGTATCGCTCACGGGTCCAGTACTTCCAGAGGATAATACAGATCTCGATCTTGAGTTTAAATCAGTTACCAATTGTTTTGCAAAAATTTTACTATCCTCCTCTGTCATATTATCTAAAAGATTAAGACCTTTAAATTTTCCACCTACGTAACAAGAATCTACCAATACAGCTATATGATGAGCTTTTATTTTATCTCTTATGTAAATATCTATATAGTTTATTCCTATCCAGTCGTCATTGCCCCAATCTTTACTTCCATCTTTAGGAACCCAATATGCTTGTTGAGCTTCAATTTCCCCATGACCAGAGTAGTAAATTAAAACATAGTCATTTGGTGTTGTTATTTGTGAAAGTTTTTTAAATGCAGATAAAATATCTTTTTTACTCCCATTAAAAACTGAAATTATTTTTTCAAATTTATAGCTTTTTTCTAAAACCTTTTTAATTTCTTTTACATCATTTACTGGTGAAATAAGATTGTCCCAATTATTATACTCAGAATTTCCGATTAATAATGCATAATATTTACCATTTGGTTCTAATTTAATATTTTTATTATTTTTTGGAGAAGGTAATTTTCTTGCAATTGAAGTTTCTTTATTAATTTTAAATGAGTTTAATTTAGCAATTGCTTGATTTTTCGATGTATAAAATTCAAACTCAACATTGTTACCATTGCTAGTTTGACCAATTCCTTTACCTATATTTCCGATTTGTAAAAATCCGCCAGCCATTTCTAAATTATTTTTGCATTTAATGATCACATCTCCTGATAATTGTGATCTCATTGGCGTTAATAAGCTATCTACTTCACAACTGGTACTTTTGTCTTCAAAATAAGCTATGCCATCACTTATTGAAAAAAAAGATTTGTTATTAAAACTAATTAAGTCAGATTCTTTATTAGAATTAATATATCCATAAACATATTTATCCTTCTCATTTTCTTTTCCAATTACATTAGCTGCAAAATAAAATTCAGCTTTTGGAAGCTTTTCTATCGTTTTATGTTTTTTAAGATTGTTTTTGATATCTTTAATTTTTTCTTTACTTTTTTTTGTAATCCAAGATTTAGACTTTTCTATTTTTTCTTTTAATTTTTTTTTATTTTCCTTAACTTCTTTTTTTTTTATCCATTTATTAGAATTTGTTTTTAATTCACTAACAATTTCTTTATTTTTATCATCTTTTTTTTTAATCCATGAAGACTCTGAATTTGCTTGATGAGTGAAAGTTGAAATAATTATAAATATAAATAAAAATTTTACTATTTTAAACACATTAAATCTTATATTTTTTTCAAAAAAAAGTCACTATTGAATCATTACTTAAATTAACTTAGCAAATAAGAATGATTTTAACTCTGAAAAATTTTAGCATATAAAGTAAACTAATTTCAATTATTAGGAAATCTTGACACTCATAGAACACAGTGAGAAACTGTTTATTATGAAGAGATTATTACTTATTCTTATCTTAACATTAAGCTTTCAATCATTAGCTAAGGCTGATGATATCAGTGACTTTGAGATAGAAGGGATGAGTATTGGGGATAGTTTGTTAGATTTTTTCTCATTAAGCTCAATAGAAGACAATTTAATTTCTGACTATAATGACAACGAATACAGTAGAGTAAATTTAAAATTAAAAAAATTTAATGATTTTGAAATTGTTCAGTTTCACATAAAAACAAAAGATAAAAAATATATTATTCAAGCTTTATCCGCTGGTCAATTTTATGATGATATAAATAAATGTTATTCTAAAATGGAAATTATGGACAAAGAAATACAAAATATTTCACCTAGTGTGGAAAGACGAGATTACGGAATTGAAAAACATCCAGCTGATTTAAATAGTACATTCAAAAGTATTTATTATTATTTTAAATCTGGTGATGGTTTTCGTTTAGCTTGCTTTGATTGGTCCAAAAAAATGACAAAAGAAAATAATTGGAAAGATCATATTAAATTATCAGCTTTTACGAATGAGATAACAACTTGGTTTGAAGAAAAAGCTTACAAATAAACAACAGCATGACTCATATATCTGTGATCATTTCCCACAATCCACTTCCTACTCAACTACTTACAACTTACTCTAAATCTTGACACGTATAGGACACAGTGAAAAAATATTAAATATGAAAATATTTTTATCAGTATTAATTTTAATTCTTAATCTTCAATCATGGACCAAGGCAAATGATATTAATGATATTAAAGATTTTGCGATTCAAGGAATAAGTGTTGGTGATAGTTTGTTAGATTATTATAGTGCAGAAGAAATATATAAAAACATAGATCCAAATGCTTACAAAAATAAAGATGGGAAATTTAAATTAACTGGATTTTATGAAAAATTTGGAGAATATGATGGATTACAATTTGCAATTAAACCAGATGATAAGAACTTGATAATTTATGGAATAAATGGAGGAATTTTTTTTTCAAACATCAATGAATGTAATCTTAAAAGAAAATCTATAAGAAAAGAATTATCAACATTATTTAAAGAAGCCACAACTAACTTCGATGATAAAGCCATTCATCCTAGTGATATATCTGGAAAGAGTTATTTAATTTCAGATGGCTTTTTTTTAAAATCTGGATCTGCATCAGTAAAATGCTTTAATTGGTCAGATGAAATTACTGAAAAATATGGATGGGCTGATAATCTTAGAGTTGGTGTTAAGTTGAAGGAATATAATGATTGGTTAGGTAATTAAGCTTAAAAATAATTAAATGTGGGACTCATAAGCCTGCTGTTACTTTCTACATGGCACTTACTACAACCCTTATTACAACTTACTCGAAATCTTGACTCATATAGGTCGTAGTGAGAAAGTGTTAGTTATGAGATTATTTATCACAGTTCTAGTTTTAATCTTTAGTCTTCAATCCTGGAGCAAGGCTGATGATATCAGAGATCTTGAGATAGAAGGGATAAGTATAGGGGATAGTTTATTGGATTTTTATGAATTAGATGAAATAAATTCTTGGGAAAAAGTAATTTACCCATCAAGCGATAAATATTTTAAGGTAGATACACCATCAGCAAAAGGAGATTATGACGATATAGGCTTTCATTTAAAAAAAAATGACCCAAAATTTGTAATTTATGAAATTGCTGGAGGAAAGTATTTTGATAACCAAATGTCAGAATGTATGGAATTTAAAAAAAAAGTTGCTTTAGATATATTAGATATAACAAAAAATTCGAAAAAAGATTCATATAGATATTACTACAAGAAAGTTGAAAATGGAAAAAGTTATGCTGATATAGATGATTTTGAGTATGATAATGGAGATCAAATTAGACTTTGGTGCGTTAATTGGTCGGATAAAGTTGAGAAAAAAACAAATTTTACAGATAATTTTTCTATTTCATTAACTACTAAAGAACATATGAAATGGATAAACACAGAGGCTTACAAATAATCAACCGCAGGACTCATAAGCCCGAGGTCAGTGGTTTACCCTTTAATTTCTTAACAATCGTTAGTGTTATCAAAACCTGATTGTTTATAATTATCTAATATTCAAATAATTATGTGACAGAGTTGTGACAGCTAATAGAATATAATTATACCCTCAGTCTAATATGTTAAAAGCGCTTGATTTAAAAGGTAAGTTATTCAATTTAAAAGACTAATAACACATCTAAAAATAGTAATTCTTAAAATAAAATAATAGAATTTAAATATTTAAAATGAAAAAACTTTTAGTGTTAACAATTTTTAGCTTACTATTTAACAATGTTTCTTATGCTGAAAATTGCACATATGAACAAGCATTAAGTACATTTAAGTATACTGTGCTATGGGAAGAAACAGATGGGAATATTCCAAAAAATATAGTTCTAAAACACAAAGAGTTATTAGAGAGAACCTACATTTTTGGGTTAAATATTCAAAAAGCTGTTAAAGAAAAAGATATGGATAAGATTTATTCTTACCTACAAGAGAAAATGCCTTTTCAAAATAAAAAGGATTTCAAAGATAAATCATTTGATGAAGTTTTTACTGAAGAACATAGAGAAAGAATTCTTTCAGACACTGTTTCTTGTAAACGAACTTTAAGTTCTAAATTTCAACTAGGTGCTGGTGTTATTTGGTATGGAAATCATGAGGATTTAGGTACAGATGATGAGACAGCTATGGCTATACAGGCTCTGAGGGGCTTGTATCAGGGAGAGGAATGATGATATCAAAAAATAAGAGCTGTTAAACTAAAATGGAATTGACTTTAAAAGAATATCTAAAGAAATTTTTTAATGCTAAAGAGTCTTTCTTTTTAAATGGATTGAAGTGTAAAATTGATTTTAGAAAAGGAGATTTGGGTTTTGTTTCTGAAAGTTTGTTTTCAAAAGTTAGTTTTAGTAAATCATTTATTCCTTTAAGAGAAGTTTTTCCAACTAAAAAAAAGTTTAATTTGAGTTATAAAATGCATCCCGATAGAATTCAATCATCTGGATATTCAACACCTAGTGGAACATTCAAAGAAGCAATTGTTAAATTTGATAGACATGAGCTCGATTTAAAGCACGATGACACATCAGAAGAACATATTAATGAGGAAAAATATTTAAGAAAAAACAAACTTAAAATAATTCCAGATTATTTACTAGCTTCAGACTATATCTCTGAATACTGCGAGGCTTATTTCCATCATAATTACAAAGCTTCTGATTTTGAGGTGATGGATACTTATAATGTTGGTAGAAGAAACTATTTTCTTTTGAAGAAAAGAAAAAGAATTTATTTTATACATACAAATGCATTATCGTATGCTGATTGGATAAATATAAAAGTTTAATTATCTAGTTTTCAATCTAGTTTACAAAATAATAATGTGATTTATCTGCAACAAAAAATATTTTTTTTCATTTAGCGTTCCCAACTGCAGAAACACCTGTAAAATTTATATAAGAACACTCCAAGGGGTTAAACATATAAGTAAATATAGAAATTCTTCTCTGGGACAGTCTAGCAATATAACAACTCCACATATCACCTAAGCAGGGCATCCTTCACCTGGTTTACACTCATACTTAGATAAATTGAGTAAGTAATATATACATACTACTATACTCCCCCTATGGAGCATGCGTACCCCTCTATCAATTAATTTATTTGATGGTGTTCAATATGCTCCAATTTTATTATTATAAATTTATGAAAATAATATTATCAATAATGTTATTAAGTTTACTTTATATAACTTCAGCTTATGCAAAACTATGTTCAGCAGAAGATGAAGAATATGTAATTGAAATGAACAGTGATGATTATGGAACCAAAGTAAGCGCTCAAGAGGCTTATGACTTTGGTATATTAATAATTAATACTGTAAAAGAAAAAAACTTAGATAAGCTTATTTCTCTCGTTACTGACAAGAAATCTTTCACAACTTTAAACAAAGCTTTAGATATTGAAAATTATAAAGAAAAAAAGTTTGAAGATATTTTTTCTAAAGAATGGATTAAATTAATTGTTGAAAGTACACCTGACTGTAGAAGCATGGGTTATAAAGGATGGATGTTGGGTAGAGGAATGATATGGTATCAATATCCTAGTATTTTAGTTGAAAAAAATGAAGACGAACCTTGGAATAGTAAATATAAAAATAAGCCATTGACAATTTCTCATATCAATAATCCATAATAGATATATGAAAAAATTTTTATTAATTTTATCTATTGGTTTGTTGTGGATTATTCCAGTATCAGCAGATGATAATTGTGTAGATAAAAATCCTGAAATTATTTTAGACTTAGGTGGAAGTCCTGAACCAGAAAAAATAATTTATTCAACATACAATAGCTGTACAAAAAGGCATGACTATTGTGGAGTTATGGGATGTGCGTTAGATGTATTTGATGATAAAGGTAATTATGCTTTAAGTTATATTGCTAAAGATGATTGGTATATAAAACCTGTTAATGAAGACGAAGGTATAGGAAAAAAACCTACTTATGAATTAGTAGTGCCTTTAGCAAATGGCAACTTAAGAATTATAAAAGTTATTAATAATAAAATTACCGAGACAGAAGTTAAGCAATGAGAAAAATTTTAGGTATATTTTTTATAATAACATTTTGGATAAATACTTCTAATGCATTTGAAGAGGGTCAAAATGTCTATTTAAACGCATGTGGTTCTGACCCAAATAAATATTTTAATTCACCATTAATAATTAATAATATTTTATTTGAAGCACCAAATAAAATTGTCAAATTAGAAGAAAGTAAATATGAAAGGGAGTTTCAAACTTTAGCTACATCAACAATAAATTTGTCTGGTAAAAAGATTACTATAAATCTCTCTAATTTTAGAGATGTAGTTATTATTAATGAAAAGGGAAATACACTAGAGGATAGAAGAGTTAGTGGTGCAACATCTATTTATGAAATTAAACATCAAGGAAAAGTTGTAGCCTGGGGAGTAGGTTGGCATAAACATTGTAAGGAGGGGTATGCACATGTAGATTTTACAGCATTTAGATTATTCGTTCCTCATCTTGATGATGGTGAAATAAAAATTCAGAATAAATTAATTAAGTTAAAGATAAACCAGGTTGAAGAAGCTTTAATTGATAGTGATACATTAATACTAGCAGATGGTATTAATATTAATGGAAATAGTGGAGCCTCTACATATTATTATCACGGAGCTTCTTTTTTTGAAGTTGATAATAAAAATGGAATTAATTTTGATTTAGAATTTGAAGAATTGAATAAGAAAATAGACATTTATAAATTAAACCCAGCATTAATTTTATCTACATTGGCTAAATATAAACAAGTAGCTAAACTTAATGATTATACTAAAAATAATTTTGATAAGATATATGAAGACCTAAATAATAATTATTGGTGGGATGTATGGGATGGCTATTTTATTATTGTAATTGAAAACGAAAATGAAATTGTTAATAAATTTCTTGAAACATTAAAAAAACTATCAATTACATATGAAAAACGTGAAAAACTCTATGAAGCAAAGCTTTACTATGCTGTTCCAAAAGATGAAGTGGAAGTTGTTAAAAAGAATTGTTTAAGCAATGATGGTTATAAAGATATTTTTGAATTAATTGGAAATTGTTATCCGTGGCACTCATCATGGATGGTCCATAGTATAGGAGGAGAGCCAAATTATTAATGAAAAAAATATTACTACTAATTTTTTTTTACCTTTTCTCGTGCAATCTTGCATTAACTGATGAAGCGAGTGACAGAAATTTAGTTCAAATTTACAAAGATAAGCTTTTTGAGAGTGCACTTAAATCAGATTTAAATCAGGTTGAGAACATTTGTAGACAGTATAAAAAAGATAAGCTTAAAGAGGTAATAATTGACTCAAATAACGTTATTAATTGGTTATGCTCAGGTGGTCTAAATCCTATATTTATGGATATTACATATGAGTATAACGAGAAATTTTTTAATGAAAAATTATCCCATATTGATATTTGTAATCAATATAAAAAACTTCCTATAGATATATCTGAATATGACCAAATGAGTTTAAATTTGCATATGGGAATTAACAATCATTGTGAAACTGTTGAAATCAAAAGTAAATTTAAACAAAATGCAAAGCACAATCTAATTAAAAATTTAGATATTAATAAACTTAATTTTAATTTTTTAACAAATAAATACTATTCGTTAATAATACCTGATGAGGAAATAACAAAAAAATCCACATGTAGTTTTAGTCTTCAAAAAAGAAAAAGACTAAACTACCTTAAAATAAAAAATAGATGCGGTGTTGAAATCATAACATATCAAGAAAAAAGTCTTTCAGGGTCTAATGGAGAGTTAAATACTTTTGAATTAAGTAGCGAAAAAGATTTAAAAGGTAACTGGATTTTTATAACTGATTATTTTTATGCAGATGCAAACAAAGATGAATTTATGGATTTAATTATTAGATTTAAAAATGATGGCAGTTATTCAATGGGAGCAAAAACTATGACTACAGTTATTACCTCTTTGAATGAAAATAAATATCAAAATTTAAATTACACAGAATGAAAAAACTATTATGAAGAGATTATTACTTATT
>CACJQI010000018.1 GCA_902595535.1 uncultured Pelagibacteraceae bacterium
GGAGACATATTTTAAAACCTGGAGAGCTTTTAATTTTTAATAACTGGAGAGTTTTACATGGGCGAGGTTCATTTCAGGGGAAAAGAAAAATGGCTGGCTGCTACATAAATATGGAAGATTTTGAAAGTATCTGTAAAATCAATAACATATTTTAAATAATTTTCTAATTAATTAATCAAGTATGACAAAATCTTTATCATTAATTTGTGCTTTAGTTACAACATTTATTTGGGGAACTGCTTTTATCGCTCAAGATACGGGTATGGACAATATTGGTCCTTTAACTTTTAATGCAGCTAGATTTCTTGTTGGTTTTGTAGCCATATTACCTTTTGCATTAATATTTGAAAAAAAAAAAATTATTAGCCAAATAAATTTAGATAGAAAAAGATTCATTAAATATCTTGTGTTCATGGGTTTTTCTTTATTTCTAGGTACATCGTTACAACAAGCTTCCCTTCAATATACAAATGTTGCAAATGCTGCTTTTTTCACTGTGTTTTATGTACCTTTAGTACCAATACTATTATTTTTTTTATATTCTCAAAAAGTTCATTGGAGTATTTGGCCTTCAATTGCCCTTTGTGTATATGGAGTTTATCTCTTAAGTAATTTTTCTGACTCAGAAATTATGAAAGGGGATGCACTTGTAATTTTATGTTCTTTATTTTGGGCATTTCACATAATTTTTGCAGGTAAATTTATGAAAATATTTGATATCCCAATGTTTTATGCTGCTTTACAGGCGGTATTTGTAGCTACACTATCAATAATTTCAGCATACACTTTTGAAGATGTTGTTTTATCAAATATTCTTCTAGAAAGCTCATCTATAATTTATGCTGGAGTTTTATCTGGTGGTATTGCGTTTACACTTCAAATGTTTGCACAAAAAAATATTGATGAAGCTCCTGCTGCAATTATATATTCTCTAGAAGGAGTTTTTGCAGTAATTGCAGCTTGGATAATCTTAAATCAAATACTTGATATTGATAATATTATTGGATGTATATTAATATTAATAGCTGTTATATTTTCTCAATTAGCTCCAGAGATTAAAAATAAATTATAAAAAATAGAAGTAAAGCTATTATAATTCTGTAAATTACAAAAGCATTCATAGAAAATTTATTAATATATTCTAAAAAAAATTTTACTGTTACAAAAGAAAAAATGAATGAAGATACTATTGCAATTATTACTAAGTAATTTAATTCAACTGATTGATCAAATAAATTTTTCAATCCAAGAAAGCTTGCACCACTAAGCGCAGGAATTGAAAGTAAGAATGAAATTTTACTCGAGTCTACTCTATTAAATTTTAAAATTCTTGCTGCAGTCATTGTAATTCCTGCTCTACTTACTCCAGGAACTAGTGAAAAAATTTGAAATAATCCAATAATTAGAATTGATTGAAAATTTAAATTAGCTGAAATTTTTTTATCAAAACGGCTTTTATCAGCGATGTATAAAATAATTCCAAATATTAAAGTTGTCCAAGCAATTACTTTAATATTTCTTAAACTATAAATAATACCTGTGGTGTATAAAAAATATCCAACTATTATTAGTGGAATTGATCCTAAAGTAATTAAACCTAAGATTCTCTGATTATTTTTAATATCTACTAATTCTCTTCTAAAAAAATAAATTATTGCAAATAATGATCCTAAATGAAGACTAATATCTATCAATAAAGAACTTGATTTAAATTCATATAAACTAGAAACTAATATTAAATGTGCTGATGAGCTTATTGGTAAAAACTCTGATATGCCTTGAATTGCTGATAGAATTAAAACTTCTATAATATTTTGAAACATTTAAACTTCGTAACTTAAAAAATATTGATTTAAAACAATTCGATTTCTGCATATTAGGTATGCAATTGTTAAAAATTCTACTTTTTAAAGCTTTTTATGATATATTAAGGTCATAATATATGACCTATTTTTTACTTTATTTAATAAAAACAATATATAATTTGCGTAAAATTTTTAAAAATTATGTCTGACAAAATGCTCCAATTCGTAAAAATAGGTCAACAAACTCCACCTAAAAGAGGAGTAGATAAGCGTAAAAATGATTTTAACGAAATATATGACGAGTTTATCAGTGATAAAGCTAAAGAGCAGTCTAGCAGATGCTCTCAGTGTGGAGTTCCTTTTTGCCAAGTTCATTGTCCTCTGAGCAATAATATTCCTGATTGGCTAAAATTGACAGCCGAGGGAAGGCTTAAGGAAGCTTATGAGCTATCCCAAAGCACAAACAATATGCCTGAGGTTTGTGGGAGAATTTGCCCACAAGACAGGTTATGTGAGGGTAATTGCGTAATAGAACAATCAGGTCATGGAACTGTAACCATAGGTTCAATGGAAAAGTATATCACAGATAATGCTTGGGATAAAGGATGGGTAAAACCTATAAATGTTTTAAATGAAAAAAATCAAAGTATTGGAATAATAGGTGCAGGCCCTGCAGGACTAGCAGCGGCAGAACAATTAAGAAAAAATGGCTATAAAATTACAATATATGATCGATACGATAGAGCTGGTGGTTTATTAATTTATGGAATTCCGAATTTTAAATTAGAAAAAGAAGTTGTTGAAAGAAGAACTAAGCTTTTAAAAGATGGTGGAATAGAATTTGTTCAAAATTTTGAAGTTGGAAAAGATGCTACTTTAGAACAACTTAGAAAAAAACATGATGCTATATTAATAGCTACAGGTGTTTACAAAGCAAGAGAAGTTGAATTACCAGGTAATGACTTGAATAATATTTTTCCTGCAATGGATTTTTTAACTGCTTCAAATAAAAAAGGCTTGGGTGATAAAGTAGAAATGTTTGATAAAGGCATTTTAAATGCTGAGGGCAAAGATGTAGTTGTTATTGGAGGTGGTGATACAGCTATGGACTGCGTAAGAACTTCAATTAGACAAAAAGCAAAATCAGTTAAATGTTTATATAGAAGAGATAAAGAAAATATGCCTGGATCTGCAAGAGAAGTTGCAAATGCCGAAGAAGAAGGAGTTGAATTTGTTTGGTTATCTAGCCCAAAAGAATTTAGAGGAACAAACAAAGTCGAAAAGTTATTAGTTGATCAAATTAAATTAGGTGAACCTGATGAAAGTGGTAGAAGACGACCAGAAGTACAAAATGGTTCAGATTATGAAGTTAAAGCCGATATGGTAATTAAAGCTTTAGGTTTTGATCCAGAGGATCTACCAAAATTATTTGATGCTAATGAATTACAAGTTACCAAATGGGGGACTATAAAAGCAGACTTTGATACAATGGAAACAAACTTAAAAGGTGTATTTGCTGCAGGTGATATTGTGAGAGGTGCATCACTAGTTGTTTGGGCAATTAAAGATGGGAGAGATGCAGCTTCAGCAATAAAAACTCATTTAGAAAATAATGAAATTAAAAATTCAAAAGTTGCTTAATGGAAAATTATAAAAAAAACTTAAAATTACTTGAAAAAAACCATGTTTATTCAACAGAAATGGAGCATGATGCTTGTGGAGTGGGCGTTATAGCTTCAACTGAAGGAAAAAAATCAAGGCAAATAGTTGAATATGGCATAGAGGCTCTTAAGGCTGTTTGGCATAGAGGAGCAGTAGATGCAGATGGAAAAACCGGTGATGGTGCTGGAATACATGTTGAAATTCCAAAAGATTTTTTCATAGAAAAAATTGAGGTTACTGGACATGATTACGACAATGCTGAGATTTGTGTTGGAATGATTTTTCTACCAAGAAATGATTATACAGCCCAAGAAAGCTGTAAAACAATTGTTGAAAGCGAGTTAACTAAAAACAATTTTAGTATTTATGGTTGGAGACAAGTACCAGTTAATCCAAAAGTTTTGGGTGATAAAGCTTTACAAACTATGCCGGAAATTATCCAAGTTCTTTTTAAATCAAATGATACTAATTTACTTGATAAAAAATTAGAAAGAAAAATTTATGAAACTAGAAAGCGAATTGAAAATAAAGCTTTCCAATTATCTTTAAATAATTTTTATATTTGCTCGATAAGTTCTAAGTCAATTATTTATAAAGGACTATATTTAGCTGAAGCAATCTCAGATTTTTATCTAGACTTAAAAGATGAAAGATTTGTTTCAAGATATGCAATATTTCATCAAAGGTTTTCTACTAACACAGCGCCAAGTTGGAGTTTAGCACAACCGTTTAGAGCAATAGCGCATAATGGTGAAATAAATACTTATAAAGGGAATAAAAATTGGATGAAGGTTCATGAACAAGAAATGAGCAGTCCTCTTTTTGACAACGTAGAGAATTTAAAACCAGTTATACAAAAAGGTGTTTCAGACTCAGCTGCACTTGATAATGTCTTTGAGCTGTTAAATAAATCTGGACAACCAGCTCCATTAGCTAAGCTAATGTTAGTGCCAGATGCTTGGTCAAAAAAGAATAAAACACTACCTAAAAGTCATCAACAATTATTTAATTTTTTAAATAGCACAATGGAACCATGGGATGGACCTGCCGCTATCGCCGCCACAGATAATGAATGGATTATAGCAGCTAACGACAGAAATGGATTAAGACCTCTTAGATATGCAATAACAAAAGACAAATTACTTTTTGCAGGATCTGAGACAGGAATGATTGAGCTAAATGAAAAAAAAATATTAACTAAAGGAAGATTGGGACCCGGTGAAATTATAGGAGTTCGGATTGAAAAAGGAAAAGTTTTTTTCAATGATGATATTAAAGATTATTTAGCTAAAGAGTTTAAACATTTTAATTCTCAAATCGTAGATTTAGACGAAAAATTACCAATTGCTAATGAGAAGAATAACTTTGAGGGCGAGGATCTTAGAAGAAGACAATATACATTTGGAATTAGTTTAGAGGATCTTGAATTGATATTGCATCCTATGGCTGAAGATTCAAAAGAAGCCATAGGTTCAATGGGTGATGATACTCCTCTTGCTGTCTTATCTGATAAATACAGACCTTTATATCATTTCTTTAGACAAAATTTTAGCCAAGTAACTAACCCACCAATTGACTCTCTCAGAGAAAATAAAGTCATGAGTTTGAAAACTAGATTTGGAAATTTAGGAAATATCTTAGATTTTGATACTCTTACAAAAGAGAATATATATGTTTTAAATAGTCCTATCTTATCTAATTCACAATTTAATAAATTTATAAATTTTTTTGGAAAAAATTCAAAAATCTTAGATTGTACTTTTTCTAAAGAAGAGACTTTATCAGTTGCTATAGAGAGAATCCAAAAAGAGTCAGAAATAGCTGTTAGACAAGGTGTAACGCAATTAATACTTAGTGATAAAAATTTATCTAATGAGAATTTACCTATCCCAATGCTTTTAAGTGTTGGCGCAATAAATACTTATTTAATCACCAAAAAACTTAGAGGCTATGTTTCAATAAATGTTCAATCTGGTGAGGCAATGGATACACATTCATTTGCAACGTTATTAGGTGTGGGTGCAACTACAGTTAATCCATATTTGGCTTTCGATAGCTTGTATCAAAGACACAGTAAGAAATTATTTGGTCAGTTCAGTTTTGATGACTGTGTTAAAAGGTATATTAATTCAGTTAATGCTGGCCTGCTTAAAATAATGTCAAAAATGGGCATATCAGTATTAAGCTCATATAGGGGAGGGTGTAACTTTGAAACCGTAGGTTTAAGCAGAACAGTAGTTAATGATTATTTTCCAGGAATTACTTCTAAAATTTCTGGGATAGGTTTAACAGGAATTGAAAAAAAAATTCGTGAAATACACAAAGAAGCATTTGATAGTACAGAAACTGTACTGCCAATTGGAGGAATTTATAGATATAGGAAAAATGGAGAAACTCATCAATACCAAGGGAAATTAATACATTTATTACAAAGTGCTGTCGGATCAAATTCTTATGAAGCTTATAAAAGATATGCTGAGGGTATTTATAATCTACCACCTATTAATTTGAGAGATTTAATTAATTTTAGAAAGAAAAAATTAGGACCTTCGATTGACCTTTCTGAAGTAGAGCCAATTGAGAAAATTCTTAAAAGATTTGGTAGCGGAAGTATGTCTCATGGTGCGCTTTCAAAAGAAGCTCATGAAACATTAGCAATTGGAATGAACAGAATTAAGGGAGCTTCATGCAGTGGTGAAGGTGGGGAAGATGAAAAAAGATTTAAAGTTTTAGATGGTGGAGATAGCGCTAACTCAAGAGTTAAACAAATTGCTTCTGCAAGATTTGGTGTAACTATAAATTATTTAAATAATTGTAATGAAATTGAAATAAAAATTGCACAAGGTGCTAAGCCTGGTGAAGGCGGTCAATTACCCGGGTTTAAAGTAACTGAAGAAATTGCAAAATTAAGACACTCTACACCAGGAGTTACTCTTATTTCTCCACCACCTCATCATGATATTTATTCAATAGAAGATTTAGCCCAATTAATTTATGACCTTAAGCAAATAAACCCTAAGGCTCGAATAGGTGTTAAGTTAGTTGCGTCTTCAGGTGTTGGAACTATTGCGGCAGGAGTAGCAAAAGCTGAGGCAGATATAATATTAATTTCAGGTCACAATGGTGGAACTGGAGCAACTCCACAAACTAGCGTTAAATATGTTGGTATTCCATGGGAAATGGGTCTTACAGAGGCTAATCAAGTACTAACTTTAAATAATCTTAGACACAAAGTTACTTTAAGAACAGACGGAGGAATTAAAACAGGAAGAGATGTTGTTATTGCTGCAATGATGGGTGCAGAAGAATATGGGGTAGCAACAACTGCTTTAGTTGCTATGGGATGTATAATGGTAAGACAATGTCATTCAAACACTTGTCCAGTAGGAGTTTGTACTCAAGATGACAAGTTAAGAGAAAAGTTTACAGGCACACCAGATAAAATTGTTAATCTATTTACTTTTATTGCATCGGAAGTAAGAGAAATTTTAGCTGAACTTGGTTTTAAATCTCTAAATGAAATTATTGGAAGGACAGATTTATTAATGCAAGTTAATAAAGCATCTCCAAATTTAGATGATTTAGATTTAAACCCACTTTTTGTTCAAGCAGATCCGGGTAATAATAAAAGATATTGTGAGAACTCTTCGATTAATAAAGTTCCAGATACACTTGACCAAGAAATTTGGCCAGAGATTGAAAAATCTTTAGATAATTCAGAAAAAATAGAAAAAGAATTTCTAATTAAAAACACTAATAGAGCTGTTGGTACTAGAATCTCACATCATTTGTATGTTAAGTATGGATATGAAAAATTAAAAGAAAATTTTTTAGAGTTAAAATTTAAAGGTTCAGCAGGTCAATCTTTTGGTGCTTTTACCTCAAAAGGTCTAAAACTTACACTTAAGGGTGATGCAAACGATTATGTTGGTAAAGGTCTGTCGGGTGCAACCATATCAATAAAACTTTCAGACGAAAGTAATTTAGTATCAAATGAAAATACAATAATAGGTAATACGGTTCTTTATGGAGCAACATCAGGTAAACTTTTTGCAGCAGGGCAAGCAGGTGATAGATTTGCTGTGAGAAATTCAGGAGCTACTGCCGTGGTAGAGGGATGTGATTCTAATGGTTGTGAATATATGACTGGAGGAACAGTTGTAATTTTAGGAGAAGTTGGAGATAATTTTGCAGCTGGTATGACAGGTGGAATGGCATTTATTTATGATAGAAATAAAGAATTTGAAAAAAAGGTTAATCCAGAGTCAGTTGTTTGGCAAAACTTAGAGACTGATTATTGGAAAAATTTTTTAAAAAGTTTAGTAATAGAGTATGTAAACGAAACAGGATCAGATTTATCAAAACAAATTATTGAAAATTTTGATGAAGAATTAAATAACTTTGTTCAAGTCTGCCCTAAAGAAATGTTAGATAAATTAAGTAATCCGATTAGCTTAAAGTCAAATATCAAAGAAGTAAGTTAAAAGAAAAAATCAAGCTCTCTTACTATTTTCTTTTGAAGTTTTTTACTGAATAGACTGTGATCTCCATTCTTAATTATTAGTAATTTTTTTTTAGCATTATCAAATAACTTTAGTACTTTCCTGGATAAGGAAATAGGCACTGTGGTATCATTACTGCCATGTATCATCGATACAGGAATTTTAAGTTTAATCTTTTTATTTAAAATTTTATTTTTTCTACCATCCTTAATTAATTGATAAGTTATTGGATATTCATAACCACCATGTTTTAAGTGATAAATCCCCTTATTTTTGGTCTCTAACTTCATTTTTTTTGTAAATTTTTTCCACATTATTCGATCTAAAAATTCAGGAGCCGAACCAATACCCAAAAAACCTTTAATTTGTTTTTGAAAATATTTAAATTGATTAAGTGAAATCCATGATCCCATACTAGATCCTATTAAGATAAAATTGTTTTTTTTTATAATCTTCTTGATTACAGTTTTTGTATCTGAGGTCCATTTACTAATATTTCCTTTAGTAAATTCGCCTGAAGATTTTCCATGTCCCGAATATTCAATGGCTAGAAAACCAAGTTTATTTTTTTTTGCATATTTGAGAAATACTTTTGGTTTTTCTCCTTCCAGATCCGACATAAAACCATGAAGAAAAACTATATAGAGATTTTTCTCATAATAATTACATAAATATCTAATTTTTTTCGTTTTTGAGATTTTGTAATATTTAAAATTAGTCATTATTATTTATATGTTTTTAGTATTAATATATAATAATTTTAATGTCATTGAATTTAAAAGTTTTACAAGTAATCCCAAAATTAGGATATGGTGGAGCTGAAACTGGATGTTATGATATTGCTCATTATTTACCTGAAAATAATTGTGAGTCTTTTATTGTTACTAGTGGGGGTGAGCTTTTAAAATTTGTTGATAAAAAAAAAGTTAAAGTTATTAAACTGCCAGTTAACGGTAAAAATCCATTATTAATATTTTTTAATTCTTTAGCTTTAATTTGGATAATTTTGTACAATAATATTTCAATTGTACATGCTAGAAGTAGAGCTCCTGCATGGTCTTGTTACTTTGCAACAATAATTACGGGTAGAAAATTTGTAACAACTTTTCATGGAACATATAACTTTCAAAATAAATTAAAAAAATTTTATAATTCAGTAATGGTTAAATCTGACTTAATAATTGCTGGATCTAATTTTATTTTTGCACATATAAAAGAAAATTATTCAAAATATTTTGATGTGAATAAAAGACTTCGTGTAATTTTTAGGGGCATAAATGTTGATTATTTTGATCCAACCACAAAGATAGAGAGTGATGAAAAAAAATTATTAAAAAAATGGGAAATTGAAAAAGATAAAAAAATTATTTTATTACCCGGAAGACTTACTTCTTGGAAAGGACAAGAACTTTTTATCGAAGCTATAAATTTAGTAAATATTGAACTTGGATATGAGGCTTTTTATGCAGTTATTCTAGGAAGTGACCAAGGAAGAGATTTATATAAAAAAAAACTTATTAAACAAGCAGAACAATTTAGAATGAGCAAACAGGTAAAATTTATTGATCACTGTAAGGACATGGCTCTTGCTTATAAAATTTCAGATATAATTGTTTCAGCATCGACCGAACCAGAAGCCTTTGGAAGAGTTGCAGTTGAAGCTCAATCAATGGAAAAACCAATAATTGCAAGCAATATTGGAGGATCAAATGAAACTGTTATTGATGAAAAAACAGGTTATTTATTTGAGGCAGGTAATGCTAAAGATTTAAGTCAAAAAATTTTAAAAGTACTTTATTTGGACGAAAACACGTTAAAATTAATTGGAACTGAAGGAAGAAAAAATATTGTTAAAAAATTTAATGTTGAAAAAATGTGTTTTTCTACTTATTCAGAGTATAAAAAAATTTTAAATTAGATGCCTATAATAACATTACCAGATGGAAATAATTTAAATTTCCCAAACAAGGTCACAGGATTAGACGTAGCTGAAAAAATTAGCAAATCACTTGCTAAGCAAGCAATGGTTATTAGTGTAAATGGTGAATTAAAAGATTTAGACCATATAATTGAAAATGATTGTTCTATCAAAATATTTACTTCTAAAAATCCAGAAGGATTAGAGACTATAAGACATGACACAGCTCATATCTTAGCAATGGCAGTTCAAGAATTATTTCCAGGAACTCAGGTAACTATTGGGCCAGTTATAGAAAATGGTTTTTATTATGATTTTGCGAGAAAAGAGTCTTTTACAGAAGATGATTTAATTAAAATTGAAAATAAGATGAAAGAAATTGTTGATAGAGATGAAATTACTAAAAGAGAAGTTTGGGAAAGAAATAAAGCCATTGCTCATTTTAAGAAAAAAGGTGAAATTTATAAAGCAGAATTAATAGAGGCTATTCCTGAAAATGAAGATGTATCAATATACTTTCATGGTGAATGGCATGATCTTTGTAGAGGACCACATCTTTCTTCTACAGGTAAAATTGGAAAGTATTTTAAACTAACTAAGGTATCTGGTGCTTACTGGAGAGGTGACTCAAAAAATGAGATGTTACAAAGAATTTATGGAACTAGTTGGGCAAGCCAAAAAGAATTAGATGAATATTTAAAAAGAATTGAAGAAGCTGAAAAAAGAGATCATAGAAAACTTGGAAAAGAAATGGATTTGTTCCATTTTAGAGAAGAAAGTCCAGGATCAGTATTTTGGCATGAAAAAGGATGGGCTTTATTTCAAAAATTAATAAATTATATGAGAAGTAGGCAAGATGCTGCTGGCTATAGAGAGGTTAACACACCTGAAATATTAGATAGACAACTTTGGGAAAAATCTGGTCATTGGGAAAAATATGGAGAAAATATGTACACTTCGGAAACACCAGATGAAAAAGTATTCGCGATTAAACCGATGAATTGTCCAGGTCATATTCAAGTATTTAACCAAGGATTAAAAAGCTATAGAGATTTACCAATACGAATAGCTGAGTTTGGAAAAGTTCATAGATACGAACCATCTGGTGCTTTACATGGCTTGCTGAGAGTAAGAGCATTTACACAAGATGACGCTCATATATTTTGTTCAGAGGATCAAATTACAAGTGAGTGCTTAGAGGTAACTAATTTGATTTTAGATATTTATAAAGATCTTGGTTTTGAAAATGTAATATTAAAATATGCAGATAGACCTGAAGTAAGAGTAGGTGATGATGAGATTTGGGATAAAGCGGAAGCATCATTGCTTGAAGCAGTTAAAGCTTCAAAACTTGAGTATAGTATTAATAAGGGTGAAGGCGCATTCTATGGACCTAAGATTGAATTTGTTTTAAGAGATGCAATTGGTAGAGATTGGCAGTGTGGAACTTTACAAGTCGATTTAAATTTACCAGGTAGATTAGATGCTTCTTATGTAGATAAAGATGGAACTAAAAAAGTTCCCGTCATGTTGCATAGAGCGTTATTTGGTTCTCTAGAGAGATTTATTGGTATTTTAATTGAAAACTATGCTGGTAAATTTCCTTTTTGGATATCTCCTTTACAAACTATGGTAATACCTATTTCAGAAGAATTTAACGACTACGCAGTTGAAGTGTCTAAAAAAATAAAAAAAGTAGGCATCAGTTCTGCAGTAGATTTAAAAAATAATAATTTAAATTATAAGATTAGAGATCATTCTTTAGCAAAAATACCAGTTTTATTAATTTGTGGTAAAAAAGAAGTTGACTCCAATTCAGTAACGATTAGAAGATTAGACTCTAATAAACAAGAAAATATGGATATAGACCAATTCTTAAAAAAATTCTCTGCTTTAAACAAAGCATCCTCAAACTAAGTGGCAGATTTAAAACAAAATTATTTTCAACGAAGAACTAAAGATCGTGGACCAAGATCAAATAATAGAATTTCATCTCCTGATGTTCAGGTAATAGCAAGCGATGGGGAAAATCTTGGTGTAATGAACACAAATGATGCTATCTCTATGGCAAAAAATCAAGGATTAGATTTAATCGAAATAGCTGCTAAAGCCAATCCTCCAGTTTGTAAGATTATGGATATGGGTAAATATAAGTATGATGCTCAAAAAAAAGCAAATCTTGCAAAGAAGAAACAAAAAATCGTTTTGTTAAAAGAAATTAAAATGAGACCTGTAACTGAAACTCATGATTATGAATTTAAAGTAAAAAATGCAAAAAAATTTATAGCAAAAGGGGACAAAGTAAAATTTACAATCAGATTTAAAGGTAGAGAGCTTCAACACTC
>CACJQI010000019.1 GCA_902595535.1 uncultured Pelagibacteraceae bacterium
AAGTAGACCAAATATTTTTACTGTATTTAATTTTTTTTATCTTAAATTTTTGTTTAAAATTAAATTTTTTAAAATAAGCAAAAATAAATGATAAAGCGTGTGGCATTAAATCCATACAAATATATTTATATTTGTATTGACCGCCCGTACTAAAATTTAGTTCAAAATTGTTAATTTTATTTTTCTTATCAAATATTTTCTCAAATTCTTTTGATAAATAAATCATAGGATAACAAACAACAATTCTAGCATTTTTTGCGTATAAATTTTTTAAAAATTTTAAATATCTTTTTTTTAATTTTAGTAATGATATAATCGGTTTTTCAACTAATATTATCGAATCTAAACCTGAAATATAACTAAGTTGTTTTTCATGAATTTTAATTGCCGAACAAATATCAATTAAATCAAATTTTTTTTTTTTAAGAATAGTTATTTTTGAAGGATATATAGCTATATTTGGAAATTTTTTTTTGAATTTTATACAAATTTTTTCACTTTTATCTATATCTCTACTAATTATAGTAAGTTCTTTGGCTCCAATTTTAATTAATTGACTTAGATGAACTTCTGCAAACTTTGATGTTCCTATTAGCGCACAAATCATTATCAATTTAATTAAAAATTATTTACTAAAATATAATATATTTAAAATTTATGAAAAATATTAATTTTTTAAATTATACAAAATCACAATACAAAAGATTTACGAATAATATAATATCTTTTTTTTCAGTTTTTTCTTTTCAAACAATTATTCAGATTATTTATCCTCCTGCAATGTTATTTGCATGGGGAGTAGAAAATTTTGGTGTTTGGGTATTTTTGTCGACTATACCTACAACTTTGGCAGTTTTTAACATAAATGTTTCTTTCGCATCTCGTACAGAAATGTCAGTAAATTTTGAAAAAAAAAAGTACGATGAAGTTAGTAAAATTTTTTGCAACTCGTTTTTTTTAGTTTTATTCAACATGATTATTTTTTCACTTATAAGTTTAGGTATTTTTTTAACTCAAGATTCTAATATCGAAATATTCAGCAACCTAGATATAAGTAATTTAGATTCTATTTTACTATTAATTATACTTGCATTTTATTTTACAATTTTAGACAACTTTTTTTTCTTGGGAATAACTTATACAGGCAATGTTTCAAAATATAATTATATAATTTTATTTTATGAAATAATACTTAAAATATTAATTCCTTTAAGTGGAATATTTTTTAATGATCTAATTTATCCAGCAATAATTTTATTAATCATAAATTTTCTTAAAAATTTAACTTTGTTTGTTATTTACAAAAATAATAAAAAAAAATTATCGCTCACCTTTACAAATTATGATTATAAATATATCAAATTTTTATTCAGGCTATCATTAAGCTTCTATTTTCAAAATGTGTCATCTATAATAAAAAATAATGGTATTCTAATCCTTAGTGGTTTTTATTTTGGTCCATCAATAGTTGGTTTAATAACGACTGCAAAAACATTATTTTATTATTTGCCTAACAGGTTTTTAGATATATTGAATAGTTCTCTTTATTATGAATATTCAAAATCTTTTGGTCAAAAAAAATATAATAATTTGATATTTATTTTTAAAACACAAATTAAATTCACCTTATTAATTCTCCTATTTTTTATTGTATGTTCTTTAATGTTCGGTAGAGAAATATATGGTTTTTGGTTAAATCATGAATACGACTTAACTTTTATGTTATTATTTTTAATTGTAATGGAGTCATTTTTCTTTAATCTATATAATTCTATAGAGGTTTTAATAAAAGCTGTGAATAAATTTTTTAAAACAACTATGATTAGTTTATTTTTTTCTTTAACAACTCTTCTCATTACTTATATTTTATTTAACATGGATTATTCGTTTTATTTCTATTTTTATATTAATCTCTTAAGTAGTTTATCCATTCTTATTTTTGTTTGCTATTTTACTTATCAATTTTGTAAAAAGGTTAAATAATTAAATGTTTTTATTAAAAAAAATTTTCTTATTAAGCAGGAATAAATTATGGTTTCAAGGATTGAGAAATGGTGTTGCTGCAAACGTTGAATTATTAATACTTATAAAATCAATAAAAAAAATAAAAACACTCATAGATGTAGGATCAAATAAAGGTCAATTTATGTTATTATTGGAAAGATATTTTCCTAATATACAAATGTTTTCATTTGAGCCTATTAAAGAAGAGCTAGATATACAAAAAAAATTATTTAGCTTTAGAAAAAAAATTTTCTTTTATAATTTTGGTATTGGAAATAAAAATTGTAAAAAAAATTTTTATATCACTAAAAGAAAAGATAGTTCTTCATTTTATAAATTTAATAATCAGAATTTTTCTAATCAAGACTATGAAATTACTGAAAAAAGAAAAGTTAAAATTTTAAAATTAGATAAAGCTTTGAACAATAAAAGTTTGAAAAAACCAATCTTACTAAAACTTGATGTTCAGGGATATGAAATGGAAGTTCTAAAAGGATCATTAAAAATGTTAAAAAAAATCAACTATATATTAATAGAAGTATCCAATAATCAAATTTACAAAAATCAAGCAACAGAAGATCAAATTATAAATTTTTTACAAAAAAAAAAATTTTTTCCACTTTGTTCATCTAAAGCTTCAAAAATTAATCAAACTAATTTTTTACAAAGAGATATTCTTTTTAAAAAAAAAGAGCAACTTTAATATGTGTGGTCTTGCTGGAATTATCGGTAAATATAATTTTATCGATAGAAATTTAATGCTCAAATCAATGGTGCATAGAGGTCCTGATAGACAAAAATATTTTGAAAATAAAAATTTTTGTTTTATGCATACTTTATTAAAAATAATGGATTTATCTGATAATTCATTACAACCAATGAGAGATGATATCACTGGAAATGTTATTATTTTTAATGGCTCCATTTATAATTACAAAGATCTTAAAAGAAATTTTTTTTCTAATGAAAATTTCAAAAGTAACAGTGATACAGAAATCATTTTAAAACTTTATTCAAAATTTGGATTAAATTTTACTAATTATATTAAAGGTATGTTTGCGATTGCCTTATATGATAAAAAAAAGAATAAAATCATAATAGTTAGAGATAGAGTTGGAATTAAACCATTATTTTATTTTACTGATGGAAATTTATTAATTTTTGCTTCTGAGATCAAAACTTTAATTAAAAATATTCATATTAAAAATTCAATTATATTAGATGAGAATGAGGTAATTAACTTTATTGGACATAGGCAATTGAATGGATTTAATAATACTTTAATAAAGAATATCAAAATACTAGAACCAGGTAATCTAATTATTTATGATTTAACTAATAAAAATTTTGAAAAATATAAGTATGTAGATTATGAAAAAAATCCTTTAAATATTGGAGAAGATAAATTTGAGTCAGTACTTAATCAAAGTATTAATTTTCATACTATAACAGAACATAAGAAAGTCGCGTGTCTATTATCTGGAGGTCTAGATTCTACTTTATTGAGTATAATACTTAAAAATAACTTAAATGATAAAGAAATTCATACATTTTCCTCCATACTAAATCATCCAAATGTTGAGAATAAAAACATAAAACAAATAGTTCAAGATTATAAATTTAAACAGCATTATATTTTTGAGGATGATTTGGATTTTTTTAATCATCATCAAAAAACAATTTATGATATAGATCAACCTACACCAGATTCTTCAAGCACTATGCATAATTTTTTATGTAAAAAAATTTCAGAAGAGGGTTTTAAAGTTGTTTTTACTGGAAACGGAGGTGATGAAAACTTTTTAGGATATTCTTTGCACGCTTATGGATATTTGGCGGATTTGTTAAACAAATTCAATTTTAATAAATTCTACAAAGAATTGAAAAAAATAAAAAAATTTAATCCTAATAAAAATGTTTTTTTAAGATCAATAAAAGAAATAATTAATATTGAACTATTAAATAAAAATAAACAATTTCAGTTAAAAAAAAGAATTGAACATCTTAAATTTAATAATGATTATAAAAATCTTAGTTTTTATAAAAAAATGAGCAATAATATTTTAGAAAATATTATACTCAATTTTAAAACTCATTGGGGAATGCAATCTTTTTTAGATTATGAAGATAAAAATTCTATGGCGTATGGATTAGAATCTAGAGTACCTTACTTATATGATGATATAAATTTATTTTTATCTAGAATATCAAAAAAAATTCACTTTAAAAACGGAACAAAATCTCTTCTAAGAAATCATTCATTAATGCCATCATATTTAAAAAATCAACCTAAATTTGCATTTGCATCAAATCTATATGGATATCTAGATACGAATATAAATCAAATTAAAGAAATGATTTTTTATAATTTCAATAATATTCCATTAATTAATAATGAAAAGTTAATTAGTTTAGCTGATGATAAAAAAAATTATGATATTTTTTTTAGAACTTATAGTTATGGCTTATGGTACAATAATATATTCAAAGGAAATTAATGAAAAAAAAGAAATATCTTATAGCCACAGCAGGTAAATTTCATCATTTTGAACTAGCAAAAGCTATTTATAAAAAAAATCAATTAACAAAGATAATTAGTGGATATCCGTGGTTTAAATTAAAAAAAGAAGGTATACCAAGAAATTTAGTTAGTCCTTTTGGTCTAATTAGAATAATGAGAGAACCCTTAATTAAACAAATATTGTTTAAAAATATGGATGATTTATTAAATATTTATCATCATAAGAAAATTGATGAAATTGCTTTAAATATAATAAATGAAAACGATGATATTGATATTTTTTTTGCTCAGTCTAAATCATCGTTTTTATCAGGACAAAAATTTAGGAAAAATGGTAAACTCGTAGTTTGTGATAGAACTTCTACACATATAAATTTTCAAAATGAAATACTAAAAGAGGAGTACGAAAGTCTTAATTTAAATTATAAACCTATTAAAGAATGGTATTTAGAAAGAGAAAAAAATAGCTATGAAAATGCTGATTTAATTTTAGTTCCCTCCAATTTTGTAAAAAAAACTTTTAGTAAAGATCTAGATAAAAAAATTGAAGTTTTGGAATTTGGTGTAAATAACAAAGTTTTTTTTCGAAATGAAAATATAAAAAAAAGTGATACTTTTTTTGATGTACTATTTTTAGCATCAAAATCTGTGAGAAAAGGTTTGCATTATGCTTTAGAAGCATTTGAAAAATTTAAACATCCAAAAAAAAGACTTCATGTTGTCGGATCTAATACATCTGATAAGTATTTTTTTGAAAAAAAATTACAAAGTCAAAATATTATTGTTTACGGACATGTAAACCATTCAAAATTAAATGATATTATTAATCGTTGTCATGTATATGTCTTACCGAGTTTGGAGGATGGATTTGCAGTATCAATTTTACAAGTAGCTGCAGCAGGATGTCCAGTTATAGTAACAGAAAATACAGGCTCTGGAGATTTTGTCAGACGATCAAACTCTGGTTTCGTTGTACCTATACGGAATGTTGGTTCAATTGTTGATAAATTGACTCATCTGGCTGATAATAAAGAATTATTAGAAGAGTTATCATATAATGGACAAAACTACTCAAAAAAAAATGATTGGGATTTATATTTTGAAAAACTTGAGACTATCATTGAAAAATTTTCTTCTAAATAATTTATGAAAAATTTAAATAACACCTACAAAAAAAAAGATATAATATTTTCAAGAGGTATATCTCACGAAGGATATAGTTTTTTTAAATATTTTTTAAAAAAGAACACTGATATAAAAAGTTTTCTTGATATAGGTTGTGGCAATGGAATTTTAAAAAAACTTATTGATAATAAAAGCAATTATTTAGGTGTAGATGCAAATGCTGGTATTTATAAAAAGAAAAAAAGTAATGATATTAAATATTTTAAAAATGCTCAAAAAACAGAAGACTATTTAAAAAATCTTAATAAAAAATATGAATGTGTGATGTTAATGGATGTTTTAGAGCACACTGATAGTTTTTTAAAATTATTTAAAATAGCTTTAAATAAATCATCAAAATATGTTGTAGTTGGCCTACCAAATGAAGATTATATAATTGCTAGATTAAGATTTTTGTTCGGTAAAGGAATTTTAACTCATGGCCTAGAGATGATTAATACAAAACCTGGACACAAACATCAGTGGTTTATTCAATATAAAGTCGCTCTACCTCTAATAGAAAATTTTGCAAATAAAAATAAATTTAAACTTTCAGAAAAGTTTTTTTATATCAATCAACCAAGTAATTTTTTTAAAAGGATAATCTACAAATTAGCTATTATTTTAATTCCTAAAACAATAATGATGAATAACTTTTGTTTAATTTTTAAGAAAAATTAGTTTCTTAATTATCTAAAAATTGATCAACATATCTTAAACCAAACATCATTAAAGTCATTGTGGGATTTGCTCCTCCACCTGATGGAAATACAGACGTAGATAAAATTTTTAAATTATCAATTGAAAAAACATTTAAGTCTTTATCTACAACACCCTCTTCTTTAGTATTACCCATACGTGTTGATCCACTTGGATGATGAATACCATCAGCTTTTTTTATAAGTTTTTCTATTTCAGATTTTGATTTCATTTTAAAAATCCCATATTCATTCAAATCTGAATTATTCCAAAAATCTTTAAGACAATCTGCAGCTTTAAAAATATTTTTAGCATCCTTTTCACTTGCCGACCATTCAATACTAGCAATTGGTTGACCGTATAAATCTTTTTCGGTACTTGATAAAAAAATTTTATTCAAACCTAAAGACTCTTGCTCCATAATTATATTTGTTTCAAGTGCGGGGTTTTGAGGAAATAAAAGTCTTTTATTCATAAATCGCCATCTAATAGCATTTAATATCCAAGGTAAGGATTTAATTATCCCAAAAAAATCTTTAAATGTTGGAATCTTTTTTTTTTGAATTGCTCTAAAAAAATTCCTTAAATTTTCATAACCTCCATCCATATCCGCAAAAACAATTCTTGCAAAAAAAGGTGGTATGAAATCCCTAATATTAGCATTTTCTGACATTTCGAACCTAATATTTTTCATATTTTTATTTCTTTCAAAATGATATCCAAAAATTTTATTTAATTTACTAATATTCTTAGGAATAATATCTGATACAGGTATTGAAATATGATCACAAAAATATTTACCTAAAGATGGTGAAAGTTTTGATACGCAATATTCGTTTTGTTTATCAAGAAGCAACATTAAACGTGTACTTTCAATTGCACCAGCTGAAATAAGAAAATTTCTTGCTTTAATACTTATACTTGATCCATCTTGGGCCTCAGCAACTATATTATCTAAAGAATTAAGTTTTTTATCAAACTTTGTAACAGTTGAGTTTAACCAAATTTGAATATTTTGATTTTCGTGAACTGTCGATTTAAAAATATTATATACATTTCTATTTTTAAAAGATGGAAGTTTTGCGTATTTCAAAATAAAGTCTTTATTAATATTATTTAAATTATCTTTAAATAAATATGAGCCACTATTTAAATCAAAGTATTTTTCAACCTTAATCAAATATTTATTTATTTCATCAAACGTAACTGGCCATTTTCCATTTTCAAAATCTTTAATTGAAAAAGGCAACATACCAGCACCCCATCTTGTTGATGTACCACCTAAACATCTAAATCGTCCTATATTTGAACTATGATAAAAATTTTTTGTATAAATAGTTTTATTAAGTTCATGAGTTTCACTATCTTGAGTCATGTCACCAGACTCTAAAATTAAAACTTTGATACCTTTTTCTGCAAGCAATGATCCAACAAATAATCCTACAGTCCCAGCACCTATTATACATAAATCTGTTGACTTAATTAATTTTCCTTTGCCGATTAAATTATTGATCATTTATTTTTAATAAATTTGTAATTTCATATAAATTTTTTTTTCTTGTAGTGCTAAAAATAATAGCACCTTTAGGATTGCGATTAATTATATTTTTAAAAACATTTTTTAATGGTGTCTTTGGTTGTCTCTTTTTTAAAGATGAAATATAGCCATGAGTAATTTGAAATGGTAGATTATTGTCTGAAATAAAATTTGCCTCTTGTAAATCAATGCTATCTAGAGTTTGTATTATATCAAATAATTTTTTTTCAGTATTTAAAAATTTTTTAATTCTCATAGAGTTTAATGAAGATATACCAAAATATTTTATTTTGCCTATTTTAACTAAATTCTCAAAAAAATTTTTCCATTCATCAATGTTTAACAATTTTATTATTGGTTCATGAATTAATAATATATCAATATTATCAATTTTCATTTTTTTTAAACTTTTATCTATAGATTGTTTCGCAAAATCAATCGAAAAATCAATATTTGGTTTTGATAATTTTGGAATTATCTTACCAGCAGATTTTCTAAATACCATCTCAAGAAAATTATGATTTAATTTGCTTGGAGGATATAGGCATACTTTTGTAGTAATTGTTAAATTTTTATTTTTTTTAAAAATCTCGCCTAAATTTTCTTCAGCGAGTCCAAAACCATAATATGGAGATGTGTCAAAATGAGTAAAGCCTAAATCTACAGCACTTTCTAGCAATTCTAATCTTTTCTTTTTATTAAATATATTTAGCAAGCTTCCTGTTCCAAATATTAATCTAGAACATTCAAAATTAGTGTTTGGTATAATAATTTTCTTCATTAAAAACTTTTTTTTAAGAATATATTAAAAATATATCTAGCCAAAATTATGTACAATAAAGTTTGTGGAATAGCTCTAAATGTCAATGTAAATACATTTGATATGTCTGAAGTTGCCAGCATATTTAGTATTCCAAAACTGGTAGTATAGAAAAATATCAATATATAAGGACTAAATTTTTTTTCACTAGGAAAATAGAAAGAATCAAAAATAATAAAAGAAGGAATAAAAATAAAAATTAAAATTAAATAAACATATATATCAAAAATTATATTTAGTTGAACAAGAACAGAACCTATGTTCTTTCCACCATACATATTATCTAAAATACCGTAAATATAACTAGCTGTAGAGTATTTTAAGTAATCACTTTTATTAAAATCTTCTAAAAAAATATTAATGATAGGCTGAGGTGCTATTGAAATAATCTGATTAATCTGAAGTTGTTTTACCAAATCAATTTGATATTTAGATAAATTATTCTTAGCGAATATTAGGTTATCATTTACTAACAATATATTTATTCTATTAAATAAGCCATGTTTATAATATTCCTCATAAAAAAAAGTTTTTTCAGAAAAGTAATTTTTATTATTATTTTCAAAATTATTTCTGTTATTAAAAAAAGAATAAATATTTTCTATTGGAGTATTATTTTTTGCTGAAGACCTTTCATAAATAAAATTTTTTGAAAAATTTTCTAGAAAATTTATCGAAGGAAATAGAAAAATTATTATTATAAAAAATTTTAAAATATTTTTTTTCAATAACTCATTTTTTTCATCAAAAATAAATATCAAAAAAGAAAACATTATACTGATTGTTAGTATGTCAAATAGAATGGATCTTACATTTGTTGATATAGAGATAATACCCATTGCAATAATATAAATAATAAAAAATGTATTTTTGGGTTTATAGATTTTTTCTTTATAAAGATATTTTGAAAAAAAAATAACAATGGGAAGGTAAATAATAAACTTAAAACCATATATAATATCACCTAACAATGGTGGACCTGATAAATTTTTTTGAAACTCAATCGGTGTATTAAAATCGTAAAAAAATAATTTTGATAAAACTGCTATTAAAGATAAGAAATACAAAAATTTTAGATCATACAAATCGTCTAATTTAAATTTTTTCAATAATGTGCGAAATTTTAATTGTAAAATATCTGATATTTTAAGATTTATATAAATAAAATGACTTAAAATTATTACGAGATTAAACATTACTAGATTTCCAATCGTTTGAATGGGCTCTCTTAAATGTTCTGTTATAATAGATAGCTCGTACGTTTTTAGATATAATGAGCCTCCCAAATTAATAAAGTGAGAAAAAAAAATTAATAATAACGATATTGGGTAATTAAAAAAAAATTTATCATTTAAACAATAACTAGTTGTCAATATCATTGAAAAAAAAACAAGAAACACACATGTAAAATCTATTAAATTAACTGAAATATATGCTTGATAAATAAATGTAACAAACGTTAGAAAAAAAATTATTTTTCTTAATTTTTTAAAATTTACTGTTTGCAAAATGAGTTTTTAAAATTAAATTAATTTTTATTATTATATGATTAATCGTAGTATGAAAGTATTATTTATCGGTCCAAAATCTGGAAATAGTTATTTACAGTATTTAGCATTAAAAAGAATTAATAAAAAAACTTTTTTGATTGATGATAGAAATATTCTGTCTTATAAAAAAATAACTGAAAAAATATTTTGGCACATTTCTCCATCTATATTTGAAAACTTAATATTTAAAAGAATTATTTCAAAAATTAATTCAAAGTATGATTTAATTATAATCAAACCGGGCCACCTAGTTGGAAAAAAACTGATACAGGAACTAAAAAAAAAGACAAAAAAAATAATTTGTATGTGTAATGATAATCCATTTGTAGCCAGAGATAAAAATAAATGGAAATTATTTCATAAGGCGGCAACCTATTATGATCTTATAGCATATCAAGATGTATCAAGGATATATCTTGCAAAACAAAAAGGTCTTAAAAATAGTTTTCTTAATTTACCCAGTTTTGATAAAAAAACTCATAAAAAATTTAACATCACTAAATTCGAAAAAGTTAAATTTAGAAATAATGTAATATTTATTGGAACCTGGTCGCCTCAAAAAGGTTTATTTCTATATAAATTAAAAAAATTAGGTCTTGATTTAAAGATTTATGGTGCACACTGGAATAAAGATAAAAATTACAATTCATTAAAAAATATTATTAAATTAGGTAATGTAAAAAATCCAGATTATTCAAAATTAATTCAAAACTCTAAAATTGCATTATGTCTTTTTTCCGAGCAAAATTTAGATACTATTACTGCTAGATCTGTTGAAATACCCGCTATAGGTACTTTAATTTGTTCCTTTAGAACCAGGTCCATGTCAAATATTTTAATCGAAAATAAAGAGGCTATTTATTTTAGTTCCCCTGAGGAATGTTTCAAAAAATGCTGTTATTATCTTAAAAATCCAATTAAAGCAAAGGATATAGCTAACAGAGGTAAAATAAAAATAACAAAAACTTTAAAACTCAATCACGAAAATTTAATGAAACAAATCATTAAAAGAGTTTTAGAATAGTTTATCTTTCTTTGTAATTTTTTTATATAACTTGAGAATATTTAAATAGTAATCTTTTTCTCTAAATTTTTTAGATTGTTGAATTGAAATTTTTTTATTTAATTCAAAAAACTTTTTGTTTGAAAGGAGTTTATAAATATGATTAATGATAATTTTTTCATCTTTAAGATCAAAATAATTTTTTTTATGAATAATCTCTTTTAATGATCCATTTTTACTTGTGACAACTGGTAATCCACATTTCATTGCTTCTACACAAGGTAGACCGTATCCTTCATATAAAGATGGAAATAATAATAAATCACATGATTTATACAGATCCGATATATCTGAACGTGTTTTAGGGTTTAATTGATATATTTTATTGTGACAAATTTCATGGGTTAGGTCTTTAAAATTACCAATTTTTATTAATATAATGTTTTCATTTAAATTTAATATTTTCTTAAATATCTTCAATGAAAACTCAAAATTTTTATAAAAAATACGATCAAATACAATTATCTTCTTTGGTTTGTATGGAAGGTTATATTTTTTAAAAATTTTTAATTTATTAATTTTTTTTAAGTTGAATATAGATTCTTCAACCGGTGGGTATATAACAGATATTTTTTTTGGATTTATTTTTTTATATCTAATTAAATCATTTTTACTTTGTTGGCTTATTGAAATAATATGATCATACTTATTAATAAATGATAATGAAAATTTTAATAAAAAATTATTCTTATTTAATTTTTTTTCAAAAAGAATTGGGATTAAATCATTAAAAGTGATTATTTTAAATTTTGCATTTAAAAAATAAAATAAATGACAATAACCGTGGTCAATAATATGAGCTATATCAATATGTCTAATCCTAATTGCCTGAAGTGGATAGGAAATAAATCTTTCAAATCTCATTTGATTAATA
>CACJQI010000020.1 GCA_902595535.1 uncultured Pelagibacteraceae bacterium
ATCTGCTACAGCTTTATAAGTAACTTCAATTAAAGCTTTTTGATTGTATCCTTATATAAGAAAAAACTATTACAAGATTATCTTTGAGCATTTTTATTTTTAATTTATAATACATTTGATAATGAATAAAATTCTTACATCAAATGAAATTGCTAAGTTTAAGACAGATGGGGCAGTTTTTTTAAAAGGTAAATTTGATAAAAAATGGATTGAAGTATTAAAAGAAGGAATAGAAAAAGGAAAAAAAAACCCCAGCCCAAGATTTGTCAATCATACTCTAAATAAAAAATTACCTGGATATTATGAGGATTTTTGGACTTGGGATTTACATGATGAGTTTAAAGATTTTGTTTTTAATTCACCTACACCTAAAATTGCAGCTGAACTTTTAGAGGCTAAGAGTATCAATTTAGTGATGGATAATTGGTTTTTTAGAGAAGCAGGCTGTAAATCTTCACCACCCTTTCATCATGATATATCGTATTTTGATTTTGAAGGATCCATGTGTGTACTGTGGATACCTCTTGAAGATGTAAAAAAAGAAGATGGTATAGCATGGATTAAGGGGTCCCATTTATGGAATAAATTATTTTTAAGAACAAGATTCAATGATGGCCATTATGTTGATGGAGAAGCTGGTATTGTAAATGGAAAAAAATATGAATTAACTCCAAATATACTTGAAAACAAAAACAATTATGAATTTTTACAATGGGATCTTGAAGTTGGTGACTGCATTTATTTTGATATTAGAACTCTTCATGGTGGATTAAATTCTGTAACCCCAAAAAAAGATGTTCATAGATATACTTTACGAATGGCGAAAGAAGACTCTAAGATTATTTATAGAGGAGACTGGGCCAGAGAAGAAAGAGCTATTATGGAACAAAATGGTTATAAAAATGGTGATGATTTATCCGGTAAAATGTTTCCTACTTTATTCGAAGCCAATTAACTTCCATCAAATATTCTTGAATAAAATTAAATTATTTAATTAAATTAATCATGAAAATTATAAGGCTTTCACTATTATTTTTTGCTAAGATTTATTTGTGCAAAAAAATAATTTTAAAAATTTTGGACTTACAGTTTTTGACTTAAGAAAACTTAAAGGAAAAAGAAAAATAAAGTTTGTTCAGATTGATACCTTAGATCAAGGACTAGCTGCCAAAGAAGCTGGAATCGAGATGATAGGAACAGGTTATGATCAATCCAAAACTCATTTTCCTCAAAAGTTAAAAGGAGTTCATTTTCAATTTGGATTAAAATGGGGAAATCAAGTAAGTGCAGAGGAAGCTTTGAGAGCTTCAATGAAAGCTATGAATGATGGAGCACAATCAATTTATTGCCCAATGAGTCCATCAATAATTGAAGTTTTATCTAGAGAAGGAATTCCAGTAATTGCTCATGCAGGTTTAATACCACCAAAGATTACTCTCACAGGGGGTTATCGTGCAGTTGGAAAATCCTTTGATGAAGCAAAAATGATTTGGGAAATTGCAAAGAGATATGAATCGGCTGGAGCTTTTGCTATCGAATTAGAAGTAGTGCCTGGAAAACTTGCTTATGAAATTACACAAAGAACTTCCTTATTTACAATTTCTTTAGGATCTGGATCAAAATGTGACGCTCAATATCTTTTTTCAGCAGATATTTTAGGAGAAAAAAATGACTTTCTTCCTAGGCATGCGAAAAGATATAAAACTTTATTTAAGGAATATGACAGAATTCAAAATGAAAGAGTGGATGCTTATAAAAAATTTATTAAAGATGTGGATAATAATTTATTTGAAGATAAAAAATATTCAGTCTCAATGGATGACGAAGTCTTAGATAAATTAATAAACTTTATAGACAAAAGTGTAATAAAATGAAATTAAGTTATAAAGGAAAATCAGCTGTCATTACTGGTGCATCAGGCGGGATTGGTTTAGAAATTTCTAAAAAATTATCTCAAAATAATATTTCAGTTTTAATGCTGGATATAAAAAGTCCTAGTAAAGTTTTTTTAAGAATGAATAGAAAATGTCAATTTAAAAAAGTAGATATAACAAATTTTAAGTTGGTAAAACCTCATATAGAAAAATTTTTTAAAAAAAATAAAAGAATTGATTATTTAGTTAATACAACTGGTGTCCTTTGGTTTGATAAAGATGTATCTGCAGTAAATATAGACGATAAAGTCTGGGATAAAGTTTTTCAAATCAATTTAAAATCAATGGTTTTTCTATCAAAACTTGTTGTGCCTAAAATGATGAAAAATAAATTTGGATCTATGGTTCATATTTCTTCTATAGATGCTTTATCAGGTGATGATAAACCTCAGGATGCATATGGGGCATCAAAAGCTGCTATGATTAGACTTTCTAAATCTTTTGCAATCCAATTTGCAGAAAACAAAATTAGATCAAATATAATTTTACCAGGTCCAATTGAAACTGGTATGCAAGTAAGATGGAAAAAAAATCCTAAAGCAAAAAAGAATTTGGAAAAATTAATCCCATTAAATAAAGTTGGTAAACCTGAGGATATTTCAAACGCTTCTATGTTTTTATTAAGTGATCAAGCTAGTTATATTACTGGAACTGAATTAATTGTTGATGGTGGAATTACCTCTAAACCTTAATTCTAAATAATGAATGTAATCCAATTTAACTTTTGTTGTAAGAGTTTTATTAAAAATTTATTATATAAATCTAAATATTCAATTTATCTTTAATATTATAAAATAGAACTGCTAACCTAAAATAAAATATTCTCAACTTTGGAAAAATAAATTTTTTAGGTAAGCCTTTATAAATTTTTGAAATATTTAGATCTTTACTATTTGAAGAAAAAACTAATTTTGATAGTTGTTTTCCAGTCCAAGGAGCTGAACTGACTCCAACTCCATGATATCCAAAACCATAATAAATTTCCTCATTTTCAATTTTTCCAATTGAAGGGGTTAATTTTTGTGACATAGCAATTAATCCTCTCCAATTATAATCAATAGAAATATTTGACCAATTTGGAAAAATATTTTTTAAAAATTTTTCCATTATTTTTGACCTATTCAAATTTGACTGATCACTTCCAATAAAATCACCTCTAGTGCCAAATAAAATTCGATTATCTTTTAACTTTCGATAATAATACAAAAGATTTTTTGTATTCGCTATTGGTGAAAATGTTTTAAAATTATGTGAATCAATTTCATTTTTAGTTAATTTTCTTGTGACAATGATATTTGAAATAACTGGTAAAATTCTAGAATTCATTTGAGGAACTAAACCTTCTTGATAAAATCCATTTGTTGCAACTACAACTTTTTTTGTATTAACTGAGCCTTCAAGTGTTCTTAATTTGTAAGAGCCATTAATTTTATCAATTTTTAATACTAAACTATGCTCAAATATCTTTAATTTTTTTGATAAAGCATACCTTGCAATACCATTTACAAACTTTAAAGGATTTATTGCAAAACCAGGTTTATATGAAAGAGCTCCAAATTGCTGAGTTCCTTCATGACCAATTTTGTTGAACTCTTCTTTTGAATATATTTTAGCTTCTATACCAAACTCACTTTTATATACTTCTGCTTGTTCCTTAATTTGTTTAAATTTATTTGGATGGTGAGCCACAATAAAATTTGAATCTCCAGTTACTTCACAGTCAATGTTGTAATTTGATATTATTTCTTTTGTATAATTTGATCCCTCTACCGAATTTCTAAAAAATTTTTTTGTTTCTTCTTTACCAAACATTTTTTGTAAATTTTTAAAAGATGTTTTTATCGGTGGAAATGCACAAAAACCTCCATTACGGGATGAGGCTCCCCATCCTACTTTTCCAGCCTCAAGTAAAATTACATCAAGATTATAATTTTCAATCAAATTGATAGCACAAGATAAACCTGTATAACCACCACCAATAATAACTATTTCTGCTTTGATATCTCCAGTGAGTCTTTTTAAATTAAAGTTTTCTTTTGTTGTTTCTTCCCAATAACTGTTTACAGGTTTTTCAAATTTATAAATATCTGTATGATAGATATTTTTCATTTTTATCAAAGCACTGAGGATGGTTCCACAAACTCATGGCCAAATACATCTGCGACTGCTTTATAAGTTACATCACCTTTATGAACATTTAATCCAGCTAAAAAGTTTTTATCCTCACCTAAAGCTTTTTGATAACCCTTATTAGCAAGTTTTACTAAAAAAGGTAATGTTGCATTATTTAATGCCAGTGTTGAAGTTCTTGGAACGCCTCCAGGCATATTTGCTACACAATAATGAACAACGTCATCTACAATGTATGTTGGGTCACCATGAGTAGTAGGTTTACTTGTCTCAACACATCCACCTTGATCAATTGCAACGTCAACAATAACTGATCCACGTTTCATTAATTTTATCATATTTCTTGTCACTAATTTTGGAGCTTCTGCACCTGGAATTAATACACCACCAATTAAAAGATCAGCCTCTGAAATTAATTTATTTAAATCAATTTTATCACTTTGTTCTGGGATTATTTTGTCCCCAAACATTTCAACTAATTGTTTTAATCTTTCTTTAGATTTGTCAACAATATGGACTTTAGCTTGCATACCGGTTGCGATCACAGCAGCGTTTTCTCCAACAACACCTCCACCTAAAATAACTACAGTTCCTCCAGTTACTCCTGGCGCTCCACCTAACAAAAGTCCTCTTCCTTTTTGATTTTTTTCTAAACAATGAGCTCCTGCTTGAACTGACATTCTACCTGCAACTGCACTCATTGGAGCAAGCAAAGGTAATCTTCCATTGTTATCTGTTACTGTTTCATATGCGATATTAATACTTTTAGATTTGATAAGTCCTTCAGTTAATTCTTTTGCAGCGGCTAAATGTAAATAAGTGTAGACGATTTGATTTTCCCTAATCATGTCCACTTCTACTTTTTGTGGCTCTTTAACTTTAACTATAATCTCAGCATCATTGAAAATATCAGCTGCTGTATTTGCAATTTTAGCACCTGCATTTGTATATTGTTCATTTTCAAAACCCGCTTCAAAACCACCATTATTTTCAACAATAACTTCGTGGCCTTCTAACACTAAAGTTTTCACACTTTCAGGAGTAAGCCCTATTCTATTTTCTTGTGGTTTGATTTCTTTAGGAACGCCTATCTTCATTACCCTTCTACTTTCTTAAGTTTTAAAACTAACTAGTTTTTTTGGTTTTTTTGATAGTTAGTAATACCAGTTCTAAGTTTATCTATGATCTCATCTATATGTTTTTCCTCACAAATAAACTGAGGGGCGATTATTAGACAGTCACCAGTAGCTTTAAAATTTACACCAGCTTCATAACAAGCTTTAAAACATTCAAGACCTGCTCTACCTGGTCTATTATTTAATTTCATATCAATTCCACCCATCATTCCGTAGCCTCTTATATTATCTATGGATTCTAAATCTTGAAGAGAGAATAAACCTTTTTGGAAATATGGTGCTAGATTTTTAGCTCTATTAAATATATCATCTTTTTCAAAAATATCTTGAACTGCTAAAGCTGCAGCAACTGCAACAGGAATTCCTGAATAAGTATAACCATGGAATAATTCAACAGCACCTTTTGGTGAAGCATCCATTACTGCATCATAAATATCATCATGACATGCAACAACTCCCATTGGCACAACCCCATTCGTTGTAGCTTTTGCCATTGTCATAATATCTGGAGTAACACCAAACTCGTGAGCTCCAAATTTAGAACCTGTTCTACCCCAACCAGTAATTACTTCATCAAAAATTAGAAGAATTCCATGCTTATCGCATATCTCTCTAAGTTTTTGTAAGTAACCTTTTGGTGGAACTAAAGTTCCTGTTGATCCTGCAATTGGTTCAACAATACACGCTGCAATATTTTCAGCTCCAAAGTTTTGACAAATAGTTTCTAAATCATTTGCTAAATAATCACCTGTTTCGGGCTGACCGCTAACAAATTTATGTTCTGGTAGATGAGTATGTCTTATATGTTGAACACCTGGCATTAAAATACTTGCAAAAGTTTTTACGTTATTAACCATTCCTCCAACTGATACACATCCAATATTCATTCCATGATAGCCACGTTCTCGTCCTACAAATCTAAATCTTTGTGCATTACCTTTTGCTCTATGATAAGCAACTGCAATTTTGATTGCTGTTTCAACTGCAGTTGATCCACAAATCGTAAAAAACATTTTGTTTAAATCACCTGGAGTATGTTTTGCAATTTTTGATGCTAATTCAAATGATCCTCCAAAACCTTGTTGGAACGGTTGAGCATAATCTAGAGTTTCTAATTGTTTTGTTACTGCTTCTGTAATTTCTTTTCTTCCATGTCCCAATGGATTACAAAATAATCCTGAGCTTGCATCAATTTGTGTTTTTCCATGATGAGTTTTTAAATAAACTCCTTTTGCTTCAGTTATTAATCTTGGATTAGCTTTAAAATCTTTATTAGATGTAAATGGCATCCAATGTTCGTTTAATGAATTTGGAACTGAAGTTCTGTTCTCTGAGCTCATAAATTTCTTTCTTTAAATATGTTTAAAATGTTTTATTTTTTAATACTAAGGCCTCTTTAGACTAAAATAAATAGATTAACTACCACATTTTTGACACAACCTTAAATTGTATAAGTTTCTTTTTTTGTTTTACTTCAGGGTCAATTTGAATTTAAATATCCAGAATTTAATTAATTAAACATAGGGGAATAAATGAAAAAAATACTAAGTTTTATTCTAGGATCAATCTTTGCACTTAACCTATCAATTTCAGTTGCTAATTCAGCAGCTAATGAAGTTAGAGTTGCATATTTTCTAGAATGGCCAAGTCCAAATCTAGAAGACATGATTAAAAAGAATTATGCTAAAGCACTGGGAGTACCAGTTAAATGGACAACTTTCTCAAATGGTGGAGCAATGACAGATGCAATGCTAGCGGGTGATATTGATATTTCTTATTCACAAGGATTAGTACCATTTATTAATGCTGTAAAATCTAAAGCACCAATTAAATTAGTTGATGTTGCTATGGAATATGGAATGGGTGGAACTACATGTGTTACATCTAACGCTTCTGGAATTACAAAAGCAAACGCTACTGAATTAGAAGGTAAAAAAGTTGCTGTTCCACTAGGAACAATGGCAGAGTATGTTTTTGATGAAAGTATGAAGGTTGTTGGTGCTGACAGAAACAAAATGGATATCATTCAAATGGATCCACCAGAAGGTGCTGCTGCTCTTGTGAGCGGTGATGTTGTAATGGCATGTTTATTTGGTGGTAACTCAATTAAATCTGCAACTGCTGTTGGAAGTAGATTACTTACAGTTGAAGAGGCTAGAAATGCAGGAATCTTAGGTATAGATATTACTTCAGTAACTACAAAGTTCATGAAAGAAAACCCAGGAATGCTAAGAACATTCGTAGAAGTTACTCATGAAGCTAATGCAAGATATCATGCAGGTAAACATGATGTTAATGCATTGTCTAAAGCTTCTGAGATGAAAGTTGCTGACTTGAAAGAAACTTTATCTGGAATGAAATTCTTAACTCCAGAGGAAACAAAGGTATCAATGGAGAGCGGAAATCTTCATAAATTCCTAGAGGGTATGGGTACTCCAAAAGGAAATGTTGATACAAGTTTCTTACCTTTATAATTTATAGGTAATTAAAATTTAAATAGGCGCCAATTTAATAAATTGGTGCCTATTTTTTTAAAAAATTTCTAATATATAATTTATGAGCGATCTTGTTTCACAAAATTTAAACATGATTTTTAAAACTCCGAAAGGGGAAACGGTTCATGCATTAAAAGATTTAAATTTCACGCTTAAAAAAGGTGAGCTATTAACAGTTCTTGGACCATCAGGTTGTGGTAAAACTACTTTATTAAATATTACAGCAGGATTTATTAGACCAACTTCTGGGAGCATCACTTTAAATAATAATGAAATCGACGGTCCAGGTGTTGAGAGAGGTATGGTTTTTCAGCAAGGTGCTTTATTCGAATGGTTAACAGTAGCAGAAAACGTGAACTTTGGATTAAGAATGAAAAAAAAAGATCCAGAAGAAACTCAAAGAAAAGTTGATGAATGGTTAGATATTGTTGGGCTAAAAGGTTTTGGAAACACTCCAACTTATCAGTTATCAGGTGGTATGCAGCAAAGAGTTGCTCTTGCAAGATGTCTTATAAATGATCCAGATCTAATTTTAATGGATGAGCCGTTAGGAGCTCTAGATGCCCTAACAAGAGAAAAAATGCAATCTTTGGTTTTAAAAATTTGGAAAGAAACCGGAAAAACAATTATTTTAATAACCCACTCAGTTGAGGAAGCCTTATTACTTGGTGAAAAACTATATGTTATGGCTCCACGACCAGGTCGAATACATAAGGAATATAAACTACCCTTTGCTTCAATGGGTCTTAAAGAGGATTTAAGAGAAATAAAAAAAAATAAGGATTTTTCTGAAAAAAGAGAAGAAATATTAGAAATGATTTGGAATATGGAAGAAGAAATTATGGGGAAAGAAGTTTAAATGCTCACTCAAATAGTAACTTTCTTAATATTATTTGCTATCATTGGATGTGTCCTTTATGGGAGACGATTAATAAGAACTGAAAAAGTTGACGCAGTTTTTGGAAACCCTGAAAGAGCGTTAGGTGGAACACATTGGGTTATTGTAGGAAGTAGTTTTCTTATTTTTGTTTGGCTTTATTATTCTTAGGATATTGCAAAAGGATTTTATCCTCAATCTGCTAACGAACTTTGCCAGGTAGCTAAGGTTAATGACTCTTTACTTGGACTAAAATATCAATTTCCTATAGAGGAAAGAGAGTTAAAAAGTACTTCACAAATTAAACAGGAAAATAAAAATCTTAAGATAATTTCTTTGGAAATACAAAATTCTCCAGAACTTAATAATGAACAAAAAACAATTCTTATTAATTTCATTGACAAGACAAAACAATTAATTCCTTTGTTAACTAATGAAGATTTGATTGAAATTGAAACTAAACAAAGAATAGATGATATAACTGGTAAAATTAACCTTTTGACTGAAAATTTTCAAAAGCCTGATTACCCAGTAGAAACTCAGCAAGAACTGAATGAAAGACTAAAAGCTGTAAAAGAAGAAGGTGGTTGGGGCATTACAAAAATAGATGCTGGTTCAGGTTCAATAGAAAATACATTAGAAGTGCCCCTAATTCCAGCTACAAATCGAGGATTAAAATTTAATGCTGCTGCACAAGAATTGAATTTAATAAGTGAAGAGTTTTTTAAATTACGAAACCATAATCCACAATTTAAAAATAAAATAAAAGAAATTAAATATAATATTAAAACTTATAGAAAAGGCCTGGATGATAATGAAGAAATAGCATCTTCTTACGCAAAAAATATTGTTAAAATTGCAAGAAGAATAGAATTTGCAAGTATTTATCCACCAAATGCACTAGATGAAATGCAAAATGCTATTGTTAAATTTGATAATGCGCAATTACAAGCTCAAGGTGGTTTAAGGTTTATAGATATTTTATTATTTCCTGCTGGAACTATTGTAGCAAGTGGAGCAAATTGCTCAGAACAAGGTTCTGGAAGATGGCTTCCAAAACCATCTGATACTTTTAATAAATTTGTCTTAATGTCAAAACCAAGTGTTGGTTATAAAGATGTTCCTCTTTTATGGGTAAAAATGGTTGATGTAAGTAACGTTGTTGGTTTTATAATTCCTGATTGGATTGCTGACATTTTACCAGGTGAATATCCTGTTCATAACAAAGATGGAGTAGTAAAACAAAATTTTAAAGGCACAGTTCTTAAAATTGCCACTGGTGACTTTAATTTATTAAAAGTACCTGTTCCTCATGGACATATATGGGACTCATTCTTAAGGGTATTTTTAGGTTTAGTTTTTGGAATTCTTATTGGGGTACCATTAGGATTATTTATGGGTCTAAATCGGTTTGCTAAAGGCTTCTTTGATCCTTTAATAGAATTATACAGACCTGTTCCACCATTAGCTTGGGCGCCATTGATTATTTCGGTATTGGGAATTGATAATACTGGAAAAGTATTTTTACTATTTATGGTTTCATTATCAATTATGATTATATCTGCAAGAGCAGGGGCGTCAGGTACTCAGCTTTCAAAAATACATGCTGCTCACTCATTGGGTGCTTCTAAGAAACAAATATTAAGATATGTAATATTTCCCAACTCATTACCTGAAATTCTTACAGGGATAAGAGTTGCTGTTGGGATGTGTTGGGGAACACTAGTAGCTGCAGAATTTTTAGCAGGAACTACAGGTATTGGTTTTGTTGAAAATGTTGCCAAAAATACTTTCAATATGAGGTTATTTGGATAACAATTTTTATTATGGGAATGCTTGGGTTATTATTTGATATAACCTTAAGAAAACTTATAGACAAATATATTCCATGGCGTGGCAAAGGGTAAATGTGAAAACCCCTATTTTAAGACGAGAAATTATTAAAATTTTTCAAAAATTTGGTCTAAGCAAGGATCATGCTCAAATTTCTTCTGATGCTTTGATTAATGCAGAATTAGTTGGTGCATATGGTCATGGTTTATCAAGACTTAAAATGTACTGTGATCGTATTTCAAAAAAAGTAATTAATCCAAAACCCAAAATTAAAATTAAAAAAATTTCTCAATCAATTTCTCATATTGATGCAAACAATAGTATTGGTTTTGTTGCAGCAGATATTGGAATTAAAAAAGCAATAGAAAATGCAAAAAAAACAGGAATTGGAATGGTTGCTGTTAAAAATAGTGGTCATTATGGATTATCAGGTTATTACGCTGAACAAGCTGTTAAAAAAAATTTAATAGCAATGATTTATACTAATGCGCCTCCGGCAGTTGCACCACATGGTGCATTAAAAAGTTTATTTGGAACTAATCCTATTTGTTTTGGAACTCCAACTGGATCAAAAATACCTTTTATATTAGATACATCCATATCTGTAATTAACAGAGGTAAAATAAGAGTTGCAGCAAGAAATAATCAAAAGATTCCAGAGGGTGTTGCGTTAGATAAATTTGGAAAGCCTACTACAGATGCTAAAAAAGCTTTAGCAGGTGTTCAACTTCCAATAGCTGGCTTTAGAGGATCGGGTCTTGCTTGGATGGTTGATATCTTAAGTGGAGTTTTAACAGGTGGAAATCATGCAGGACGTGTTAAAGATCCCTTTGATGATTTTACAGGGCCACAAAATATTGGTCATTTATTTATAACATTTAAAATAAATTTGTTTCAAAAAAATTATAATCAAAGAATAAAAGATAATATTAAAACGATAAAAAAACTTCCAAAAATAAAAGGTGTTAAAGAAATAATGTATCCAGGACAAAATAAATTTAATCGATATAAAAATAATTTGAAAAA
>CACJQI010000021.1 GCA_902595535.1 uncultured Pelagibacteraceae bacterium
TCATCATTTTCATAAAGTTTTTCATATAATTTTTGACCAGCTATTGTACTTGGAGTTTGCTTGACATAATAATAATTTTTTTTAAGATGCAAATTCTTATTTGCAGTAATTTTAAATTTATATAATTTTAATAATTTTTTAATTAATTCAACTAAATTCAAAGAACCATCTATATAATTTAAATTTGGCACAACTATAAGATTATCAGATTTTTTTAGTATTGATTTTTTACATAAACTTATTGCCTCTTCATGTGTTATAAAAAATCTAGATATTTTTTGCGGTACACCAAATATTTTTTTTTCTTTTATTCGTTCAAGTGCATATTTTAAAATACTTCCATTTGAAAAACTAACATTGGCAAACCTGACAGAAGAAACATAGATATTTTTATTATTTTTTTTAAATTTAAAAATTCTGTCTTCCATAATGCCTTTAGATATTCCTAGAAAACTTGATGGCTCAACAACTTTATCTGTAGATATAGAAAAGACTTGCTTAAGAAATTTATTTTTATTTTTTTTTAAATTTAAAAATTTCATTGAATTAGTTGTAAATAAATAGCTTGAAGATAAAATTTCTTGCTCAGATCTCACATGTTTAATTGCTGAAAAATTTAAAATATGTGTTATTTTGTTTTTGATTAAGAAAGAATTGAAATTTATATTATTTATATCACAACAAATATATCTGGTTTTTAATGTTTTGTTATTGTCAAAAACTATTACTAATTCTCTATTAAGATCTGTAAGTCTATTTTCATCTTTATCAATTAAAAATAATTTTGAAAATTTATATTTTTTAAGAGACCTTGTAAATTCGAAACCAATAGAACCTGCGGCACCGATGATCAGAATATTTGATTTATAAAAATTTTTTTTTATCTCTTTTTCGTCTTTTTCACTTAATTTAAAACGATTTTTTGCCGTAATTAATTTTTTTTCTAATAATTGAATTTCATTATTGAGCATCAACTAAGTATATTTCTCATTATAAATTCATTTTTTTCATTTAATTTCCAAATATGTGGCGATCTAAAAGTGTCACATAATTTCATAAAATATTCTTCTGAAAAAAATGGTTCATCTATAAACTTACTTGATTCTGGAAATTTTCTTGGATCTATACTCAGCCATTCTGAAATTTCTTTCATAAATCTTTTAGGATATTCTCCACTGAACTTTTTAATTAATTCTCTTCCTTCCTCAAGGGTTATATCTCCACTTCTTATTTCCTGAGATGCATCATAATGAGCCCTTCCTACACCAAACTTAATAAAGGCTGTAAAATAGTGCAGGTCATCTAGCTTATCGTCTAAACTTGCATGTTTTTGATATGTGCCAGGTGTCCTTTCTGCTGAAAGTTTAAATTTTTCAGAATTATCTCTGGTGTAATAGTAGTTACCTTGTGGATGCCATTTGTGATAATAACTATAAGTAATACATTTTGTATTATTTTCCTTTAATTCATCTATTGAAAGCGGGATATATGCATCAAGTTCTGATTTGTGAATACCTAAGTTTTCAGACAATTCTTTGTAATTTACTCCCGCAATAAAGAGTTGATCATCTGGCTTTCTGGAATGTAATTCCAAAATCACATCTTCATTGTACTTGTAGTTTCTTTGTCCTTGGTCATACTCCATAGGATTTTCGCCATAAATAACTAATGGTATTTTTAGCATTCTTGCAAATTTGTTTGGAAAAGCCTTTTGGCCCATTATCCAAGGTTGAAAAGGATGTAAAAGATTGTCTATTGCTAATCTTGTTATAAATCTGTGAATTTTTCCATTTAATGTATAATTATAATTTGAAAACCCAGCATTAATCCAATTAATTAAGTTATCATATCCTACTGATGTATATATATTGGGAGCAAAAGTACATGTAATTGGATTCATTCCATAATTGTATTTTAACTCATGTGCTACCTTGAAGCTATCTTTGCCTCCAGATCCGGGTACAACAATATCAAAAGATCCATTTCTACTTCGATATTTACTAAGTAGTTTTCTAAATTCGTACTCCCTCTGTTTCCAATCTATTTCTTCTGATTTAGATTTTTTAAATCTACAAGCATGGCATACTCCATCAATAAATTCTAAAGTTGTTTTTTGATCAGATACTTGGCTCATGTGTTCAATTGTCTGAACAGGTTTCTGATTTGACATTAAGCATGTTTTACAAAAAACTACATCTTTAGGAAGATTGTAGTATGTCATATCGGAATTATCTTTTTTATATTCTAAAAAATTTTTTTGGAATTTATTTAATTTACTTTTGAACATTGTGATTTTTTTGAATTTAAAGAACTATATATTTATTATTATAATAAATTGCTACTTTTAATTATTAAAACAAATTTTATTTCGCTCAGATATGACTGTACTTATGTTAAGTTTATTATAATGAAAAGACGAAGACACTACAATTCCTGATAAATATTGATTTTTTTTTTTTATTTCGCCAATATCAAAAAAACCACCACTTAATAAAATTGGCATTTTTTTGTAAAAAATTGATATTTCATCATTTATTTCATCTGATAATCCTGCATAACATCCATCTCTTTTTACATCTGTAACTAGCACTTCACCAACTCCTAAGTCACAATATAGACTAAGTGTATCGTACAAATTTAAACCTGTAGTTTCTCTTGCCATCTCGTACAAAGTAACAAAACTCTGATCTCTCTTTTCATATTGAACAGCTCCAACTACTGAAGATGCCCCTAATGTATTCACTATTTTTTTAACATCTTTTATATTTTTATGGATAATACTATTAATAACTATTTTATCAGAGCCACTCTCAATTAATCTCATTGCATCATCATATGATGAAATTCCACCACCAGCAGAAATTGGTATTGGTTTTCCCTTTCTTATTTTAGATAAGAGTGTACCATCTAACTTTGTGTTATATAAGCTTCCTGTATTATTTATTATCATTAACTCGTCTATTCCATCAATAAAATATTGATCTGCATATTTTCCTGGGTCACCTAACTGCTTTACGCCATCATACATAATACTTTTTATCAAAATATTATTTTTTATATCTAGCCTCGCAATTATTCTCATATTTTTTTGAATTTTTTTATATCACTATTTCAGAAAAATTTTTTAATAGTTTAAGACCATTTTCTCCACTTAATTCAGGGTGAAATTGAGATCCAACTATATTATCTTTTATAAAGAATGCAGGAACTTTATTTTCTTTAACTTTAGTATCAATCTGTAAAATTTTACTATCAGATGTTTTGCAATAATAACTATGCAAAAAATAGAATCTTGCACTTCTTGAAATATTTGAAAAAAGTTTTTTAATAAAATTATTATTTAAATGAGAGTCTTCCAATAAAAGTTTATTAAAATTAACGTTCAAGTTCTTACTTAATAATTTTACTACTGAAATTGTTTTGCCATTTAACAACCCTAATGTCTTTTTATTTGATTCCTCACTAAATTCAAACATCATCTGAAGCCCAAGACATATCCCATAAATTAAACCCCCATCTTTAGAAAAAATTTTTAAGTCTTCAGAAATAATTTTCATAGATTTGTCGTCAATAACCTTCATATTTCCAACTCCAGGTAAAATTACTTTTTTATAATTTTTTAATAACGAAGTTGATTCAAATATCTCATAATTTATAGACAAACTTTCTAATGCATTTATTAAAGAGTGTACATTGCAAGAGCCATATCTATAAATTCCAATCTTGTTCATGAGATTTAATAGAATGTAGTTCTTAATTTCCAACTTGTGCCATCATGGTACCAAATATGAGGTGATCTAAAAGAATCTACTAATCTATCAAAATATTGTCTACTCATTATAGGTTGCTCAAACATTTTTGATGCTATTGGATAATCTTTTTCACTAATACTCAAATACTCATATAATTCATTCTCAAATCTTTTTGGAAATTCATATTGATACTTTCTCACAAGTTCTTTTCCTTCTTGAAAAGATATTTCTCCATTTCTCAGTTCTTGTGAAACATCATAGTTTACCCTACTTACACCAAATTTAATGAGTGTTGTGTAAAAATGAAAATCATCTAGTTTATCGTCAATACTATTATATTTTGAATATGTGCCTGAAGTTCTTTCTGGCGATGGAATAAAACCACCTTTTTCAACCGCAAAATAATACTTTCCTTGTTGATCCCATTTTAAATAATATCCTAAATACCGAACCTCAATCTTATTTTTCTCTACCTCTTTATTATTTATTGGCAAATAAAATGAAAGTTCATTCTTACTAAGATCAAACTTTTCTTGTAAATCTTTAAGTGATACTCCAGAGATTGATAAATTATCATTTTCATTTTCATTATTAATCCAGGTTTTTTTATTTCTTTCTGAAGAATCAAACTCTTCTTTTGGATTATTATATTCTGCTTCATTTTCCCCATAAAAAATTAAATTTATCCCATACTTTGATGCGATTTTAGCAGGAACATTTCTCTGACCCAATATAAATGGCTGAAAAGGATGTAATAAATTTTCTAAAGCTATTCTAGTTAATAATTTTTTAACTTTACCGTTTGGATTTACCAAATAATTGTCTTGTCCAGAATTTATCCAAGACATATAATTTTTCCAACCCCAATCGGTATAAATATTTGGTGACCATGTCACTGTTAAAGGATTCATCTTATACTTGTACTTTAAAACATGTGAAGCATAGAAACTATCTTTGCCTCCTGACCCTGGAACTAAACAATCGTAGCTACCGTCATTCTTTCTATTCTTTGCGCAAAGCTCTAATAATTGTTCTTCTCTTATCTTCCAATCTATCTCTTCGTTTTTTTTCTTGTTCACTTTGCATGGATCACACTGACCATCTTCATTTAAATTAATACCATGTTTTTTTTCATGTTTTAAATGTTTAAATTCTACTGTTGAAATTGGTTTTTGGTTTGACATTGCACATGTTTTGCAAAAAACCACATTTTTAGGCAAACCATAAAGCACTTTAGGGTTCAAATCATCCGCTAGATAATCGTTATGGTTAATTTTTTTTGGGTAATTAAACATCATTTAATTTTTTCAATAAAAAATTTTTTTTTTGATTTAATTTTTTTAAATGGAATTCCTGCATATATGCCTAAATTTTTTATAGATTTATTGATTAAAGTCAACGCTCCTATACTACAGCCTTTTGTTATTTTTACTCCAGGCAATATAACAGTACCTGAACCAATCAAATTATAATCATCAATTAAAACTTCTGATTTTGTATAATATTTATTTTTGTTTTTATTAAAAATTCCCGCAGGATAATTTCCTAAATAGTCATCTGTTTGGGAATAAATTTTAATACCTTGAGAAAAAGTACATTGATTGCCAATTTTAATACCACCTGAACAAAGTAAATGGCAATGACTACCAATGTGAACGTTATTTCCAATGGTGAGGTTACCTTGATCGACAATTATCGTAGTGAAGGAATCTATTCTTATGTTAGAGCCAAGAGATATATTTTCTTTACCAACTATTAAACAATCTTTGCTTATTCTTACATTTTTACCAATTTTTTTAAATCCAGATTTTTTAAGCAAATCAACTCTAACAAAACCCTTATTAAATAACATATGTGTATACTAAGTTCACATAGTTATAAGTCAAAGGGTAAAAATTTTTTTCAGTGCATAAATCAAGCCAATTGAGCTATTAGTACTGGTCAGCTGCACGCATTACTGCGCTTCCACATCCAGCCTATCAACGTGGTGGTCTACCACGGCTCTATAGGAAGAACTAGTTTTGAGGTGAGTTTCCCGCTTAGATGCTTTCAGCAGTTATCTCGTCCATACTTAGCTACCCGGCACTGCAGCTGGCGCTACAACCGGTCCACCAGTGGTATGTTCAACCCGGTCCTCTCGTACTAGGGTCAACTCCTCTCAATTCTTCTACACGCATAGCAGATAGGGACCGAACTGTCTCACGACGTTCTGAACCCAGCTCACGTACCACTTTAATTGGCGAACAGCCAAACCCTTGGGACCTGCTCCAGCCCCAGGATGTGATGAGCCGACATCGAGGTGCCAAACACTGCCGTCGATATGAGCTCTTGGGCAGTATCAGCCTGTTATCCCCGGCGTACCTTTTATCCGTTGAGCGATGGCCCTTCCACTCAGAACCACCGGATCACTATGACCGACTTTCGTCTCTGCTCGACTTGTCAGTCTCACAGTCAGGCAGGCTTATGCCATTGCACTCTACGAACGATTTCTGACCGTTCTGAGCCTACCTTCGCACGCCTCCGTTATTATTTGGGAGGCGACCGCCCCAGTCAAACTACCCACCATACAATGTCTTGATGCCGGATGACGGCAATCAGTTAGATACCAAGAAAAACAAAAGAGGTATTTCACTGGTGACTCCACAAAAGCTAACGCCTTTGCTTCAATGTCTCCCTCCTATGCTAAATATGTTTTTCCTAATACCAATGTAAAGTTGCAGTAAAGGTGCACGGGGTCTTTCCGTCTAACTACGCGAACTCCGCATCTTCACGGAGAATTCAATTTCACTGAGTTGATGTTGGAGACAGCGGAGAAATCGTTACGCCATTCATGCAGGTCGGAACTTACCCGACAAGGAATTTCGCTACCTTAGGACCGTTATAGTTACGGCCGCCGTTTACTGGGGCTTCAGAAGTTAGCTTGCACCAACCGCATTAACCTTCCAGCACCGGGCAGGCGTCAGACCCTATACATCCACTTACGTGTTAGCAGAGCCCTGTGTTTTTGATAAACAGTCGCTTCTCCCTGGCTTGTGCCACCCATCTCTAGTTGCCTAAAAACAGGTCTTCCTTATCCCGAAGTTACGGAAGCATTTTGCCGAGTTCCTTCAACATCATTCTCTCAAGCGCCTAAATATACTCTATTAATCCACCTGTGTCGGTTTAGGGTACGGTCTTATGATGGAGCTATTTCTTGGAACCTTTTCGCGGCAAGCTCAATCCATTAAGAACTCACAACTTACAAGATTCGTCACTACCATCTGGTTAAGGAATATTAACCTTATTTCCATCGACTACGGCTTTCGCCCTCGCCTTAGGTGCCGACTAACTCTGCGCGGATTAACCTTGCGCAGAAACCCTTGGATTTTCGGCGAAGAAGTTTTTCACTTCTTTTATCGTTACTTATGTCAGCATTCGCACTTCTGATACCTCCAGGATCCCTCACGGGTATCCCTTCACAGGCTTACAGAACGTTCCGCTACCGCTTATAAAACTCGAAAGTTTTATAAACCCACAGATTCGGTATATGATTTTAGCCCCGTTACATCTTCGGCGCAGAAACTCTATTAGACCGGTGAGCTGTTACGCTATCTTTAAAGGATGGCTGCTTCTAAGCCAACCTCCCGGCTGTTAAGGAATTTCCACATCCTTTCACACTTAATCATAATTTGGGGACCTTATCTGGTGGTCTGGGCTCTTTCCCTTTTGACCATGGACCTTAGCACCCACAGTCTGTCTGTTGAAGAACAATGTCTAGCATTCGGAGTTTTATTAGGTTTGGTAAGAATCTCTTCCCCCTAGCCCATTTAGTGCTCTACCTCTAAACATCTATTTATTCAACGCACTACCTAAATAGTTTTCGCGGAAAACCAGCTATCTACGAATTTGGTTGGCCTTTCACCCCTTACCACAAGTCATCCAAAGACTTTTCAACGTCAACTGGTTCGGTCCTCCGGTTGGTGTTACCCAACTTTCAACCTGCTCATGGTAAGCTCATTCGTTTTCGGGTCTAATTCATTAAACTAGTCGCCCTATTAAGACTTGCTTTCGCTGCGCCTACACCTAGATGGCTTAAGCTTGCTTAATAAATTAAGTCACTGACCCATTATACAAAAGGTACGCCGTCACTCTAAAAAGAGCTTCGACTGATTGTAGGCATGCAGTTTCAGGTTCTATTTCACTCCCCTAATAGGGGTTCTTTTCACCTTTCCCTCACGGTACTAGTTCACTATCGGTCACTGAAGAGTATTTAGGCTTAGAGGGTGGTCCCCCTATATTCGAGCAGGATTTCACGTGTCCCGCTTTACTCAAGAATTTTGTTAAACATTACTCATACGGGACTATCACCCTCTATGGTTAGCATTTCCAAACTATTCAAATTTTTTTAACAAAACTGCTGGCCTAGTCCGCGTTCGCTCGCCACTACTAACGGAATCTCAATTGATTTCTTTTCCTCTGGTTACTTAGATGTTTCAGTTCTCCAGGTTGTCTCTTTAAACCTATGTATTCAGTTTAAAGTACCACATAAAGTGGTGGGTTTCCCCATTCGGAAATTTTCGGATCAAAACTTACATACAGCTCCCCGAAACTTATCGCAGTATATCACGTCCTTCATCGGCTTTCAGTGCCAAGGCATCCACTACACGCCCTTAAACGCTTGATTTATGCACAGAAAAAAATTCTGTGTTGAATCAAATTTTTATTTTGAACATTAGCTAATAACATTGCTAATGTTCGGATATAGATATTGATATTAATTATTTTTTATTAACGATTTTTATAACTAAGTGTTTTTTGGTGGAGGATAGCGGGATCGAACCGCTGACCTCCTGAATGCAAATCAGGCGCTCTCCCAGCTGAGCTAATCCCCCATGATCTTATATTGGTGGGCCGAGAAAGACTCGAACTTTCGACCCCACCCTTATCAAGGGTGTGCTCTAACCAACTGAGCTACCGGCCCCCATGCAAGAGAAACACTACTTTAAGAAGAGAAATGAGGACGGTCAACATTACCCATGTATATTATTTAGAATGAAATTTTACTTTCATTCATCCTTAGAAAGGAGGTAATCCAGCCGCAGGTTCCCCTACGGCTACCTTGTTACGACTTCACCCCAGTCGCTGACTATACCGTGGTCAAGGGTTTAAAGCCTTGCCTTAAGGTAGAACCAACTCCCATGGTGTGACGGGCGGTGTGTACAAGACCCGGGAACGCATTCACCGTGGCACGCTGATCCACGATTACTAGTAATTCCAGCTTCATGCACTCGAGTTGCAGAGTGCAATCCGAACTGAGGTATCTTTTAGGGATTTGCTTAACTTCGCAGTCTTGCTTCCTGTTGTAGATACCATTGTAGCACGTGTGTAGCCCAACACGTAAGGGCCATGAGGACTTGACGTCATCCCCACCTTCCTCCAGCTTATCACTGGCAGTTCTTTCAGAGTGCCCAACTTAATGATGGCAACTAAAAGTGAGGGTTGCGCTCGTTGCGGGACTTAACCCAACATCTCACGACACGAGCTGACGACAGCCATGCAGCACCTGTGTTTCGTCCGGCCGAACCGAAAACTCTAATCTCTTAGAGTCGCGACGAACATGTCAAGTGTTGGTAAGGTTCTGCGCGTATCTTCGAATTAAACCACATGCTCCACTACTTGTGCGGGTCCCCGTCAATTCATTTGAGTTTTAACCTTGCGGTCGTACTCCCCAGGCGGTGTGTTTATCGCTTTCGCTGCGACACTGAAAATAAATTTCCAACGTCTAACACACATCGTTTACGGCATGGACTACGAGGGTATCTAATCCTCTTCGCTACCCATGCTTTCGTTCCTCAGTGTCAGTAATGATCCAGAAAGCTGCCTTCGCAATTGGTATTCTTTCTAATATCTACGAATTTCACCTCTACACTAGAAATTCTGC
>CACJQI010000022.1 GCA_902595535.1 uncultured Pelagibacteraceae bacterium
TCCACTAGGTTTAAATCCAACAGAGTGACCAGATTCTTTCTCAATCTCATTATATAATCCAATTGTGTAAGCCATCATACGAGAGATATTTGGATCAGAGGAGATTACATGCACATTTCCTGCGGCATGCCAAGATGATCCTGAGGTAAGTTCATTTCTTTCAAGAAGAATACAATCTTTTAACCCAAACTTAGAAAGATGATAGAGGATTGAGCATCCAACAACTCCTCCTCCTATAACAACTACCTTAGCATGTTTTTCCATATTAATATTTGATCTCTTTATTTACTTTTTTCAAAGACTTATCTGTTCCGTGATGAAAGTGTTTGCTCATATCAGGCATATATTTCATTGAAATTGGTTTCTTCCCAATTGCAACTGACATTTCCCTGACGTGATGGGCTTCTGCTCCACAACATATACCAATAAAATTTATTTTACTTTTAACACAATCTTTAGCAAATTCAGCCATCTCATATCGATTGCAAAATAAATTATCTAAAGCAACAGGAAAAGCATTACCTCCTGGAATACAATCACAACCATGATCAGAAATATTTAAAAAACCAGGCTCCTCTTCAGTTGTTCTATAAGGAACAGGAAGTCCTGCTACATGACATGAAACTTTTTTCCTAACTTTTTTTAATAATTTCATTGTCATCTCAGGTCCACGATAACAATTTAAACCAACGACATCAGCACCAAGATCTTCCATCATCTTGCATGCATCTTCGGCACTGTGACCTTCCCTAGTTTTATCTCCTCTAGGTATTGCAAAATTACATACCGCAATTAAGCCAGCATCTTTTATAGCTTTTAATGCAATTTTCATTTCATCAGACCAACTAATTGTTTCAGCAACAACAAAATCAACACCTGCTTCTTTAGCCCAAGCTACTTGTTCCTCATACATTTGTTGACATTGTTTATGAGTATTCACATCATTTGGATCAAATACATTTGTATTTGCTACATCTCCACAAACCATCAGATCTAGATCTTTAAATTCAGCAGCTGCATCTTTTGCAATTTTAAGAGCATTCTTTTGCATTGGTTCTAATAAATGCTCTTTACCTATTATTCGCAATTTTTCCCTATGCCCGTAATATGTAAAAGCTTGAACAACATCTGAACCAGCCCTAATAAATTCTCTATGTAATTGAGTTACTACTTCCGGATGTTCTAAAACTACTTCTGGAACAAAAGGTCCTGCTGACAAATATCCCCTTCTTTCCATTGCAAAAAGATAACCTTCAGCACACATTATTGGGCCTTCATTTAATCTAGTAATAAGATCTTTTTTCATAATTTATCCTTTCATTTAGTTAAGTTAGTTGCAACCCACTTATGAAATATTAAAGTAGGAGTATCCATTACTGGGGAAAAATTTCCGCCATTATAAACAGGTGAACTTCGACCCTTTTGCATTCCTTCAATTACTCCAACGTCCTCATTCATAACTTCTTGCCAAAATGCAAAATTTTTTTTTCTTATTTCTTTATATTCATCACTTGAAGCACTTTCATCTCCAACGTAATACATTTCAAAATGTTCTCTTGTATTATTATTTGACAATGGTTCTAACCAAAATGCATAAAAATGATCAACATGTATTCCAAGCATAACATTTGGAAACAAAGAAACATATTCTGAGTTTTGATAAAGATCATTAGGCCAATTTGGAAATGTTGAAAGTTTTTTATTTCCATCAAACTGTTGGCTGTATTTATTACTGCCTTGTCCAGAAAAAGTTTCTGAAATATCTTCTATATGATAATGGTCTTTTAAATTTGAAACTCTATTTAACTCTGGATGAACCCAAGGTAAATGATAGCTTTCACAATAATTTTCAATTGCTAATTTCCAATTACTTTGTACTTCCATATTAAAATAACCAAAATCACTAGCATGTCTTATTAATTTTTGATCCTCTTTTGATATAAACTTTGACCATTGTTTTTCTAATGGATTGATACTTTCCTCAAAATCTTTTTTATTTTTATTTACATTAATGAATATTAAATCCATCCATACATATGTCGAAACTTCTTTAAGATTGCTTTTTGATTTAATAAAACCCTCTGTATCATGTATATTCATTCCACCAACATGAGGTGTAGCTTTCAATTTACCATTAAAGTCATATGACCATGAATGATATGGACATCTTATAGTATTCTTTAATTTGCATTCTTCATTTACAAGTATCATGCCTCTGTGGCTGCAAACGTTATGAAATACTCTAATTTTATTATTTTTATCTCTTAGAATTAATAATGGTACTCCCATTAAATCAAAAGGTTTTGCATCACCAATTTCAGGAACTGAACTAGATACACCCACAACTATCCAGTTATTAAAGAAAACTCTCTCCCTTTCTATTTTATAATATTCATCATTTAAATAACATTCATTAGGAAGACCATTTGCTTCATTAATTGAATTTTTTGCTGACTCAATTTTATCTAGGTCAACAATTCTTGATAATTCATCTAAATTTTGTGATTTCATAAACCTCCTTTTCTAGTTAAATTTAGAAAATTAGGCCTTAATTACGATTCTCTAATAATTATTTGTTGAAATACAGTTTGACAATTTAAGCTGTATGTAAATCCTTTTACAAATTCTGGACCAACCCAAAACATAAAAAATCGTATCATAAAATGGGTAAAATCAAAATAAAATTCTCCCCACAAGTGCTTCTTTGAAGTAGTTGAATTTCTTTGACAGCATTTTCAAATAAGATAATGATCGGGGAAAAAATGAATTTTTCATTAGAAATTGGTCCTAAAACTGACCTTGAAACGTTACCTCCAGTTAAGGATGTTTACGTCACAATGCTACCTGGTGGAGACTATAAAGAGACTTCAAACCAATCTATTGAACTTGTAAAAAAAGGTTTCAATCCTGTACCTCATTTTCCTGCAAGATCAATACAAAACGATTCTGAGCTTAAAGATTATGTTTCAAGATGTAAAGATGGTGGAGTAAAACAAGCATTAATAATTGGTGGTGGTAGAGAACCATTAGGAAAATTTGATAGTTCATTTCAACTTTTAGAAACAGGTTATTTTGAAAATATTAAAATAGGAATTGCTGGACATCCTGAAGGAAGTCCCGACATATCCGATACAGATTTAGACAAAGCTATGATGGATAAAAAGCCTTATGCTGATTATATAGTAACTCAGTGGTTATTAGACCCTCAGCCTATCATAGATTTTATTTCTAAACAAAGCGTACCAGTGCATGTTGGAATTACTGGGCCTCTTAAAATATCAAGCTTGATAAAGTTTGCTAATATTGTTGGAGCAAAAAATTCCTTAAATTTTCTTAAATCTAATTTTAGTAAGGCGTTAGATTTATTGAAACCTAAAGACCCTAATGATTTAATTGGGAAAGTTAAATCGCATACTGATAACTTCCACATTTATACATTCGGCGGCTTGAAGGAAACAAACAAGTGGTTGAAGGAGAATAGTTATGTCTAATGAATTTGACTATACTAAACTAAAACATGTTACTTCAGTTGATCAATCAGATCGTGCAGTACCATATAACTTAAGACAAAGTGGGCCAACTAAAGTTGAAATGCTTATCTCAACAAGAGTAAGAAAATCACCTTATTGGCATTTATCAATGCAGGCAGGTTGTTGGAGAGCAACTGTTTACAATCGTATTTATCACCCAAGAGGATATGTAAAACCAGAAGATGGTGGAGCAATGGTTGAGTATGATGCAATTGTAAATCACGTTACTATGTGGAACGTTGCTGTTGAAAGACAAATAAGAGTTAAAGGTCCAGATGCAGAAAAATTTACAGACTATGTGATAACAAGAGATGCAACAAAAATTTCTCCATTGAGAGCAAGATATGTGATCTTGTGTAATGCTTATGGAGGAGTATTAAATGATCCAATTCTTCTTAGAATTGCTGAAGATGAATTTTGGTTTTCATTATCAGACTCTGATATTGGTATGTACCTTCAAGGTGTAAATGCTGATGGAAGATTTGATTGCACAATTGAAGAAATTGATGTCAGTCCTGTACAGATACAAGGACCAAAATCAAAAGCTTTAATGAAAGACCTTTGTGGAGATCAAGTTGATTTTGATAATATGCCTTTCTACGGCTTAGCTGAAGTAAAAGTTGGTGGAAGAAGTTGTGTAATTTCTCAATCTGGTTTCTCTGGAGAAGCTGGATATGAAATATATCTTAGAGACTCGACTTTATACGCTGAGGATATGTGGAATGCTGTTCTTGAAGCAGGTAAAAAACATAGCCTAATGGTTATTGCTCCTGCTCACCATAGAAGAATTCAAGCTGGAATTCTTTCATGGGGTCAAGATATGGATCAACAACATAATCCTTTTCAGTGTAACTTAGGTTATCAAGTTTCTTTATCTGGAAAAGGTGAATGGGCTAAAAAAGGTGACTATGTTGGTAAAGCTGCATTAGAAAAAATGGGAGCTGAACTTAAAGATGGTAAAAAACCTTACAAGCTTCAATTAGTTGGACTTGAATTAGGTGGAAAACCTATTGAAGAGTACGCTCCTGATTTTTGGCTTGTATCACCAGAGAGTGGTGGAGATCCTGTTGGATTTATCACTTCCCCTTGGTATCACCCAGAAAAAAAACAAAACATAGCAATGGGATATGTGCCATTTGATGGAACATTAAATGCAAATGGTTTTCCAAAAGGTAAGGTTGGAACTAAATTTAAAGTTCATTTACCTGAAAAATACTCTGACACACCAGGAACTCCTGTTGATGCAGTTGTAGTGGATATTCCATTCAAAGAGTCTTTCAACGCAAATACAAGAGAAGTTGTAAAAGGCTAAATTTATCTTGGGGGAACTTTAATAAGTTCCCCCATTTTTCAATGAGCATAGGTTTTTTAATCGTAATTTGCATTATCATCGCGATTGCTTTAATAATATTTCCATTGTTAGTTTCATATGGAGCACAAAAAAATAGAAAGAAAAAAAATTAATGTTTAACGATTTTTTTAATATAATTTTTAAATCAATAAAGTTAGATAAATCCCTTTATTCTGATAAAAAAAATTATGGTGAAGCATCAATTTATTATTCAATAATTATTATTCTACTAACCTCTTTAATAAGTATAGTGCCAGGTTCAGCATTTTTAAATCACATGAATACAATAATTGGCATAAATGATATAAAAGGTCCGTCAATTAGATTTATATTAATTATGTCGTTTATTGTCTGGGTGATAAAAACGGCATATTTATATTTTATTGGAGTTGTAATTTTTCCATCTAAATCAACGTCTTGCTCATTTAGAAAACTTTTGAGTGTGGTGGCTTATGCGAACTCACCTTTAATATTTTATATTTTAATATTTGACATCAGTTTAATTTACTTCACATTTATTCCGTATATTTGGTACTGCATAAGCTTAATTATTGGAATAAAAATTGTTTTAAAATATGAAAACTATTTTAAATCACTAGTTATAACTTTGGCGCCTCAAATATTATTCTTTATCTGGATTTTAAGTCAGCATACTAATGCTAATACTGGAAAATTGATTTAAATTGGAAAAATTGTCTTTGAAACTCTACAAGACGAACACAGCTTATAACTAGTTAAAATTAAATTTTGAGAGACACTTTCATCTTCTTTCTTGCACTCTTCACAGATATTATTCAATTCTTTAGCAATTCCTTCATTAGATTTGTCATCTAATTTATTAGTCATTATCTGTAAGTCCTGCTCCTGCCGCACCTTGTTTTAAACTGTCGCTTTCTTCTACAAAAGTATCTTCAGCTAGCTTATAAAGATTATCCCATTCATGCTCTGCAAAATTATCTTGATTTTCAACAAAATTAATCTCAATGCTATTTGCTAGCTTAAAAAAATTCTGATTAAAAAAATTTGAATAAATATTAACATTTAAATTTAACAAAATTTCTTTTTGATCAAATTTAGCATGTATTTTTTTTCCAGAAACTTCTGACGCTCTACTTAAAAATGATAAGAAAATTATTGGATAAGCAATGTTTTTAAACTTAATAGTTTTAAAATTTTCAATTTTTTTAATTTGATCTAAAAAACTAATTCCAAGTGTAATCGGACAAAAAAACTCTTTAGAGGGTTCATTTTTTTCATTGATCAAGCTTAAACTTTCAAAATTTTTACTTTCTCTCTCTTTATAATATTGGTTTAAACTTTTTATTCCGTGTAATCCAAACAACTCTAGTAATCTTATAGATTTTCCAATTTCTTCAGAAATTCCCCAAGAAAAACCTACTGCCCTACTAGCTCTTTTAACTACAGTTTCAATTTCACTTAAAGATCTCATTATTAATTGTTAGCTTTATAAACCCATTGCTCGTCATAGTTTTTTAATTCATTTGGTAGTGGTGCACCTTGAAACATACAAATTCTTAGCCATTTATCTGATCTAGGGTCAAATTTTAATGCCCCAAAAAATGATAGTTTTAGTCTAAGCATATCAATAGGAACAATACTTTTACCAATTGTATTATCTTGTATCTCAGAATATGGAAATTTTTCTATTATAAAAGCTCTTCTAACAACATGTCTTAAATCTTGGTTAAATGATAAAAATTGAGCAATAGTTGTTGAGTCATTTTTTAAAGAAAGTAATCGCTCATAAAGTTTTTTAATATCCCTTGCTATAGCTAGAGGTTGTTCTAGTTCAGATCCATGTTCTTCAAACCTGTCAGCCATCCTAGGCTCTTCTTTGTTTTTTGATATAAACCAGAAATTTTGATGATTTTCTTTTTGATCAAAATTTATATCCAAAATGTTTGGATATCTAGTTTTAATAATTTCTAGTAATTCTTTTACTGTTCGATTGGTTGGA
>CACJQI010000023.1 GCA_902595535.1 uncultured Pelagibacteraceae bacterium
AGCTGCTACAGATCAAAATATCCCGCCAAATATAATAATTGAATTTGCAAGAATTTATGGTTTTCAGGTAGATTTCCAAAGGGATATTAGAAAAGAGGATAAATTTCAAATTATGTATGAGGTGTTAATTGATAAAAATAAAAAAGTGATTGAAACAGGAGAAATTATTTTTGCTAACCTTAAACTTAGTGGTCAAGACAATTCTCTATATTACTTTGATAAAGAAGATGTAATAGGTCATTATGATAAAAATGGTAAAAGTGTTCAAAAGGCATTAATGAAGACTCCAATTAATGGAGCACGGTTATCTTCATCATTTGGACTTAGAAAACATCCAATAGATGGATTTACTAAGATGCATAGAGGAACTGATTTTGCTGCACCTAAAGGAACTCCAATTATGGCATCTGGAAATGGAATTATAAAAAAAGTAGGTTGGTGTGGGGGTGGAGGCAACTGTATAAAAATAAGACATAACTCAACTTATGAAACTGTTTATGCTCATATGTCCAAATTTGCGCGTGGAATGAAAACTGGTGTAAGAGTTAAACAAGGTCAAACAATAGGATTTGTCGGATCGACCGGAAAATCAACTGGACCTCATTTACATTATGAAGTTATTGTAAATGGAAAAAAAGTTAATTCCCAAACATTAAAACTTCCATCAGGTAAAATTTTAAAAGGAAAAAATCGACAATTATTTGAGGCTAATAAAATTAAAATAGATGTTTTAAAATCAGAGAAAATTATTGGCTTAAATTAACTAGTTTCAGTACTTTTTTTTATTGTAGGTTTTATCTCAGAAACATTATTTATTGTTTCAACCTTGTCCTCAACTTTTTCAGATGTTTTCTCAACGTCTAAGTTGCTTTCGTCTAATTTGCTTTCAGAAAATCTTGCTCTTCTTTGACTTTCTTGTTCATTTAAAATTCTAGTAAAATGATCTGCGTGCTGGAAATAATTCTCTGAAAGAATTTTGTCTCCATTTGATGAGGCTTCTCTAGCTAAATCATTGTATTTTTCAATTAATTTTGAAGCATTATGATTATTTCTACCTGGGGCTTTTCTCTTAAAATTTTCATTGTTTGAATAATTGGACCCAAATTTTGGTCTGTCAGCATTGCTTTTGAAATTTCTATCATTTCTTCTGAAATTATTTCTTCTTACATTGTTATTATTTCTAAATGTGACCATAATTTTATTTATTATATCTTTGTACTAACAATGCATCTATCGTTGAACGCAAGATCTTTTAAAGTACAATTTATATAAAAACCCTTTTCTTTTAATAGTTTAATTACTTTATTTTTTTGATTAAAACCTATCTCTAAAACAAATTTGCCATTTTTTTTTATCAGTTCAGATGATTTTTTAATTACTTTTCTGATTTCTGATAAGCCATCTACCCCACCATCTAATGCTAGTTTTGGCTCAAATTTAATAACATCACTTTCCAAATATTTTAACTCACAACTTTTAATATAAGGAGGATTAGATATGATTAAATCATAATTGCCTTCCATAAATTTGTCAATATCTGATTTATAAAATTTTGTTCTTCCATCTACTTTGAGTCTTTTTGCGTTTATTTTGCATATATCAAGGGCATTTTTACTAATATCTATGCCCGATCCATAAAAATTTTTTCTTTCTTTTAAAATGCTTAAAAGAATACATCCTGATCCAACCCCAATATCCAATATATTCATTATATTTTTATGTTTAGTCAATTTTAAAACCTGCTCAACAATTATCTCTGTATCTGGTCGGGGAATAAGAGTATTTTTATTAACAAAAAATTCATCATTCCAAAAAAATTTTTTGTTAATTAAGTGCGCTATTGGTTTATAGCTAGCACGTTCTTTTATTAATTCATTAAAATATTTTAAATTCTTATCTTCTAAATCTTTATTGTTGTTCAGTATAATAAATTTACGATCTTTCTTAAGTGTTTTAGCCATTAAAATTTCAGCATCTAATTTTGCTGTATTTATTCTTTTATTTGTTAAGATATTTATTCCATCTTTGATTGCTGATTGAATATTCATTTATTTTAAATTACTTAAACTATCTTCTTGTGCCTGAAGTGTTAAGGACTCGATCATTTCATCAAATGCTTCTCCTTCTAAAAATTCTTCTAATCTATGCAGTGTAAGATTAATTCTATGATCAGTAACTCTTCCCTGAGGAAAATTATAAGTTCTTATTCTTTCAGATCTATCTCCGGTTCCAATTTTTGTTTTTCTATCTTGTGATCTTTCTTGATCAATTCGAGATCTTTCTAGCTCATATAATCTTGATCTTAAAATTTTCATACCTTTAGCTTTGTTTTTGTGTTGAGATTTTTCATCTTGTTGTGAAACAGATAATCCAGTAGGAATATGTGTAATTCTAACTGCACTATCAGTAGTATTTACTGATTGTCCTCCAGGGCCGCCAGCTCTAAATACGTCAATTCTTAAATCAGACTCATTTATTTTAAGATCTACTTCCTCAGCCTCCGGTAGTACAGCAACAGTAGCGGCTGAAGTATGAACTCTTCCTTGAGTTTCAGTGTCTGGCACTCTTTGAACTCTATGAACTCCACTCTCATACTTTAAAGTAGAATAAATATTTGTACCCTTTATTGAGGCTATTACTTCTTTTAATCCACCAGCATCGCTTCTTGAAATAGATATTAATTCTAATGCCCATTTTTTTTTGTGACTTACTTTTTCGTACATCTTAAATAAGTCAGAGGCAAATAAACTTGCTTCCAGTCCACCCGTTCCTGCTCTAATTTCTATGATCGCATTTTTTTTATCTGCTTCATCTTTGGGCAATAAAAATAGCTTAAGCTTTTTTTCATTTCTTTCATATTCATCTTTTAGCTCTGATAATTCCGTATCGGCTAATTTTTTCAATTCTTCATCAACAGAATTGTCATCCAAAATATTTTCTAATTCTTTTTTATCTTTTTCAAAAGATAGATACTTTTTTGCACTTACTATTACTTCACTTACATCAGAATATTCTTTAGATTTTTCTGCAAAAAGCTTTTTATCTAAATCTCCAGATGACAAATCTTTTTCTAAAGTTGAGTGCTTTAATATTAGTTCTTCAATTGTTTTTGTTGGTATCATGAATTTTTTTCTAATTCAGAAGCTTTTTTTTCAACTTCTGACACAACTTTTTCTATAATATCATCCGTTAAAACTTTTTCACTTTGAACTCCTGATAAATAAAGCATGTTGTTTCCTTTTCCTCCACCAGTTATGCCAATATCTGTCAAGGCAGCCTCTCCTGGACCATTCACAACACATCCTATAATCGATAATGTCACAGGAGTTTTTATATGAGAAAGCTTTTCCTCTAATATTTTTACAGTATCAATTACTTGAAAACCTTGTCTTGCACATGAAGGACACGATATTATCTTAACCCCTCTATTCCTTAAACCTAAAGATTTTAATATTTCATTTCCAATTTTTATTTCTTCAGGTGGATCATCTGACAGAGAAATTCTAATTGTATCACCAATTCCATCCATTAACAAAGATCCAAGGCCTATTGAGGATTTTATACTTCCAGATACAAAACTTCCTGCCTCTGTTATCCCGAGATGTAATGGATAGTCTGTCACTTTAGAAAGTTGACGATAAGCAGCTATTGATAGAAAAACATCTGACGATTTCACACTTACTTTAAAATTAAAAAAATCTTGATCTTCTAAAATTTGAATATTTCTTAAAGCACTTTCAACTAATGCCTCTGGGCATGGCTCTTTAAATTTTTCTAATATATCTCTTTCTAAGGATCCAGCATTAACTCCTATTCTAACCGAACAATCATTATTTTTTGCAGCACTAAGCACTTCATGAATTTTTACTTTGTCACCAATATTTCCTGGATTTATTCTTAAACATTTTGCTCCATTTTCGGCAGCTTCTATTGCTCTTTTGTAATGGAAATGAATATCTGCAACAATAGGTACAGTTACATTTTTGACTATTTCTTTAAGTGCTTGAGTGGAATCTTTATCAGGACAAGAAACTCTGACAATATCAGCTCCTTCATTTACAATATCATTAATTTGATTAATCGTGGCTTTCACGTTTGTTGTTAATGTATTTGTCATAGACTGAACTGAAATTGGATTGTCTCCACCAATTTTTACGTTTCCGACATTAATTACTTTTGTTTTTCTTCTTTTTATATCTCTGAAAGGTCTAACACTCATTTTAATCTAATTTAAATTCTTTATGTAAAACTGCTACAGCTTTTTTTACATTTTTAGATGAGACTAAAACTGATATTTTGATTTCTGAAGTTGAAATTACTTGAATATTAATTTTTTGTGACGCTAAAGCTTGGAACATTCTATAAGTTATACCTGGAGTTGTTATCATTCCTACTCCAATAATTGAAACTTTGGAAACTTCTCTGTCAAAAGAAAGTTTTTTAAAAGATATTTTTTTATTTTGTTTAATTAATTTTTCAGTTTTTTTTAAATCTTCAGATTTTATTGTAAAAGTTAAATCAGTTTCTTTGCCATTTAATGAGATATTTTGAACAACCATGTCTACATTAATTAAGTTATGAGATAATGGCTTAAAAATACAGGCAGCTACACCTGGTCTATCTTTAACTCCTATAATTGTAATTTTAGCATCATTTTTTGTTGAGGAAATTCCTGTTATAATCTGATCACTGAATGACTTGGAATATCCAGTTATCAAAGTCCCAGGTTTTTTAAAAAAAGAAGATTTAACTTCTATGTTTATTTTATTTAATTTGGCATCTTGAACTGAGGTTGGTTGCATTACTTTTGAACCAAGCGACGCCATTTCTAACATTTCATCGTAAAAGATTTTTTTTATTTTTTTTGCATTTTTATAATCTCTGGGATCAGTTGTGTATACTCCATCAACATCTGTATAAATAATACATTCATCTGCATTTAAAAATTTAGCAAACATAATTGCTGTAGCATCTGAACCACTTCTACCGATTGTATTAAGTCTTGATTTGCTGTTGATGCCTTGAAAACCAGTAATAATAGGAATACCATCATTTTTGAGATAGTTTTTAATCTCTTTTGTAACTATATGACTAATTCTAGCGCCAGAGTAAGGTCCCTTAGTTAAAATTGGAACTTGCCATGACAGCCAAGATCTAGATTTAAATCCAATATGGTTCAACCTTCCAGCTATTAATGCACACGAAACTTGTTCACCAGTAGATACTAGAGCGTCGTACTCAGCTTTATCAAAATTATTACTTATCTGCTTAGATTTATTTACAAGGTCATTAGTAACTCCACTCATAGCAGAGGAAATTACAACAACTTTATTTTTTTTCTTTTTATAGGATGCGATAATTTTACATACTTTTTTTATTCTATCTATGCTTCCTACAGAAGTGCCACCAAATTTTAATACTACGGTTTTCATTTGATTAATTTAATTATTATAACTTAAATAACAATTGATAAAATACATCTTAGTTGTTATGTCAACTAATAAACAAAAATGAGTAGTGTAAATAAAAAAGAAATTGAAAAATTTTCCAAAATGGCTGCTGAATGGTGGGATCCTGAGGGCAAATTTAAACCATTACATAAATTTAATCCAATAAGAATAAAATATATTAAAGATAATATTATTTATAGTCTTAAATTAAAATCTAAGGAGAAGCCTTTACAAAAGATTAATATATTAGATATAGGGTGTGGGGGTGGACTTTTATCTGAACCAATGGCAAGATTAGGAGCAAATGTAACTGGTATAGATGCATCTGATAAGAATATTCAAATTGCCAAACTACATGCAAAAAAAAATAAACTTAATATTAATTATTTTTGTTCATCTCCTGAAAAACTAAAAATCAAAAAAAAATTTGATGTAATATTAAATATGGAAATAATTGAACATGTTGAGGATATAAATTTTTTTATCAAATCTTGCTCAAAACTTTTAAAAAAAAATGGCTTAATGTTTGTTGCTACTTTAAATAAAACTTTAAAATCATATGTTTTTGCAATTATTGGTGCTGAGTATGTATTGAGATGGCTACCAATAGGAACTCATGATTGGGAAAAATTTGTGAAACCTGAAGATCTTAAGAATATTTTAAATAAGAATAATTTAAAAATCGAAAAAATAGATGGAATGAGCTTTGATATATTCAAAGATGAGTGGAATATTTCAAAAGATACTTCAATTAATTATATTGCAAAATCTTTAAAAGTTTAATTTTCTTTATCTTCTACCCATGGGATCATTTGTGTTTCAATTCCCTCTTCTTTAAGCTCAATAAGATCTTTCTTAGAGGCACTACCATAAATACCTTTAGAATTCTTTTTTTTCTCGTAATGAATAGATCTTGCTTCATAGGCAAAATTTTCACCTACGTATTTAAAATTATCTTTAATAAATTTTTGATAATCTTTTATGGTTTTTTTTATATTTTGAAATTTTGCAAATTCTGAATTATTTTTTTGACTTTTATTTTTATTCATTAATGTTGGTGTCATCAGTGATTTATCTATCTTAAGCGAGTTACAGTTATGGCAGTTTAATAATTTTTTTCTTTTTAATTTTTCAAATTCTTTTGATGAAGCAAAC
>CACJQI010000024.1 GCA_902595535.1 uncultured Pelagibacteraceae bacterium
TGATCTTTTAATATTAAATTAATTTTAAAAAATTTACCATCTGGATAATTGAAATTTTTTATTTCAACTTCTAAGTTATTATCTTGGTAAACCTCTGATCTTAAGTGAAATCTCATTGTATTATTCTTATCTCCATCAAGAAAAATTTTGCCTCGCATAGTCATTTCCCATCTTCCTTGTTCAATTACGTTGTAATTCTCATAAACAAAATAGTTACCATGAGCAGCAGTTTTATAATCGTGAACATTTTCAAGATCAAAACGGTATTTTATATAACCTAGTTTATCATCTTTAAATCCAATCAAATTATCTCTAATACCAGTTGTTCCTGCAATATTTTCATCTATACAAACACATTTTCTGCCCATTAAATTTATTGTTTCATTTGGATATAAAGCTCTATTTATATACCTTGTCTGATATACAAGCTCTGTCATAACATCAGTACATGATAATAATAAAAAACATAAAATTATAATACCTATAAACTTTTTCATTTAAAAAATTATTAAATTATTTTTTAAAAATCTTTTATTGACAATTTTGATTTCCATATGCAGATCCAATCTGCAGTACTACTCCAGCGTACAATCTAGCATTTCTATAAAATACTCCGGCTAAGTTTCTAGGATCACCCATATTATCCTCTTTAATTGCATCATTTAAATATTTTTTTGCATCAAGCCAACTGTCAATGGCAGCTTCTTGTGCGTAACTTGGAAGTGAAAAATAACAATTTTGAGCCTTTAAAACTAAATTATAAGTTTCACTTTTTACATCGGCACTTGAAATATTAAAACTAAAAATTACTATAATTGAGGAAAAAAAAATTTTTTTCATATTTGTTTACAACATATAATATAAAATTAGAGTGTACTAATGAAATTTTTATTAGCAATACTGTTTTTATTATTCATGAACAAATCATATGCGCTTGGTGGGAAAGTTTACAAAATAAAATTAGATAATGATGATTGGTTAAAAGTAATTCCCCATGTTTATCCAACTGCTGATTGGAGTGGACAAGAGTGGTATTGCGGTGCTCATAGGTATGTGACAACTACTTGGGGTGACGATTGGAGAAAACCAAAAAAACTTTTAATGGGTACAAAACTTAGTAAAGAGAACAAACAAAGACATTTAAAAACTTTTGAAAAATTTCTAAGAAATTATAAACATCCAACTAGAATTAAGGGTCGTTGTCCAGATGGTAAAAGCACTGATTTAGAAACATGGATTGATTATAAAAATAAAACCATTGGAATTTTTAAAGTTATACAATATGACGAAAAGAATTGTATGATTTTTCAAACATTAATTCAGATAAAAAGAAAAATTAGAACTAATATAGGATTAGTCTGCCAAAGAGAATATGGAAATTATTATGATTTTCTTACTGTAGCAAAATATTTTAAAGTAGATCTAGATTCATTTAAAAGATTAAATCAATAATTTTTATTATATAATTCTACCTTTCAAACATCTCTGATGCATCAAAATACATTAACACTTCTTTCCATTTTTCATAGTCGGTATTAGGAATTTTTATAGGTTCGCATAATTTAATTGCTCTTAAAACACTTTCTGCCAAAAGTTTATAGTAGTTTTGACCGGGTTGACTCATCCTTTTTTCATCCAATATTTTAATTTTTGCAACTGTACCATCTCTATTTAAAGATAATTTAATTCTAACCAATAAATCCTCATTATAAGGCAAACCCAAAGGAATACTCCAGCATGTAAAGAATTGAGCTCTAAATGCTTGTTCCTCAGTAAGTGTCGGCTTTCCAGTTACAACGCTCATATCTTGATCTTGAGTAATTTTATTGGTCTTATTTTTATTTTTCACACTCCAGATAGTTTGTATATTACTGTCAACCTTTGCTTTATCAATTTTTGCTTTTAACTCCTTAGGCTCAAATAATTCTTTTTTTTCAAACTCTGATACCTGCTTTACTTTCTCATCTAATTCATCAAGGTTTTGTTTGTTTTCTTTTTTTGTTTCGATTTTCTTTGAAATTAATAATTTTGTTTTATAATTTTCATCTAATCTAAAAATCTTCTTTTCAACATCTTTAATTAGATTTTCAATAATTTCGACTTCAGAATTAAATTCTTTTGTTAATTGATCGGTCCTATATACAATAGATTTATCAATTTTTTTAATGTTATTATTTGTCATAGTAATTTGTTTATTAATTTTCTCTAATTTATTATTAAATTCTTTGTTAATCTCTGGAATTTGTAAATTAAAAGTTTTTCTTTTATTAAAAAATCTAAAATTGATAGTCTTTAATTCAAGAGCATCATATCTATCAAATATATTTATATCTGTCCGACATGTAACTTGGTCTTTAACAAAGTCAAAAAAAAACAAAGATTTATCATTATCACTAAATTTTTTATAATTTATTGAATAATTTATGGAATAATTCCAATCATTAATAAATTCTAATTTTGCATAAACGGACTCTAAAGGAGAAACAAACTTAGAAATAGATTTAGGAAAACAACTAGCATAATCAATATAAAAATTTGACTTAAAAGAATTTTTCTGATTTTCAATATACTTAAGTGTATTTTTATTTGTATTACTTATTTTCATTAGATCATCTTCTAATTTCGATAAGGGTTTTCTTAATAAATTTACTTCCTTGGAATATTTTTCTTTTTTTATGTCTATTTCTTCATTTAACTTAGAAATTTCTATTTTAAATTTTAAAATTTTTTCTTCTTTGATTTTTTTTTGCTTTGCTATTTCAGCTTTAATTTTTTCTTCTTCAGCTATTTTTTTTAGTTTTAATATTTCTTCTTCAGCGTCTTTTTTAGCTTTAATTTCGTTTTGTTTATTTATTTCATTATGTTTTTGAAAACTTTTTAATCTATAGTTTTCTAATGAAAAAATTTCTTCCTCATCATAATTAATTTCATTTATATTTCCCCAGATTTTAAAGTTTTTAATATAGTTACTATTAAATTCTTCTATATTCTCAATCTTATTAAAAATTTCATATTGATTTAACAGATTATTTTCTAAAATATCTTCAGTAATAAAAGCTGATACTAAGTGTTTTTTTCCAAGATCTGCATTTTTTTCAAAATGTATTTTATAATAACAACTAAATTTATGAGTTACATTGATATCATTAATTATATAATAAAATGATAATCTATCTTCAAAATTAATTACATTTTCTTCAGTAGATCTATGGTAGCTTTTCGATTTTGTTTTCTTTATTTCTGTATTAAATTTTACTTCTTTTTCTAAAACTAATTGATTTCTTAGCTGCTCACATTCACCAATTTTAAAATTTTGTTGTAAAATTTTTGATTCTAATGGTCTATAAGCTAAAATACCGATTACTTCTTTTTCCTTTTCAAATATCCAATATCCTTTTAAAAAATAGTCAGGATTAGGTATTTCAAAATCATTATTTCTATACTCTGAATAGAAACTTAAATTAAATGCTTCATTAAAATAACGTCTTATATCATTATTAAATTCTTCTTTTCTCCACTCACTATTATCAATTTTTAAAAAACCTTCGGTGGATTGAAAAATTTTAATTCCATCTATCTCAGATGCATTAATAGAATTTGCAGAAAATAAGAAAAATATTAAAAATAAAACTTTTCTTATTCTCACCTTTTATTGATCCAATTTCTATTAATTATAGAGATTAGTTCTGCTAAAGTTTGATTTGATTTTTTTATTTTTGATATAGAGTCAATTACTAATATATCTGCATCGGATCTAGAGATCATTCTCTCATCCTCCATTATTCTAGCTGAAAATATTGTAATTATTCCATTAAATACTTGTCCTGCATTTTCAACATTTTCTTTGAAAGATAATTCTAATTCGCGTTGTTCATCGATTGCAAATTTATAATCATCATAAACTTTATTAAAATTTAAAGATAATCCAGTTTTAATTTCTTCAACCTTTGTAATCAAGTCTTTTTGAAATTTTATCTTCTTATTTAAATTTAAAGATATTTCAGTTTTAATTTCTTCAACCTTTGAGATCAGATCTTGTTGTGCTTTTATCTTGTTATTTAAATAAATTGCATAAAATATTAAAAAAAAAGTAGCTACAACACATAATAATGTTATCGAATAGTTTCTTAATTGTTCTGAGTTTTTAATCATTGATAATTTTTTATTTAATTTACTTTATCTTGAACAAAATGTATATGGATCATAAATCATTTAATCTAAGTTTATTTAATTTTAAATTGAATTGACATTAATATTAAAAACAAATTTATCTTTGTTTTTTTCATAATTAATTCATTTATTATTTTTTCAAACAATAAACAATCATATTAAAAGATGGATACCATTTATCGGAGCATTTTCTTACCTCTGCTTCGGTTACATTTTTTTGAATAATTTCGTATTCCAAGTTTAAATAGCCTTCTTTTTGCTTTTTCATCTCAAAACCAAACATATTGTAATCTGTAATTCCTCTCTTGGTCCACTCTGATTGAGAGAAAATTACAACATCTTGTATCCACACAGAGTTTTCATATTCTTCATAAATATCTAAAGCTTTTCTATAACCATTTGTTGCTTGTTTAGAGCAATATTTAAACATTCTATCATCCAAAACTCCTCTCTTAGTCCATTTATCCTTACATAATTTTTCT
>CACJQI010000025.1 GCA_902595535.1 uncultured Pelagibacteraceae bacterium
TTACTTTATTAATTATTGTTTTGATAATTAAAATGATTTTTTATACAGAAAGACATAAATTTAGATTTTACTTATTTTTATCTTCCTTAGGAGCGTTAAGCTCATTTTGTGCAGTTTTTTTATATCTTAATGGCAATCCTGATTTTTTATTTATAAAAAATTCTTTATATAAAGACTCATCAACTGGTTTTTTTATAAATAGAACAGTCTTTTCAGCGTTTTTACTTTTTTGTTTAATTGGCAGTTTACAATATCTAAAAATGAATAATTTTGTAAATAAAAAAAACAATAATGAAATTTTTTTTAGAAAAATTTATATAAGAATATTTATTATCTTTATATGTATAGGAATAATTACAAGTTTTTCAAGAATAAGTAATTTTTTGCTAATAATAACTTTATTTTATTTTTTGATAGAAAATCATTATTCAACAAAAGCTAAAAATAAATCATTTAGAAATATAATTTTGTTAGTTATTTGTTTTGATATTTTGATAGTTGGTTATTATTTTGGTACTGAAAAAATAATCGAAAGATTTTTATTTATAAATGAACAGCTTGTGTATGATACAGAAAATCCTCATAACTTGACAAGAATAATGATAATAAATTTTGGGCTTGAAAATATTAAAAATTTCTTTTTATTTGGTTATGGATTAGGAGGATTTGAAACATTATTTCAAGTCAATTTTAATATCACTGATGATAAATATGCAAATCATGTTCATTCTGATTTGATTCAAATATTTGGTGAACTTGGTCTTTTTGGTTTTACTTTATTAATTCTAAGTATTTCTAAATTTTTTTTGTATAAAATTTTTTATGATAAATTAAATATCTTATTACTTTTTTATTTATTAATTTTTTTATCTTTTGATTTTTCTTTACACATTCCATTAATACAAATTTTGTTCATTATTTTTTTTATATTTAATAAAAAAAGTCGAATAAGCTTCTATGGTTCTTCGTAAGCTTGTAATCCATTATTAATAATTGGATTATAAGATTTAAATAAATCTGTTTGAGGTAATAAAAGACTTATTGTTCTATTCCATTTCACAATTTCAGCAGGAGGAACAAATACAATATCTTTTTCTTGAAGCATAAATTTTCTACCTACAATTAAATTTACTGGATTTCTAATATCTAGTTGGAATATATTTATTTTTAAAAAATCTTCTCTAGACTCTCTTAATACATATATTTTCTTTGCATTTGCTGTTAGCTGATTTAAACCGCTAGTTGAAATTAGTTCTGTTAAAGAATAATCAAGATTGGGATAATAAACACCTGGTTTCATTACTTCCCCAAATACGTGTATAGAGTCTGAATTTCTATCCACGAAAATAACATCATCTTTTTTTAGATAGAAATTTTCTTTTTCATCTAAACTTTGAAACGCATTTGCTAAATTAATTTTATATACTTTACCATCTCTTCTCAAAAAACCTTTGGTGCCGAATAGTTTATCTGCAGCGCTTGGATTAAAGTTTGCCTGAATCGCCGCTTCAATTAATTTTATTGGTTTTTGGTCTAGATTGATTGTAATTTGATTTCTTACTGCACCAACAATATGAACTTTACTACTATTAAAAGTTTCTATTTTTAATTGTATATCAGGATTTTTATAATAATTGTCGATTATATCCATCAATATATTTTGTGCTTCATTTAAAGTTAGATCAGCAATTTTAATTTTTCCTATAAATGGCAAGTCAATCATTCCATCTTCATCGATCAAATAAATATTATCTAAATCATCAGTATCTGTTAGGTCTATTGAAATACTGTCGGCTGGACCTAAAACATATTCATATCTATAATCATAAACATCTAAAAATTTATTTACCTCATAATTAAGTTCTGCAATTTTATCACTATTAAATTTCTCTATTTCAGACTCATTTAAAGAATTTAAATCTATTAAATTTATCTCAACATCATTAATAGAGTATTTGTGTTTTGTAATTTCTTTGTTTGGTTTTTGGATTTTTGGATTTGTATTAATACCTGGTAATGAGATACAGCCGTTTAGAAAAAATAATAATGAAAAAAATATAATTATTTTTTTATTTAAAATCATAATTTTTAAAAATACTTATTATAAATCATAGATTAATTAATGATATGCAATAAATATATAAAACAAGTAATTTTACCACTAATTTATTTAATTAAAAAATGTCGAAAAATTTAATTTTTCGATTAAAGTACATCTAATAGTTATGATAGATAAAATAAAATCAGTATTTGATATCTTCGATGTTGGTGATTTAAGGTTTTTTTTAATTGTTGCCAAAAAAAATTTTAAAAATTTGATTTCATTAACTTTACTAATCTCTTTGATAGTTTTCTTATTTTCTTTAAATCAAGAAAAAAAATATTTAAGTAGTGCAACAATAGTTGTTGCCCCAGATGAACAAAATTTAGTTAATATTGAGGAAGTTTATTCATTAGAGTCTCTCAATAATAGAATTAATAATCAAATGGCAATTTTAAAAAGTGATGAAGTTTATGAGTATATATTATCTGATAAAAAAAATATAACTCAATTTAAAAATTTATATTCTCAAAATAATCAAAATGTTTTTCAAAGAATTTTTACAAAAAAACAAACAATTGATAAAGCTTTCTTAAAAAATATATTATCTCAAAATTTTTCAGTAAGAAATATTCCAAGAAGTGATGTTTTAGAGTTATCTTTTGTATCTAATAATCCTAAAATTTCTCAGTTAGCTTTAAATAGTATTATCGAAAGTTATCAAAGATATGAAATTGACAGCAAAATCCAGATTACAAATTATGCAAACACTAAAATTACAGAAAGATTAAAAGAGCTAGTTAACCAAATGGATATCGCACAAAAAAAACTTTCTAAATATAAAAGAGAAAATAATCTTGTTGATACTGGTAGTGTAAAAGAATTAAAAATTAATGAAATTGAGTCGATATCTAAAAGAATAATTGAAGCTAAAAGCAATTATCAAAAACAACAAAATGATTTATTATCTATTAAAGTAGCTGATGGCGATGTAGATGCACTAATGTCAGTTGAAGAATTAAGATCTGCTGAACAGATTTCAAATATAAAAAATAGTTTAGATGCAAATAATAGTAATATTCAATCTTTGTTATTAGTATATACAGATAAACATCCTAAAATAATTCAAGCTAATGAATTAACTGCAAGTTTAGAAAATCAGTTAAAAGATATTTTAGATGAAACTATACAGCAGAAAGCATTTGAGTTAAGTAACTTGAATAATTTTATTCAACTTTCAGAGGAAGAGATGCAAAAAGCAACTAATGAGCTAAGAGATATTGAAGAAAAAGAATCTGGGATGCTTCAATTTTCAAGAGAAGTTGAAAGTAGTAAAAAATTATATGAATCTTTTTTACAACGAGTAAAAGAAACTAATGAGGCGCAAAATCTTCAAGTTTCAAAACTTAAAATAATAGAAACACCAAATTTACCTTCCACTCCTTTTGCACCACAACCTCTAAAAAGTTCGTTAATGGCATTTTTAATAAGTGGAATAGGAATATTTAGTTTATTGTACTACAGAGAAATGAATTCCTCTGTAATAAAAAGTCCTGAAGCATTGGAGTCATCAAATATTCCTCAAATTGGCATTTTACCAAGGGTAGAAATGCTGAAAAGAGGTTATCATATATTACAAATGTTTATAGAAGATGCATCCTCAAGTTTTGCTGAAGCAATAAGATCTTCAAGAGCAACAATAGAGTCAAAATTTCAAAAAAATAAGAGTTATCTAGTTACTTCAAGTAACCCATCTGAGGGAAAAACAACTTTTGCTTTTAATCTTGCTTTATCTTTGGAAAAATCAAGCAAAGTTTTGTTTATTGAGGCTGATATTAGAAGACCCTCAGTGCTTAATGGATTTTATCAATTTGACAAAGAAATCTTAGGTTTAGGTGAGATTATTTCTGGCTCAGCCCAATTAAAACAAGTTATATTCAAAGTTCCTGGGACAAATCTTGATATTATAACCTCAGGAGAAAAAAGGTTTGATATGTCAGATATAGTTAATAAAGAGCAAATAAAAAAATTTTTTGATGTTTTAAAACTTGAATATGATTACGTGATAATTGATTCTCCACCTGTACAACCAGTCTCAGATACTTTAATTTTAGCTCAGGCATCAGATTATAATTTATTTGTAATAAGATCTGAGGAAACAAGAACAGCTTCATTTATGTCTTCAATTAAAAAAATTCAAAATGTAGGTACAAAAGTTGATGGCATCATTATGAACGATTTAGATACATCCAAAGATAGTTATTATAGTTATTATTATAGTTACAGCCCACAATATTATTACACAAAAAATTAATTATGTTTAAACTTGAAAAAGTTTTTCAAAATGATGACTCAGCTTATATCCTATTTGCAACTATTGTTAAAACTTTAGTAATTATTTTATCTTATTATATATTTTCAGTTTTAGAAAAAGATACGATTTATGATTTATTGAATTCTAATATTTATACTCAATCTAAATATTTTTATTTTTCTTTGTCTATAAGTTTTTTTTATTTTTTTAT
>CACJQI010000026.1 GCA_902595535.1 uncultured Pelagibacteraceae bacterium
TTTTAAAGTTTTTTTATTAAAGTTAAAATATTGATTTAAGATACCTGAAAAGCTTAAAGAATCATTTTTAGATATAAGACCACATTTATATTTCTTAATTTTATTGTAGATATTGACTTTATTGGTAGTCAAGACTGGTTTACCCAAACTAAGCGATTCTACGAGAGAAACTCCAAAGTTCTCACCATTTGAACATAAAACCATTCCCTGTGATAAATATAATGCTCCCCATTTTGTCTCATCTTTTATAGCCTTTGACCAAAAAACTTGATCATCTATATCTAAATTTTTACTTAATTGCTTGAGTCTATCTTTATAATCATTATCAGGACCAGCTAATAACAATCTAATTTTAATATTTTGTTTTTTTAAAATTCTTAAGGCTTTAAGAAGTTTGTCACATCCTTTTTTTTCATGAAATCTACCTAAAAAAATTAGAAAATATTTATTCTTTAAATTTGGAAACTTTTTATAAAATAATTTTTTAGCTTTAGTTATATTAAATTTTGGCCTCAATATACCGTAAGAAACATTTTTTTTTTTAATCTTATTCGTGTTTACATATGTATTTAATAATAGTTTTTTTTCGTTTTCTGTAGTTAAAAGTAAAGAATTTGATTTAATAAGATTTTTTTTTTCAATCAAATGCCAATAAAATTTTTTTTTAATTTTTTTTGAAAAATCAAAACTAAAAAAAGGGTCCAGTTGACCATGAGCAAAAACAAAATATTTATTTTTTAAAAGAAATCTTGCTATTAATGTATAAAATGTCCACAGACCATGGATAATAAACATGTCATATTTTTTTTTATTTCTAATTAACCAAAATATTAATCTAATATTAAAACCATATTTTAAAAAAGATGGACCAATATTAAAAATTTTGATTAATTTCTGATTTTTTTTATAAATATTTTTTTGGTCACTTGTTAAAACATCAACAATAAAACCTTTTTTAGTGAGTGCTAGAGAATTATCAATTATTGCATTTTGAGGACCGCCAAAATTTGGGTCTAATGTGTGAATAATCCTTAAAATTTTAATTTTTTTCATAACTTAGGTAATTTTTAAAACAAAAAGTTGACCAATCTTTAATTGGTTTAGAATATTTTAAATGATAATTAGAATTAGTATATTGGTTTAAAAGTTTTTTATGAGGAATTGAAAAGCCTGTTTTTTTTCGATTAGATATAACTGCAGGAAGTTTTTTCGAATAGCAATTAAAAAGATCTTTTTTATCAACTTTTATATTTGATTTAATTAAAGGTATGATTTTTTTGAAAAAAGTCCAATCCACTAAAGGTGTTCGCATCTCAATCGAATTTGACATAGATGTCCAGTCAATATCTTTAAGTAATTTGGCACATAGATAATATTTAATCTCTAAATAAAGAATTGATTCTCTCAAATTTTCAAATCCTTTGACGTCATCCTCAATTGTATTAAATATATTTAATTGATTAATATTAAGTTGATTTTGTTTTGAGAGTAAAATTTCTTGTATTTCTTCAGGTAAAAACAAGGATCTTTGAAGTAAAAAAGCTTTATCTACACTTTTGCCATACTTAAACAAACCTGCAATTTTTGTATTTAATTTGTTATTTTTTAAAAATCTTTCAAATTTTCTTGAATAAAAATTTTTGAAGTTTATCTTGCTTGGAAGAATATTCATTATCTTTATGATTTTTGGAATTCTATTAAAACTAGGATATCCAGAAAATAATTCATCTCCTCCAACACCTGTTAATAATACTTTGTTCTTATTTTTTTTGGCAACATAAGATGCTGAAAAACTATTAAAACCATCATTTGTTGGGGAATCCATTTTTTTGAAAAAATTTTTTAATAAATTTTCAGACTCATTTTCTGAGATTTTTTCAATATTATGTTTAATATTATTATTTCTAGAAGATAAACTGGCTAAGTAGGTTTCATCATTATTATTATAACCAAAATCAATAGTTAAAGATGTAAGATTTTTTTTAAAAGTATTATCTGTTGATGCAAGAATAGCGTTTGAGTCAATACCTGCTGATAATAAGATTTGAACTGGTACATCAGATATTTGATGTGCTTTAACTGTGTCATCTATTATATCTTTTAAATATTCTTGAGAATCTAATTTGTCTTTAAAAGTAAAATTTTCTGATTTTAGTATAGTTTCTTTAATATTTGCATAATTAAAATTTTGAATACTTCCATTAATATTTATAATTTTATAACTTCCTTTTTCTAATGACATTATGTCTTTGTATATTGTGGATGGTTCCGAAATATTTCCCCATAAATAATAATTAAATACACTTTCATTATTTTTTGTTTTACTTATCTCTTTGATTGAAAGTAGACTTTTAATTTGTGAGGCAAAATAAAAAATACCTCCAATATTACTATAATATAGAGGTTTAATTCCAAATGGATCTCTGGCTAAAAACAGAATATTTTTTTTTTTATCCCATAAAGCAAATGCAAACATTCCTCTTAATTTATCTAGACATTTTGTTCCCCACATTTTGTATGACTCGACTAATACTTCTGTATCTGAATTACTTTTAAATAATACATTCATTTTAATAAGTTCATTTTTTAATTCTTTATAATTATAAATCTCACCATTAAATGTTAAAATATAATCCTCATCCTTAGATATAAAAGGTTGTTTTGCATCTTTTGATAAATCAATAATTGATAAACGCGTATGTCCAAGAATTATTTTTTTATTTTTTGACTCAAAAATACCATTGTCATCTGGTCCCCTATCAGATTGAATATCATTTATTTTTTTAATTATGGGTTGGCCATTAAAATATTTATTAGAATAATTAAATATTCCCGAAATTCCACACATTATGAGCTATTTATCATTTTTAAGAATAGTCTCATAATTATCTTTTGGAATAAAATCTAGTAGTCCAGTTTTAGATAAATTAAATAATTCTATACCATTTTTTTTACAAAGTTCATTTATCCTGTGAAATTGTCTAATTCCTCTTGAACTACTATTCATAGCTCTGGCCCAATGCCAAGAATTAGATTTTTCATAATCTGGATCTTTTCCATTAAAATGACTTTCCTTATCATTCATTAGATATAAAATTCCATTAAGTTCAACGCCCATAATATAAATTTTTTTTGAACCAAGATATATTGCTAGGCTTAAACCTTGCTCGACAACTGCTGTAGAAGAAAATAATGAAGCTATATTATTATTAAAATTATCAAAAAATAAAGAGATTGATTTACTTTTGATCCAAAAAATATTTTTATATTTTTGGTATTTTTTAAACTTATCTAAACTAAACCATTTTGCATTTAATAATAAATTGACTTCAGGATTTTTAGATAAAATAATTTCTATGTAATCTATTGGCCACTCACCAGTTTCCATTTTAGAATCTAAGATTAAATGAAATTTTGGTTTTATTTTATCATAATCTTCATGCATAAAAGATCTATTTACCATTATGACAATTTCATTACTTAACTTTTTTAAGTCAAAATTATTTAAAGAAGGCGAATTACCTAACAAAAAAATTCTTTGATCTTTATAATTATTTTTTAAAATTTCATTTCTTTTTAAAAAATTATATTTTCCAAAAATTTTTAATCCATAGAAAGAGATAAATTCATAAAAATTAATTAAATCTAATACTAAAGCATCTGCAATTTCAAAAGGTGTATATTTTAATTTTTTAAAAAATGCTTTCATATATTTTTTCAGCTATTTTAAAATCCTCTGGCCAATCAATATCAAAAGATTTTATTTTTTCTATATTCATTAAAATAGGTTTTTTTCCAATTCTATCTTTGTATTTAAGATAATTATTTCTCGAAGAAATAAAAACTGTATTATTTACAAAATATAATTTTTTTAAAGTTTGTGTTCTTGGCCATTTTTCTTTTTTCTTATTAAAATTTATTGGTTTATATTCATCATATATAAAATCTTGAACTGGGGAAACGCCCATTAGTGAATCTTTTTTAGTAATATTTTTAAAATACAATTTGATAGCTTTTTCATAATCTTTATTATTAAAAAAAGGAGATGTAACATGTGTCCACAATATATGCTCTGTTTGTATAACTTTTGGTACATATTTTATTACATCATCAGTAGAAGTTGAGCTTCGGCATAAATTTTCAGGTCTTTTATCAATAATTATTTTGGGGTATTTCCTTTTATCTAGAAAATTTAGAATTTTATTATCATTTGTTGATACTACAATTTTATTGATTTGATTGATCAAAATAAGTTGTTCAATTTTTATTTGAAATAACCCAAATTTTTTATCGCAAAATGGTTTGATATTTTTATTTTTG
>CACJQI010000027.1 GCA_902595535.1 uncultured Pelagibacteraceae bacterium
TTTTAATTTAGACTTGATCATTAATTTTCAGTTTAAAAATCTAAAAAAATTAACTAGTAGATTTTTCTATACCCTCTTCATCTTCAAACTTTGGTAGTTCTTCAAAAGTATGAAAATTTGGTGGTGATGGAACTGTCCACTCTAATGTTGTAGCACCTTCTCCCCAAGGGTTTTGGGCTGCAGCTTTTTTCTTAGAAAAAGCATAAATTAGGTTCGCAAAAAATACCACAAGACCAATTACGGATATATACGATCCAATTGATGATATGTAATTCCAGCCTGCAAAAGCATCCGGATAATCAGCATATCTTCTAGGCATTCCAGCCAGTCCTAAAAAGTGCTGAGGAAAAAATACTAAATTAACTCCAATGAAAGTTAACCAGAAATGTAATTGTCCCATCCATTCTGAATATTCATACCCTGTCATTTTTCCAAACCAATAATAAAATCCAGCAAAAATTGCAAATACAGCTCCTAAAGATAATACATAATGAAAATGAGCTACCACATAGTAAGTGTCATGCATTGCAGTATCGACACCTGCATTTGCAAGAACAACTCCTGTTACTCCACCAACGGTAAATAAAAATATAAATCCTAATGCCCAAACCATTGGAGTTTTAAATGAAATAGATCCACCCCACATTGTTGCAATCCAAGAAAATATTTTAATACCTGTTGGAACCGCAATAATCATTGTTGCAGCCAAGAAGTAAGCTTTAGTATCTGTGCTTAAACCAACTGTGTACATGTGGTGAGCCCATACAACAAATCCCACAATACCAATTGCAACCATAGCATAAGCCATACCTAAATAACCAAAGACTGGTTTTTTAGAAAATGTTGAAACGATATGACTGATCATTCCAAATCCTGGTAAAATCAAAATATAAACTTCGGGGTGACCAAAGAACCAAAATAAATGCTGGAATAGAACTGGATCTCCTCCCGTTTGAGCATCAAAAAAGGCGGTTCCAAAATTTCTATCTGTTAATAGCATTGTGATTGCACCTGCTAAAACTGGCAATGATAACAACAATAAGAATGCAGTAACTAAAATAGACCAAGCAAATAAAGGCATTTTGTGCAATGTCATACCTGGAGTTCTCATGTTTAAGATTGTAGTAATAAAGTTTACCGCTCCAAGAATTGAAGAGGCTCCTGCTAAGTGTAAACTTAAAATTGCAAAATCCATTGCAGGTCCTGGCTGTCCAGCTTTTGAAGATAAAGGAGGATAAATGGTCCATCCACCACCAACTCCTGTTTGACCTGGAGGGCCATCCATAAATATGGACATTATTAATAAAATAAATGAAGTTGGTAACAACCAGAACGAAATGTTATTCATTCTTGGAAATGCCATATCAGGTGCACCAATCATTATAGGAACAAACCAATTACCAAAGCCACCAATCATTGCTGGCATAACCATAAAGAAAATCATGATTAAACCGTGTCCAGTAACTAAAACATTATATAAGTGATAATTGCCACCTAAAATTCCATCACCTGGATGCATCAATTCCATTCTCATTAAAACAGAAAATGCAGTACCAATTACACCTGCAACAATTGCAAATATTAAATACATTGTGCCAATATCTTTGTGGTTAGTTGAATAAGCCCAACGCTTCCAACCAGTTGGTGTATGGTGATCGTCGTGTGATGCAGTTTGTGTATACATATTATTTACTCGCTAGTTTTTTAAATTGATCTTCTTCTATAATTTCTTTTGCAAATTTTATTTTAGCACCTGTTAACCATTCTTGATATTCTTCGTCTGTAACTACTCTTACAGTAATAGGCATAAATGCATGTTTAATTCCACAAAGCTCTGAACATTGACCATAATATGTTCCAACTTTCTCAGCTTTAAACCAGGTTTCATTTATTCTTCCAGGTACAGCATCTCTTTTAACACCAAACGAAGGAAGTGCCCAAGCATGCAACACATCGTTTGCTGTAATTAAAACTTTAACTACTTTATTTACTGGAACAACAACTTCATTGTCTACAGCAAGCAATCTTGGTTGATCTTTTTTAAGATCTTTTGTCTCAATCATGTAAGAGTCAAAAATAATATTTTCATCTGGATATTCATAACCCCAGTACCATTGGTAACCTATTGCCTTAACCGTAACATCTGCTTTTGGAATTGCGTCTTGTTTATATAAAATCTTAAAAGATGGAACAGCCATTACAATTAAAATCAAACATGGTATTAATGTCCATAAAACTTCAACTGCAACATTGTGTGTAGTGGTAGATGGATTTGGATTTCTTGAAGCTCTAAATCTAATACACGCATAAACCATTAAAAATAAAACAAAAACACTGATTGCAATAATGATTGGCAATAACAATTTATCATGAAAGTTAACGATCTCTCTCATTGAAGAAGATGCTGCTTCTTGAAAGCCTAGTTGCCAATCTTTAGGCTGTTTAGCAAAAGCACTTGATTCAACAAAATATGATAGAATTATAAATAAAATTTTTTTCATTTTTTTACCCTATATAGAGCGTCTTTTAAAAAAATACACTTTTACTTTTAGCGACAAAATATCAATTAATGGCGTAATTTATGATTGATAGTGCAGAAATTACAGCCGTTTCAGATCTCAAGATATTTTCATTGATTTTAATAGGCTGAACACCATTAAATTTAAGAATCTCTTCCCTCTCCTCCTCAGAAAAATCTCCCTCAGGTCCAATAATTACACACGTAGGATTTGATGTTATCTGGTTGAGGTCAATTTTATTATTAGAGGTATTCAAATCTGTAAATATCAGGTCCATATCGTTCTTTAAAAAACTTTCTAAGGTTTGTGGCTGTTCAATAACTGGAACGTTTATTCGATTAGATTGTTCGGCTGCTTCTATAATAACTTTTTCCAATCTCTCTTTATTTATCTTTCTAACGATTGTTCTATCAAAAATAATAGGCAAAAACTTTGTAACCCCTAATTCAGTTGCTTTCTGTATCATAAAATTAAAGTAATTAGATTTGATAGGTGAAAACGCTAACCATAACTCTTTAAAGTTTTCTTTTTGTCTCAATTGTTTTTTAACATTAAACTCAACAACACTTTTTGAAATTTTCAATATTTTTGCCTCCCACTCTCCACCACTATTGAATAAAGAGAAAACTTCATTTTCTTTAATTCTCATAACTTTACATAAATAATGAGATTGTGATTTATCAAGTGTGGCTGTCAAATTAAGTGATAAACTTTCGGGATAAAATAATCTAATATTACTCATTAGAATAAGTTTAATTATGAAAAATATTAAAGCAATAATTTTTGATGCATATGGAACTTTATTTGACGTAAATTCTGCAGCAGAGAAATGTAAAGATAAAATTGGTGATAAGTGGGAAGGTTTTGCAAATTACTGGAGAACTACTCAGCTAGAATATACTTGGCTTAGAAGTTTAATGAAAAGACATAAAGATTTTTGGCAAGTAACCGAAGATAGTTTAGACAAATCTATGAAAGCATTTGAGATAAACTCCTCAATGAGAAATGAATTATTAGATCTTTATAAAATTCTTTCACTATTTAAAGAAGTGCCTGAAGTTTTAAAATCACTTAAAGAAAGAAATTTAAAACTTGCTATTCTTTCAAATGGTACACCTGCCCTTCTTGATCAATTAGTTAAAAGCAATAATTTAGATAATTTATTTGATGATCTTTTTTCAATAGAAGAAGTTAGTATTTATAAACCAGACTCTAAAGTATACGATATGCCAATTAACAAATATAAAATTCAAAAAAATGAAGTTGCTTTTTTAAGTGCTAATACTTGGGATGTGTCTGGTGGTGGAAACTATGGCTATAATTCAATTTGGGTAAACAGAAATAATAATATTTTTGATAGTCTTGATTATATTCCTAGGCATGAAATTAAAAATTTGTCTGAGTTGTTACCCTTAATTTAGAGCGATCATTTAGCTTATATCATAAGTTTATTTAAGATATATCCTTAGATTGAAAGGAAAAAATATGAGTGAAAAAAAAGAAATCTCTTTTGAAATATATTCAGAATCAGAGGAAATGTTGGAGCAAATAGTTGATAAATATGATCTACCTGATAGATCAAAAGCATTAAGATGCCTAATGGATTATGTTGAAGAAAAAGAGTCTGAATGGGATGAAATGTTTGCTACTATTCGATGTAACAGATGTGGATAATAGTATTGAATATTAAATTTTGATACTTAATTTAAGTTTTATGCAAATTGAAGTTAGTAAAATCATAGATCCTATCCCAGCATC
>CACJQI010000028.1 GCA_902595535.1 uncultured Pelagibacteraceae bacterium
ATTATTTGTGGGATAGTAAAACCAACATCTGGAAAAGTTACTGTCGATGGATTTGATATTATAAATGATTATAGGGAAACAAGATCAAAAATTGGTTTAGTCCCACAAGAGTTAACTCTAGAACAATTTGAAACTGTTTTCAATAACGTCTCTTATTCAAGAGGTTTGTATGGGAAAAAACCTAATCCAAAACATATAGAAAAAATTTTAAAAGATTTGAGTCTTTGGGATAAAAAAGATCAAAGACTTAGACAATTATCTGGAGGCATGAAAAGAAGAGTTTTAATTGCAAAAGCATTATCTCACGAACCATCCATAATATTTTTAGATGAACCCACAGCTGGTGTTGACGTTGAATTAAGAAAAGATATGTGGAAAGTAGTTGAAGATTTAAGAAAAACCGGAGTGACCATTATTTTAACCACACATTATATTGAAGAAGCAGAAGCTATTGCAGATAGGGTAGGTGTGATTAATCAAGGAGAAATAATATTAGTAGATCAAACTAAAGAATTGCTCAAAAAGATGGGACATAAAAAATTAACTGTAGATCTTCAAGAAGAAATAAATGAAATTCCATCTAGTTTGGAAAAATATAAGCTTGAAATTAGAAGCGATAAGATGTCAGTAGATTATACTTACAGCTTGAGTACTAAACAAACTGGTATCACAAACTTGTTACAAGACTTAAAAGATGCAGGTTTAAAATTAAGAGACTTAAAAACTGAACAAAGCACGTTAGAAAAAATATTTGTAAGTTTAGTTAAGGAAAATAATGAGATTTAATTATTTAGCATTTAAAGCAATTTATCTTCATGAAATGGATAGATTTAGAAGAACGTTAATGCAATCATTATTATCTCCAGTTTTGTCTACTTCTTTATATTTTATAGTTTTTGGATCAGTGATTGGAAATTATGTAGAAAACATTGATGGTATTAGTTATGGATCCTATATTGTTCCAGGTCTATTAATGCTTACTTTGTTAACTCAATCAATAAGCAATACTTCTTTTGGAATTTTTTTTCCAAAATTTAACGGAACAATCTATGAAATACTTGCAGCACCAATTTCAACTTTAGAAGTAGTCTTAGCATTTGTTGGAGCAGGTGCCACTAAAACATTAATTGTTGGTATAATTATATTTATAACGTCAACTTTCTTTGTCGAAGTTAATGTAAAGTATCCACTACTAATGATATTTTTATTATTATTAGTAGCCTTTACCTTTGCTTTATTTGGATTTTTAATTGGTTTAATGAGCTCAAACTTTGAACAAATGTCTATTATTCCAACTCTTGTTATAACACCGATGGTTTTTTTAGGTGGAAGTCTTTATTCCCTAGATATGTTACCACATTTTTGGCAAACGATTACTTATTTTAATCCAGTAGTATATTTAATTAATGGTTTAAGATTTGCTTTTTATGGTGTCTCAGATTTTAATATATGGATTAGCATAGTTTCCATGGTAGCTTTTTTAATTATTTGTATTACAGTTGTTTCTGTATTGCTTAAAAAAGGGTATAATATTAAATCTTAACTAGCTACTAGCAATTTTCTTTTTTGGATCGTAAAAAGGTTTTTCGACGACAGTACAATTGAATTTACCTTCATTAGAGATTACTTCAAATTTATTACCTATTTCTGTTTGTTGAATTTCAACCATCGCTAAAGCGATATTTTTTTTAAGTCTTGGAGAATAAACAGCCGAAGTAACTTTACCAATTTTTTTATTATCTTTTTGTAGTTCCCAAAATGTAGTGTTGGGTCCTGTTAAAGGCTCACAATCAATTTCAATACCAACTTGTTTTCTTTTGATACCATTTTGTTTAATACTTTTTAATGCCTCTTTTCCTACAAAATTTATATCAGTATCTAAATTTACAAGTCGATCTAATCCAAGCTCAAAAGGATTAGTATTTATATCTGCATCTGCATGATAGGATAACATTCCACCTTCAATCCTTCTTATTGATGATGTGTGACCTGGCTGAAGACCATGTGTTTTTCCTGCTTCCATAATTTTTTCATACAATTCATTGCCTTTGGAGCCATCTCTAAGATATATTTCATATCCAAGTTCACTTGACCAACCAGTCCTTGAAACTATTAATGGAATACCATCTAGATTGTATTCTCTTAACCAATAGTATTTAAGTTCTCTAATATCCTCTCCAAATAATTTAACCATGATTTCTCCTGAGTTAGGACCTTGTAGTTGTAAGGGAGAAACATCTGGTTCTTTAATTTGAACATTTAAACCTGAATTAACAGCAACACCTTGTGCCCATAATAATACATCACTATCAGCAAGAGATAACCAAAAATGATTTTCAGCTAATCTTAATAAAACTGGATCATTAAGAATACCACCTTCATTATTTGTAATTAGAACGTATTTACATTGTCTAATTGCAAGTTTTGACAAATCTCTAGGAGTGAGTAATTGTGTAAATTTATAAGCATCAGGACCAGTAATTTCTACTTGTCTCTCTACAGCAACATCACAAAGAATTGCTGTTTGAATTAAATTCCAAAAATTTCTTTCAGGACTACCAAAATCTCTTGGAATATACATATGATTATAGACTGAAAACCCAGTTGCACCCCATTTAACGGTAGAGTCGAAGTATGGTGATTTCCTAATTTGTGTACCAAAACCAAAGTTTTTATTACTCATTTTTTGTTCCTTAACAGTCTCTTTTAATCATTACAAACAAAAAAATAGCCCAATTAAGGGCTATTTAAAATAATTTGAGGGAAACTATTTCTAACTAAAATTGTTCAGACTCGGTAGAACCTTCCATTGCAGTTGTTGAGCTTTGTCCACTGCTAATAGTATTGGAAACGGAGTCAAAATATGAAGTACCAACTTCTCTTTGATGTTTTACACTTGTATAACCATCTTTTTCTCTAGCAAATTCTTGTTCTTGAATTCTAGAGTATGCAGCCATTCCTTCTTTTTTGTATTTTTCTGCAAGTTCAAAGATAGCAATATTTTGAGTATGGAAACCAGCCAATGTTATAAATTGAAATTTATATCCCATTTTAGAAATTTCTTGTTGGAAAGAAGCAATTTCATCATCATTTAAATGTTTTTTCCAGTTAAATGAAGGAGAACAATTATAAGCTAATAGTTTTCCTGGAAATTTTTCATGAATTGCATCTGCAAATTTTTTAGCTTCTTCTAAATTTGGTGTAGCAGTTTCACACCATATCAAATCTGAATAAGGTGCATAAGCTAGACCTCTTGATATAGCTTGCTCGATACCTTGTTTTACATAAAAGAAACCTTCAGGTGATCTTTCACCTGTTAAAAATGGTTTATCATTTTCATCATGATCGTTAGTAATAAGTTTAGCAGCATTCGCATCTGTTCTAGCTAAAATAATAAGTGGAACATTTGCAATATCAGCAGCTAATCTTGCAGCTTTTAAGTTTTTAATCATTGTTCCAGTTGGAACTAAAACTTTACCACCCATATGACCACATTTTTTTTCACTAGCTAGTTGATCTTCAAAGTGAACACCAGCAGCACCTGCTTTAATAAATTTTTTTGCAAGTTCAAATACATTTAATGGACCACCAAAACCTGCTTCACCATCAGCAATAATTGGCAACATATAATCAACTTTATTTTCTTCTTTCATGTCACCATCTTTAAGTTCCATATGTTGGATTTGATCTGCTCTGATTAATGCATTGTTCATCGAGTCAACTAATTTTGGAGCACTATCGTAAGGATATAAAGATTGATCAGGATACATTTCCCCGGCACTATTTGCATCTGCTGCCACTTGCCATCCACTTAAGTAAATTGCTTTTAGTCCTGCTTTAGCATGTTGGACTGCATGATTTCCTGATAATGAACCAAGTGTATTTACATAGGGTTCAGTGTTTAATAATTTCCAAAGCTTTTGAGATTGTTGTTTACATAATGAATATTCAATTTTAATTGAACCTCTTAATCTCTCAACTTCTTCTTCAGTGTAATCACGTTTAATTCCTGCAAATCTTTTTAAGTCGTATGAGATGTTTTCTGCGCTCATTATTATTTATCCTATTATGTTTGTGTTTTGAAAAGCTGAATTAGTAAGAATGGAAAAGAATTAAATTTAAAGACTAATATTAATTATTATCGTCTAAAGATTTAATAA
>CACJQI010000029.1 GCA_902595535.1 uncultured Pelagibacteraceae bacterium
ATTTAAGACAACATGCTTAATATTTTTTTTACTAAGTAATTTTGAATAAATTTCTGATTTATTTATACTTGATGTAAATATTAAAATAGGTTGACCTAAATTATGACACTCTACAATTCTTTCAATAATTGCATCATTTTTTTCACCTTCAGTTCTAAAAATTTGGTCATTATAATCTTTTCTTATCATTTCATTATTTGTAGGAATTACTACTACAGGCAAATTATAAATTTCAAAAAATTCTTCTGACTCTGTTGCGGCTGTTCCTGTACATCCTGATATTTTTTTATAAAGTTTAAAATAATTTTGATAGGTTATCGAAGCTAAGGTTTGATTTTCTGCCTGAATAGTAATTTTTTCTTTTGCTTCTAATGCTTGATGTAATCCATCACCAAATCTTCTTCCCTCTAAAATTCTACCAGTAAGTTCATCAATAATTTTAAGATTTTCATCTTTAACAATATAATCTTTACCTTTTTCAAATAAATGATTTGCACGTAATGCTTGATTTACATGATGAACCAAACCTAAATTTTCTGGATCATAAAAATTATTATTTTTTAAAATACCTGCATCAGAAAAAATTTTTTCTACATTATTAATTCCATCATTAGTTAAAAGAATACTTCTATCTTTTTCATCAATTTCGTAATCTTTATCATTTAATTGTTTTACAAGTTTATCTATTGCAAGATATTGAGCAGTTTTATCATCTGCTGATCCCGAAATAACTAGGGGAGTTCTTGCCTCATCAATTAAGCAGGAGTCAATTTCATCAACAATAGAAAAAGCATGTTCTCTCTGAACCATTTCTGTCTCTGAGAATTTCATATTATCTCTCAAATAATCGAAACCTAATTCACTATTAGTTGCATAGGTTATGTCACAGTTATAATTTTTCTTTCTATCTTCATCATCTTGGTCATTATTGATGTAGCCCGATGTTAGGCCAAGAAAATTATATATTTGCCCCATTTCTATAGAGTCTCTTTTTGCAAGATAATCGTTTACAGTTACTATATGAACTCCTTTTTCAGACAGCGCATTAAGATATGCAGCCAAAGTGATCGTTAAAGTCTTACCTTCTCCAGTTTTCATCTCTGCAATTTTACCCTCATGCAAAACAACACCACCAATCATTTGAACATCAAAGTGTCTTTCATTTCGTGTTCGTTTAGAAGCCTCCCTAACCAATGCAAAAGCTTCAGGTAAAATTTCATCCAATTTTTTTCCATTTTTAATTTGATCTTTAAAAGCAGATGTTTTTTTAGGAAAATCTAAATCGTCTAAATTTTTGAATTCATCTTCTAGAGAGTTTATTTTTGTTACAATATTTGAGATTCTATCCAGCTCTTTTTGATTACTAGATTTGATGAATTTAGAAATTAAATTTAATGGATTAAACATGTGTATTTGATTTATTGTTTACTTATATTGTTTAATATATGTATTAAATAATTATTTTAAACATTATGGGAATTAATTTATCAAATTTTTTATCTTCAAAATCAAAAAACACCAGAATGATTGATTTTCAAGACTTAGAGCATGTAGATGGTTTATCAATTTCTGTTGGTAGTGCAAATCTTTACAAAGATAACAGAGATGATCTAGCAATGTTTTATTTTAGAGATGGCGCTAATCATGCGTCTGTTTATACACAATCAAAAATAATTTCAGAAAATATTAAATGGAACTTAAATCAAAAATGTAAGAAAGTTTATTCACTATTAGTTAACACAAGGAACGCTAATGCATTTACTGGCAAAGAAGGATATGAAGGTCTAAAGAAAATTTCTTTAGAAATTTCTAAAGAATTAAATAAAAAACAAGAACTTGATGAAGATAATCCTAAAAAAATTTCTCCTAAAGATATTATGTTTGGATGCACTGGAACTATAGGTGAAGCATTTCCTTATCAAAAGATACTAAATCAGATACCCAATTTGATTAGCAAAATAAAATATACCCAAAATAAATTTATTTGGATGAAAGCTGCTCTTGGAATAATGACAACAGACACTAAACCTAAGTTGGCTATGGAGGAATGTAAAATTGGAAATAAAAAAATCAAGATTTATGGAATAGCAAAGGGTTCAGGGATGATACATCCAAATATGGCAACTACATTGGCTTATGTATTTACAGATGCAAAATTATCAAATGAAATTTTAAGCAGACTATTAAAAAAAAATATTTCCACAACTTTTAATGCCATTACATGTGATGGAGACACAAGCACAAATGATATGGCAACAATTTTTGCAACAGGTAAAGCCGATAATCTAGTTGTTAAAAATTTTAATGATACAAAAATTAAGAGCTTTGATTTAGCATTAAACAAACTTTTATTAAGTTTAGCTAAAAGAGTAGTCTCTGATGGCGAAGGATCTTCAAAGTTTGTAGCCGTGAATGTAACAAAATGTAAATCAGAAATAGAAGCAAAAAATATTGCTTTCTCAATTGCTAATTCACCATTAGTAAAAACCGCAATTGCAGGTGAAGATCCAAATTGGGGTCGTATAATAATGGCAATTGGAAAATCAGGATCTAAAATAAATTTGAAAAAACTTTCAATCAAATTTGGTAATTTAAAAATTGTACAAGATGGTAAATTACATCAAAGTTATGATGAAAAAAAAACTAGCGAATACATGAAAAATGAAAATATTGAGATTAATATTGAAATTTTTACAGGTTCT
>CACJQI010000030.1 GCA_902595535.1 uncultured Pelagibacteraceae bacterium
CAAGTGGATAACCTGCTGCGTCATGACCTGCAGGAATAGAAATAGCTGGTAGTCCAGCTAGATTTACTGGAACTGTAAATATATCATTCAAATACATTGAAACTGGATCATCTTTTTTTTCACCTATTTTAAATGCTGAGCTAGGTGTTGATGGTGTTAGAATTGCATCAACTTGTTTATAAGCTTCATCAAAATCATTTTTAATTAGTTTTCTAACTTTTTGAGCTTTTAAATAATAAGCATCATAATATCCTGATGATAAAACGTATGTGCCAATCATTATTCTTCTTTGAACTTCAGCGCCAAAACCTTCAGATCTTGTTTTTTCATACATATCAATTAAATTTTCACCCTTAGCTCTAAAGCCATACTTTACGCCATCATATCTTGCTAAATTTGATGAAGCTTCTGCTGGAGCTACTATGTAATATGTAGGTAAAGCATAACTAGTATTAGGTAGAGAAATATCTATTATTTCAGCTCCACAATCTTTTGCGTATTGAATTCCCTTTTGCCATAAATCTTCTATTTCCTTTGGCATACCATCTACTCTGTATTCTTTAGGGATACCTATTTTTTTTCCTGTAATATCTTTGTTTAATTCTTTGCTATATTGATTTCTTTTAAAGTCTATTGAAGTAGAATCTTTTTTATCATAAGTGCTGATAACTTCTTGTAGCAATGCACAATCTTTGACATTTTGAGCCATAGGTCCTGCCTGATCCAAAGATGAGGCAAAAGCAACAATTCCATATCTAGAGCAACTTCCATAGGTTGGTTTTAAACCTACAGTTCCAGTAAACGACGCTGGTTGTCTAATAGATCCACCTGTATCAGTTCCAATTGTAATAGGAGTAAGTTGACCAGATACAGCTGCTGCTGAACCACCAGATGAACCACCTGGTACTAATCCTTTGTCTATTGGATTTTGAACATTACCATAATAACTTGTTTCATTTGATGATCCCATCGCAAATTCATCACAATTTAATTTCCCAAGTAAAATAGCACCCTCATTCCATATATTTTGTGTAACAGTCGACTCATAAGTCGGAACAAAATTTTCTAAAATTTTACTACCAGCAGTGGTTCTAACGTTTTCAGTACAAAATAGATCTTTAACAGCCATAGGTATGCCTGGTAATTTTAAATCAAAATTAGGATTTTGATCAAATTTTTTTGCTTTATCAATTGCATTAGAAAAATCCTCAGAAATATAAGAATTTAATTCTTTTGATTTTTCTGAACGGTCTATAAATGCTTTGGTAACTTCCTCAGAAGATAATTCTTTATTTTTAATATTATCTACTAAAGATGTTAATGATTGAGTGGTTATGTTGGACATTATTCAACTACCTTTGGAACTACAAAAAAATCTTCATTATCTTCAGGTGAATTTTTTATAATTTGTTCTCTAATATTCTCACTTTTAATCTCATCAGATCTAAATTTTAATGTTGTTTCAGCAACTGATGTTAGTGGCTCAACATTATCTGTCTTTAATTCATTTAATTTTTCAATAAATTCAAATATTGAGTTTAAATCACCAGCAAGTTTTTCGGCTTTTTGTTCATCAACAGAAATTCTTGATAATTTTGAGATATGTTTTATGGTTTTAAGATCAATAGTCATATGGTATTTAAATATGTCGCAAACTATCACTTAAGTTAAAAATATACAATATGATCACTATCGAAGATTTAAAAAAAAAGCAGTCTGAAACCTCTAGATTAATTGGATTAGACCTTGGCTCAAAAAGAATTGGTGTATCAATTTGTGATGAAAAGCAATCTATAGCCACACCTTTTAAAACTATAAATAAGACTAATACTAGTGAATTAATTGATGAACTTAAAAAACTTATTGAAGAATACAATATTAAAGGAATTGTCATAGGTAATCCTATCAACATGGATGGAACATTAGGCAGATCTTCTCAATCAGTAAATGATGTTTCTAACAACATAGACAAGGCAATTGATATTGATGTTTGCCTTTGGGACGAAAGACTTTCTACGGTTGGAGCATTTAATTTGTCTAGTCAACTAGATGTAAATGTAAGTAAAAGGGAAAAAAATATTGATCAAAATGCAGCAGCTTTCATACTTCAAGGAGCAATAGATTTTTTAAACAATTAATGCTTGCCATAAAGCTTCTTTATGACTATAGAGTTAATTTTAATGGCAACTAAATCAAACAAAGCTATTAAAATCTCTCAAAAACATTTGTTAGGCATCCAAGATTTATCAATTAATGATGTTAATTTGATTCTAGATGAATCTCAAAAATTCATAAAACTTAACCAAAGTAAGAACAAAAGATTGAATGTTCTAAATGGAAAAACACAAATTAATCTTTTTTTTGAACCCTCGACTAGAACACAAAGTTCATTTGAATTGGCAGGAAAAAGATTAGGTGCAGACGTAATGTCTATGAATATGGGAAACTCAGCAATTAAAAAAGGTGAAACATTAATTGATACAGCAATGACTTTAAATGCAATGCACCCAGACATAATTGTAATAAGACATCAAGACTCAGGTGCTTGTAATCTTTTATCACAAAAAGTAAATTGTGTGGTACTAAAT
>CACJQI010000031.1 GCA_902595535.1 uncultured Pelagibacteraceae bacterium
TGACTCAATTGTTTGTTTAATCATTGTGTCTTTTACATCATCCTCAATAATATCTAATTTATTAGGTTCCGTATCAACAATAGCTTTTAAAACTTGAGCAGATAAAGTTTGATTTTCATCTGTTGAATTCTTACTTACTTCCTCAACTACTTTGTTAACTAATTCATCACTTGCATTTGCAACTACTTTTGCAATTAAATCAGCACTCTCTTCAGAGGCATCAGCGTTCTTAATCGCTGTTTCTGTTAACTTTTCAATTTGTTCTTTGTTATTTTCAGATAAAGTATTAAGTTTTGTTGTATCTTTTTCAGAGATAGCAGAAATAACCTGTAAAGATAAATCATTTTCTGTGTTAGTTGAAGAATTGTTCAATTCCTCAATCATTTTAGAACCTGTTTCTGTATTTGAGTTAACGATAATATCAGATACAATACTAGTCATATCCTGATCTTGTTGAACTCCTGTACCTTCTTGTTGATTTTGAGCTGATTCGATTGTTTGTTTAATCATTGTATCTTTTACATCATCCTCAATAATATCTAATTTATTAGGTTCCGTATCAACAATAGCTTTTAAAACCTGTGCTGATAAAGTTTGTTTTTCGTCAGTTGAACTTTTACTCACCTCTTCAACAACTTTGTTTGCTAATTCGTCACTTGCATTTGCTACAACTTTTGCAATCAATTGAGCGCTTTCTTCAGATGCATCAGCATTTTTAATCGCTGTTTCTGTTAACTTTTCAATCTGTTCTTTATTATTCTCAGATAATGTATTAAGTTTTGTTGTATCTTTTTCAGATATATCGGAGATAACTTTTAATGATAAATCACTTTCAGATTCAGTGTTGTTTAATTCTTCAATCATTTTAGAGCCGGTTTCTGTATTTGAGTTAACGATAATATCAGATACAATACTAGTCATATCCTCACTTACTTGAATACCAGTTCCCTCTTGTTGATTTTGAGCTGATTCAATTGTTTGTTTAATCATTGTATCTTTTACATCATCATTAATAATTTCAATTTTATCAGAATCAATATCAACAATAGCTTTTAAAACTTGAGCAGATAAAGTTTGTTTTTCATCTGTTGAACTTTTACTCACCTCTTCAACTACTTTATTTATCAACTCATCACTTGCAACTGCTACAACTTTTGCAATTAAATCAGCATCTTCTTTAGAGGATTCAGCTTTTTCAACTGCTGAGATTGTTAATTTCTCAATTTGATCCGCACTATTTTGAACTAAAGTTTCTAATTTTTCTGGATTTTTTTCTGAGAAATCTGCCATCACTTTTAATGATAGTTTAGAATCTTCATTAGCATTTTTTTCAGTAATATTATTAATAACTGATGCAACAGTTGCATCATCAGCTTTAGCCATTACTTTACTTAAAATAGCTGCAGATTTATCGGTTTCTTTAGCAACTATAGTTTCAAAAATTTTTTCTTTTATAAGTCCAGCTCCTTCTGATGTTGAAGAAGTTAAAAATTTATTATCTTTATCGGATAGATTTTCAACCACCCCTTCGACAAGATTATCTTTATTTTCAATAATCTTTTCAATTACTTCACCAGTACTTTTTTCATCAGACTCATTGATTACATCTGATAAAAATTCAGTGTTTTCATCTTTAGAATTTTCAACAATAAAATCTATGTTTTGTTTTTTTTCATTCGTAATTTGTTCTTTTGCAATCTCAACATCGCTTTCATTAACGACACCATCATTATTGGCATCTCGAAGATTTCCATCCTCTAATTTTTTTTGAAGTTGATTAGTAATTTCTTCCTCGTCTATTTTTGAAGATTTAATTAAAGTTTCACTAACAGTTTTTGCTTCCTCTTTTTCTTCATCTGTTTTATCTCTTGATGTGGTTTCGTTATTTTCTGAAATTTCTAAAACTTGTTCCGTAGATGTGATATTTGAAGTTTGACCATCTGAATTTACCTCTATTGCTCCAACATTACCAAAACTATCTGTCGCTAAAGAAATATTAGATTTTCCACTTGGTTTTAAATCAATATCTACTCTTGTTCCTCTTAGCCCAAGTGAAGAAGTGGTCACTCCTACTATCATTTCACCATTTTCTTTTTTTGCAATAGAGCCAGATTCGATAATTATTTTTCCTTTAACTAACTCTGCTTTTAATTTTGGGTTTTTTTTTGAATTTTCAAATTCACTTACATTTATTGATGTAAGTTCTTTCATAATAACCGTTGTGCTATCATTAAATTGAATAGTTGCAGAAGAACCTTCGGTTACAAATATTTCTTCATTAAGAAAAAAAGGATCATGTATAAGTAAATCCCTTTCTTCTAACTCATCATTAATAGCAACTATAGTTCCATTTATCTCTGTCACGGTCCCAATCTTGTCATCATTTGCTAATGTGTATTGAGATAATAATGAAAATAATAATATTTTGATTAATAAGCTAAAATATTTTAAAGTGAAATTACTTTGACTGTCTTTCATTATAAAAATTTTATTAAATATTCGCTTTTAATACTTATAATATACAACTTTATTTCATTAGCTCTACTATTTGCGCCAAACAATTCAATAA
>CACJQI010000032.1 GCA_902595535.1 uncultured Pelagibacteraceae bacterium
CAGAGAATATAAAAAAAATAATAATGGTCGTAAAAAAATTGGTAATTTATAATAAATTTTTTCTTTGAGATGTTTTCTTTTTCTTACATTTTTTAATTTCTTTATAAATTTAAATTTATTTTTGTTTTTTTTATTATTAAGAAAACTTATAGCTTCTCTTTTAGCATAATTTCTGTGTTTTAACTTCCACCACTTTAGATCATTTAAATTTTCATCTATTAAATTTTGATTTATATGAAATACTTTACCTTTAACAATAATTTGCTCATCCATCCAAACATCCTCACATCTACCTTTTTTATTTTTCCAAATTCTAAGTGTCTTATGTGGTGAGGTTCCACCATAATGAATTTCTTTATTTAAAAATTTAATTACTCTATTAAATGAAATACCATCATATTTATAATTCAAAGTATTAATATGTGTTGTAACTTTTTTTCTTAATTCTTTGGTAAAATATTCATCGGCATCTATTCTTAAGATCCAACTTGTTTGAAATTTTATTTTTCTTAATGCCCAGTTTATTTGCTTAGCTTGATTAATAAACTTATGTTTATAAATTTTAACTTTAAAGTTTTTTGCAATTTCTAATGTTTTGTCAGTTGAAAAACTGTCAATAATAATAATTTTTTTAACAAATTTCTTAATTGATAAAATACATCTTTTGATATGTTTTTCCTCATTATAGGTAAGAATAATTGCAGTTATATCTAAAGAATTATTTTCTTTATTTTTTTTTAACACATCTTTAATTTAAATTTTATTTTTTTGAAAATATTTTTTCTATTTCTAAGTCTAGATCAATTTTTGAGGCTTTGTTTGAAGTTTCAGGATCTTTTACATTTATCCTATTATTAATTTCATTATTTTCAAAAACATTTGTGACTATATTACTGTCTTGAATGACATCATTCACAGAATTTATTTTTTTAATTAAATTACTTCTTTGATTTTGAAATTTTTCAATTTCATTTTTCATAATTTCAAACTTTTTTTGAGCTTCATAAAGTTCATTACTTATTCTTAAATTTTCTTTTTGATAAAAACTAACTTCAGTATTTGATGCTTCACTAATTTCATTATTCTTGATTGGATAAGTAATTTCTTCATTACTTTCTGTATCTAATTTTGTTATATTATTGACCGATAATTGATCAATTTTTCTATTAAGTTCACTTATTTGTTCTGATAATACAGAATTCAACTTAGTATTTTTGAAAAGTGCTTCCTCTTGTTTTAAAATCTTCTTCTTTAGCTCACTTTGTTGTGTGGCAATATCTAAAAGTTTGTCTATTATTTTCATTAATGGTTTTATAAAAAAATTAATTGTTGGTAATAATATATTTTTAACTACATTAAATAGAATACCTATAAGTAAATCAAATTTATTTTCCTCAAAAATAATAATTTTATCTTTTGCTAAAAAATTAGATTGAAAATTTTCTATTCTTAATTTTAGTTTTGCAGAGTCATCAATCATAATACAACTATAGGTTTAAATATATGATTTGAAAGAATCTGTAAATAAATAAAGCTTTAATCACCTTTGTATTTAATTAAGGCATAAAAAGTCTTAAAAATAATGTATACATCAAGCCAAATTGTCCAATTATTTAGATACCATAAGTCAAATTCCATTCTTCTTCTCATTACTTCAGGCTTTGGCGTAGCTCCTCTGAGCCCATTTACTTGGGCCCATCCGGTTAATCCAGGATTACATTTATGTCTTTTTAAAAAATTGCTAAATAAAGCAGCATATTTAATATCATGTTCAACCATATGAGGTCTTGGCCCAACAATTGACATGTCTCCTATCAAAACATTATAAAATTGTGGAAGCTCATCAATACTGTATCTCCTTATAATTTTTCCAAATTTTAAAACTCTTTTATCACCATCTTGAACTTGAATAGTTTTGTCGAAACTCTCTTTTTTTAAAGTTCTAAGCTTATATATTTTAAATCTTCTACCGTCCCATCCAGTCCTATTTTGAGTAAAAAATAATGGAAAGCCATCTTCCAGATAAATTATGATCATTGCCAAAACTATTAATGGAGATGATAATATTAAAAATATTATTGAAAATAATTTATCTAACACAACCTTTATAAATAAACTTGCTCCGTGAAAACGTGATATTTCATAAAATTTAAAATCAAATTTATCTGCAAGTAATTTTTTTCCAGAAAGTTCATAATTAGTCTCTAAATTAATAATCAAAATATCTACAGAAAATTTTAAAATCTTTAATAACGAATCTTCAGTTTTGATTTGTTTTGAGTCTAAAAGCCAAACTTGACCCAAAGCATGGTATTCCAATATAGAT